>JAZQOH010000008.1:0-34849 GCA_045627725.1 Prevotella sp. | reverse complement strand
TTTGTCTTTTAGCATATGCAGTCCTGTTTATGGCTGCAAAGTTACAAATTCAAATCGTTGCGCACAAAAAACTCTTGCAACTAACTATAATTCAATTATTTCAAAGAACGTTTTGCGATTTTTAGTGGACAGTAGTGATTTATGAAACAAAGACTTGTAATGTTCATTGCAATGCTTTTCCTCGTAATTGGAGGAGCGTTTGCACAGACAAAGGCAACAGGTGTTGTCATTAGTGCTGAGGACGGACAGCCTGTTATCGGAGCCTCTGTAAGAGTAGAGGGTGAGACAACGGGTACTGTAACAGACCTTGATGGTAAGTATTCCATCGTCGTTCCTTCAGCAAAAGCAAAGCTTGAGATTTCCTATGTAGGTATGATTAGTGCCTATGTTACTGCAGGAAACAATCTGAAGACATTCCTTAACCCAGACGCTGCTAACCTTGATGAGGTTGTAGTAGTAGCTTATGGTACACAGAAGAAGACAACTCTTACTGGTGCTATTCAGACAGTAAAGAGCGAAGCTATCGAACTTCGTCCAGTATCCAGCGTAACAAGTGCGCTTGAAGGTACTGTTGCTGGTGTACAGGTAAACTCTTCTTATGGTGCTCCTGGTACGGATCCTTCAATCCGCATCCGTGGTATCGGTACCGTAAATGGTTCTTCTAGTCCTCTCTATGTTCTTGATGGTGTTGCTTATGGTGGTAATATCTCCGACCTCAACCCAGCAGATATCGAGTCAATCTCTGTATTGAAGGATGCTGCTTCTGCAGCTCTCTATGGTAACCGCGCTTCAAACGGTGTTGTTCTCATCACCACAAAGAAGGGTCAGCAGGGCAAGCTCAACGTAACTCTCGACGTAAAGCAGGGTTCTTACATGCGTGGTATTCCTGAGTATGACCGCTTGGATGCTAAGCAGTGGATGGAGGCTCAGTGGATGAATCTCCGTAACCATCGCATGTACACAAATGAAGAGGATTTGGCTACTTCTGCTGCTTATGCAAGCAAGAACGTTATCAATGATATCGCTTATCTGAATATCTTCAACAAGGCTGATGACGCTCTCTTTGATGCTAACGGTAAGATGGTTGCTGATGCTCAGATTCTCGGTGGATATGCTGACGACCTCGACTGGTATGATCAGGCAGTTCGTAAGGGCTACCGTCAGGAGTATAACCTCAGCGCAGCTGGTGCAGCAGACAAGGCTGACTACCGCTTCTCTGCTGGCTACCTCGATGAGAATGGTTATCTGAAGGATTCTGGTTTCGAGCGTTTCTCTGGAAGCATGGCTGTAAACGTGAAGCCAGTGAGCTGGTTCAAGACAGGTCTCTCTCTTAATGCTTCTCACCAGAATTATCTGAATACCAATGGTAACAGCGATGCATCATATACAAACGTATTTATGTATGCACGTAACATTGCTCCTATCTATCCTGTTCACCTCCACGACGTGAAGACAGGTAACTACATCTACGATGCTGATGGCAACAAGCAGTATGACCCAGGTTACTACACAGATGCTGATGGCAACCAGTTTGCTACACGTAACCAGTATGCTGACCGTCACGTTATGTGGGAGAATGAGCTTAACTATGACAAGAGCGTTCGTAACACAATCAATACAACTCTCTACGCTGACATTATCCTTCCTTATGGCATCACAGCTACAGTGCTCGGCAACTTGAATACACGTAACAACCGCAACTATACTTACAACAGTGCAGTTATCGGTGATGGTAAGGGTTCTATGGGCCGTGCTAAGCGCGAGGAATACAGCTATAAGGAGTATCAGTTCAGACAGCAGTTGCACTGGGCTCATGAGTTTGGTGTTCATTCTGTAGATGTTCTCGCTTCTCATGAGAACTACTCAAAGAACTACAACTATCTCTACGGTTATAAGACAAATGAGATCGTACCAGGTTGGGGTAACTTCACAAACTTCACATCTATCACTGACCTTGATGGTTCTGACTATACATACAACAACGAGTCATACCTCGGTCGTGTACGCTACGGATATGATGATCGCTACAACGTAGAGGCTAACTTCCGTCGTGACGGTTCTTCACGCTTCCACAAGGATTCACGTTGGGGTAACTTCTGGTCAGTAGGTGCTAACTGGGTTATCAGCAATGAGAAGTTCATGGAGAAGTATGATTTTGTAAACTTCCTGAAGCTCCGTGCTGACTATGGTGAGGTAGGTAATGACTCTGGCGTAGGCTACTATGCTTCACAGGCTCTCTATAATGTAAACCAGAACTCTAACATCGGTGCTCTCTATCTTACTCAGTTCCCTAATAAGGACCTTAAGTGGGAGACAAACCAGTCTTGGGGTGTAGGTCTTGAGGGCCGTCTCTTCAACCGTCTCAACTTCGCTATCGAGTACTTCGACAAGCGTAACAAGGACCTGCTCTTCGACGTATATCTTCCACTTTCTGCAGGTGCTACAACATCAAGCTATGCAGAGTCTGTAGTGACAAAGAACCTTGGTACTATCTCTAACCGTGGCTTCGAAATTTCTGCTGACGTTGACGTATTCAAGAACAAGGATTGGAAGATCAACGTAGGTGCTAACATGACCTATATTAAGAATAAGGTAACAAAGCTTCCTGAGCAGAACAAGAATGGTATCATCGACGGTACAAAGTATATCGTAGAGGGTAAATCACGCTATGACTTCTATCTCTACACATTCGAGGGCGTTGACTCAAAGAATGGTTACTCTCTCTATAAGTTCAACGATGGCGACGCACAGGGCAACTCATATCGCTTCGAGCTTGACGGCAAGCAGTATGGTGACTGGTCAAAGGATGAGAATGGTGACTACAATGGTACTCTCGTTCCTGCTTCAGGAATGAATGACATCACAATTATCGACGGTGTTCCTTACTCATATACCACTACTTACGCAAAGAAGGAGTTCCAGGGTTCTGCAATGGCTCCTGTATATGGTAGCTTCAACCTCGGTGTGAACTGGAAGCAGCTCTCTCTCAATGCTCTCTTCACATATCAGCTTGGCGGTAAGGTTATCGACTATAACTATCAGTCACTCATGCAGGCAGGTTCTTCTCCATCTTCTATGCACGTAGATGCACTCAACTCATGGAGACCTGAAGATGCTACAACAGAGAGCGCTTTCTGGAGCGGCAATATACCTGTTCTCAACTATGACCTCAGCTCGCAGGTTAACACTACATCTTCTCGTTGGCTCACAAGCGCAAGCTATCTCGTATTCAAGAACCTCCAGGTTGGTTATCAGTTGCCTAAGAAGCTCCTCGCTCCTCTCCAGCTCGATGACGTAAGCATCACAGCTTCTTGTGAGAACGTATTCACAAAGACAGCTCGCAAGGGTATGAACCCACAGCAGAGCTTCGCTGGTACACAGTATAACTACCTTGTTACTCCACGAGTATTCTCTATCGGCGTAAAGGTTAAGTTCGGTTCTACAAAGCCTGTAGTTAAGGCTGCTGACTATGCTCAGATCCGTCCTGTAGAGCAGCCAGCTGTTGAGAAGGTTGTTGAAAAGGTAGTCGAGAAGGTTGTTGAGAAGCCTGTAATGAAGGAGACTCCTGTTCAGAGCACATTCGTTGTAACATTCCCTGTTGCATCAAGCGATATCGAGGATACAGCAGAACTCAATGGCATCAAGAGCGGACAGAGCGTTGAAATCGTAGCCTATGCTTCTCCAGAAGGTAATGCTGACATGAACAACGAACTCTCACAGAAGCGTGCTAATGCTGTTGCTGACTATCTCAAGTCACGCGGTGTCAACGTTATTAATGTTGTAGCAAAGGGTGCTGCTTCAAATCATGCAAACCGTATTGCTATTGTGACTATCAAATAATGTCCAACTAAAGAATAATACGATATTTATATGAAATCAACAATAAAATTATTCGGAACTCTCGCTGCTGGTCTCTTGCTTGCCACATCATGTAGCGAGGATTATCTTGAGCAGACTCCAAATGATGCCATCTCTATGCAGACAGCTTTCGGTACCACAGAAAACTGTGCACTCGCTGTTAATGGTATTGCAAGAATGATGACATCACAGTACCTCAGCACACAGGGTATGAATGGTGAGGGAACAATGAAGAACTGGTATAACAACTTCAATGGTAATGATACCCAGAAGTGTAACCAGACCGGTTGGGCTTCACTTTGGAACAACCTTGCTACCTATAAGACAAGTAAGACAAGTTCGTATGCTTACTATCCTTGGTACTATTATTATAAGCTCATCGGTAATGCCAATCAGGTTATTGATCGTGTAGATGAGGCTGCAGGCACTGATGCAGACAAGAAGTTTATCAAGGCTCAGGCTCTCACTTATCGTGCATACAGTTACTATAACCTCGTAACAATGTACAGCAAGCGTTGGCAGGACTCAAACAATGGTGCTTCTGACGGTGTTGTTCTCCGTCTTAAGGCTACTGATGCTGGTGAGGCTCAGGAGAAGGCGCTCTCTACTCTTAAGGAGACTTACGATCAGATTTATGCAGACCTTGACGAGGCTATCAAGCTCTTCAAGGCGAGTGGTGTTAAGTCTTCAAGCGTAGATTTCTATCTACCAACTCTTGAGGCTGCATACGCTGTAAAGGCTCGTGCTGCTCTCTATCGTGAGGATTGGGCTGTAGCTGCTGAATGTGCAGCAAATGCTCGTACTGGTCACGACTTGATGGGTGCAAAGGAATATGCTGCAGGTTTCAATGCTCCTAACAATGAATGGATCTGGGGTGTATATGAGGCAGAGGATCAGACTCTCTACTACTATAGCTACTTCGCTTATATTGGCTCTAACTCTTCTGCAAGTGCTTGCCGTAGCTATCCTGTAGCGATCTCTAAGGAACTTATTGAGCAGATTCCTGCTACTGATGTACGCCGTAATCTCTTCCTCGTTCCTCAGACAGATACAGAGTTCAAGGAGATGAATGCAACAACTGGCCGTACAACAAAGGGTACTATGTACACTCGTGGTGTTAATTCCGGCTATGTATATTCTACCAGCTACATCTTCGGTTACATGCAGTTCAAGCTCCGCGCTGCGTTCATGCCTGGTGGTGGTTCATTCAACCTCGTTCGTGCTGCTGAGATGTATTACACAGAGGCTGAGGCTCTCTGCCATATCGCTGGCAAGGATAACGATGTAAAGAAGTTGCTCGAAAAGGCTGTAAAGCCTTACGATAGTGATTATACTTGCAATAAGACTGGCGCTGATCTTCTCGAGGAAGTTAAGCTTTACCGTCGCTTCGACCTCTGGGGTGAGGGCTTCGACTGGACTGACTGCAAGCGCTGGAAGAAGGATATCAACCGTAAGCCTCTCGAGGTTTCTAAGGGTCTTGCTTCTGCAGGTAACTTCCACTCAACATTTGCTATCAAGATTGCTGCTGGTGATGATACTCGTTGGATCTGGGCTATTCCTAACAAGGAGTGCGACTACAACGATCTCATTAAGGAGAATGACTAAAGAAATAACCAGTAAGTGGTAAAAATACGATGAGGGCGTGTCAACTGACACGCCCTCATTAAGTTTATATAGATAACATTGAGTAAGTTAACAAGATCAATGATGACCTTTTAACTATACGATTTTCTAATGATGACCTCTTAACTATACGATTTTATTTTGTAAGTTCCTCTGGGAGCTTTGGCATAGCACCATTCTGCGAGCAAACGAAGGCAGATACCTGAACGGCTGTCTTGTGAGCCTCTGCTATTGGCTTGCCATTGAGAACACATGCTACGAAAGAACCTGTGAATGAGTCGCCAGCACCTACTGTGTCAGCAACCTTCACCTTTGGTGTTGGCTGGAATGAAACGCCTTCAGAGTGGAAGACATAAGAACCATTGGTGCCACATGTGAGGATAATCATCTGAAGGTCATAGATGCGCATGATGTCGCGACACTGGTCTTCGAAATCTGTAAGCTGAAGTGGCTCTGCATCTGTTGGTGCAGGTACCTCACCGAGGTCAAGGAGTTCGGCAACGACGCAGATTTCCTCATCGTTGAGCTTGAGTACATTACAGCGATTGAGATTCTCCTCGATAACTTCCTTTGAGTACCACTGCTGACGAAGGTTGATGTCGAACACCTTGAGAGTGCCGAGTTGTGGCATGGTGTCAAGGAACTTCTGAACTGTAGAGCGAGTGACTGCAGTACGCTGAGCGAGCGAACCGAAGCAAACGGCACGAGCATTCTTTGCTATCTCTTCGATAGCAGGAGTCCAAGGGATGTTGTCGTAAGCCACGCCGAGGCAGATGTCATACTGAGGAATGCCATTGCCAGAGAGAGTTACCTGTACTGTGCCTGTTGGGAAGTCAACAGTCTCAAGATGACTCTTAGCACCCTGAGCCTTGAGAATATCCACTATTTCACGGCCGTTTTCATCATCACCGATTGCTGATACAGCGATGCCGTTGAGACCGAACTGACTTGCATGATATGCGAAATTGGCAGGTGCACCGCCGAGTTTCTTTCCGTCTGGGAGACAATCAAAGAGTATCTCACCAAGTCCTACGATGTAATTTTCCATAAGTTATAAGCCCCAAGGGGGATGGGGGACTTTTATTTTAGTTTATTAATATATGTAAAGAGATAAACAACGCCTACTGTCATGCAGAGAACTGCACCTGCCTGGCCCATTGCATCGGAAGCAACACCCATAGCGAGAGGGAAGAGAGTACCGCCGAAGAGACCCATAATCATCAGTCCGCTTACCTCGTTCTGCTTCTCAGGAACAGCCTGAAGGGCATTTGCAAAGCACATAGAGAAGATGTTTGAGTTGCCATAGCCTACGCAAGCGATGGCTGCATAGAGCATCCACTGCTCCTGACCGAAGAACATACCCACCATTGAGAGTGCCATAAGGATGACAGAGATGATGAAGAATGTGCGAGTCTTCAGTACGCGGAGGAAGAAGGAACCTGTCAGGCAGCCGATGGTACGGAAGATGAAATAGAGTGATGTAGCGAAGGCTGCATCGTTAAGAGACATTCCAAGACGCTCCATGAGAAGCTTTGGCGCAGTTGTGTTAGTACCTACGTCGATACCTACATGGCACATGATGCCGAGGAATGAGAGGAACACGATAGGTGTGCCGAGTAGCTTGATGCAATCAGCGAAACCGCTTGCCTTGCCTTCTGCCTTAGGTTCCTCGATAGGTGTGACGAAGAGAAGGAGAGTTGCCAATGTGCCTACAACGAAGTAGATAGCGAAGAGAACGCGCCAGTTGAGACCGAATTCAGGAATAGCAGCCACAGCGCCCCACATAGCAAGGTAAGGAGCAAGGAAAGACGCGATAGCCTTGACGAACTGTCCGAAGGTGAGGGTAGATGCGAGGTTGCCCTGAATCACCGATGTAACCAGCGGATTGAGCGATGTCTGCATCAAGGCATTTCCTATGCCGAGCAATGAGAATGCTACGAGCATAAGATAGAATGACTCTCCGAAGATAGGCAGGAGAAGGGAAATAACTGTCACGATGAGTGAGAGAAGCACGGTATTCTTACGTCCTATCTTATTCATCAGCATACCTGTAGGCACGGAGAAGAGGAGGAACCAGAAGAATACGAGAGATGGGAAGATATTTGCTACTGAGTCTGTGAGACCGAGATCTTCCTTTACATAGTTGCTGGCGATACCTACGAGATCAACGAATCCCATAGCGAAGAAGCACAGCATTACGCTTATAATTGCAATTTTGTTTGATTTCATGATTTTTTCTTTTTCGATGATTCGACATTTCGAATTATCGAGGAATCAATTTTTTAATGAAACGATAATTCGACTTTTATTATTTTTCAATTCTTACGTTCTTCAGTGGGCTCTTTGGGAACACGAGGTTGGTGATTGCCACCTCGCCGTTGTTGCCAAATACCTCAACGCTTGACTTGTCGATGAAGATACGAAGAGAAGTGAGCTTGTTGCGAACAGGAGCAACCACAGGAGCCTGCTCCTTACCGCCAGCCTTGAGGAAGTTTTCCTGGAAGTCAGTCTTTCCGCTCTTGCTGCGGTCTGCTGTGAGGGTCATTGCCTTCTGGTCGTATGTGAGAACATATTCCTCACCCTCATCGTTAGAAAGGATAACCTTGCATGAACCCTTTATCTTTAATGTCTGGTCGAGTCCCTTGCCATCATACTCAGGAGAAGGACGGCTGCCGAGGTACATCTGCTTGTCAGCACCTATATAGATGTAAGGTTCGCGTACGATAGAGTTTGCTGAGCGATACTGCTTTGTAGGAACATCATTGGCATACTCCCAGTTTGACATCCATGCAATCATAGGCTGGCGACCATCAGGAGCGTTGGAGAACGATACTGTAGCATAGTGATCCTTGCCGTAGTCCTGCCAGAGCCCCTTGCCGTCAGCATAGCGAGCCTCGTTGTCAACGGTGAACTTATGACCATCGAAGTCACCGATGAAATACTGTGTAGCACTACCGCCATTGATGCCACCAGGGTTGATGTTGCAGATTAATACCCATTTTGACTTTGGAGTCTTTCCCTTTGCATCTGCGATTTTCACCTTCATCAGATCTGGACACTCCCAAACACCGCCATGACTACCAAGACCAGTGCCGAAGCGAGATTCTTCCTTCCATGTCTTCATGTCTGGAGAAGAATAGATTCGCATCTCCTGACCGCAGGCAAGGATAAGGTTCCAAGCATTTATTTCCTCGTTCCAGAACATATTTGGATCGCGGAAGTCCTTGATAGGAGCTGTGAGCACAGGGTTGCCCTCATACTTTGTGAATGTCATTCCGCCGTCAGTGCTGTATGCCAGACACTGAGCCTGGATGTCTCCACCGTGTGGGGTAGGGCGGGCAGCGGTGTACATTGCAACTACAGCATCCTTGCCGAAGCCTGTAGTGTTGTTATGGTCAACGATACAAGAACCGCTGAACATAGTTCCCCATGAGTCAGGAACGAGTGCTATAGGCTGAGCAGTCCAGTTGATAAGGTCTGTTGAAGTGCTGTGAGCCCAGTGCATATTGCCCCACATAGAGCCGTAAGGGTTATACTGATAATAGAGATGCCAAACACCATCCTTATAGAACATGCCGTTAGGATCGTTCATCCATCCACGCTTTGGAGTATGGTGGAATGTAGGGCGGAAAGGTTCATCGATGAGCTTAAAGTCAGCATCATTGTTCTGCTCCATCTTCTTGAAGCAAATGCATCCTTCTGGAACGTCCTGTATAACAACATTCAGTCCAGCTACAGTTCCCGAAGTTTCTCCTTCGGGCCTCAGCCAAGGTTTCATGTCGAGAGCCAGATAGTAGTCAACTCTCTCGCGAGCCATACGTACGTTCTGTCTCATCATCTCTGTGTTGCCTACTACTACGCAGACTCTTCCCTCTGGTGCATTTTCCTGAATAGGAAGCCATAGGTAGCGTCCGTCATTACTTGCAGGCCTAACAATACTCTGCTCACAAGCCTGATGAGTGATTTGTGGCACGCCAGCCATACAAAAAGCCGGGAAGGCAAGTAAGGTGGCCAATAGTGATTTAGGTTTCATATAATATTTTTTAGGTTTACGTATTTGCCTTTTATTTCGTTATTCCTTGAATCCAATCCTTTTGCCCTAAAAAAACCTTTACCTATTGGTCCCTTACAATAAAACTAATAATACTAACCTAACTAACTAAACAAATATTTTACGAAAAAACTATTTTGTGAGTGCAAAATTAGTATATATAATATACAATATGTATAAAATTTCTTTCAAGCATTAAGAAAAATGTTACAAAATGCTTTTTTTATCTACATTTGTTACATTTATCTTCAATACTATGACAATATATAAAATAAAATGCCTATTCCTCATAATTACGCTACACTAGTTTTTTACGCAAATAGAAGAATAGGCATCTGTTTATCTGAAATTTTTTTTCATCGCTTAAATTGACATCAGATAGTCAATACAATTCTTTGCGAATTGGAGGATGTTCTTCTGCTGAGAATTGTTCTTTGGTGAAGCACTCTTGTCAGGTGTGCCGTCGCTATTCTTCATAGAGAAATCAAAACCACCGTTGCCGATGCAGAGGATAGAACCACCCTTGTCATATCCGTTAGGAGCCTTTTTGGCAGCCTTAGCCTCCCATACGTTGAGCTGCTGGAGCTGTACCCACTGACCATCCCATGTGCCGAGAGGATAGATGCCGTGATCCTTTGTGAGAACATCATAGCAAGCGTTTGTTGTAATGTTGCCCTCTGTGAGAGTCTTCTGGATGCCAGCGAGGCAGAAGTTGTGGTCTTCTGTCCAGCCCGGACCCTTACATGGCACGAGGCGCTGACCGTTGTTGTTCTCGATTGTCATGCCCTTGAAGACAGGATGAGCAGTGTAGTTGACAATAAACTCATCGCCTCTGAATGAAGCACCCATCTTCCAGAGGTCATTATTGTTGCCACCAGGACCGCAGTTGATGGAGTGACCATCGCCTGTAGCGCCCTTCATCATGTCGAGGTCAAGGCGGCCGATGTATCCAACGTAAGCTACAGCGTGCTGCCAGAGGAGTAGATTACCACCATTCTGTACGAATGCCTTAACGTAAGGAGCTGCTGTTATGGCAGATTCTGCGCCACTGAGACTCCATACATCATTTACATTGTTGGTCTCGATGTCGAACATCCAGAAGAGCATACGATATGGTGAGAGGTCTTCCGCTGACTTGATGCTGCTGAATGGGAGGAAGATGCCATCCTTATAGTTCTCATGGAACCAGAGCCATGCACTTGCTTCGTCGTCATCACCGTTTGCAACGCATTCCTCAGGAGTAGCATACTGTGAGAGGAACGCAAACTTTGTCTTGCCGATAAGAAGAGATGCAGATACAGGGAGTGACTTTCCCTCTGCATTTACAGATACGACTTCCACTGTCCATGTCTCATTGAACTTCACGTCAGCGATGGTGAGACCCTTTGCAGAAGCATCGAGAGTCTTTGTTGTCTTGTTACCATCCTTATAATAGGTCACCTCATAGCTTGTTGCGTCAGCACTTGGAACCCATGAAACCTCAAGATTCTGTGTGATGCCATCAGATTGTTCTATTTGCTTGAGGGTAAGATTGCCAACCTTCTGAGCACCGTTGCGAGTATATTTAATCACTGTGCCAGGAGAAAGGATCTCATTGCCATCTACAACCTTGCGATATTTCAGAAGGAACTCATACTCTACGCCTGTCTCGATGTTTGCGAGAGTGAAGGAGTTTGCCTCCTGCTTGGTGAGCTCCTGCTGCATGTTCCAGTTGCGATAAACAGCGATGTACATGTCAGCATCATTGTTGGCTGGTGTCCAAGAGATGGTATAATCATAGTTGTTTGTGCCACTTGGACCACTCTTGACGGTTGAAGCGTCAGGTGCAGAGAGTTGCATCTCGCCTGTACCTGGCAGGTCTCTGTCCTGGCAAGCAGTGAAAACCACTGTTGCCAAGAGAGTCATTATGATTGAAGTTATCTTTTTCATTGTTGTGATGTTTTTTTAATATCCCTTATTCTGGTGATAAAGACCAGGTACATAGTTTATCTGGTTGGAAGCGATAGGGAAGTATTCATTCTTTCCCTTTGTGAAGTGTGCACCGCTGAGATAGCTTGCATAGCTCTTGCCTTCATACTTTGAATCGTGCTCCTTGTCGAAATACTCGTTGAGAGTAGATGAGAGCATACCCCAACGACGGAGGTCGAAGAAGCGATGACCTTCCATAGCAAGCTCAAGACGACGCTCCCAACGAAGAGCCTTGCGTGCATATTCCTTATCAGGGAAGCTTCCGTAAGGCTCGATCTCACACTGTTCAGCAGCATAGCTGATATACTCTTCTACGGATTTCTTTGCACGCTCACGGACGCTATTGATAGCATCGAGGGCAAACTTCATATTCTTATCGCCGCCAATCTCGATGAGAGCCTCCGCCTTCATAAGGATAACGTCTGCAGTGCGGAATACATAGTCATTCATTGCAAATGCCTGCCAAGGGTTGTCGTAGGTTTCACCCTTTGAGCGCTGTGGTACTTCCTTCATGCTTGTATAGAAACCATAGTCGGCAGGGTTACGGCTGTTGTCCATTGTAAGGGTGTAAGCCTCCTCATACTTATATGGGAATGTAGGCATACCCACGGTGTGGAAGAGACGTGGATCCCACTTCTGAGCATTAGGAGAACCGTTTACAGGATATGTGTTGTGATCCTTGTTGTACTCCTTCTCGTTCTCGTCAAACATAGGAAGACCGTTCTTTGTCTTGAAGGCATTGACAAGGTTCTGCGATGGTTTGTGGAAGTCCCAGCCGCATGACCAGATGCCCCAGCAACCGTTAAGCATGTTAGACCAGTTGGCACGGCCGAACTGTGTGCCGTCATCAGCCTTGTCAGAATGCTGTACAGCGAAGACACTCTCTGCAGAGTTCTTGTGGCTTGCCATGAAGACATTGCCGTATTCAGGAAGAAGAGCATAGCCGTCAGCCAGTACAGAGTCAGCATAGAGAACTACCTTCTCCATCTTCTTTGTATCAACGTGGGCATAGCCCGTGGTAGCTTCATATCCATCACCATAAGCCCAGTTGAGATACACCTTAGCAAGATAAGCATAGGCAGCAGCGCGAGTGGCGCGTCCTGTCTTGCCAGGACCTGTTCTCTCGAGATTATCCTTTGCGAAAGTGAACTCCTCAACGAGGAATTTCATCACATCTTCATGAGAAGATTGTGTGGTAGTCTCGATGGCTGCGTTGTCCATATTCTCCTTGATGAGTGGCACTTCATACCACATTTGCTGAAGCTTATAGTAGAAATGAGCGCGGAGGAAGCGAGCCTCTGCGAGGAGATGCTTGTTGGCTTTCTCAGTAGCCGCATCCTTTGTGATAGCCTCAATGGCACGGTTACAGCGCGAGATAGCCACATAGAGACGATACCAGAGCTCGTCAAACTCACCGCGGTCGTTGGTGAGTGAAGAGAAAACCTCCATTGGATGATATCCCGTATCGCCAAGTCCGCTACCACCTTTGTAGCAGTCATCGGCAGACATATCGCCGTAAGGCCAGAGGTTGAAAGGATAAGAATACCAGTCATCGCCCATTGAAGCGTATGCAGATGTCACCAGATTCTCAGGATTCTCGAAGGCTGTCTGCTGGTCGAGCATTCCCTGTGGCTTGGTATCATCAACGCTACAAGCGGTGAGAAGGCCTCCACCAACGCCCCCAAGAGGGAGTGATATGAATGCGTAAGCCACGAATTTCTTTATATAGTTTTTCATTTTTATTTCCTTTTATGTATATAAATAATGTATGTTTTCCTTTCTCTCAAAAGATAGGAACGTCTCATTTAGAGGCCCAACTGTACACCAACGGTGAATGAAGCTGTGTGAGGGTAAGCGAATGAAGGGTTTTCTGGGTCTGTACATGTCAATGAACTTGACTTGAGAGTCCAGAGATTCTCACCAGAAACGAATACGCGAGCCTTGTTGAGGAGAAGCTTCTTCATTATGTTGTTAGGGAGAGAGTAGCCCACCTGCAGTGTGCGAAGCTTAGCATAAGAACCGTTTTCAACGAAATATGTTGAGAGACGACCTTCGTCAGCGCTGTTGCTGAGAGTGAGAGCAGGAATGCTTGAACCTGTATTGCCAGCGTGCCATGCACCGAGAAGGTGGTTACCCTTGTTGGAACCTGGGTCGGTGAGTGACCAGAAGTCTGTCTGATACTTCTGGCTGTTGATTACGTCAACACCTGCAACACCCTGCCAGAACATGTTGAAATCGAAGTTCTTCCATGAGAGATCCACGTTCAAACCCCATGAGAAGTTTGGCACTGGGTTGAATATCCATGTGCGGTCTGCCTCAGTAATCTTACCATCACCGTTGAGGTCAGCATACTTAAGACCACCTACACGAGCTGCTGCCTGTCCAGCCTTGAGTACTTCTTCGCGGCTCTGATAGAGTCCATCTACGATATAACCGAGGAGAGAACCGTATGGGCGAGCGTCATCAGCGAGGTTATGATAGTCGTTGTGCTCGTAAGAGTTCTTTGACTTCTCAGGAAGGAATGTCACTTTGTTGCGGAAGAAGTCGAGGTTACCGTTTACGTTATACTTCAGTCCATACTCTGTTGTGTGGCGATAGCCGAGGTTGAACTCCATACCGCTGTTCTTCATCGTTGGACCATTAATCCATGTTGCACCGCCTTCACCGATAGCACCGAGGTAAGCAGGTG
Source organism: Prevotella sp. (assembly GCA_045627725.1). Taxonomy (GTDB): domain Bacteria; phylum Bacteroidota; class Bacteroidia; order Bacteroidales; family Bacteroidaceae; genus Prevotella. The sequence goes on along the minus strand of JAZQOH010000008.1, from coordinate 20,660 downwards.
ATACGAGCATGTCCTTTGTTTCCTTGAAGAAGGCATCGATGCTACCATATACAGCGTCATCGAAGAGCTGGAAATCAGCACCGAAGTTCCACTGTGATGTAGTCTCCCACTTCAAGTCCTTGTTCTCTGACTGTGTCTTTATGTAGCCTGAAGGGAACACACCTGAGTACTGAAGGTTAACATCGTAAGCTGTTGATGTGCCACGGTCAGCACCATAGTCAGCGCGATAGAGACCGAAGTGAGCGATGTTAGAGTTCATTGCCTGGTTACCTGTCTGTCCCCATGATGCACGAACCTTGATATCGCGAACCCAGTCAGCGTTGATGTGCTTAGAGATTCGATAACCAAGGGAAGCTGAAGGGAATGTACCATACTGATGATTTTCACCGAAACGGCTCGAACCGTCATGACGGATAGTGAAAGAAGCGAGGAGCTGATCCTGCCAGTTGTAGTCCACTTTGCCGAAATATGACATGAGCTTGTATGCATCACCTGCACCTGTCACGCTCTGAATGCCTGTACCGGCGTTAGGCCACATATAGTCGTAGTTCTCAAGAACGTAGTCTACACGCTTTGCAGAGAAGTCAAGACCATTGTCCTGGTGAGCCTCAAGACCTGCGAGGATGGTGAAGTTGTGCTCCTTAATATCGAAGGTATATTGAGCAGTGTTGGACCAGGTCCACTTTGTTGACTGGCTCTGAGAGAGGACACTTGCGTTTGTATCGTTGTTGACAACATCGGAATGCCACTTGTAAGTCACTGAGCGAATGTTGCCGTTTGTATAGTCAAGACCGAAGTTTGAGCGTATCAAGAGTCCCTTTATTGGGGTGATGTCAACGTAAGCATTGGCAAAGAGGCGCCACTTTTTCAGACGGTTGTCGCGATTGTGATAGAGTTCGCGGAGAGGGTTCTGACGGTCTGACATGCCACCTACAGGACCAGAGAATGTCTCACCGTCCACTTCATATACTGGAAGCGTAGGAGCCATCTTGAGAGCGCTCTCCATTGGTGCGCAATCCACATTATTAGAATAGGAGATAGTAGCATTCTCACCCACGCTGATGATGCTGTTTATCTTATATACAGAGTTCATACGACCGGTGAAGTTCTCGAAGTCTGTATATTTCAATACACCCGTAGCCTTCTTATAACCGAATGAAAAGAGTGAAGAACCCTTGTCATTAGCTTTTGAGAGCGAGAGGTCATAGTTCTGTGTCAAGCCTGTACGACTGATGGCATCCACCCAGTCAGTGTCGCTGAACATCATTGTATTCTTCTGATTCATGAAACCATCATAACGTCCATTGACGATAAACTGTTCCATCTGACCTGTAATAGGGTTGTAAGCAGATGCTGCAATGCCATCCTGTGCATGGAGAGTAATGCCGTAAGTGTTTGCATAGGTCTCTGGATCTACACCATCGTTCATGGCAGCCTGTGCCATTGCCGATGCATACTGGTTGGTATTGAGGAGCGACATCTTCTGACTCATCCATGAAGCAGTAACAGAAGCATTGAAGTCAATGTTTACCTTGTCACCCTTCTTACCTTTCTTTGTGGTGATGATGATGACACCATTGGCAGCGCGGGAACCGTAGATAGATGCTGAGGCTGCATCCTTCAACACCTGCATTGACTCGATATCAGCACTGTTAAGTGTGTTCATCGAGCCACTGTAAGGAACACCGTCCAATATAATAAGAGGTGCTGTGCTTGAACCGCCCATGGAACCGAAACCACGGATCTGAATATTAGCCTCGCCAGCAGGCGAACCGCTGCTCGTGATTGTCATACCTGCAATCTTACCCTGAAGGCCTGACATTGGGTCTGTAGAGCTTGGCTTGAAGTCCTTGTTGTCAACAACGCCTACCGAACCGGTAAGGTCGGCTTTGCGCTGAACCTGGTAACCAGTAACAACGAGTTCTTCCATAAGGTTTGCATCGTCTTCCATGGTCACGTTCATCTGTGCTTCTGCAGGAAGAACAAGTGTCTTCATGCCGACGTATGAGAACTGAATCTGTGCGCCTTTGGCCACACTGATAGTAAAGTTTCCGTCCATGTCGGTTACGGTAGCATTTTTCGTACCAACCTCCTGGACTGTCGCTCCGATTACAGGGTCACCGAAAGTCTTATCGATGACAGTACCCTTTACCTGAATATTCTGTGCCATCGCCGTGAGCGAGCAGCAGACCATCAGGAATACGGAGAGAAAAATCTTTTCGATCTTTTTCATAATTGTACTTTTTAGGTTTTGGTTTTTAAGTTAGGAATTTTGAAAATTTTCTGTCGCAAAATTATTCCCATACTCATAAAACCTCATTAAATAATGATACAACAACTCCCAAATTCGTTGCAGAGAAACAAATTTGGGAGCAAATGTTACGTTTTTTATAGTTTTTGTACGTCGGTTGGTGATTTTCCGAACATATCCTTATAGCATTTCGTGAAGTAGGATGGCGAAGAAAAACCTACGCGATAGGCTATTTCGGAAATCGTCAGCGATGAGTCGGCAAGCAGCTGATGACCGCGGCGCAATCGCTCTTCGCGAATGATTTCCACAGGTGATTTGCCTGTCAGCGCCTTCACCTTTCTATATAGTTGCACGCGAGAGAGACACATCTCTTCGCCGATATCCTCCACTGAGAGGTCTGAGTCGGCAAGATGGTTGTCGATGCATCCGAGGAATCTGTTGAGGAATTCATTCTCGCGACGGAAACTCTTCTCGTTGCCACTGATGATATCCTCGCCAGTGTTGTCCGGATCTTCCCCTTTTTGCGTCAGCGACATTTCTATTATCTTATCGCGCTGCTCTTCCAGTTCGTCGCGCTGGCGCTCTGCCACCTCCTTCTCATGCATCAGCTGCTCGTTGGCTACTGATAATTGAGAATTGATAACAGACAACTGCTGGTTGGTATCAGAGATTTTCTTCTGGCTTTCCTCCAGTTCATTGTTCTTCTCGCGCAACTTCTCGTTGAGACGATGCTTCGTCTGATAGCCACGAATGGAAATGCCGAGGAGAATGGCCGTGATGAAGATGAGTGTGAGGATGACGCCGATGACAGTCTGCTGATTCTTAATATACTCGTGCATGCTGCCAGCCTGCTGGTGCATCTTGCGAAGGTAGGCAGCCTGTCTCACCACCTCCTCATGCTGCAAGAGGAGCACCTTAGCGTTCTGGCTCGTCACCACACTCGATTTCAGCATGATGTCTCTTGGCACATTCTTTCCGTTCAGCACATCGATGGCGAGCTGCAGAAGCTCATCGCCGTGAGTAGGATAGATAGCAGAAGCCGTAAGCAAGGAATCAGCCACTTGTCTTATTCCTCCGTTCTCTGTAGGCAATGCATCAACGCCAAGATATAAGATGCTTCCATCGTCAAGACCGTATTCCTTTATCACTCTGCGCGCTCCTATGGTCATACGGTCATTACCTCCATATACAGCATTTATCTTCCCGTTATATTCCTTCAGTATCCTTCGCATCGCAGTCTCACCCGAAGCTTCAGTCCAGTCGCCGCTTTGAAATGCCACCAATTGCATCTCAGGGTATTTCTTCAGCGCATTCACAAAACCGTCATGGCGCTCCTGTGCAGGAGAAGAACCTTTCAAACCGCCAATCTCCACCACATTTCCCTTGCCGCCAAGCTTTCCTGCAAGATATTGTCCCATCATCTCGCCGATGAGATAATTGTCCGCACCCATGAAGGCAGTGAACTTCTCATTGTTGGTCTTGCGGTCATATAGAATAATAGGAATCTTCTTTGCGTAAGCCTTGCCTATTGCCCCCGTGAGGTTATCCACCTGGTTTGGCGACACTATCAGCAGGTCTATGCCCGAGTTCACCAGCGAGTCTATCTGCTTCTCCTGCAGGCGACTGTCGTCATGAGCCGAAGTGAAGCGCAGTTCCACCCCCTCATTGAAGTAGGTCGCCATTATAAGCTCATCCTGTAGTTTTGAACGCCACGAGTCCTCCGAGCATTGCGATACACCTATTATATATTTAGGAGTGTTCGTGCTGCAAGAAGAAATCAGCAGTAAGGTCAGTAAAATAGCCGTCAGTGAAGTAATCGCCTTTCTCATTTTCTTCTGGTGTTTTTGATTCTTGATAAATAAATGATATTGTTTTCGGCGACAAAGATAGTAAAAAATCTTGATATGCAGAAAATTTCCATCAATCAAATCATACAAAAAAAAGGAAGACCATTGAAGTCTTCCTTTGTGGGCCATCTAGGGCTTGAACCTAGGACCTCCAGATTATGAGTCTGTTGCTCTAACCAACTGAGCTAAAAGCCCGACGCAAACGGTTCTCTAGGAGAACGTATTTGATTTTGCGAGTGCAAAGGTAACGATATTTCTCGGAAAAACAAAATTTTTATGGAAGAAATTATGTGAGAGTTTGTTTTTTTGTGTTTTGTAAGGTCTTCTCGTTCCTTATTACTACTTTTGCATCTATATGGAGAAATTGTTGCACTATACCTGGAAGCATAGGATGTATCCCCTTCGCACACTGGTCACTACGGATGATCGCACGGTGGAGGTGATAGATCCTGGACTTTATAATAGTCGCGATGCTGGTCCTGACTTCTTCAACGCTAAGGTGAAGGTGGCAGGAACGGTATGGGTGGGCAATGTGGAGATGCATATGAAGGCATCGGATTGGTTCCGCCATGGGCATGACAAGGATGAGGCCTACGACAATGTAGTGCTTCATGTAGTGTGTGATGCCGATATGGATGTGACGACTAGCAATGGACGCATGCCGGCACAATTGGTATTGCCGTTGCCTGACTCCCTGAAGAAAGACTATGAGCACCTGCTGAGGGTGGATAAATATCCGCCATGCTATGAGAGAATTCCTGAGATTCCCCGACTGAAGATACACTCGTGGATGTCGGCGCTGGAGACGGAGCGTCTTGAGCAGAAGACACAAGCGATAGCGCGACGTGTGGATGATATGAACGGTTCGTGGGAGAATGCATACTTCCAGACTTTGGCGCGCAACTATGGTTTCGGTGTTAACGGCGATGCCTTTGAGATGTGGGCACGGAGCATCGACCTGACGAAAGCTGCTCACTATCGTGATGACCTATTCCAGACAGAGGCACTCTTTATCGGCATGGCAGGCTTGCTGAATAGAGTGGAAGATAGGTATGCGCGGGAGTTTGCCTATCTGAAGCATAAGTACGGTCTTGAGCCGATGGACGGAAAGATGTGGAAATATCTCCGTATGCGTCCGCAGAACTTCCCTCATGTGCGTGTCCTTGAATTTGCTAGGATGTATCACGAGCAGCGCACGGGACTCAGTCAGTTGCTTGACTGCAAGGATGTGAAGGCTATAGGGAAATTGCTTGACGTGAAGGGCGACAAACTGAATCTCCTTGTCATTAATACTGCCATTCCAATCATCTTTGCATACGGTAGGGAGAAGGGAAAGGAGAGTCTCTGCGAGCGTGCCTTCGACTTGCTTGAGGAACTGAAGGCTGAGGACAACCATATCGTGAGGATGTGGCATGAATGTGGTCTTGAAGTGCGGTCTGCTGGCGATTCTCAGGCTCTCATACAGTTGAAAAAGGAATATTGCGACAAGAAGGAATGCTTGAGATGTCGCATTGGTTACGAATACCTTACTAAAAGGTTAGAGGTTAGAGGATAAATTTACATATAAAGATAAATGGATTATTGTTTTGAGACAAAGATGGAGGTGCGCGACTATGAGTGCGACATCCAAGGAATAGTGAACAATGCTAACTATCTGCATTATCTGGAGCATACCAGGCATAAGTTCTTGCAGAGTAAGAACCTGAGCTTTGCAGAACTGCATGAGAAGGGCGTTGATGTGGTGGTAGCACGTATGAGTCTGCAATATAAAGTGCCATTGCGCTGCGATGATGAGTTTATCTCCCGACTGAATGTCTCGAAGGAGGGTATCCGCTATGTGTTCCATCAGGACATCTTCCGTGCCAGCGATGAGAAATTGTGTCTCCGCGCCACGGTGGAGCTGGTGGGAATGAGGGATGGAAGATTGGCAAATACGCCAGAGTATGATGAGATTCTTTAACGCGCCAGCCTCTTTTCACTCTTTCACCTTTTCACCTTTTAAAAAATGGTTTTAAATTATATCTTTGTGGCATTCTTCGTGATTGCCTTTGTCATAGCATTGGTAAAGCTTGTTTTCCTCGGTGATTTCGACGTTTTTCCTGCAATGATGAACTCTACGTTTGACACATCCAAGACTGCTTTTGAGATAAGTCTTGGACTTACTGGTGTGCTCTCGCTCTGGCTTGGCATAATGAAGATAGGAGAGAAAGGCGGTGTAGTAAACTTCATCGCGAGACTACTCTCTCCACTTTTCGTGAAGCTGTTTCCCGACATTCCCAAGGGGCATCCTGTAACAGGAAGTATATTTATGAACATAGCTGCTAACATGCTTGGTCTTGACAATGCTGCCACCCCTCTGGGACTTAAGGCGATGGAGCAGATGCAGGAACTCAACAAACAGCGAAATAAGAGCCGGAAAAAGGCGAATCCATCGATATCTGATGCTGCTCTGGCTGAGATGAATACAACGGCGAGCAACCCAATGATTATGTTCCTTGTGCTCAACACCTCGGGACTTACGCTCATTCCGGTGAGCATCATGGTGTATCGTGCGCAGATGGGTGCGGCAAACCCAACAGATATTTTCATCCCCATTCTCCTTGCTACCTTCTTTGCCACCCTCGCAGGCATCATAGTGACGAGCATCTATCAGAAGATAAACCTCTTTAATCGCACGTTGCTTATCGCCTTGGGAGGTATGTGTGCTGCTGTGGCAGGTATCATCTGGGGCTTCGGGCAGTTGGATAAGGATATGATGAATATTGTCTCCACCACAACGGCGAACATCCTGCTGATGACAATCATCGTCGGTTTTATCGTGGCAGGCGTTAGGAAGAAGGTGAACGTGTATGAGGCTTTCATAGAAGGAGCCAAGGAAGGTTTCCAAACCGCCGTTCGCATCATTCCTTATCTTGTCGCAATACTCGTTGGAATCGGCGTTTTTCGCGCTTCAGGTGCTATGGATATGCTCATCGATGGCATCAAATGGGGCATAGAGGTGTGTGGCATAAATGCAGACTTCGTGGGCGCTCTGCCTACCGCATTGATGAAGCCGCTATCGGGAAGCGGAGCAAGAGGCATGATGGTGGATGCTATGACCACATACGGAGCAGACTCCTTCATAGGCCGACTGAGCTGTATCTTCCAAGGAAGCACCGACACAACATTCTATATCCTCGCTGTTTATTTCGGTAGTGTGGGCATAAAGAACACCCGCCATGCTGTTCCGGCAGGACTTCTTGCCGACCTTGCAGGCGTCATTGCAGCAATAATCATCTGTTATTTCTTCTTTTCATAATAAAAAATGGCAAACTTAAAATCATTGGTAAAGGATACTGCTATCTATGGATTGAGCAGTATCATAGGCAGATTCCTCAACTATCTGCTTGTTCCTCTTTACACACACGTCATTCCTGCCAGCACAGGTGGGTATGGCGTGGTGACCAATCTATATGCCTATACGGCGCTCATACTCGTCTTTCTCACCTTCGGCATGGAGACAACATTCTTCCGTTTTGCCAACAAAGAAGAGGAAAACCCGCATTGTGTGTTCTCTACCACGATATTCATAGTGGGCTTCCTGACCGCGATATTCTTCGGGACAGTATTCATTTTCAACGGTTCCATCGCTGACATGCTTGGATATAGCGACCATCCAGAGTACATTCTCGTGATGGCAATGGTCGTTTCGCTCGATGCTATCCAGGCAATTCCGTTCTCATACCTTAGATATAAGAAGCGCCCAGTGAAGTTTGCGTTCCTCAAACTTCTCTTCATCGCGCTCAACATCGGTCTGAATCTGCTCTTCTTCGTTGTACTTGGAATGACTGATATCATCTATATCTTTGTTCTCAACCTCGTCTGCACAGGTTTCATCACGTTCTTCTTCATCCCTGAGTTTGCCCATGAGCACGTGGCAGCGCGAGTATATTGCAAGGAGAGAGGCATACCTTTCAAGATTGTTGACTTCGCCTTGCTTCGCCGTATGTTCAGTTATTCATGGCCTATCCTCATTCTTGGTATTGCCGGAATACTCAATCAGACCGTCGATAAGATGATTTTTCCTCTTGTTTATCCCGATTCCACCGAGGGAAAAGTGCAGCTCGGCATCTATGGAGGCTGTGTAAAGATAGCCATGATAATGGCAATGATAACGCAGGCATTCCGCTATGCCTACGAGCCTATCGTGTTTGCAAAGTCCAAAGACAAGGACAAGAAGGAATACTATGCCTCTGCGATGAAGTATTTCGTTATCTTCACGCTCTTCGCTTTCCTCTGTGTCATAGGCTATATGCCTTTGCTTGAGAAGATTCTTGGCTCGGGATATAGAGAAGGTATGCGCGTGGTGCCTATCGTAATGGCGGCAGAAATCATGATGGGAATATACTTCAACCTCTCGTTTTGGTATAAACTCATCGACAAGACAATCTACGGAGCATGGTTCTCCATTGCTGGATGCATCGTTCTCGTGGCAGTAAACATCATCTTCATTCCTAAGTATAGCTATATGGCATGTGCATGGGGAGGCGTTGCAGGCTATGGCACAGCGATGGTGTTGTCGTATATTGTGGGGCAGAAGAAGTACCCTATCAACTATGAGGTAGGCAGAATCGTGGTGTATGTTGCCATGACTGTCTTCATCTATACGATGATGGAGAAGACAGCCGAGTTGCCTAATGTCATCCTTCAGCTCCTTGCCAACACTGTCCTCATCATCCTCTATCTCGCCTATGTAGTCCGCCTCGACTTCCCATTGAGGAACCTTCCCGTCATAGGAAAGAAGTTCAGATAAAAAAAGACTTTCCTTTTATATTATAATATGTAAAAGCAAAAAGAATGGTTATTTCTTTGCTAAGTCATTTTATTTCATTAACTTTGTAGCTTGAAATAAAATATCAATACATTAACAACCGGAATTTAATATGAAGAAAGTTCGTCTCATAGCCCTTGCGTTGTCATTCGTAGCCGTAACAGGTCTGCGAGCACAGACAATGCTTCCATACCAGAATCCTAACCTCTCAGCGCAGGAACGTGCCGAGGATTTATGTTCACGACTGACGCTGAAGGAGAAGGCTCAGGTGATGATGGATGTATCGAAGGAGGTGAAGCGCCTTGGCATTCCACACTTCGACTGGTGGAACGAGGCTCTGCATGGAGTGGGAAGAAACGGTTATGCCACTGTGTTCCCAATCACTATGGGCATGGCTTCTTCGTGGAATGAAGGATTGGTGAACCGTGTCTTCGATGCTGTGAGTGATGAGCTCCGCGCAAAGAACAACGATGCGAGAAGTAAGGGAAATCTAGCTCGCTATCGTGGTGTGTCGATATGGACACCTAATATTAATATCTTCCGCGACCCGCGATGGGGACGTGGACAGGAAACCTACGGCGAAGACCCTTATCTTACAACCCAAATGGGACTCGCAGTGGTGCGCGGTTTGCAGGGACCTGCAGACTCAAAATACTACAAGACCCTCGCTTGTGCAAAGCATTTCGCCGTGCATAGCGGTCCGGAATGGAACCGCCACACATTCGATATACAGCAGTTGCCTGAGCGTGACTTGTGGGAAACATATCTCCCTGCGTTCAAGTCACTCGTACAGGAAGGCAATGTCCGCGAGGTGATGTGTGCATATCAGCGCATCGATGGCGACCCATGCTGCGGCAACAACCGCTATCTTCAGCAGATACTCCGCAACGAATGGGGCTTCAACGGACTCGTAGTTTCCGACTGCGGTGCCGTTAGTGACTTCTGGAAACCAGGACATCACGAGGTGGTGAAGGACGCAAAGGAGTCTTCGGCGAAGGCTATCATTTCTGGAACGGACGTAGAATGTGGTTCTGACTATAAGAATCTGCCTGATGCTGTTGCTGCTGGCTTAATCTCTGAAGAGCAGGTAAACGTGAGCGTTATACGCCTTCTCAAGGCAAGATTTGAGGTGGGCGACTTCGATAGTGACGAACTCGTATCATGGAGAAGCATCCCACAGAGCGTCATTGCAAGCAAGGAGCACAAGGGGCTCGCCCTCGAGGCCGCAGAACAGTCCATCGTTATGATGCAGAACCGCAACAATCTCCTTCCTCTCAAGAAGGATGCGAAGGTAGCGGTTGTTGGTCCAAACGCAAAGAATGTGGTAATGCTGTGGGGCAACTATAGTGGTTACCCTACGGAGAATAAGTCGCTCCTCGATGGAATTGTAGCGAAAGGCACGAATGTAAAGTTCGTTGATGGCAGCGGATATACACGCAACGAGGCTGTGGTAAGCCGCTTCCCAGAAATCTTCACCGCCGATGGAGAGCAGGGAATGAAGGGGACTTATTGGAACAATACCGAACTGGAGGGTGAGCCTGTAGCAACAGCCGTATATCATGAGCCTATCAATCTCAGCAATGGTGGTGCGACGGTCTTCGCTCCTGGCGTAGAGTTGGAGAATTTCTCAGCAAGATATGAAGGTATTTTCCGCCCAACACGTACGGAGAAGGTGAACTTCGAGATATCTGCAGACGACCGTATGCGAATCATCGTAGCTGGCGATACCATCGTTGATGTATGGAAGAGTCGCGAGCGAGTGCAGTTTGGTAAGAAGGAGGTAAGCGTAGAGGCAGGCAAGGAATATCCTGTTATCGTAGAGTTCATGCAGGGTGTTGCATATGCCGAACTTAAGTTTGACGCAAACGTAAAGACGCAATCTTCTCCAGAGGAGATTGCCCGTCAGACGGCAGATTGTGACGTAGTGCTCTTCATAGGCGGTATCTCTCCACAGCTTGAGGGCGAGGAGATGAAAGTTAGCGAGCCTGGCTTCAAGGGCGGTGACCGCACAAGCATCGAACTTCCACAGGCTCAGCGCGATGTGATAGCAGCTCTTGCAAAGGCAGGAAAGAAGATTGTCTTCATAAACTGCTCTGGTTCTGCCGTTGCCCTAACTCCTGAAGCAGAGCGTTGCGACGCTATCCTTCAGGCTTGGTATGGCGGCGAGAAGGGCGGTGAAGCTCTCGCAAATGTCATCTATGGCGATGTAAATCCATCGGGAAAGCTTCCTATCACCTTCTATAAGAGTGATGCAGACCTGCCTGACTTCCTCGACTACACGATGAAGAATCGTACATATCGCTACTTCACGGGTGAACCTCTCTGGGCTTTCGGTCATGGATTGAGCTATACATCATTTGATATCAGCGCTCCAAAATACAACGCAAAGAAGGGTGAACTCACCATGAACGTGAAGAATACCGGTAGCCGTGACGGTGTAGAAGTGGCACAGGTGTATATCCGTCGCATTGCTGATGCAGAAGGTCCACTGAAGACTCTCCGTGCATATCAGCGAGTAAGCATCAAGGCTGGTGAGACAAAGAACGTATGCATCGACCTTCCTCGTGAATCATTCGAGTGCTGGGATGCCTCTTCCAACACAATGAGAGTGATTCCTGGCAAGTATGAGGTGATGGTAGGCAACGCCAGCGATGATGTAAATATGAAGAAGATAATAGTAAACATTAAATAAAAAATGTTAGAAGTAAAGAATCTGCACGCCAAGATAGGCGACAAGGAAATATTGAAGGGCATCAACCTCACTATCGGCGATGGTGAGGTACATGCCATTATGGGACCTAACGGATCGGGAAAGTCAACATTGAGTGCTGTCCTTGTGGGCAATCCTCTCTATGAGGTAACAGAAGGAGAGGCATGGTATAACGGCAAGAATCTCCTCGAGATGAAGCCAGAGGATCGTGCTCATGAGGGCTTGTTCCTCTCTTTCCAGTATCCTGTGGAGATACCAGGTGTTAGCATGACCAACTTCATGAAGGCTGCTATCAACGAAAAGCGTAAGTATCACGGTCTTGCACCTCTTTCTGCTGGTGAGTTTATCAAGATGATGAAGGAGAAGCGTGCCATCGTGGAGCTTGATGCGAAGCTGGCAAACCGTTCGGTCAACGAAGGATTCTCTGGTGGTGAGAAGAAGCGCAACGAGATATTCCAGATGGCAATGCTGGAGCCAACGCTCTCCATCCTCGACGAGACGGATTCAGGTCTCGACGTTGATGCTATGCGAATCGTGGCAGAGGGTGTCAATATGCTCAAGACAGATAAGACAAGTACTATCGTCATCACCCATTATGACCGTCTTCTTGAGATGATCCGCCCACAGTATGTGCATGTCCTTTATAAGGGAAAGATTGTGAAGACTGCTGGTCCTGAACTCGCTAAGGAGATACAGGAGCGTGGTTTCGACTGGATAAAGAAGGAAGCAGATGGAGAGTGAGAAGCAATATATTGACCTTTATGGGCAGTGCCGCGAGATGATTTGCATGCATAGCTGCGACGTGATGAACGACGAGCGTGATGAAGCGTTTGCTGATTTCCAGCGTCTCGGCTTCCCATCGAAGAAGGTGGAGGAATATAGATACACGGACATGCAGGAGTTGTTTGCTCCTGATCTCGGTCTCAACCTTCAGCGTCTCGACATTCCTGTCAATCCATACGATGTCTTCAAGTGCGATGTTCCAAATCTTTCAACACAACTGTATTTTGTCGTCAATGACAAATTCTACGACAAACTGCTGCCAAAGGTGGAGCTTCCTGCCGGAGTCATCGTTGATTCTCTCTGCAAGATAGCGAAGGAGAAGCCAGAGCTTGTGGCGAAATACTACAACAAACTGGCTTCATGCAAGGCGATAGTGGAGAACATGAAGGGTGCAACATCCCACAAAGACGGCATGGATGAGGTGCCTGAGGCTGCCCTGAACACTATGCTTGCGCAGGATGGACTCTTCATCTATGTGCCAAAAGGTGTTGCAGTTGAGCGTACCGTTCAGGTTATCAATATCCTTCGTTCTGACGTTGACCTGATGACTAACCGCAGAGTGCTCATTGTTCTTGAGGAGAATGCACAGATAAACCTTCTCTTCTGCGACCATGCTGCTGACGATAGACAGTTCCTTACCAATCAGGTGGTGGAGATTTTCGTTGGAGAGAATGCGCGTCTGGATATGACTTGCCTTGAAGAAACACATTATAAGAATACTCGCATAAGCAATGTCTTCATCAGTCAGCAGGCATCATCGCGTGTTGACCATAATGTAATAACCTTGCATAATGGAACTACCCGCAATCGCGCTATCCTCACTTTCCAAGGCGAAGGAGCAGAATGCTATATGAATGGCTGTGTCATTGCCGACAAGCAACAGCATGTTGACAATACTACTCTCATCGACCATAAGGTAGGTCATTGCGATTCTCATGAGCTATACAAATATGTTCTCGACGACAAGGCAACGGGAGCATTCGCAGGTAAGGTGCTTGTTCGCAAGGGAGCAGACAAGACAACCTCCCATGAGACAAACCAGAATCTGTGTGCTACTAATGAAGCTCGTATGTTCACACAGCCAATGCTGGAGATTTATGCCGACGATGTGAAGTGTGCTCACGGCTCAACGGTTGGCCAACTCAATGATAAGGCACTCTTCTATATGCAGCAGCGAGGCATCTCTCTCGAAGAGGCGCGCCTGTTATTGCAGAATGCATTCGTTGGCGAAGTCATTGATCGCATACAGTTAGCTCCGCTTCGTGATCGTCTCCATTATCTAGTAGAGAAGCGTTTCCGAGGCGAACTCAATAAATGCGATGGCTGCAAATTATGCAAATAGACCAAAACGTCTTTGGGGAGTGAAAAGTGAAGAATTCACTTTTCACTCTTCACTTTTCATTCTTACATCCTTTTAGGGCAAGTCCCAACCAAGCCACGCAAGGAGCACAGACAAGAGGAGCTCCTGCTGTCAGTAGAATGCTGAGGAAGGCAGCCTGAGCATTTAGGATGTGAAGTGTCTTCTTTGGCGATATCTCTTCTTCCATGATTTCGGAATAGAATTTTGCGATTGGTTCCACCTTATGCTCAATTTTCTCGATGAGAGCATTTCTTTTCTCACCGAAAATTGCAGACACTTGGTTGCATACGTTTGGTACTATCTCGTTGAAGCGGATTTCCATGTTCTCGTTCATCTGCATTGTAATGTTCTTTTCCATAAGGCTTATATTTTTGTTTGTTTATTTATCGTTATGTTCTTGTTTGAAATTTACATTCTTTAAGAAAGAGTTTCTTTTTCTGAATGCAAAGGTAAGAAGAAAAATTGCACTTAAATTCAATATAAATATAATAAATGTTAAATATAGATTTAAATTAAGTTTATTTAACAAAGTATTGCTATAAAACTGCCATTTTGCAAAAATTGTTCACTACTTAAATGTTGGTAGATAGGAAAAAAAAGTGTAATTTTGCAGAAGATTTAATTCTGTATATTTACTTATGGGCTATAATATAAATAAGGTAAGGGAAGATTTTCCAATTCTTTCACGAGAGGTCTATGGCAAACCTCTTGTTTATCTCGATAATGGAGCGACCACACAGAAACCTCTCTGCGTGCTTGATGCCATGCGTGAAGAGTATCTTAATGTGAATGCCAACGTGCATCGTGGTGTTCATTACCTTTCACAGCAGGCAACAGACCTTCATGAAGCTGCTCGTGAGAAGGTGAGAGAGTTCATCAACGCAAGGAAATCCCATGAGACTATCTTTACAAGAGGCACCACGGAGAGTATGAATCTCGTAGCAAGTTCCTTCTGTGAAGGTTTTATGCAAGAGGGTGATGAGGTTGTTGTTTCCACTATGGAACATCACTCAAACATTGTTCCATGGCAGCTTCAGGGCATCCGTCGCGGTATAAAACTGCGTGTGATACCTATGAGCGATGAGGGAGTTCTCGACCTTGATGCCTTTGATGGATTACTGAATGAGCGTACGAAGCTTGTCAGCGTGGCTCATGTCAGCAACGTTCTTGGCACCGTAAACCCTATAAAGGAGATTATCCGTCGTGCTCATGAGCGAGGCATTCCGGTTCTCGTGGATGGAGCTCAGAGTGCTCCTCACATGAAGATTGACGTTCAGGACCTCGATTGTGACTTCTTCGCCTTCTCTGGTCATAAGATGTATGGCCCTACCGGCATAGGTGTGCTCTACGGAAAAGAAGAATGGCTCGATAAGATGCCTCCATATCAAGGTGGTGGCGAGATGATTGGCACGGTGAGTTTCGAGAAGACTACATACGCCGAACTGCCTTTCAAGTTTGAGGCTGGCACTCCCGACTATGTGGCAACACATGGTCTTGCCCGAGCCATCGACTATATGCATTCCCTCGGTATCGACAATATCTACGCCCATGAGCAGGAACTCACTCGCTATGCCATGGAGAGAATGCAGCAGATTCCGGGTATGAAGATATTTGGAACTGCCCCTGACAAGGATGCTGTCATCTCGTTCCTTGTATATCAGGGGACAGAAACTCCCTCCCACTCGGGGGAGGGATGGGGTGGGGCCATCCACCATCTTGACATGGGAACACTCCTCGATCGCCTCGGCATAGCTGTTCGTACGGGGCATCATTGTGCAGAGCCGCTCATGCATCGTCTCAACATTCAGGGCACGGTTCGTGCTTCCTTCGCTCTATATAATACAAAGGAGGAGATAGATGTTCTCGTAGCAGGAATAGAAAGAGTAGCTAAAATGTTTTAGGAACCCCCTCTAACTCCCCCGAAGGGGGAGAAAATATAGTACATAGAAATGTCAAAACAAAAACTTACGGTCCTTGAAATGAACCGCCTCTCCGTTGAGGAGTTCCATGAGGCAGATAAGATGCCTCTCGTGGTGGTGCTCGACGACGTGCGTTCCTTATATAATATAGGTAGTGTGTTCCGCACAGCCGATGCCTTCCGTGTGGAGAGTATTTATCTTTGCGGAATAAGTGCTACTCCAGCGCCGGCAGAAGGTGCTCCTGAGTGTACTCCTAAGGCGCAGCAGGAGATACACAAGACTGCCCTCGGTGCGGAGGAAAGCGTCAACTGGAAGTACTTCCCAACGGCATTGGAGGCAGTAAGTCAGTTGCATGATGAGGGCTATGAGGTTCTCGCTGTGGAGCAATGTCATGGCAGCACGATGCTCAATGACTTCCGTCCTGAGTCGGGAAAGCGCTATGCCGTAATTCTCGGCAATGAGGTGAAAGGTGTGCATCAAGAGGTTATAGACCAATGTGATGGCTGTCTGGAGATTCCTCAGTATGGCACAAAGCATTCCCTCAACGTTTCTGTCACAGGAGGAATAATAATATGGAGCTTTGCAAAAAGCCCCTTCTAACTCCCCCCAAGGGGGAGAACTTTAGATAGTATTTGATGGCGAAAAGAAATAGTAAATAAGAAAAATAGTAAATAAATTGCTAAGTTGTAAATATTATAATGGTCTCATAGAGGCAGGTTGCGATGAGGCAGGGCGCGGATGTCTTGCTGGTTCCGTCTTTGCCGCTGCTGTCATTCTGCCTGAAGGTTATGAGAATGAGATGCTTAATGATTCAAAGCAGTTGACGGAGAAGAAGCGTTACCAGCTTCGTGAACAGATAGAGCGAGATGCCATAGCATGGGCAGTAGGGATAGTGACGGCTCAGGAAATAGACAAGATAAACATTCTCAACTCCTCCATACTCGCTATGCATCGTGCTCTTGACCAGCTGAAGGTACGACCGGAGGCCATCATCGTGGATGGGAATAAGTTCAAGCCATACAAATCGCCTGTTTCTTCCAAAGAAGGTGGAGATACAGAGATTGTAGATTGTCCAATAGAACTTTATCGCTCTTCTTCTCCTCGTGGAGCTTGGCCAGGAGAGGCTCTTCCTCACACCACTATTGTGAAAGGTGATGGCAAATACCTCGCCATAGCTGCTGCTTCCATTCTTGCCAAGACCTATCGTGACGACTATATGAATGAGATAGACAAGGAATATCCTGTGTATCAATGGAAAAAGAACAAAGGCTATCCTACAAAGGCTCATTATGCCGGTATTCACCAGAACGGTCCTTCTCCGTATCATCGTCTCACTTTCGCAGGAGTAGTGGAACGTCAGCTTGAGTTGAACTTCGACCCTCAATAGAGTGTGTTTCCCGGACTTTTATTTTCATCATCACAAATCGTAACAGGTTTATTTATTATCATCACAAAATATAACAATGCTTCATTGTAATCTTAAAAGGGAGCTTGACGTACTCGTCCTCCTTACCCAGAATTGCGCTTACTCCGTAGATGAGATATGCCAGAAGACAGGTATATCCCATCGTTCGTTATACTATTACCTCGATTTCTTCCGTTCTATCGGTTTTGAGGTTGAGAAATATGGTGCCAAATACAGCATTACGCGTAACTCGGAGTTTTTCAACCAGATATTTGATAAGATAGAGTTCACCAACGAGGAGGCACTTCTTCTCCGCAAGCTTATCTCCAGTCAGGAAGTGAAGAATGATCGTATGAAGTCCATTCTTGCAAAGCTTGAGAGCTTCTACGATTTCTCCCAATATGACAAAGAGCATGGTGTGCAGCGTCTTACCCGCACTATGCAGCGTGTTCGCGAAGGCATGATGAAGCGTCGTCAGATTAAGATAATAGGCTATTCATCTCCTAATAGCCATAGTGTCACCGACCGTATCGTAGAGCCTTTCATCTTCATGAATAATAACAAGGATGTGAGATGCTATGAGCCTGCTAGTGGAAAGAACAAGACCTTCCGCATTTCCCGTATGCAGGGAGTGGAGGTATTGGAGGAGAAGTGGGCTCATGTTGATGAGCATCGCCAGGTATATACAGACCTCTTCTCATTCTCTGGCGAGCAGCATTATGTCATCACTCTCCACATGGGACAACTCTCTCATAATCTTATGCTTGAGGAATATCCGAAGTCAGCTCCTTGCTTTGCCGATATGGGCAATGGCAAGTGGCTCTTCCGTACTGAGGTGTGCAGCTATCTCGGCATCGGTCGTTTCGTACTCGGTCTCTATGATGACATCGATGTCATCGGCGATGATGGTTTCAAAGACTACCTGAAAGAAAAGATAAAAGGATGGGCATCGGCGCAAGAAGACTAGTCTCTATTGCTCCCCCAGTTCACATATATCTCCACTCCGCAAAGTTTTCCCCACGAAAATTTTGCGGAGTTGTTTTTTCTTTGTACCTTTGCCTGCGAGAAGTTTATTCCACCTTCTATGGCAACAAAAGAGATACAATCGTTATTCCCAACCATACGCGAGTTCATGAAGGACAAGCCGATAGAGAGAGCATGGCTTTTTGGCTCATGTTCTCGTGGGGAGAATACGCCTAATAGTGATGTTGACATCCTCGTAGAATACACCTCAGGACAAAGACTTTCCCTTTTCGGCGTAGCAAAACTTATGAGTGCATTGAGTCGTACGATAGGCAAGAAGGTGGACCTCGTAGAAGAAGGACGTCTCATGCCATTTGCCGTAGAAAGTGTAAACCAGGACAAACTGCTAATCTATGAGAGAACCCATTAGAGACAAAGAACGTATAGAACACATGCTTCAAGCCATTGATGTCATTCTCGCACGTAAGGACAGGCAGACATTTGAAGAGGTGAAGGCAGATCCTATTGTTTATTTCGGTTTCGTAAAGCATGTAGAAATAATAGGCGAAGCATGTTATAAACTCACGAAAGAGTTTCGTAATTCCCATCCCGAAATGGATTGGGATGCGATAGAAGGTATGCGTCATGTGCTTGTCCATGGTTATTACCAGATACGAGAGGAACAATTATGGGATACCATACAAAACGACATCCCTGAACTAAAGATCTACCTTCAGGAATTATATAACTCCATGTCCTAACTTATATACGCAATAATATCCACTCCGCAAAGTTTTCCCCACGAAAATTTTGCGGAGTAGTTTTTTCTTCGTACCTTTGCCTGCGAGATGGCTTTATGTCGTCTCACTACATATTAACAGAAGCGTCACATGATGCTTTGTCAGTTGGTAACCTGAAACCTCGGAAATTTCATTGTAAGTCAACGACAATGCAGATTTGGTGCTTGCGGGTATGTTGCATCCGTACCTAATAGTGTGCCGAGGACTGAAAAAAGGTCCTCTTGCACACTATTGGTACTTCACATACTTTCGTGGGTATCTATTTGCTCGTCTACTTACAAGGGTCATCCGAGGACCTCAGATTACAGATGAGCAAATGCGGATACCCACGTTCTTTGTATTATGTAGTTACCTATCTTCAACCATAAAACATAACTCGCCTTAACTTGGGTATCATGAGGCATAAAGATTCAAAACTATGAGAAGAATACTACTTTCTTTTTTCTTTATCCTCTGCGCATCAGTTTCCTTTGCCTATGATGTAGAGGTGGATGGTATTTATTACAATCTTGTTGTGAAAGCAAAAACAGCAGAGGTTACAAGCGGAATTACTCAATATTCTGGTGTTGTAGAAATCCCATCCATAATAAAAGTGGATGGCATCGAGTACTCCGTGACGAGTATTGGACAGAAAGCTTTCTATGGTTGTGACTACCTTAAATCGGTGACTATCCCTAACTCCGTAACCACAATTGGAGAGAAAGCTTTCTATGGTTGTTACTTCTTTAAATCGGTGACTATAGGCAATTCTGTGACAAGCATTGGAGATAAGGCTTTCGAAGGTTGTTCCTACCTTTCCTCGGTGACTATCCCTAATTCCGTGACAAGTATTGGAGAGTATGCATTCGAAGATTGTTCTTGCCTTTCCTCGGTGACTATCTCTAATTCACTGACAACAATAAAATTTTGTACTTTCCGTAACTGCTCCAGCCTTACATCGGTGACTATTCCTAATTCTGTTGAGTATATGGGCAGTTTTGCTTTTGAAGATTGCAAAAGCCTTACGTCGGTAACTATAGGCAATTCCTTAAACAATATTGGCGCTTACGCATTTCGTGGTTGTTCCAGCCTAACTTCTGTAACTATTCCTAATTCCGTGACAAATATTTATGAAAATGCTTTTCAAAATTGTTCTGGTCTTACTTCTGTAACTATTCCTAATTCCGTGTGGAGTATTGGAAAAGAAGCTTTCTATGGTTGTATGTAACCACACCAAAACAACTGATAATAACTAATACCAACAAATAATAAAACACTGAAACACAGTACTTTCTAAATTTTAACACTTCAAATCTGATATTTGGTGGTTCCCGATTTTCCGCTTAACTTTGCAACGTATTTCTACCGCGGAGAATGTGAGGAGCTATTTTTGTCACTTTGCGGACTCAGTTGACAAGGGTTGACAAACCGTACATCTTCCCGAGCGTCCACAACCCCAAGACATCAGTCATTGGTGAAACGACCAGCCACATCATGGGAGGTGTCGAGTGCATACCAATAGACTCAATGACAGTAGAATCTTTTCAGGCAACCTATGGCATGACATTCTCGTCACACTGCGAACTATATGACAGCTACGTCGGCTATGAAATCTTCTTCTGACGTAGGAATATGAATGCAGGGCATACGATCATTGAACCGTATGCCCTGCTATGATTTGATAAAGTGGCTATCAGAGAATCAAACTACTTTGATAACATTCCACTCAATACATCTGCACCTAAGCCTGTATAATGTGCAATCTTTTCGATTGACTCTCCGCCTTGCAACATTAAACGAGCTATCTCGAATGCTTTTTCATTACGTCCCTCT
>JAZQOH010000007.1:0-204974 GCA_045627725.1 Prevotella sp. | reverse complement strand
AGACGGATGTCAGGACCGATGAAGCCAGCAAACTCATCAGGGGAGATTTCGCCAAGACCCTTGAAGCGGGTAATCTCAGGATCGGGGGCGAGGGCTTGTATTGCCTCTATGCGCTCCTCATCGCTATAGCAATAGCGAGTGATGTAGTCTTTCTTCTTCTCATTGCGAGAAGCGAGTTTCTCATCTTCCTCAGCGATAATTTGCTTGTTCTTTATCTTCGTACGCTTGTTGCGGACACGGAAGAGCGGTGTCTGGAGCACATAGACATGTCCCTTCTTGATAAGGTCTGGGAAGAACTGCAGGAAGAAAGTGATGGTGAGGAGGCGGATATGCATGCCATCGACATCGGCATCAGTGGCTACGATGACCTTGTTATAACGCAAGGTGTCGAGACCATCCTCGATGTCGAGAGCTGCCTGAAGTAGATTGAACTCCTCGTTTTCATAAACAACCTTCTTGGTGAGGCCATAGGAGTTGAGAGGTTTGCCGCGAAGGGAGAACACAGCCTGCGTGTTAACATCGCGACTCTTGGTAATAGAGCCGCTGGCAGAGTCGCCCTCGGTGATGAAGATGCACGATTCCTCCTTACGGTCATTCTTCACATCGGAATAATGAATGCGGCAGTCGCGAAGCTTACGATTATGGAGATTTGCCTTCTTGGCACGCTCACGGGCAAGCTTTGTGACGCCAGCCATTGCCTTACGCTCCTTCTCGCTCTGAGACACTTTCTCAAGGATTATTTCAGCGATGTCAGTATGACGATGGAGGAAATTGTCCACCTCCTGCTTGATGAAGTCGCCAACATATTTATTTACGGTGACACCACCAGGTGACATGTTCAGCGAACCGAGCTTAATCTTCGTCTGCGACTCAAACATAGGTTCCTCTACGTTCACCGCTATGGCAGCAACAAGACCTGTACGGATGTCGCCATATTCAAAATTCTTATTGGAATACTCCTTGATAGTCTTTGCGATATGCTCCTTGAAAGCCGACTGATGAGTACCGCCCTGAGTGGTATGCTGACCATTCACGAAGCTATGATACTCCTCTCCATACTGATTGGTATGGGTGAAAGCTATCTCTATGTCCTCGCCCTTTATATGAATAATAGGATAGAGGGCATCGCTCGTCATGTTATCCTTCAGCAAGTCCTCAAGACCATTGCGCGAAAGAATACGACGACCATTATACATTATGGCGAGACCTGTGTTCAGATAGGTGTAGTTGCGAAGCATCGTCTCCACCGTATCGGCATGGAAGGAATAGTTCTTGAAGAGCGTTGCATCTGGCTCAAAATAGATGTATGTACCATTCTCATCCTGTGTAGGCTCCGTATTGTCGGAAACAAGAATACCCTTCTCAAACTTTGCCGAGCGACACTGTCCGTCACGATATGAGCGAACCTCAAAATGAGTGCTTAGGAAGTTGACAGCCTTGATACCAACACCATTCATACCCACCGACTTCTTGAAAGCCTTTGAGTCATACTTACCGCCGGTATTCAACTGGCTTACAGCCTCTATCATCTTGCCCTGAGGGATACCACGACCATAGTCGCGAATGGCAACAGCCTTATTATCGGTGATATCCACCTCAATACGCTTGCCGGCATTCATGCGGAACTCATCGATAGAGTTGTCGATAGTCTCCTTCAAAAGCACATAGATACCATCCTCTGTATGGCTACCGTCGCCAAGACGACCGATATACATACCAGGACGGGTTCGGATATGGTCAACATCGGAAAGATGACGGATCTGTTCATCATCATAGTTCACGGCTGCTGCGTCTATGTTTTGATTCTCAATTTCAGACATATTTTTTTATAAAAAGAGTGAAGAATGAAGAGTGAAGAGTGAAGAATGAGAGTTTGTAATGTCAGCTGAAGAATGTAACTATAATTCTTCACTCTTCACTCTTCACTAAATTTATTTACCTTAAATTTGCTTCTTATAGCTTCTCAATCTCATGCATTCATGCGCATCGAGATACTGCCACTGGTCGAGCACTTTCTCGTTTGTCTCCATCATAGGAAGTGCGAGAGCCTCTGTGAAACCATATTTCTGATACCAAGGAATAAGGTCATTGAAGATAAGGGCATTGGCTCCCTTTGGACGATATTCAGGAAGGATGCCCACGAGGAGCAAATCCACAGTCTTTGTCTTATGGAAGAAGAGGGCACGCAGGAGGTGATACCAGCCGAATGGGAACAGCTTGCCATTCTTCGTCTTCTTCATTGCCTCCGACATAGAAGGGAAACTAACACCGAAACCTACCATCTTACCACCATCATTATCATCAGTAACGATGGTTACGAGGTTCAGGTCAGCCATTGCCACATAGTTCTTTACAAGGTTATCCACCTGCTTCTCGTCGAGCTGGGAGAAGTTATACAGATGGGCATAGCACTTATTGAGAATCTCAAAGAAGCGCTTGCCATAGCCTTCCTTGAGCAGTTGCTTGCGAGTCATCTTGCGAGCATGGAGATTATAGCGCTTCTCCACCATCGCAGCTACCTTTGAGAACTTCTCCGGTATCTCATCAGGCACCACTACGGAGAGCTGCACCCAGTCGTTGTCCTTCTCGAAACCACCGAGCTTCTCCATGTGCTCAGCATAGTAAGCATAGTTATGGTTGGAGTGCATGGAAGCCATGTGGTCGAAGCCCGTTATCTGCATACCCTCGCGATCCATATCGGTGAAGCCAAGAGGACCGATGATGGAATCCATACCATGCTCCTTTCCGAAAGCCTCAACACGCTCGATGAGAGCTCGAGACACCTCAATATCATCGATAAAATCGAACCAACCGAAGCGAACAGACTTCAGGTTCCATTGCTCGTTGGCACGAGTGTTTATGATGGCAGCCACACGACCTACTACCTTTCCGTCGCGATAAGCCAGAAACAACTCCGTCTCGCAGAACTCAAGCGAAGGGTTCTTGCCCTTTGTCAGCGTATCTCGCTCATCCATATAGAGACGAGGAATGTCAGTAGGAGAATCCTTGTATAAATCTGTATGGAACTTGATGAAAGCATCAAGATCCTTCTTGCTATTTACGGTCTTTATCTCAATATTACTCATAGTCAGTAGAAAAGCACAAAACAATTGTATAAATTTCAGCATACAAAGGTAAGAAAAATTTTCCTTACTGCAAAATTTCTTTTTTCAGTTGTAGAAAAAAAGACTCCCAAGTGTTAATAATCTTTAATCATTCGGGAATTATACGCTCTATATTCTTCTTTCTTCTATTATTTAAGTACATTTGCACGAATTTTACGTGCCTCCGCAAAGTGCAGAGACACAAGATGATGTTTAATAAAGACAATAAAAGAAAATTTTTACGATGAACGTAATTACAAAGACAGTCTCATTGCCTGACGGACGTCAGATAACCATCGAGACTGGAAAATTGGCTAAGCAAGCCGATGGTTCATGTACCCTCCGTATGGGTAACACAATGCTGCTCGCTACTGTTTGCGCAGCAAAAGACGCAGTTCCTGGAACAGATTTCATGCCACTGCAGGTAGAGTATCGTGAGCAGTATGCTGCTGCAGGCCGCTTCCCAGGCGGTTTCACAAAGCGCGAAGGCAAGGCAAGCGATGAGGAAATCCTCACATGCCGTCTCGTTGACCGTGCTCTCCGTCCTCTCTTCCCAAGCGATTTCCACGCTGAGGTTTACGTAAACGTTATCCTCTTCTCAGCTGACGGCATTGATCAGCCTGACGCTCTCGCTGGTTTCGCTGCTTCATGCGCATTGGCATGTTCAGATATCCCATTCGAATGCCCTATCTCTGAAGTTCGCGTAGCTCGCGTAAACGGTGAGTATGTCATCAACCCTACCTTCGAGCAGATGAAGGAGGCTGACATGGATCTCATGGTTGGCGCTACTAAGGACAACATCATGATGGTGGAAGGCGAGATGAAGGAAGTGCAGGAGGCTGACCTTCTCAATGCCCTCAAGGCTGCTCACGAGGCTATCAAGCCTATGTGTGTAATGCAGGAGGAGCTCATGAAGGAACTCGGCACCGACGTTAAGCGCGAATACTGCCACGAGGTGAATGACGACGAGCTCAAGGAGCAGGTTAAGGCTGAGTGCTATCAGCCAGCTTACGACGTAGTGAAGCAGGCTCTTGAGAAGCATGCTCGCGCAGAGGCTTTCGAGGCTATCAAGGAGTCATTCAAGGAGAAGTATGCTGCTGCTCACGCTGACCTCACAGAGGATGAGATGGAAGAGAAGTATGCACTCGTTGACAAGTACTATCACGACGTAGAGAAGGACGCAATGCGCCGCTGCATCCTCGACGAGGGTGTTCGTCTCGATGGTCGTAAGACAGATCAGATTCGTCCTATCTGGTGCGAGGTTTCTCCTCTGCCAATGCCTCACGGATCATCTATCTTCACTCGTGGTGAGACACAGTCGCTCACTACCGTTACTCTCGGCACAAAACTCGACGAGAAGCTCGTTGACGGTGCTCTTGAGAAGTACTATATGAAGTTCCTCCTCCACTATAACTTCCCTCCATTCTGTACAGGTGAGGCTAAGGCACAGCGCGGCGTAGGCCGTCGTGAGATTGGTCACGGTCATCTTGCTTGGCGTGGTTTGAAGGGTCAGATTCCTGAGGATTTCCCTTACACAGTTCGCGTAGTATCACAGATTCTTGAGTCAAACGGCTCTTCTTCTATGGCTACCGTATGTGCAGGTACACTCGCTCTCATGGACGCTGGCGTTCCTATGAAGAAGCCTGTATCTGGTATCGCAATGGGTCTTATCAAGAACCCAGGCGAGGACAAGTATGCAGTACTTTCTGATATCCTCGGCGATGAGGACCACCTTGGCGATATGGACTTCAAGACCACAGGTACTAAGGACGGTCTTACAGCTACACAGATGGATATCAAGTGCGACGGTCTTTCTTACGAGATTCTCGAGAAGGCTCTCGCTCAGGCAAAGGCAGGTCGTGAGCACATCCTCGGTTGCATCACCGATACTATCGCAGAGCCACGCGAGGAGATGAAGCCACAGGTTCCACGTATCGTACAGATTGAGATTCCTAAGGAGTTCATCGGTGCTGTTATCGGCCCTGGCGGTAAGATTATCCAGCAGATGCAGGAGGAGTCAGGCGCTACCATCACCATCGATGAGGTTGACGGCGTAGGCAAGGTGCAGGTTTCTGCTCCTAACAAGGACTCTATCGATTGCGCTCTCAATAAGATTAAGGCAATCGTTGCCATCCCAGAGGTTGGTGAGATTTATGAGGGCACCGTTCGTTCTATCATGCCTTACGGATGCTTCGTTGAGATTCTCCCAGGCAAGGACGGTCTTCTCCATATCTCTGAAATCGACTGGAAGCGTCTTGAGACAGTTGAAGAGGCTGGCATCAAGGAAGGCGACAAGCTTCAGGTGAAGCTCCTCGACATCGATCCTAAGACTGGTAAGTACAAGCTCTCTCGCCGTGTACTTCTCGAGAAGCCAGAAGGATACGTAGAGCGCGAGCGTCGTCCACGCCCAGAGCGCGGTGAGCGTCGTGGTCCACGTCCAGAGCGTGGCGAGCGTCGTCCTCGTCCAGAGCGTCCACAGCGTCACGAGAGCTACAATGATCCTCTCGCTCCACGTGAGCCAAAGGACTTCAACGATAGCCTCGACCGTGGTACAGATATCGATTAAGAGTTATCTGTAAATTCTAGAAAATCTAGAAATCTAGTATTACTAGATATAGACAATAAAATCCGCAGGATCCATCGTGAAATCCTGCGGATTATTTTTTATCTATAGAGAAAAGTTTACCCCACCCTTTCAACGAAGGGCGGGGTATTATCTTTACTTACCGAAAAGCTCGTCAAGATATGTGTAGAACTCAGGGCTCTCACCTACGATAGTCTTAGCAATCTTGCCGTCAGGACCAACGATAACCTTTGTAGGATAACCGGTAACAGCATACTTAACAGTCACGTCAGAAGTGCGTGGGTTATACACATGGAGCCAAGGGAGCTCGTTGTCAGCAACAGCCTTCTTCCACTTATCCTCTGTATCGTTGCAGTCGATACCAAGAATCTCAAACTTGCCAGCATACTTCTTATAGTACTCCTTCATCTCAGGGAAGCCCTTGATGCACCATCCGCACCATGAACCCCAGAAGTCAAGCACTACATACTTGCCACGAAGGCTTGAGAGGCTGAAAGGCTTGCCATTGATATCGTTGAGAGTAATCTCTGGAGCTGGCTGACCAGGAGCAACCTTCTTTGCAGCTTCCTTCTGTGCCTTAGCACGATTAATCTGCACCTGAACATTGTCGAGAATCTCAGAGAACTTACCATTGCGAACAGCAGGAGCGAGCTTAGCCATTGCTGCCTCCTGATCCTCAAGGTTTGAGATGATGGTGGCAACTACGTCGCTTGATGTGTTTGCATCGAAATATTCCTGCTGTGCCTTAGACAACTTCTCCTGAAGAGCAGAATACTTAGGCATAATCTCTTTGCGTACATCGTCAGCATTCTCGCCTGCCTGCACACGCTTCTGGAAGTCAGCACCAATCTGATTCATCTCACCCTCGATAGGATCTGTTATCTCTTCGAGCTTAGCAAGAGTGCTATAGAAAGCAGAACCAGACCACTTGCCACCATCTTCACTCATAGTGAGCACACCCTGCTCGCCAGGAACGACGTAAGCCTGCATACGGCCAGGACCCTTAGTAGTGACATAGTTAATCATAACGAGACGAGCCTTGTCGCCTTCTACGTCGTAAGTGATTTCACCATTCTGTGCTACCACCTTGTCCTGCTTCTCGATAGAACGCATTGCCTTATCCACGAGCGCCACGGTAACGGTGTCACTCTTTAGAGCAGGAAACTTAACTGTCAGCTGATGCTGAGCGTCGCAAGAGCAGAATACAGCTCCGAGAGCGACTGAGAGAATAAACTTTTTCATTTTTTTATTATTAATGTTTAGTTTCTTTGAGTGCAAAATTATACATTCTTTATTATAAAGACGTAAGAAAATGCAAAAAGGGAAGAATCCTTAACATTATTTACGTTTTTTCTTCTGTCCGGATAATACTTTATGCCCTGTTTTAGGGCCTCATCAAAACACGTTACAGCAAATTGTGACTTTGTGACATTGTGACATTGTGACAAAACCACCTCATTTGACGATGATTTTCTAAGTTATAATATATTATATATATTATAATATTATATATATATTTATATTGAATTCGCGCGCCTTTAGGTTTTTGGGCTTAAAATAGGGGGTGTTTGTCACAATGTCACAAGTCACAATGTCACAAAATGGAGTCTATGCTTCTCGATGCGTGTTTCATAGAAACAGGAGGTGCGTTTCTATGCTTTAGGGTGCCCAAAGCTATGCTTCTCCAAATTTATTGTTAATGGTACTAAGCGAAATTTTTCCCTCAGTTGAGTGACAATAAAAAGCTGGATGGCAAATCACCACCCAGCTCTATTTATGCTTCTCACCTGCTAACTTTATATACTTAGAAGGTGAATCCTGTCTTTTTCAGAAGCGAATCACTTAGTATTCCTCTGTCTCATCTGCCCAGATGTCCCCCCAGTTATCCTCAGGCTCATCAAGGTCGAAAGAGGCAAAGATGGTGCGTTTGGAGTCTGTAGTTATAAAATCTTTATCTCCACCTCCACTAATTGTTGGTGCTTGAAGCAATTCCTCTGCATCCATTTCTGCTACCTCTATTGCAGGCATTATATATTTATTCTTTCTCATGGCTATCCTAAATTATTTAACTGTTACTTTTGTTCCGTTTACTATATAGAGACCTGCAGGGAGACTTATTGTCTTGCATTCTCCTGCTCCCACAAGAGTGTTTGTTATGAGAGAACCCGATATGTTGTGAATCTTCACTACAGTCTTCTTATCAGATGCGAGAGAGATGCTTCCCTTGTCTATGAAGATAGCAAGAGGTTTCTCCTTCATACCTTCAATACTAGTAGCTTGGTTATCAGAGATGCCAATACTGAATACCTTTGCTAATGTAGAAGCATCTACAGGTGTTGTTGGGGTATATGAGAAATATGCCCTGAATGGAGTTACATTAAGAGTACCAGTAGCGTGCCAGAACTTATTGCTTGAAATAGCATAAAGAGCAGGGATTGCATCAGCTGTTGTATTTAGAGTTTGCGTGCCTTTTACATTGCCAATGAGCTCCCAATTTGCTGCTGTTGAATTGCCGGTATTATTAGATGACATATTCTTTGCTGCCTTTACTGTTACATAACCATCATCCTGTGCACTGCACTTGAATGAAACATTAGTTGCAGTGGCGTTATTCTTCTTAAATACAAGAGGTGTGAGACCACCTGTACTATTCGCTTCTATGAAGACCATATTGCCATTACCGCTAAGGTCTGCTGTTGAAGAAGTCAACTGATAGAGAGTTACATCGTCATTCTTTTCTGTCTTGAATGGCAGACATACTGTTCCCCATACAGATGATGCAGACATAGTTCGTTCGTATGTCGCATTCTTAGCAGAAACCTTCACGTCGCCAAGCCATGCTGTACCATCGGTTACGATGATATTGTCAGCGCGGTAAATCGGTTTGTTGTCTTCATCTACGCCATGATACCAGTAAACATTGTTGAATACCGTACCTTCCTCTGGCTTCTCGTTGATAGGATAGAGAGTATTGGCAGTAGGAGTGAAGCCGCTGGTCTTTGTGATGTACTGAACCTTTGAGGTGCCAGCGTTGAGCATGTAAACCTTTTCATCAGTTGTACCCATATTGCTTGTTCCCTCAATTACCAGATTGCATACAGAGCAAATAGCCTTGCCGTCTGCGTTGACTGTGAGAGTATGAAGTTCTGCACTACCATCCTCAATGGCATCATCGTCAGGACACTTGCGGCTATGAGTACCGTCGCCATTGTCGATGTATGCAGTATATGAGTGAACATGTGCTGCACCTGCAAGTTCGTTGAACTTCTTCTCAAGGTAAGCGAAGCGGTTTGTGATGTAAGTATTTGTAGCTGTAAGGGCATCTTCGTATGAACCAAAGTCGCCAAGGCTCGTGCTCCACTTCTGTGCATTCAAAGCCTGAGATGCTGCGATAGTGCCTTTGAGGGTTGTGATAGTCCCTGACAATGTTGTAGGAAGAGTTGTCTTTATTGCATCCCACTTAGTTTTTACACCAGACTTGAACCAATCCTGTGTCCAGAGGTACTGGAAGATCTTATTCATCTTCTCGAAAGCAGAGTACTCAATCATGAGACCCTTATACGAACCTTCTGTTTCAAGGTCGCCCATTTCTGTAGTGATACTCTTAGGAGCCAAGCCTGTATTGCCGAAACCCTTCTCACTGTCCCAGAGTGGACCGAAGTGGAGAAGATTGTCTGCGGCACCTTCTGTTATGCTGCGGTAAGCTTCTATAGAAGAGAAGCCTTTATAGACACCGAGAATCTCCTGAGCGATGTACCAGTTGATGAGTTGCTGCTTATCTACGTTCTCAGAGATATTGCCAAACGTGTTGGTTGCTGTTTCTTCGAAGACACTCTTGAAGTATGTTTCCATAGCAGACACGATACCTGCAAATGTCTCTTTCTGCTCATCTGTAGTATAGTCCTTAGGGTCTGGATTACGATAGATGACATTCACACCAGATGCTTTTGATGCTGCTATGAAGTCTTGTGTTCCATCCTCAGCAAGTTCTGCATTATCATTGAAACGTACCTGCCAATCCAAATCCTTATTACCACCACTTACGAGTGAGCGACCTTCCTCAGCCTTTACACGGTCTGTGAGTTGGTAAGTACCAATGTAGGTGCCGTTTACATAGAGGTCAACAAACTGATAGCCTGGTGTCCAAGGCATGCCGATAGCGTCGCCGAGTTCCTTAGCGAGAGCGTTGTTGAGCATTGTAGGGTCGTCATCGTTGGCGAGAAGCACCCACTGCTTGTAAGAACCTGTAGCAGACAAAAGGTTTATCTTATCGTTGAACTTCAAGCGGTAAGAGTTCTTTGAGTTGTCAGCACCGGATCCCTGATACTGAACAGAAACATTGATGTTGCCCTTCTTTGATACGCCTTCCTTCTTCCATGCCTCGCCCTGATAAAGCTTGTTGTCCTTATCGAATACCTCTACGGCAGCCTGTAGCCATTCGCCGTTGATGGTTGTTGCATCAAGGTAGATTGTAGGGAGGTCTGTAAGTTGCTTGCGAGTGCCTTGCTCGTTGAATGGGTCTTCGTCAGCAGAACCTTCAGCTGCGAAGGTTGCAGTCAATGTGATAGCCTCCTTAAGCGTTACTGAACGAGAAGCATAAGTGTTATCGTCTGACCATTTTACGAACTTATAGCCTTCGTTAGGGATGGCCTTAATCAATACCGTTGTACCTTCAGCGTATGTGCCACCACCTGATACAGTACCGCCTTCAGTAGCGTTGAGGGTGAGGGTGTGGGTTTTAGTTCCTGAACCAGAAGATTGAGCAACGAATGAAGCTTTTGAGATTGTGCCATTATAGACAACAATGTTTAATTTGTATCCATTATTTTTGAGTGCTGTAGCTTGCGCTTCTGTTATCGTATATGAATAATCCTTCACACCTGTACCCCATTCAAACCAGAGCTGTGAGTTTGATGATGTATATGTTGTATAATAAGGGGTATTTCCTTCCAGAGTTATGTTAAACTTTGCTCCTTCTGCCATGCATTTTGAGTCACCCACATAAGTGTATAGAATGCCTTTATTTCCATTGTAGGTACATTCTTCTCCTTCAGATAATCCTGTTGCAACTTGCACAGGTTCTGTTACAGTCACAGCCTTCACTTCGCCGCCAGTAGCATTCATATAGAATGTATAGCTGTTTGCTGCGAGAGCGGTAACATCAGCAGCAGTGAGAGTGATGGTCTTGCTTGTGTTCCAAGCATTTCCCTCTGTGATATAGTTGCTAAGAGATGTGTTCTCGGAAGTAGTGATAGTGATCACAGTTCCTTCCTTGAATGTAGATGCAGAGCCAGTATAAGAGTACTTGCCATTACCAAGGTCAACGAGAGCACCAAGGTCGCCTACAGGAGTGTCGTCAGGTTCGTCTTCTGGACCATCTTCTGGCATCTGGTTTTTAAGAGCCTCGTATTGAGCGTCAATTTGGTCCTGAATGCCATCAATATGCTTGTCAATGAAGTTCTTGAGGAAAGCTATTGTTTCGTCATGAGTCTTCAAACCGGAATCCTCAAAACCTGCTTGGTAAGTTGTCCATTTCTGGTGGTTCAATACTTCTGACTGCTCTATAGTGCTATGAAGCATATCAACATAATCAAGAAGGTCCTGCTTTAATCCTGCATTGACGAGCTGATGCCACTTAGCATGGAGCTTCTTAACAAAGAGAGGGTCTTCCCAAGCCTTGCGTACGATTTGGTTGAAGTTTCCGTTGTCGCCTTCTTCTATACGATGACCGAGGTTGTCGGTATAGTTACCCCATGCAAGGTCATGATCCCAAAGTGGACCGAAATGGATGCGAGGGTCGTCAACATCGCGGAACATCTTAACTGTCATAAAGCCGTCATAGTTGGCGCTGATATTTACGCCAAGCCAGAAAGCAAGGAGAGATTCCTCGTCTGCCATAGAACGCCATCCTGTTGTAGGGTCAGCAGAATTGCTTGCACTGAACTTGGCAGACAAATCTGTGAAGAATGTGCTTACGGCACTTTTCAATGTTGCAGTTTCTGCCTCTGTTGCAGGTTCAGGGTTCTTTATGGAAAGAGTGAGCCCACCACCAGAGGTATAAGGTTCTTCCGCCATGACAGATTGACCGTTAGCTTCAATGTACCAACCAGTGTCTTCGTCCACATTAATTCTGTTTTTGCCAGCTTCAAGGTGGTCTGAAACCATGTATGTACCACGATACTCTTCATTGATGACCAAATCAACGAATTTCCATCCTGGGCAAAAGTCCATGCCTACAAGTTTACCAACTCTGTAGCTGAGAGCGTTGCGAACCATGGAACCATCAAAAGCATTTGCCATCAATACCCAGTTGCGCTTTTTATACCCAGAACCGAGAAGGTCATATTTGTGTGATGCTATCACTTCTCCTGTTACAGGATCTTTGTCATCCTTACCAAATTTCAGTCGGTAAGGTCTTTTCATACCATTAGCTGTAGAGTTACCACGAACCTTTATTTCAAGTTTGGAATCGGTAAATTCTTTAAGGCTTCCGCTATTGTCAACGACCTGGATTGTAGCTTGACAATATGGTGCCTCGTTGGTTGATCTGTCCTTGTACAAGACATCGTTAATATTCTTATTGATAGCTGCAGGGACGGTCAAATAAATAGTGGGAAGGTCAGTAAGTTGCTCTCTGACAGGGGTTTCGGTAGGGAAGTTTGTTACATAAAACTTGTATGATGAGCCTCCATTAACTTTAATGGATAGATAACCATTCTTTGCAGCTTGGAGCAAGTCGCCAGTCAATACCAATGTAACACCCATTTGGTTGGCGTCATTCCATTGGAATTCTCTGACGGTTGTGTCTGTGTTAGTGTTTGTTATAAGGCAATAGTTTGTACCTACGAACTGTAGAATGGCACTTTGAGCATCGGATAGAAATGCAGATGCAGGGATTTGACGGGCAGTATTATCCCATACACCCGTAATTTCAGCCTTTACACCCATCTGAATTCCGCTGCCAGAATTACCTCCTGTATCTCCTCCTTCATCAGTGTTATCATCAGTGTTATCTCCACCACCAATAGTTACATATTCTATGTTTAACGAAGTGCTCACACCCTCTGAGAAAGAGAAATATCCGTTTGTAATACGTAGTACATCCGTATCATCGTTCAATGGGCTACCATAAGGACCTGTAAGTGTACCATCTGCTGATATGAAGAGACCGCCAGCTAGTGATTGCCCTGAATTAAATTGCCACATTGCAGGCTTGGAATATGTTCCATTTAATGTACCAGAATAACTACCATTAGTTTTAGTAACATTATTCAATGTCGTATTGATTTTAACATTGTTAAATGTAACACTATTTACTTCAACTTTGGATTTCAAGAGGAATGGAGTGCCAGCAGGAACGCTCTTTGACGTTAAATCTAAAACCGTAAATGTAAACTTGCCATCAGCACTCATAGAAGAATACTCCTCTACGGCATAGCCTTGTGGGAAGGCTTCATCGAGCAAGGATTTTGTTACATTAAAAGGATAACAAACCACTACCCAGTTGTTTGCCTGATACGTTCTGTTAGTGATGGTTATATTTACGTTTTCTTGTCCATTAATACTAGACAAATCGCCTGTCTTGGCATCAACTGTAACATCTGCCGCCTTCGCACTATTGCCCCCCCCAATGAGCATCAGCAACGATAGGAAAAGGATGGACATAAAGGGTGATTCCGTCAAGATACAATTAGTTCTTGATAGCAAAGATTTAAGTTTCATCATGTAAGTGTTTTTTAAAGTCAGTAGTTTATATCTTTTTGAGACTTTTGGTCTCTTTTTACCTCATAAGCATTAGTTATGCAAAGTTACTAATTTATTCTATAAATCGCCCCCTTTACTGCAATAAAGTATTACTTACGGATAAAATATCATTGTTATTATAAAGAAAAACATGGAAAAACAATAAAATCTATTGTTCTCCCATGTTTTTCTTGTTTCTACTAAAATTGTTTACTTCTGCGAATTCTTACAAAATTCTTATTCCTTCACGCGCATGATGACGCGGAGGTGGTTCTTGTCCTTGAGCACTACATCGCGAACGTAGGCTGCAACCTGCTCTGCTGTGATAGACTCAACGGTTGCCTTAAAGTCGGTGTGCATGTCGATATTGCGGACCTTGAGTGTCTGGAGAGCGCTGCTCCAGTGACCATTCTGCTTGAGAGACATCTCATACTGCTTGAGCATGTTTGCCTTAACCTTGGTAACGGCGTCAGCAAGAGTGCCTTCGAGATATTCGTCAGCCTTGTTGTTGGCGAACTTCTCGATAACCTCTGATACGAGGTTGAGGGCGAGGTCAACCTTTGCTGGCTCGGAGATAGGAGCCTGAACGGTCATGCCAACAACAGTGAGCTCTGGCTCGGAAGACATGCTGACTCTTGCACCGATGCTGTAGGTAGCACCTGCATCCTCACGAACTGCCTTGAGGAGTGCCATGCCGAGAGTCTGCGAAGCGATACTACAGAGGATGTTATTCTTCAGAGAGAACTCGCCCTTGCTGTAGTAATAGTCGTAAATCATTGGCTTTGGTGCCTGCATCTCACGCCAGAACTCATTCTTCTTGTCGCCATAGAAGAAGATGCGCTTGTCTGTTGTAGGCTTCATCTTGCCCTTGGTAGGGAGGGATGCTACATACTGACAGAGGTACTTGCGGAGCTCAGCCTCGTCATAGTCGCCGATAACGATGAACTCAAAGCCTGCTGCTGTAGAGAAGAATTCATTGACCATCTCAAGACAACGGTCGTAAGAAGCTGTGCGAAGCTCTGCCTCGGTGAGAGGTTTTGCGATAGGGTTGTGGTTTGACTTCTCTGCTGTGATGGTATCGCTGAAGGCTGTCTCAGGCTGCATGCCGCGCTTCTTGATGTTCTCACACATGCTCTCCATGTTGATATTCCAGATGTTCTCGTCCTTTGTGAGAGGCTGGAAGTGGAGATAGAGGAGCTGGAACATAGTTTCCATATCCTTTGGAATACAGCTACCGCTTGCGTTATGATAGCGACCACCTACGCTGATGCCTGCAGAAGCACGCTTGCCGGTGAGTACCTTAGAGAGCTCTGTGCCCTTGAAACCGCCTACTCCACTGCAGCTGATGGCTGTGCCGATATTGCTCACGTTGACGCGCTCAGAGTCGTCGTACTGGTTAGCACCGCCTGGAGCCCAACCTGTCAGGCTTACTGAGTTAGGGTTGTGGTCTGTCTTCTGGATATATACCTTGATACCATTGGAGAGAGTGAGCTCACGGAACCCGAACTCTACGTCCTTCTCCTTCTTAATCTTACCTGCCTTTGGAAGCTTTGCGAGCAATGGACGGTCAACAGCGTCGTCGCTCCATTTCTCTACTTCCACATTGCGAGCCTCAGCGAGAAGCTGCTTCATTGACTCCTCAGTATAGATAGTCTCGCCTTCCTTTTCCTGCTGAGTAATCATGAAGATGAGGTTGCGATCCTCGTCTATGGTGAGCATCTCCTTAGCGAGAGCGTTGATCTCAGCCACGGTGAGGCTGTTGAGAATCTCCTTGCAGAGGTTATAGTCGTAGTCTATGTCAGGAATGGCAACGCCCTCGAGATAGTTGGCAAGACATTCATTATAGAAAGAAGAGTTGCTACGCTTGTCGCGAGCTGCATATGTAGCCTCAAGTCCAGAAAGCATGTTTGTCTTCACACGGTTGAACTCGCTCTCGCTATAGCCGAAGTCGCGTACACGCTTAACCTCGCGGAAGAGTGCGAGGAGTGTTTCCTTCTCCTTTCCTTCCTTGGCAACGGCACGCATCGAGAATGCCTTCTTTGTGCTTGAAACCATATAGTCGCCATAGCCCATAGCAAGGCCATGGAAAGGACAGTCAGGCTTCTGTGAGAGTTCCTGCACACGATTGCCGAACATGCCAGAGAGGAAGCTCTGCTTGTAGCTTTGGATGTATTCCTCCTTTGTGCCAATGAGGTTTTTTGCCATTGGTTCCTTCTTCATCATGATGGAGAAAGAGGTGTTGGTAATCTCCTTGTCGTGGTCGAAGATGAAGATAGGCTGCTCGTTGTCTGGAACCATTACAGGCTCTACATGAGCTGCATTAGGACCAGCCTTGATGCCTGAGAAGAGCTTTTTGATTGTTGCCTCAATCTTGTCAACGTCAACGTCGCCCACAACGATGATTGCCTGATTCTCTGGATGATACCACTTCTCATAGTATGCACGGAGAGCTTCTGGCTTGAAGTTATCAACGATTTCCATTGTGCCGATAGGGAGACGCTCGCCATACTTACAGCCAGGATAGTACTTAGGGAGGTTACGCTCCATGATACGCTGCTGTGCATTATTGCGCATAGCCCATTCACCATGGATGACACCGCGCTCCTTGTCAATCTCTTCTGCCTTGAGAAGAAGACCGTTAGACCAGTCGCTGAGGATGAGAAGACAAGAGTCGAGGGCGCTCTGACGAGCCACAGGAACGTTGTCGATGTTATAAACGGTCTGCTCGATGCTTGTGTAAGCGTTGATGTCGCTACCGAAAGCCACGCCGAGAGTGCGGCAATAGTCGATGATACCATTGCCATCAAAGTGGGTGGAACCATTGAATGCCATGTGCTCAAGGAAGTGAGCAAGGCCACGCTGGTCGTCATTCTCCTGGATGGAACCTACACGCTGCGCAATATAGAAATTGGCAAGGTGCTCTGGATAGTTGTTGTGACGGATGTAATAGGTTAGTCCGTTGTCGAGCTTACCGATACGGTAGGCTGCGTCTGGTGCGATCTTCTCCTGTGCCGACATTACTCCTGCAGAGAGCAATGCAACGAGAGAGAGTGCAAGTTTTCTTAGTTTCATTTTGATTTTTAATTATATATAATTACTGTATTTACTTATTATATAACGAGGAAAGAGGGTTAAAAGTTTATTTTGTTAATATAATTTATGAAAAAAAGGGCGATAACCTTTCTTACGGTTTCGCCCTTTTCAGCAACATGCTATGCTTCTCAGCACAACGTGTTGTGGTTTTCTAAACAGGATTTTGTTAGTTTTTATATAGAAAGCATAGAAATAAATCATTTAACGATTCTCATCGAGTCAACCTTCGCCGAGTCGGTCATTGCCACAGGATTGGCAGTCTGAATGGTGATGGTGTCCTTGGAATGGGCTGCAGCGAATTTCTCTGCATCCTCAAGGTGAGCCTGCTGATAAGGCATCTGTGCAGCAAGGCCGAGAGAGAGGATTACACCGACGAAAGCGGCTGCCCTGAAGAGAGGACGCAGACGAGTCTGCATGGTGATAACCTTTGCCTTCACGCGCTTTGGTGCTTCCTCCTCATCGATGAGGGAAAGGATGCGGTCGTCGAAGTCTTCACCGAGACGGACATTCTCTGTAGCGGACTGTTCGTAAGCGAACAGGTCACGATATGGCAACAAAGCCACTGGTACATCCTTCTGAGAGAAGAATGTGCGCAGGATGCGTTCCTCTTCCAGAGAGGTCTCGCACTGGAAGTAGCGCTCCATGAGTTGTTCGATATACTTATAGTCCATTGTTATATATTAATATGTATTTCTGTTTAATGAATTGTCGGGCACGGAAGATATTCACCTTCACCTGCTCTTCTGTAATGTCCATGATTGCGGCTATCTCCTTGTAGGTCTTGCCTTCGAAATCACGGAGTTGCATCGCCGTTCGTTGCTTTTCGGAAAGTGAATCCATTAGTTTCCTCACTATCTCTACTCGCTCTGTCTCCTGCAACTGGTCGTAAGACGCGACGGGAGGGTCGAAATCGATGGGAACTGTCTGCTGATTTGAGTTCTTTTTCGTTATGTCTATGGCGATGTTTCTCACTATCGTCATTGTCCATGCTTCAAGATTCTCTATCTTGTCCCATTGTTCGCGCTTCTTCCAGACCTTTATCAATGCTTCCTGCACGGCATCCTCTGCATCCTGCTGACTCAGCGTTATGCGCAGTGCCAGCCTGTAGAGCCTGTCCTTCATGGGCAGAATGTCGTTGCGGAAAGTGATTGTCTTCATCTGCGTCTCTATTTGTTAAGACTGAAAAGGAAGGGCGAATGTTACAGCGCCCTTCCTTTTTTAACTTTTATTAATTTTTCCTCTTTACTTAATTATCGTGCCGCTATTGCCGTCAATGGCTGTGGCGAGAGTGATGACCACCTTGCTTACGCCAGCGTCGATGGCTGCGAGGGCATTCTCTATCTTTGGAAGCATACCGCCCGAGATAGTGCCGTCAGCCTTATATTGCTCGAAACTCTCGTGAGTGATGACAGGGATAACGCTGTCGTCGTCGTCAGGATTGCTGAGCACTCCCTTCTTCTCAAAGGAATAGATGAGCGTAACGTCATAGCCAACGGAGGCGAGTGCCTTTGCTGTCTCAGAGGCGATGGTGTCGGCGTTGGTGTTGAGGATATTGCCATTGCCATCATGTGTGAGAGGTGCCATGATAGGAGTGATGCCTGCCTCCACGAGAGTCTTGAGGCTCTCACCGTCAGCTTTGTCAACATCACCTACAAAACCGAAATCGACCATCTCATCCTTTCCGTCGATGTTCATCTTCTTCAAAGGACGCTTATGGGAGCAAATCACATTCATATCGGCTCCTGTAAGTCCGATAGCGTTGATGCCACGAGCCTGAAGACTTGCCACAAGGTTCTTGTTTACAAGACCTCCATATACCATGGTTACTACCTCCAGCATCTTTTCGTCGGTAACACGGCGACCACCTATCATAATACTCTCGATGCCAAGGCTTGCTGCCACCTTCGTAGCACGGCGTCCACCACCATGCACCAGCACCTTCTTACCTTCTATATTGCTGAAGTTCTCCAGCAATGCAGCGAGCTGTTCAGGATCTTCCACAACAGCACCGCCAACCTTAACGACGGTTATCTTATCCATTTCTATTCCAAATAAGTATATCCATAGAGTCCTGCACGGTAGTTTGAGATAAACTCCTTGCCCTCCTCGATGGTGATTTTTCCTTCCTTGACAGACTTTGCCACCCATATCTCAAGGCGACGAACGAGCTTCTTAGGATCATACTGAACGTACTCGAGAACGTCGGCAACGGTCTCGCCGTCAATGGTTTTATCGATGGTATAGCCGTTATCGTCAACGGAGATATGCACGGCGTTGGTGTCGCCGAAGAGATTATGCATATTGCCGAGAATCTCCTGATAGGCACCTACGAGGAACACACCTATATAATAATGCTCTCCAACCTTTATCTGATGAAGAGGGAGATAGCTTGTCTGCTGACCACCATTGACGTAAGCAGCCACCTTACCGTCAGAGTCACAGGTGATATCCTGTATCTGAGCACTTCGTGTTGGCTTCTCTCCAAGGCGCTGAATAGGCATGATAGGGAACAGCTGATCGATGCCCCATGAGTCTGGCATAGACTGGAAGAGGGAGAAATTGCAGAAGTATTTGTCTGCCATCTGCTTGTCGATGTTGCGAAGTTCGTCAGGAACATGCTTCTGATGATGTGATATCTCTGCTACCTCATGACAGATAGCCCAATAGAGAGACTCAATCTGAGCGCGTGTCTTGAGGTCGATGATGCCGTGGCGGAAGAGGTCGAGAGCCTCATCGCGGATATCTTCTGCATCATGCCAATCCTCGAGCATAGAGCGAGCCGAGAGCTTATCCCATATCTCCGTAAGGTCATGAACGAGCTGATGATCATTCTCTCCTGGCTGGAAATCCTCTGGCATCTGTGGTGCAGAGACACTCTCAAGCACGTCGAGGATGAGCACAGAGTGATGCGCTGTGAGGGAACGGCCACCCTCGCTGATGAGGGTTGGATGAGGGATGTTGTTCTTATCAGCAGCATCAACGAAGGTATAAACGCAGTCGTTGACATACTCCTGAATGCTATAGTTTACGGAAGACTCAGAGTTGCTTGAGCGAGTGCCGTCATAGTCAACGCCGAGACCACCACCACAATCCACGAACTCAATGTTGAAGCCCATAGCATGGAGCTGAACATAATACTGAGCTGCTTCACGAAGAGCTGTTGAGATACGGCGAATCTTCGTTATCTGACTACCGATATGGAAATGGATGAGACGCAGACAATCGCGCAATCCCATCTCGTCGAGCATCTGAAGAGCGAGAAGGAGCTCTGAAGAGTTGAGGCCGAACTTAGAGGCATCGCCACCGCTCTCCTGCCATTTTCCAGCACCTGAAGATGCCAGCTTGATACGAATACCGAGATTTGGCTTTACGCCGAGCTTCTTCGCTGTCTCTGCAATGATACGAAGCTCAGGGAGTTTCTCTATCACGAGGAAAAGTCTCTTGCCCATCTTCTGCGCCAGAAGAGCCATCTCGATGAAGTTCTGGTCCTTATGACCGTTACAGATGACGATACTGTCAGAGTCCATGTGGGTGGCAAGAACGGCATGGAGTTCAGGCTTAGAACCCGCCTCCAGACCGATATTGTATTTCGCGCCATGGGAGATAATCTCCTCTACTACAGGACGCATCTGATTCACCTTGATAGGAAAGACGATATAATGGTCGCCTTTGAAGTTATATTCCTTTGTGGCCTTCTCGAAACAAGCGGCAGTAGATTGTATTCGTGTGTCGAGAATATCAGGGAAACGAAGCAAGACAGGAGCCGTGACATGATTGGCGGCGAGTTCATCCACCACCTCTTTCAGATCTACCTGAACGTTGTCTTTCTTAGGAGTCACATAGACGTGTCCCTTATCGTTCACGCCAAAGAAGTTGACACCCCATCCCTTGATGTTGTAAATCTCCTTGGAGTCTTCAATAGTCCACTTTTTCATTTGCCGGATGCTGTTATGCTTTGTTTATGATTTCTGATATCTCACTAACGGCGTTGTCTATCTTATCAAAACTGTCGAGAGTGTTGATGTCGATGATATGCTTTGCCTTCATATAGAATTCCTCACGCTTTTCCAGTTGCTCGGTGATAAACTGGTGCAGTTCCTCGTCGTTCTTTCCAAGCAGAAGAGGTCTTACTCCCTTGCCCATCTTGAGGTGGGCGATGAGTGTATCTACCGACCCGCGAAGGTAGAAGACGTCGCCTTGCCCGTTCATATACTCCATATTATCGAAGAAGCAAGGAGTGCCGCCACCGCAGCTTATCACTACGTCTTCAAACTCTGCCACCTCGTGGAGCATATTGTGCTCTATGGTACGGAAGCCTTCCTCGCCACGCTCGGCAAAGATCTCTGCCACCTTCTTGCGCATACGGCTCTCTATGTACCAGTCAAGGTCATAGAACGTAACGCCAAGTTGCTTTGCAAGAGCCTTTCCTATAGTGGTCTTGCCAGCTCCCATATAGCCAATGAGGATTATTCTTTTCATACAATTTAAGCCCCCTCCCTTCCTCCCCCCAAAAGGGGAGGAGTTTTAGTTTGTAATATTAAATCAAATTAAGTTTGCGAAAAAATATTCTTTCTTTACATACTAGTCCCCTCCCCTTTTGGGGGAAGGAAGGGAGGGGGCTGGTTTATTTCTTTGTCTTTGCAGGAGCATTGACAATCTTCATGCACTCGTCGTATGAAAGTTCGGCAGCACGCTCATGCATAGCGCGAGGCATACGATAGTTCTTGCCCTGATAAGCGATGTAAGGACCATAGCGACCATTCATCACTTCGAGTTCGGCATCTTCCTCGAAGGTCTTTATGTGGCGCTGCTTCTCCTGGTTACGACTCTGCTCAATGAGTTCGATAGACTCGTCGATAGAGAATGTGAGCG
Organism: Prevotella sp.; assembly: GCA_045627725.1. Taxonomy (GTDB): domain Bacteria; phylum Bacteroidota; class Bacteroidia; order Bacteroidales; family Bacteroidaceae; genus Prevotella. Next base: position 183,578 of record JAZQOH010000007.1, on the reverse strand, counting down.
GATTGGCATCCTTTGGAAGAGAGATGTATTTGTGATTATGGAGTACATAAGGTCCGAAGCGACCTGTGCCGATGCTTATCATCTCACCCTCATATTCGCCTACATTGCGAGGCAGACGGAAGAGTTCAAGTGCTTCCTCAAGGGTGATAGACTCGATGCTCATATCCTTTGGAAGCTGTGCGAAGCGTGGCTTCTCCTTGTCTTCTGCCTTGCCAATCTGCACCACAGGACCGAAACGACCTATCTTTACAGATACAGGCTTGCCCGTCTTAGGCTCTTCGCCGAGGATACGCTCGCCTGCCTTGTGCTCGCTACGCGCATTGATAGTCTTTGTCACTACAGGAGAGAAGTCCTTGTAGAAGTCTCTAATCATCTTCTGCCAGTCCTGCTTGCCCTCGGCAATGCTATCGAAGAGTTCCTCCACATTGGCTGTGAAGTTATAGTCCATAATGCCTGGGAAGAACTCGAGGAGGAAGTCATTCACCACAGTTCCGATGTCGGTAGGGAGCAACTTGCCCTTCTCCGAGCCCAGCACTTCTGTTTTCTGCTTATGTTCTATGCCGTTGGCAGTAAGTATGTCGATAGTGAAAGTACGCTCTTCGCCTTTCTTGTCGCCCTTCTGAACGTACTCTCTCTGCTGAATGGTAGAGATTGTTGGAGCATAGGTAGAAGGACGTCCGATGCCAAGTTCCTCAAGCTTATGCACGAGAGATGCCTCAGTATAGCGGATAGGCCCCATCGTTGTGCGCTCGAAAGATGAAATCTCCACGCGCTCGAGAGAATCACCTTCCTTCATGGATACAGGCATTACGGATGTCTCTGCTGCGTTTAACTGGTCTTCATCGCCGTCAGATTCGCGGTAAACCTTAAGGAAACCGTCGAAGGTAATAACCTCACCACTTGCTACAAACTGCTCTTCGCAGTTGCTAATGCTGATGTTTACGGTTGTCTTTTCTATCTGAGCGTCAGACATCTGCGTAGCAGCAGTACGCTTCCAGATGAGTTCATAGAGGCGACGCTCCTGAAGGGTTCCCTCGATGCTCATCTCCGACATATATGTAGGACGGATAGCCTCGTGCGCCTCCTGTGCTCCCTTTGTGTGGGTGCTATAGTTGCGCGACTTGCTATACTCCTCGCCATACATCTTTGTGATAGCCTCCTTCGATGTGCCGATGCAGAGGGAAGAGAGGTTTACGGAGTCTGTACGCATATATGTGATGTGACCGTTCTCATAGAGATGCTGTGCCACCATCATCGTCTGGCTAACCGTGAAGCCGAGCTTGCGTGCTGCTTCCTGCTGAAGTGTAGATGTAGTGAAAGGAGGTGCAGGGGTGCGCTTAAGTGGTTTCTTGCTTATTGTGTCGATAGTGAACTTTGCATCGCGACACTTCTCAAGGAAACTGACAGCCTCCTCGTGGGTATTGAAACGCTTATCGAGTTCTGCGCGGATCTCGTTGTCGTTGCCTTCAGCATCCTTAAGCATGAATACTGCGCTGATGCGGAAGTATGGCTCTGACTTGAAAGACTGAATCTCGCGCTCACGCTCAACGATGAGGCGAACAGCAACACTCTGCACACGACCTGCTGAGAGTGATGGCTTCACCTTGCGCCAAAGTACTGGAGAGAGGTTGAAACCTACGAGACGGTCCAATACTCTACGTGCCTGCTGAGCATTTGTCAGGTTCATATCGAGCTGGCGAGGCTTCTCAATAGCCTCGAGGATAGCGTTCTTTGTGATTTCGTGGAATACGATACGGCTTGTCTTCTTCTCGTCAAGACCGAGCACCTCACACAGATGCCATGAGATAGCTTCTCCCTCACGGTCCTCATCGGATGCGAGCCACACCTTCTTTGCCTTCTTTGCGTTAGCCTTCAGTTCGCTTACCACATGCTTTTTCTCTTCAGGTATCTCATATTGAGGCATCAGAGTGTCAGGATCGATGCTTATCTCCTTCTTCTTCAAGTCGCGGATGTGTCCGTAACTTGACATCACCTTAAAGTCTTTTCCAAGGAATTTTTCAATGGTTTTTGCCTTTGCAGGGCTCTCCACTATGACCAAATTGTCTTGCATATTATATCTTGTTTTTTTGATTTTCTACAAATTCGGGCACAAAAGTAAGCAAAAAGTTATGTTATACCTTATTATATAGTGATATTTTCAAATTTTTTAACAACAAGCCACATTTTTAACTCTCCCTTTCTTGCTTTTCGTCAAAAAGTATTATCTTTGCAATATGAAACTGATAAAAATACTTTCTCTCATCTCATGTATCCTCTTTTCGGGTAATGCCCTTGCGCAGGCTCTCGTGGAAGTTCCCCTCTATGCAGAAGGCAAGGCTCCTTACGATAATGGCGATGAGGCTGTAATATATGTGTATCCTGCTCCTCAGGATAAGGCAACAGGTCGTGCTGTGCTCATCTGTCCTGGCGGTGGCTATACCCATCTGGCTATGGATCATGAGGGAAAGGACTGGGCTCCATTCTTCAATAATATGGGTATCACGGCGGTTGTATTAAAGTATCGTATGCCGAAAGGTGACCATCGTGTCCCTGTCATCGATGCAGAGACAGCCCTTGAGTTCATGCGTGCGAATGCGCACGAGTGGCGCGTAAATAAAAATGATATAGGAATCATGGGAAGTAGCGCTGGAGGACACCTCGCAAGTGTCATCGCCACTCACGCAAAGGGCGACAAGGCTCCTGCATTCCAGATTCTCTTCTATCCCGTGATAACAATGGATCCGGGCTTCACACATCGTGGAAGCCATGATAACTTCCTCGGCAAGAATCCGTCGAAGAAAGATATCCAGAGATATTCAAGCGACCTTCAGGTTACTCATGCCACACCTCGTGCATTCATTGCTCTTAGCGATGATGACAGCGGTGTGCTGCCAGCAAATGGAGTGAACTATTATACCGAGCTCTATCGCCATGATGTTCCTGCCTCTCTGCATGTCTATCCTACTGGTGGACACGGTTGGGGAATACGCGAATCATTCCCTTTCCATACAGAGATGGAATTGGAGCTAAAAGCTTGGCTGAGGAGTTTTTGAGTAAAGCCCCCTCCTTACCTCCCCGAGGGGAGGTTTTTTAGTTAGTAATGAGCGCCGGAGGTATTCGTATTCTTTATTTTTGTTCTCAAAGTTCGTGCTTTGAGAGCGAAGCATTTAGCTTCGCAATGCATGCAACAGCCACTATTACGCTTGCTGTCAGCGATATATAATATAGTGGATAGTTATAATTGAACAACACAATGCTTTCCGCATCATACGGAATATCAGGCATGAGATAGCAAGCAAGGAAAGCCGTAGAGTTGTTGACGAAATGCAAGATAACGCAAAGCACGATGCTGTTGGTGCGATAATATAGCCAACCGAGCAACAAACCGATAAGGAAGGCGTGAGGCATCTGTGCTGGATTCATGTGAACGACTGAGAAGTAAAGTGCTGAGATGACAATTGCCATCCATGCTGCCTTACCTTTCGCATCAGGATTTCCCGCTGTCTTTTCCTCGCTCCAAAGAAGCAATCTGCGAAGGATGGCTCCTCTGAAGACTATCTCTTCCACGATAGGTGCCAAGACGGCGATGAATATGAAGCCCTCTGGGCGAGACAATACCATCTTGAACACATCCTCCATCAAGTCCTTTGTCATCTCCTGTGGCAATAGTTCCTCAAACCATACCGTTGGCAATAGTGTGGCAAATGCCAACAATGTGGTTATTGCCATAGCCTTATAAGGACGTGTCCTGAGATAGTCAAGCTTTATCTTCCACCATTTTCTCCACACAAAAAGCGCTATCGTTGCGATGGAACTCGTTGCAGAAGCCAGAAGAAGTTGCATCGTCATGGCTTGTGTTTTATCGGTAAAACCGAATGTTTTTACTATTGGGGTGCATATTGTTCCAAAGAGAATCTGGAATAATATGAAGGCGATAAAGTATCTTAAACAGTCTTTCATATTGCTTTTATTTTTCTTTTCAGCGCTCTGCGCACATTTGGGAAGGGCTTAGTGCCTCTTCCGCCGCCTTTGCATCTTCCCTCAATTGCTCTGCCAGTTTGTAGGCAGAAGGGAATCGCTGCTCATTTCTCAGGCGTTTATAGATTTCTACACGAAGACGTTTTCCATAGATTCTATCATCAAAACGGAATATATGTGTCTCGAGAGTAACATCATTACTGCCGTATGTAGGTCGTCTGCCTATGTTCATCATACCATGAAGCGATGTCATACTACCCTCAACACGCACTTTTACTGCATAGACACCTCCAGAAGGGATAATCTTATACTTATCAATAGCGATATTGGCAGTTGGGAATCCAAGTTTTCTGCCCTCCTGATAGCCTTCCACTACGGTGCCTTCCAGCATGTATGGGCGACCGAGGCATTTCATAGCCTCATCCACATAGCCATCTGTGAGAAGTTCGCGAATATGCGTAGAACTGACGGTTTCATCGCAGTTTAGCGACATTTTATCGCATTCTATCACCTCAATGCCCAGTTCCTTGCCATATCTCACATAGTCTTCAAATCCTTCTTCTGCGTTTCTCTTTCCGAAACGATTATCGTATCCCAGCAGAAGGAGTCGCACATTGAGTGTGTCGCGAAGTATCTTCTCCATGAAGTCGCGTGCCGTCATCGATGCCATTTCGCGGTCAAACTGCAGTACGGCACAGACATCTATCCCCGTAAGCGATAGCAGATGACACCTCTCATCGAGAGTGGAAAGCATCTTTGGCACAAAGGTCTCATCAAAGAGTGTGCGAGGATGGCGGTCGAAGGTCACGGCAATTGTCGTGTCCATTCCGCGTTCCTCTGCCAATTCCCTCATCCTTCGTATCACATGCTGGTGTCCAAGATGGACCCCATCAAAATGACCGATAGTACATACTGCCCCTCTTTCCTTGGTTGAGAGAAGAGGGGCAGTACTTATATTGCCGTATGATATTACTATCTTTTCCAAAAAAAATAATATTATTGTGCACTTCGTGCGGAAAAGTTCAGCGTCTTGCGCACTTAAGATGCTTATTACTATCTAAACTCCCTCCCTTCGGGAGGGTCGGGGTGGGTTACTTTACAGCAAACCCTTTATCTCTGCATCGATATCCTTTATCTGAGCATCACGCTTATAGAGCGAGTTTGTCTTGTCGATAAGGAAGAAAGTAGGAATGCTCTGCACGTTGTAGCGGCTAATATATTCTGACTCAATACTCTTAGGATCATAAACGCTAATCCAAGGAAGCGCAGCTGTCTGTGTCTTCCAGAAGTGCTCATCGCCATCGAGACCTACCTGATAGATTTCAAAACCCTGTGCATGATACTTATTATAGAGGTCGCGGAGCATCATGATGCGCTCTGTGCTGTGATCCATAGAGAAGGCATGGAAGTCGAGAAGCACCACCTTGCCTGTCAGTTCGGTGAGTGAACGCTTGCGTCCCTTGTTGTCAATGAGAGGGATATCGATGATGTTTGCCACGTTCACCTTGGAAGCATCAATCACAGGACCTACCTTGTTTGCCTCGATGATGCGCTGTGTCTTCAGTCCCTCGATGGCAATATTATGAAGGTTAAGGCCGCGCTCTGCATCTGGATAGTATGTATCCCAACTTGTAGCCACAGCACCGAACACCTGTGCATCCTCCTTGCTTGTGCGAGGATTGAAGATGAGACGGTTGCCAAGAGCCTGGAAAAGCGCGAAATAAGCGTAGGCCTTGTTTGGCTCCTTGAAGATATAGTTGGTCTTTACATTCTGCTTATACGCTTCCACAAGGCTGTTGATGCTATCTGCCGACTGCTGCATGCTCAATGTATTGTTGCGGTCGATGGCGATAGCCTGGTTGAGAAGCTGTATCTGAAGCAGCGAGAGTTCCTTTATCTTTGCGCAGTTCTCAGAGCCTTCCACCTCATACTTCACAGCCATAGTAGGATATGAAGCCTTGAAGGTCACGGTCTCTGTAGAGTCGATGCTGACATTAATGATATTGCTGGCAATACGCAGACGATAGAACTCTGGGGCTCCCTTGGTGACATCGCTGAAATCGAAGGCACCATCCTCGCCCAGTTTCACAGAGTCTATCACCACAGGACCGTCGAGACTCATATTCTCGAAATACAGGATTGAGTCCTTCGCTTCGGTGATGTTACCACTTACGTGGAACTTATTCTGATTACAAGCCACCATGGCAAGAGCTGAAACCGCAATGGCAGAATACTTCTTAATTCGTGAAAATGTCTTATTCATATAAATATACAATATACAACTTTAATGTACAATATTAATTATACAATATACAACTTTAAATATACAATAAATTAAAAATCGCCTGCAAAGGTAAGCATTTTCTTTCGCATTGAGTGCATTGAGGTGCTAATTTTAATTAAATAATGTGTGAAAACATACTATTTTCTCAAAATTATAACTACTTTTGTCGCTCGAAATGCATAGCAAGATGTATCGTAACGTCATCATATTACTCCTCGCCTGTCTCTTCTGCGCTCCCGTTATGGCTCAGAAGAAGGACAAAAAGCGCAATCCAGAAGACCGTGTGGTCGATATGGATAGCCCTACTTTTGTCCCTATGGTTCGCGTGGGAAAAGTCCTTGAGGGGAATGATAGCATCCCTTATGTGGAGATGAACAACGTATATGTCTATGGTCCTATAGAGTTTGCCAACGACAAGCAGCGCAAGGCATATAACAATTTGATATACAACGTAAAGAAGGTGCTCCCTATTGCCAAGGAAGTGAATCGTGCCGTACTCGAGACCTATGAGTATCTTCAGACGCTTCCTAATGACAAAGCTCGTAAGGAGCACATGAAATATGTGGAGAAGAGCATCGTGGCGGAGTATAAGCCTCGCATGAAAAAACTCACTTATTCTCAGGGAAAGCTTCTCATCAAACTTATCTATCGCGAGACAAACTCTTCCAGCTACGAGCTTGTCCAGGCTTTCCTCGGCCCTGCCCGAGCTGCTTTCTATCAGGCTTTCGCCTGGGTTTTCGGTGCAAGTCTTAAGAAAGCCTACGACCCTAACGGTGTTGACCGCCTCACCGAGCGCGTCGTTCGTCAGGTGGAGTCAGGGCAGTTGTAATCCCCCCATTTTCGTAAAGCATAGCTTTAGCATACCTAAAGCTTAGCTTCTCACCTCCTAACTCAATGCTTTAGGGGTGCTAACTCAATGCTTTAGCCCCATTAATTGTCAATTGTCAATCGTTAAAGGCTCCGGAGAATTTTTGTTAAAGGTTACACGTTTCACGAAATCTTTGTAATATACTGATTATGTGTGTATTATCGCTGTGTAACGTCTCTCCAACGTTGCACAACGATACATCACGATACACGCGAAAAACTTCGTCATCGCATCCTGCAAAATGTATCGTCGTGCAACATCGTGAAACGTTGAGCGAACGTTACACGCGCCTATTATATTCTATATCAATGCTTTACAAAGATTTTGTGCAACGTGTAACGTTACGAGATAATTCTCCGTTCCGTAGTGGTATTGTTATTGTTATCCTCAGAGGTATTGGTTAAACAATCGGATATTCCCGCTTAAACCATAACTCAAAAATAGGATCTGTAATGAAAGTTTGTCCTTGAGACGTTTCTATCAATTCCTTGTCTTCCAAACTTGTTTTCAAACGACTGATGTTTGATTTCGTTCCCAATCTATATGTGTCTATTATTCTCTTACTTCCAAAATCAGAGTGTACTCCATCACAAATAGCCCTTATGAAGTTCATCTGAAATGATGTAAGCGATTCTATCTTGCTAAGAAATAGGCTCGAATTTTGACGTAGAAGTTCCTTAACCCCTTCTAAGAAAGATTCTTCATCTACTTCATTGTCTGTTTCTGCAAAAACATCCCACGAGAGTTCCTGTACATATGAAGAATGCCTATCTGTAATCTGGCAAATGCGAAGAGCATAATCCTCCGATATATATTTGCCTTTGCTTTCAAATCTGTTTCTTATGAATTCTATCCAGTCTTCTGTCGGTATTCTCTCCAGAAACATTGTTTCCCCAAATTTATAAAAGGGCATTCTTTTGTTTTGGAACAGCTTCATCATAAGATGCTTCTTGCTACCATACATACAATAAGACGTATTCTTGTGATGTTGCCATGCTCCACGCATACGCTTCTGCACATTAAGACTATCAGGAAATTCGCCTATCTGCTGAAATTCATCTATGCAAACGATAATGTGTATTCCCTTTTTTACTGCTATTATTTCAGGAAGATTAAGGATTTCTTCTGGCTGGTAAATCTCGGGTGTAATGCCTAAAGACAAAGTGAATTCACTTGTTGGATCTGGCGAGAATTTCAAGGTAGGAACTACCCTTGCAAGAAATTCCTTTATCGTACTCGCAACCATATCCATTTTTCCCGCTGTTGCTTTCATTATGGCAGAGGCAAAACGATTGAGGAAGTCATATTCACTACGACAATCGTATATATCCATGTGAACAATCTTTATCTCATCATCTTCTATCATCTTCGACACTTTAGCCACCAAGGAAGTCTTTCCCATACGGCGAGGTGAGATGATGATGGTATTCATTCCATTCTCAAAGTCCAATTTCAGTCGTTTGGTCTCTTTAATTCTGTCGGTGAAATTATCTCCGTCAACAGATGTTCCATATACAAAAGGTTTCTTCATAGAGCTATATATTAATGGTTTACCGTGGCAAAGGTAATAAAAAAATAGATGGTACACAAGTTTGTGGACCACAAACTTGTGTACCATTAAATTTAATTAACTTGTTTATGCATCTATAACATATACGGAATATTATTCTATCTCTTTCATTATGCATAGAATATTCATCTTTGTATTATTTTGCATCGCAGAAGAATCATCGCATCCTGCAAAATGTATCGTTGTGCAACATCGTGAAACGTTTAGCGAACATTACACACGCCTATTATATTCTATATCAATACTTTACAAAGTTTTTGTGTAACGTGTAACGTTGCGAGAAATTTTTCCGTTCCGTAGTTTTGGGGAACAAAAACATCGCCCACTATGGAAAATGAGCGATGCTTAATCATCAATTAAAATCTTACCTGCAAACCAAGGTTTAGCTGCTGAAAACGAGGTCCTTTGTCTTTGGAAAGGATTGACATTGGGGTGTATCGGAGATAGAATCCCGTGTGGCGAGCGAACATATATTCCGCCTTTATGCTGAAGAGATTGCTGCGGACAGGCAGTTCGTTCATGTCAACAACGTGAGTTCCGTCGTTCATGTCGTACTTTGTCTTATAGCTACAGTTGTCTAATGAGGATGAAATCCATGAGACACCCAATCCCACAGAACTTTTCTTTCCTACATGATGATGCCACATCAGAGTGAGAGAAGAGGAAAGAGTGCGGAAGAATGAAGAGCCATTGCTGCTGCCATCAGGGTATGGCGAGACGATGACAGAGCCATCAGCAGCGCTTTGCATCATGCAGTCTTTCAGATAATAACGACTCATAAGGATGCCCCAGTCGAGGCTTACCCACCAGTTTTTCCTTCCAGGCATCACGCCAAGATGGAAGATGTCAAGTCCTGCCTCGTAGGTGCTCCAGCCTTTCATCTTCATGTTAGATGGTTTTCCCAAGGCAAAAGACCATCCGGCATAGAGTTGTGGCTGCAGGGAAAGTTCTATTTGCGTGCAGGATGTGTTGTCTTCTATGCGGCTGAAGTCCCATCCCAAGCCAGAGCGGACATTCCTTGAACTTGCCGTCACCTGCTCCTTTTCATTATCCATGACAACTGTTTTCTCATAGAAGAAATTAGGATTCTTCTCTTTTCCCACTATAGTGAGACAGAGAGAGTCACCGGATGTTATGACTTTCACTTCGTCTGGATGACTGACGAGCAATGTATCAGACTGTGAGAAAGCATTCGTTGCGCTGACAATGGCAACGATAAATGTGATGATTAATCGGTTCATAAGTGATGTTTAATTTTTGAATTTTTTCTGTAATGCTTTGAGAGATGTGCTTCCCTCCATATATATAATCATAACGGTGTTGCTTTTCTTCGAAGGAGACAAACGCATGTCCTTGAAGAAAACGAAGCGATTTGTCTCGCCATCATACTTCAGTCGGTAGAGTCCTGTGTAGATTTTGCCGCCTACATTGGTTAGTTCCTTGTCGGTAGCCTTCGCTTCATCGGCAACGAAAGCATCCCTTATCTCCTCCATTATCTTAGCATCGCCCTTCACGGTGAGGCTATGGTAATAGGTGAGATTATAGTATTGCAGTCGGGAACCCTTGATTTCCACATCAGTAACGGCAGGATTCTTACGGTAATGACCGCCGAAAATCCGTCCTATGTTAAGGTCTTTCTGCGCCAAAGCCGTGAGGGAGAGGCTCAGGAAAAAGAATAATATGTATATTTTCTGCTTCATATCCTATTCGTTGAAAATATCGTTTAACTGACCATCTATGCCTTCTTCCTCCGTGAGAAGGTGGCTCATGTCGCCATCAAGAAGCTCCATTACGGCGGTTTCATCGGTGATTCGCTCCCCTGCCACGTATGCAACACATAGGTTTTCCGATGCTTGCATGTGCCTGTATCGCGCTATTCCTATGCCCAGTATAATGAGAAAACAGGCTGCAACGGAGGCTATCCTCATCTTTGAAGTCCGCTTCTGTTGTCTCTTTTTAGCCAAACTGCGCACCCGGTGGAGTTCTTCCTCTATATTTGGCATACCTATTTCCGCATCCGTCTTGGTGAGAAGGAATGCTTCCATGAGTTCCTGTTCTATGTCGTTTGTATGAGTATTGTCCATAATCTATTGGGTATGCTGTGGGTTAAATCGTTCTCGTAACTTGCGAAGTGCCTGAGAGATGTGCTTGTTTACCGCCTGAATGCTGATGTCAAGTTCCGCTGCCACTTCCTTATATGACTTCTTTTCGGCGTAACATAGGCGGAGAATGCGTTGCGTCTGCGGTGTCAATTCGCTTTCCACAAACTGGTTTATCTCCTTCAGCCTCATGTCTTTGTCCTTGTTCGAGGCGATGAAGGTGCGGTAATCATAGAGCATTTGCCTTCGCGCTTCATCCTCTACCTTCCTATGCCGCAGCAGGTCTATCGCCTTATTGTGCACCATCGCTATCAGGTATCCTATGTCTACATTGCCGTATTCCTTCTTTTTCTCTATCAGATTCACAAACACTTCGCTCACTACATCCCGACTATCCTCTTCATCATGCAGCATGAAATAGGCATGACGATAGAGCAGAGGGTAGGATGAGCGGAAGCACTCATCTAACTCTTCATCTGATTTTCGTCGTTTATGTCGGAATAGTGATAACATTCTTTCGTTTTCTTTCCCTATATAACGAATGACTTTGCAATTCAATTACCCCTGATAGTAACTTTTTTTCGGAAAGATAAAAAAACTACTCCGCAAAATTTTCGTGGGGAAAACTTTGCGGAGTAAAGGTCGTTTATAGAAATTACATCAGGAATGCCTTGGCTGAGCCGAACTTGAGGGAAAGGTCAAGGCGGACAGGGATGTGTGCCTTATCATCGGTAACAAAGAAGCGGACAATCTCCTTGTCCTTGCCACCATCCTTCTCTACATAAGACAGGACAAGGCAGTTGTATTTTTTCTTGTTGTCAGCCTTCACGGTGTCCTTGCCGCGATAGATAAGCTTCGCCTTGGTCAGTTCAGAGCCTCCTGCGATATCGATATTTACGGTGTGACCTTTCTTCCAGTTGGTGGCATCATAATTTCGAGCACATAGGAAGATATTCAACATATCATAGACACAATGGTCATAGACATATTGTTTCTTCGTGACAGAGCCATCATTATGGCGATTACGTATGGAAACGCCGCACTTACCGTCAGGATAGGAATAAGCAACCTCATCCACATAGTAGCGTTTTCCCTCACGAGCAATCTTCTTATAATATAAAGGAACGAGGTCGCGAGTGGCATAGACCATCAGGGTATCGCGCATTCGGAAGAACTTATCAGCACGCTGGGATGTGCGAGTGATGAGACTCGACTGATAGCTTGGACGATTCCTATAGGTGACTGCCTTTGTATGCATAGTGGCTGTTCCCACCTTTATCCATACGAACTGCCAATTGAAGTATAGGTTATACTCCAATTTCTCGTTGTCTCCGAATGCTTCATTCTTCATAGGGCATTGTGCCATAGATACCGTTGCCATGGAGAGGAAGATGGCAATGGTGGCGAGTGTTTTTGTGAATCCTTTCATAATCATTAGTTTTTATTTATATAGCCAACAAAGAACTGCTGGGAACATTAGTGCGGAGAACCGCTGAGAACATTTTTACATAGCTTTGAAGCGATCAGGAAGCGTTATTCCTTTTTCGTTGGCACGTTGCGCATTGCGTAACTTTATCTTCTTCTTACTATCTGACTTCTGCTTGATGAGTTTGCCAGGTTTCTGCAGGTTGAGAGGTCTTGAGGTAAGATTCCAGTTACGGGTGACATCCCATTTCGCACGGCAGTCAACCTTCTCAGGGAAATAATACACCTCCTCAGGCTGTAGATGTTCTTCATAATTACCTGTATCCCATTTGCCATTGCCATTTCGGTCGACAAATGCACGGAGATAGTATTCTCCTTCCTTGACGTAATAGAACTCCGCCATACCATTCTCCGCCTTTGAAGTTTCTATTACCTTATCGCTTCCGTCGAGCATCTGAACTACGACACATGGGATGGCAAGGGAATCGCTCACGAGAGAATCAGGTGGGAGAAGACCTTCTGGAACACCTGAGACGTTTACAAAGAGAGTGCTGTACTGATCAGGAGTATTTATCTTCAAACCTGACTTGAAGGCATCGGAAACAAGTCCGTAGATGCTTTCGAAAGCTGCAGAATCCACCTCGAAACTATATTCCGCTCCAGGAATCCACTCTGCAATCATCTCTATGTTTCTGTCTGTGGCATTCTCATAGTTCGCTTTCTGCAGAGAGAAAGGTGCCCGATACCAGTCTTCCTCCTGCTTGACATATAGATGTACTGCTGTCGTATCAAAACGAGCAACAGGAGCTGGGAAATCAATCTTTATCCTTCCAACTGGAGACATACTGTTCTCCATCTTGTAACTTGGTTTGAAAGGCTTGGCAGGGAATATTGTATCCGTTATCTCCTCCTCGCTCTTCTTGCGCCTCTTCTCCAGTTTCTTCTGCCATTCGTCTATTTCTTTCTGCAGTTCGCGCTGACGCTTTTGATAAGGCACTTTGGCAAGAATCTCGAGTGTGTCATTCTGCATAATGAGATTGCCGAGAGTGTCGGTCACCTCATGGGCAACGGTGAGACGAAGTGTATCGGTATTGACAAGAGCCGTATCGCGTAGCCAATAAGTTATGGTATCATTCTTCTGTGTAGCCTCAACGATGAAGGCATCCTTGCTGTTGAAGTTAAGACCGTTGACCTTAGGTGTCACGGCACTCGGACCACTATAAAAGAGAGTGAAGGACTCTGCCTCCTTACGCTCCGACTTGAGATAGAAACGGTCTTTCTGTTCCTTTGTGAACTGACGAAGCACGATATCGTCAGGCATGAAATGAGTATAGCCTACAGGAATGATGTCCTTGATATGCAGAGTGTCGAGCCATAGTGTATCCTGTCTTACGTCGGGCTTGAACGTAGGAGTAATGATATCATCATTGAAAGCTATGCCCTCTGCCGCCTGTGTATAGCGGAAATCACCATCAGTATCCTTCAAAGCAAACACACGATATTTGCCAGGAGCTATGCCACGAATGATGAAACGACCACTGGAATCGGTGTTGGAAACGCGTATAAGCGGCTGAGACTTGAAAGGATCAACCCATGAGGTATCTTCCTTCCCCTCGAAGTCTTCAGCGCGATAAAGGCCCACGAGAGTGCCTTTTACTGGTTCGAGATTCTCTGCATCGAGCACATAGCCCGATACTTCCAGAGTATCAATCTGATTACCTGTAGAGAAACTATAGGTGTAGTTGCCCATAGGGTTTCCCTCGTTGTTGTCGCTGATAGCATCAGAGAAGTCGATGGTATAGGTGGTATTCTCTTTCAGGGAATCTTTCAATTCAACGATGATTCTACGTCCCGCAGCCTTTATTTCTGGCTGTTCCAGTTGAGGAGGGGAAATGATTACTTTCTCAGAAGGATTCTCAAGTTTAATGAATTCGTTGAAATTGATTATCACCTTTGAAGACTTTGCATTTATTCCTTTGTCTGTAGGATATGAACTGACAACATAAGGTGGTGTTTCATCATACCATCCACCATCAGGATTTCCCATTCTGGCACACGAAGCTATTATTCCTGCTCCTATGGAAAGAAGTGGGAATATGAAGAAAAGTGCCTTAAGGAGGCTGTATGTTCTGGTCGTTTTCACTATTTCAACACTAATATTCTACTCATTCATCTTGAGAAGTCCCTCTACATACTCTCTACTATTGGAGAGACGAGGCACCTTGTTCTGTCCACCGAGTTTACCTCTTGACTTCATCCATGACTCAAAGAGACCTTCTTTGGCCTTTACTATCTGCAAGCGTATCATATTGATATCCTTGAAGCGTTTTGCCTCATAGTCAGAGTTGAGTTGCTGAAGCTTGTCGTCGAGGATATCAGCAAAGGCATTGATATCTTCCGGTTCCTGAGAGAATTCTATCACCCACTGATGATGAGGCACTACGTTTTCATCGCGGAAAACAGGTGCTGCGGTGTATTCCTTCACCTGACAGTTGCACTTCTGACAAGCATACTGAAGGGCTTTCTCTGCATTGTCAACGATGAGTTCTTCACCAAAGGCATTGATGAAATGCTTCGTTCTTCCTGTGATGACAAACTTATATGGATTGGTGGACGTGAACTTAATAGTATCGCCGATGAGATATCTCCACAGTCCGCAAGAGGTGGAGATGAGCATAGCATAGTTTACATCTTTTTCTACTCCTTCGAGTGGCACAACGGTAGGATTATCCTTTCCGAACTCGCTCATGGGGATGAACTCATAGAAGCAGTCATAATCGAGCATGAGGAGCATTGACTTGTCTTCAGGATCGCTCTGTATGCCGAAGAATCCTTCTGAGGCGTTGTATGTCTCCATGTAGTGCATACGGTCGGAGGTGATGAGTTGCTCGTACTGCTTGCGGTAAGGAGTGAAAGCAATGCCTCCGTGGAAGAAGACCTCAATGTTAGGCCATACCTCTTCAAGATGTGTCTTTCCCGATATCTCCATAACACGCTGGAGTACTGACATCATCCACGAAGGAACACCTGAGATGTTTGTTATATTCTTGCCTATGCACTGAGCGGCTATCTTGTCGCGCTTCACTTCGAAGTCGGAAATGAGTGCTGTACGCTTATCTGGCACGCGGACAAAATTAACGAGTGGATTGATATTCTCAATAAGAATAGCGCTGAGGTCTCCAACAAGGGAGTTTGCTACGTTGTAGTTTGGTGAGTGACTACCACCGAGGATAAGAGCACGACCATCGAAAAGACGGCTCTTTGGATTGTTCTGGAGATACATAGCCACGACATCATTGCCACCCTGATAGTGAAGATTCTTAAGTCCTTCCGCACTAACGGGAATGAACTTCGACTTGTCATTCGTAGTTCCTGATGACTTAGCATACCATTTCACCTGTCCTGGCCAAAGGATATCCTTCTCACCATGACGCATACGATCTATATCGTTCTTAAGTTCCTCATAAGTATTCACAGGGACATTACGGACAAAGTCATCGTATCCCTTTGTTGTCTTGAAGAGATGATTGCGTCCGTATTCTGTGTCAGCAGCCCTTAAGAGCAGTCGTCTCAAGACTTCTGCCTGCAAAAGTACACCGTCTTTATTATGTTTCTCCAGTTCCTTTTGTCTTTTTAGGAAATAGAGTCTTGCTATATCTGTTATGCCCATTTAAGTCTTTCTTATGAGTTCTATCGTGCAAAGGTATATAAAAAGATATTATTCAGCAAAGGAATTAAGGAAAATTAAAGAAAGCACTTTTCTTTTCACTCTTCATTCTCCCCTCCTATGGAGGGGTTAGGAAGATGTTTTTACCTCATCATAGTCTTGCAGACCTGATCTTGGAATCTTCTCGACTCATAGACAGGAGAGTCGCTATTTATGATGGAGAAAACATACCAATGCCCGTCATTGCCTATAAGGTAGCCTGCAAGGCTGGATGAACCGATGGTTGTCATAGTGCCTGTCTTACAATACAGACGATCTTTATACTCAGGACGGCACATTCTCGTAATAAGAGATCCACAGCGTTCTCCTGATGCAGGACTTGCAAGAGCCTCGCGAATGAAGTATTCTCGGAGAGTGTCATCCTTGTATGCAAAGCGTAGGATATCCACAAGGAACTTTGCCGTGAGGTGATTCTTAGGAGAAAGACCTGAGCCATCGTGTATGGATATCTTCTGTGCAATATCCTTATCATCAGTAGGTATCTGCTTCATATATTCGGTGATGACATTAGGTTGGTCCCAATGTATCCTGCGATCAGGATAAAGTCCGGCCTTGTAATTAAGATGATAGAACAAAGCATCAGCCTTTATATTACTGCTATGGATGAGCATAGGAGTGATTACATCCTTCAACGCGTGGGATGTAGAGGCTACATAATGATATTTTCCACCACCCATAGCGCCTTTTGCCAGTTTGGAATTAACGGTGTTATCCTTCTTAAAGGTTACACCTTTTCCGCGTAGTGAGGCAAGGAAATAACGTTCCACATATTTCTTTCCGCGAAGAAGTATAGGGGTCTTGTGATATGGGATATCCCATGTCTTCGCTGTAGGATGTGCCCGCAGAGTGTCTTCTCGAGCAAGTGTGACGATGACATTACCTCGCACATGGCGAATGCCACGATGCCTCATCTTCGTTATCAGTTCATCAAAATTATCGAAGAGAGGATCATCATCTGCGAGGAGCAGAAGGGTACCCACGAGAGTATCACGCTTCATCTCACCACGCACGAGGATGGACTCGTGATATCGATAGTTGATACCGAGTCTTTTGATAGCCGTAACAGCCGTTGCAATCTTCATGCATGAGGCAGGAACGAGGGTGTCATTCTCATGACGCGAATAAACCTGTGTCTGACTTGTAAGATCAAAGACGCTTATAGCTATTTTCGATGTGTCGAGATATTGTGGTCTCTGCATTATGCTGTCTATCCGATGCGCCATTATAGAGTCGCAACGAAGCATCTCCGGCGTCACAACAATTGGTATTTCTGTATCGACATTGCCGTCTTCCTTTTCCCCGAAGATACTAGTGAATAGCGATATTATACCTAAAATAAGGAAATATATAGCAACGACAATAGCCGCAAGCACACTTAATGCTGCGGCTATTCGTCCCCATCTGAGTCTTATTCTTTTCTTTTTTTTCTTCACTAAATGGTTTTATTATTGCGTTGCAGTCGAGCTGCAACGAACATAATTACTTGATATTGTCCACCCAACGGAAGAGTCGAGACCATCGAATGCCACCGAAACCATTGCGGTCAGGGTCGCTTGACCACCATATGAAGATAGGCTTGCCCACGATATGGTCTTCTGGAACGAAGCCCCAGTAGCGTGAGTCGGCTGAGTTGTGACGATTATCACCCTGCATCCAATAGTAGTCCATCTTGAAGGTGTACTCCTTTGACTCCTTGCCATTGATGAGAATCTTTCCGTCCTTAGTAACTTCAAGGTCATTACCCTCATAGACACGGATAGGACGCTCATAGATAGGGAGATTCTCAAGCGTGAGGTTGATGCTCTTTCCCTTGGCAGGAATCCAGATTGGACCATAGTTGTCGCGTGTCCAACCGTAGCGCGCATTGAGAGGATAGAGGTCACCTACGATTTGCTCTTCATTGATACGGATACTCTTCACAAGATCTTTACGAGATTTAAGAACATCTACAGCATGCTTTGTGAGAGGCATATAACCATAGTTGTTGAGCGAGATAAGGTCTTCCTGCGAGATTTCAAGTTCCTTAAGAAGTTCGTCAGGCCACTGCATTATAGGTGCATTAACCTGTACATAATAAGTGTATTGCACCTTCTCTGGTTCCTTGTTTGCCTTGCCATCGAGATAGATTATACGATTCTTTATCTCAAGAGTCTGACCAGGAAGACCAACGCAACGTTTCACATAGTTCTCTCTTCTATCAGCAGGACGACTGATGATGTCACCATACTCATTAGGATTGTTCACGATATATGAACGACCTGCCGTATAGGCAAGAGCGTAATAATCGCGAAGCTGGAGAGCAGGAAGAGAATCAAGCTGAGGCTGTACGCCCTGCTGCTGAAGAATCTGCTGACCATATCCATAGACCATCTGATAGTAATCCTGTGCTTGCCAGCGTGGTTCATTGACGCAAGTGTCACCAGCAGGATAGTTGAATACTACGATATCATTGAGTTCTACCTTGCCGAGGCCTGGAGCACGACGGTAATCCCACTGTGGCCACTCAATGTATGACTTGCATCCGAGCACCGGCATAGTGTGCTGTGTGAGAGGCACGGTAAGAGGTGTCTGAGGAATACGTGGACCATAGCTTGCCTTTGATACAAAGAGATAGTCGCCTGTGAGCAATGACTTCTCCAAAGAACTAGAAGGAATGACGTAGTTCTGGAAGAAGAAGAGATTGATGAAATATACAGCAACGAGTGCGAACACCAAGGCATCCACCCACGACATAATGAAGCGAACGGGCTGTTCTGCATCCTCCCACCATTTCCAGTTTATCTTCTTGCTGATGTATGCATCATAGATAAACGGTATAACGATGAGTCCAAGCCAGCTCTTAAGCCATAAGAGGAAGAGCAGATAGAGCACAAGGACGACGATAAACTTCGTCCATTGTAACTTCATATTTGGTTGTTTCTTTTTCATTTAAATCGCAATTCTCAATTAATGAATTCTTTTCCCTCAAGTACTATCTACTCCCTCGCCCTCGGGAGAGGGTAAGGGGAGAGGGGCTTTTAAAACTTAAACATATCATCAATGGTGAGCAATCCCTGATGCTGTGCTGTGTATTCTGCTGCGAGAACGGCACCGAGAGCAAAGCCCTTGCGTGAATGAGCATCGTGGGTAATAGTTATGATGTCCTCTTCAGGAGAGTCATAACTGATGCTATGGATACCTGGCACCTCACCACGACGAACGTCATCGATGCGAACGATATCTGCCTTTGTCTCATGAAGTCCCCAACCAGTCTTGCGATCGAGACGCTCAACGATCTGCTCTGCGAGAGTGATTGCTGTACCAGAAGGTGCATCGAGCTTATGAACATGGTGTGTCTCCACCATATTTACATCATATTGTGGGAATTGGTTCATAATCTTTGCAAGATACTTGTTCACTGCAGAGAAGATAGCTACGCCAACAGAGAAGTTTGATGCCCAGAAGAGAGTCTTTCCTTCCTCTGCACATGCCTTGCGAACATCATCGCCATGGTCCTTCAACCATGCAGTAGTGCCGCTGACAACCTTTACGCCAGCCTTCCATGCACGAAGGTAGTTGCCATAGGCAACAGAAGGATTTGTGAACTCGATAGCAACATCTGCACTTGCGAAAGCAGGGCTCTCGAAGTCGTCGAGGTTGTCGATGTCGATGATACTTACTATCTCATGTCCGCGACTAAGGGCAATCTGCTCTATCATCTTGCCCATCTTACCATATCCTATTAATGCTATTTTCATTGTGTTGTTATTTATATGCCTCGGCTTCCGCCGCTGCTATTATATCGTCTTTTGTTGATACTTTTGGTTGTGTTTCAATGTCATCAAAAGAAACGTCGTCTATAATGTCATTGCTAGTACTCTCTACTGCAGAAATATCCTCTACAGGAACCTCTTCTGACTTTATTATGAACTCCGGTTCCTTCTGCTGTTCTACATCAGGGACAGCCTGTACCATATCCTCATCCATACGAGTACGCTCCGTCTTTGCTGCAAAAATGCTATCGAGGAAGATAGGATCCTTGCGAAGTCGCTTTAGAGTCTCCTCGCAAGCATGCTGCTGACTTTCCTTCTTACTATAGCCTGTACCTTCAGCACCATCGATGGTCTCAAGAACTGCTGTATATTTGAAGATAGGAGAACCATTCTTATCCTTTCCTTCGTCTTCGAGGCGGAACGTCAGTTGTACGCGATTCTTCTGCGTCCATTCAATGAGTTTCGACTTGAAGTTCACTTCCTTGTATGCCATCTTGTCGATATTTATATATCGGCCGAGGATGCGCTGCTGCATGAATTTCATACATGCATCGTAGCCGCGGTCGAGGTAAATGGCACCTACAAGTGCTTCGAACGCATTTCCTGCCATATAACTGTTATGGCTTGCAGAGCGTCCTGATGAAAGAATCAAACGACTGAGACCTACTTCATTGGCCAGCTTTCCGAGAGTCTCGCGCTGCACGAGCTTTGAGCGTGTGTTGGTAAGGAAACCTTCAGGTTTTCCAGGGAAATGATCATAGACGATATCTCCTACTACGGCATCGAGGATGGCATCGCCGAGGAACTCCAGACGTTCGTTGTTTACCTTACGTCCTACGGTCCTATATTCTTTTCCCTTACCCTTTTTCTGCTTCTTTTTCCCCTTAAACTGCCTTGGCATTGCATCTGCAATATCATCTGCAGTAGAGCGATGACCAATGCTCTTATGCATCAGGGCCAGCTTATAATAAGCAATCTTGTGGGGATAGAAACCGAGAATATTGTATAAAGACAATATAAGCTCCCTATCCTTGCGGAAAGGGAGCCTAACTCTATCTATAAGATTACTCAGCATACTTCTTGAAGATAACGCAAGCGTTATGACCACCGAAGCCGAATGTGTTGCTGAGAGCAGCACGAACCTCGCGCTTCTGGGGTTCGTTGAAGGTGAAGTTCATGTTGTAATCGATATTCTCATCCTCATCACCTTCCTCGTGGTTGATTGTTGGAGGGATGATGTCGTTCTTTACAGCAAGTACACAAACCATAGCCTCAAGAGCACCTGCAGCACCGAGAAGGTGACCTGTCATAGACTTTGTAGAAGAGATATTCAACTTGTAAGCCCACTCTCCGAAGAGGTCCTTGATAGCCTTAGCCTCTGAAATGTCACCAACAGGAGTTGATGTACCGTGAACGTTGATGTAGTCGATATCTTCTGGCTTCATCTCAGCATCCTTCAATGCCTCAGACATAACGATCTTAGCACCGAGACCTTCTGGGTGAGAAGCTGTGATATGGTGAGCGTCAGCACTCATGCCAGCACCTACCATCTCGCAGTAGATCTTAGCACCACGTGCCTTAGCGTGCTCATATTCCTCAAGGATGAGACATGCAGTACCTTCACCCATAACGAAACCATCGCGGCTCTTTGAGAATGGACGGCTTGCCTTCTGTGGCTCATCGTTGCGTGTTGAGAGAGCGTGCATAGAAACGAAACCACCAAGACCTGGATCTGTGATTACAGCCTCTGAACCACCGCTTACGATGATGTCTGCCTTACCAAGACGGATGAGGTTGAATGCATCAGCAAGAGCGTTGCTTGAAGAAGCACAAGCACTTGTTGTAGCATAGTTAGGACCGTGGAAACCATACTTGATAGAGATATGGCCAGGAGCGATGTCACCAATCATCTTTGGGATGAAGAAAGGACCGAACTTTGGCTCATCCTTATGCTGTGAATAATACTCAAGCTCATCCTGCATAGTCTTAAGACCGCCGATACCTACACCGTAGATAACTCCTACGCGATCCTTATTAATAGTTTCGAGGTCCATGCCTGAATCCTCGATAGCCATTGTTGCACCAGCGAGTGCAAGCTGACAGAACTTATCCATCTTACGTGCTTCCTTGCGGTCAATCCACTTTGAAGCGTCGAAGTTCTTTACCTCGCAAGCGAACTGTGTCTTGTAGCGAGTAGCATCGAACTGTGTTATAGGAGCGGCACCGCTAACACCCTTGAGCATATTCTCCCAAGTTTCTTCAGCGCTGTTGCCAAGTGGTGAAACGGCACCAATGCCGGTCACTACAACTCTTTTCAATTCCATGTTTATTTTATATTATTTTTTTTCGAAGTCTCGAGATTACGATTTTTCGAGATTACGAGATTTCAACAATTATTTGAATAAAAGAAAAAGGTGATGGTGGACGATTCAAAATCGACCTACCATCACCCTATGACTTTATACGTACATCAAACGTCAAGGCAATTATTACTTACCAGCGTTCTCGATGTATGCGATAGCGTCGCCTACAGTCTGAATCTTCTCAGCGTCTGAATCAGGGATAGTAACACTAAACTCCTTCTCAAGCTCCATGATGAGCTCTACAGTGTCGAGAGAATCTGCACCGAGATCGTTTGTGAAACTAGCCTCAGCCTTTACCTCTGAAGCGTCAACGCCGAGCTTATCAACGATGATGTCGACTACTTTGCTTTCAATTTCTGACATAATTGTAATGATTAAGTTTTAATATAATTAATTTATTTTCGTTTCAAATTCGAGTGCAAAGTAACAAACTTTTTGTCAAATGAGCAAATATTTCATCGAAAAAAGTGCAAATATCTGCTCAAAATCAATCGTTTTGTGCACATTTCTATTGTTTTGTGCATATTTTTCTTGTTGTTTTTTGCATTCTTGTGCGCGTTACCAACTCACTATTGTACATCGGATTCGAGTACTTCCAGTGCCTTCTTCACTATATCACTCTCTTCGTTCCATATACTGAAATACTCTGTCATATCCCATAAGTCTCGAGCGATGAGAGCTTTCAGTTGTGGTTTGAGATATTCAAGTGTACGCTTCAGTTCATCATCATCCTTTGGTTCTACTTTTTGCTTCTTTCCTTCGGCAAGGATGTCGTCAATATATTCCTGTGGAATCTGATAGTTTGCCTTGAAATCCTCAAAGGTCTTATACTGCTTCTTCAGCGCTTTTCGATTCTTGTCCATATAGCGCAGATTGGCATTTACAACGATAGACTTAGCTGCCAAAGTGCGATGGAAAAGGGTGTAGCGAGTTGTATCAAGTGGAACGAAGTAGTCAGGCATGATGCCACCACCACCATATACTGTACGATGCTTGCGAAGAGTGTAACATTTCAGCGAGTCATTGAAATGGATGCTATCGATATTGGTGAACTCACCTCGCTTGAAGCGGTCATCCAAATCATGGCTATATGCTTCTTTCTCACCTTTTACGTAAGGTTTCTGAATGCATCGTCCTGAAGGAGTATAGTAATGAGCAATAGTAAGACGTATCATACTTCCATCAGGAAGATCAATAGGTCGCTGTACGAGACCTTTGCTGAATGTGCGTCTTCCTACGATGATGCCACGATCCTGATCCTGCATCGCACCACTCAGGATTTCAGAAGCAGATGCAGTATATTCGTTTGTAAGCACAACTATACGACCATCGAGCAGACATCCATTTCCCTCAGCACGGAACTCCTGTCGAGGAGCTGCACGACCTTCTGTATATACAATAAGGTCGCCTTTCTGCAACATTTCGTTGATAATCTTCACAGCTGCTTGGAGATAGCCGCCTCCATTGTCCTGAAGGTCGATGATAAGGTCCTTCATTCCTTGTGGCTTCAGTTTATTTACTCCAGCCATAAACTCATCGTAGGTAGTAGCTCCGAAATTGTCGATACGAATATAACCCACTCCAGGACGTATCATATATACAGCATCAATGGACTTTACTGGTATCTTGTCACGTGTTACGGTGAAATAGAGAATACCTTTGATACCATTACGCTGAATACCAAGCTTTACCTTTGTTCCTTTTGGACCACGAAGACGCTTCATAATGTCCTCTCTTGACATCTTTACTCCAGCAATAGCAGTATCATTCACATTGATAATACGGTCACCAGCAACGATACCTACCTTCTCAGAAGGACCATTTACGATAGGCTGTATGATTACGAGAGTATCATTGAGCATGTTGAAAGAAACGCCGATACCATCGAAATTACCCTGCAAAGGTTCGTTGAGAGCCTTCACCTCTTTAGGAGTAGAGTAGGTAGAGTGAGGATCGAGTTTCTCAAGCATACCTCTTATGCCATCTTCTACGATTTTCTTTTCATCAACGCTGTCAACATATAGGTTTTGTACAGCATATAGTGCAATGGCCATCTTGCGCATAGGAGAATTCTCTCCCATGTTTATACGCATCTGAGCCGATGTTGTAGAAGGATATAGGATGAGTGTCAGGAGCATTGCCACTCCAATAGTGATACGGTTCATTCTAAGAAAAGATGTTATTCTGTTAGGTGTCATAATGATTGAGGATATTTCAAATATGATGCAAAAGTACGATTTTTTTTACAAAATGCCACCATATGTTAACTTTTATTTCATAGAATTTTTGTAATTTTGCCCCCGATTCTTTCTTATCGAGGTAGAATACCTTATAATTTTATACACTTCTGATTTCAATGAAAATAGGCAATATACAGTTTCCTGAGCGACCTCTCTTCCTTGCTCCTATGGAAGATGTAACGGATATAGGTTTCAGAATGCTTTGCAAGCGTTTTGGTGCACAAATGGTATATACGGAGTTTGTCAGTGCAGAGGCACTGATACGTTCTGTAAAGAGTACTGTGAGCAAACTTACCGTGAGCGATGAGGAGCGTCCTGTGGGAATACAGATATATGGACGCGATGTAGAGGCTATGGTGGAGGCAGCGAAGATTGTGGAAAGTGAAGCTCATCCTGACGTCATAGACCTAAACTTCGGATGTCCCGTGAAAAAGGTAGCTGGTAAGGGCGCTGGAGCAGGAATGCTTCAGAATATCCCTCTCATGCTTGAGATTACCCGTGCCGTTGTGAACGCTGTCAATACTCCTGTAACCGTAAAGACTCGTCTTGGATGGAATGCAGAACAGATTGCTGTAGGCAATAATCCTACTGCACCATACTTCTGCGACCCTAAAAATCCTCCTCTCAATGGTGCTTTTGACCTTGCTGAAGCGCTTCAGGACTGTGGCATACAGGCCTTGACGCTTCATGGTCGCACACGTTCCCAGATGTACACAGGTTCTGCAGATTGGTCTCTCATCGGTGAGGTAAAGAATAATCCTCGCATACATATTCCTATAATAGGTAATGGCGATATCACTTCCATAGCTCAGGCAAATGAAGCCTTCGATACCTATGGTGTCGATGCTGTTATGGTTGGTAGAGCAACCTTTGGACAACCATGGTTTTTCTCTCCCGAACCTCTCACACTCGATGAGAAGATTGACGTTCTTCTTGAACAGCTTCATATCAATGTAGAACGTCTTGATGAGTACAGAGGAATTCTTCATACTCGTCGTCATTTGGCTTCTACACCAATATTCAAGGGTATTCCAGATTTCAAGAAGACTCGTATCGCCATGTTGCGAGCTGAAACAGTCGAGGAACTGACACAGATAATCAATGAAGTGAGGGTAATGCTTAAGAATGAAGGGTAAGAATAAAAGAGATGAAAGCCATATACAACTTTCATCTCTTTTCTTATTTGCTACTTGTTATTTTATGTTTCTTCAGTTCTTCCTTTAAGCGTTGGAGTTCGTTTTTGAGGCGTTTTCTTGCTATCTTGCTTAACTCGCTCATCTTTCTTCTTTTCTCCTTCAGTTTCTCTCTATCCTCTTTTTTCTCTTCATTCACCTCCTTCTTCAGCGCTCTTGCTTTGCGACGCTCATCCCTGGTCAGTTTATTCTCAAAACCATTATATCCCTTTAGCGAAGGATACACTTTCAGACTCTGTAGCTTATCTGTCTGAATATAATCAAAGTCGACAAGGATATTGACGAGATTCTCAGGAATGATGATAGTGCCAGAGGCTGTACTTCCATCACTCTCTATCTCTGCATGCAGTTTGTTGAACTCTAAAAACTTGAATTTTGCCTTGTTAATCGTAGCGTTCATGTTGCCAATAGGCAGTCTTCCTTTTGGCAAAGCAGTTGCTGGACGTTTTGCCTTTTTGCTGACATTGAACTTGAAGGTGGCATTTGCATTGACTGGACCGAGACCACTTACATTCATCAGTTTTCCGATCTCCAGGGATGAAGTGGAAGCATATCCCGACATGAAATGCGTATCATCGTTGATAGTGAAGCGTGTGTTGACGTTTCCGAAAGGTGTAAGGATTACTCCATCGAATATCTCTCTGTGGAAGAAAATATCAAGTGAACCAAGGTAGGCAACATCGCCTAAGGCCTTCAACTGCTTTGTCATCTTCAGTCTTACCTTTTTTGCGAAGTGCATAACTATCTCATCCTTCACATTCCTTCTTGCCTTCATGTCAATATGTCTGAAGCGAAGACCTAATGCTCCCTTGCCAAGAGTGATGCCTGTCATCGTTCCTTGTGCTGTAAGGGTAAGACGCTTGTCAGGAGTTGATATGCGTATATCGTCAAAACGTATTTCATCCAAAGTTCCACTCACCTGTGTGGAGAGACTCAATGGAGTAGTGAAATGGGATAGGGCAGGACCGAAAGGCTCTGCGATATCCTTAAGTATGATGTCTGAATATACATGGAAAGGTGAGAATTTCATCTTTATCGACGCCTTCTTCTTTGCTATGGTGTCTGCAGGAATTTTCTCATAATGCCCAAGCACGTCAGCAACCTCTATGTTTGAATTATCCAGATTGATAATCATATCAGGTATAGAGAATGCTTTTTTGCCAACTCTTGCCTTGGCAGTAAGCTGCCTTATCTTGAGTCCACTTGCATAGTCATGTATTCGGGCATCGTTTATCTTTATGCTGAAACTGTCTTTCTTTATCGACTTCACATCAGCATGGATGCTCATCTCAGCGTTTATATGGTTGGCATCGAAATGTCCTCTTTTCGGATGACCAACATATCTGCGCTGCTTATCGCATACATCCCATTTTATATGCAGACGTTCAATGTCAAGGTCATCGACATCCAATAGCACCTCAAACTTACCTTTCTTGCCCTCTGCATTTCCCTTGCTGTGCTTCTTCTTAGGTTTGAAAGCATCTATTGCAAACTGATAATTTGCTGCAGAGTCACTATGAGCTTTGTAGAGTGTAGCATCAGCACCTATAAGACTTACCTCATCAATCATTACCTCTTTAGCAATGAGATGTGGTAGTGATATTCCTGCATGCAAGGTATCTATCTTCAACATAGGATATTTGTTCTTATCCTCTAAATAGAAACCGAAGAGAGTGACACTACCTTTCCATGGATTGACAGCTAAGCTGTCTGCCTTCACCTTTGTCTGCAGTTTTTCAGAGAGTATGGTGATGCCTTTGTCAAATATCCATTGCTGTGCCTTGTCAGTGCATAAGAAGGTACAGAGAGCGAAGAAAATCAACGCTCCCAGCAGGATAAGTCCTCCAAAGAAATATAATAGTCTCTTTATTATCTTCATTTAAATTATGTGTATTCCAGCAGGACGGAATTGTGTACACTTCATTACAAACCACTCCCTCCCCCTCGGGGGAGGGCTGGGGAGAGGGGCTACGCTAAAGTGAAATCCAGCTGTTTCTTCTCCAGATTAGCCTTTGCCACTTTGATGCGAATCTCATCGCCAAGTTGGTATTTTGTATGATGACGACGTCCTATGAGACAGTAGTTCTTCTCGTCAAACTCATAATAATCATCGCCCAGGTCGCTCATAGGAATCATACCCTCGCAATGGTTTTCGTCTATCTCGGCATAGATACCATAGCTCGTTATTCCGGATATGTGAGCATCAAACTCCTCACCGATGAACTGACTCATGAATTCCACCATTTTATATTTTATAGAGTCACGCTCTGCATTGGCTGCTATCTGCTCCATCTCGCTTGAGTGCTCACAGAGTTCCTCATACTTATCCTTGTTTGCCGACTTTCCTCCCTGCTCATAGCGGGTAAGGAGACGATGCACCATAGTGTCAGGATATCTACGGATAGGCGATGTGAAGTGTGTGTAGTAGTCAAAGGCAAGACCGAAGTGACCGATGTTATGAACGGAATACTTTGCCTTCATCATAGCTCGGAGTGCCACCATCTGTATTACGTTCTGCTCTTTTGTGCCCTCGCAATCGCTCATAAGTTGGTTGAGGCTCTTCGCCATTGCACCCTGAGTGCCTGTTGATTTCATCTTATAACCGAACTTTACTACGAAGTCCTTGAGTGTTTCGAGTTTCTGAGGATCAGGAACGTCGTGGATACGATATGGCAATGTCTTTGCCACTTTACCCTTAGCCACCTTACCTACGCTCTCTGCCACGGTACGGTTTGCCAGAAGCATGAATTCCTCAATGAGTTTGTTGGCATCCTTTGAGCGCTTGAAGTAGCAGCGCAGAGGCTTTCCTGTCTCGTCTATCTCGAAGCGCATCTCCTCGCGGTCAAACTTTACGGCGCCATTCTTGAAGCGCTTCTCGCGCAGTTTCTTAGCAAGACGGTCAAGGGTTATTAGTTCATTGGCGTTGTCGCCAATGTACTCTTTCTTCATAGGAGCTGGCTCGCCTGTGCCGTCAACGACGCCGTTTGCCTCAAGCAATTCCTGTACCTCTTCGTAGGCATATCGACGATTACTCTTTATCACGGTGTGAACGATGCGGAATGACTTCACATTAGCATCATTGTCCATATCGAAGATTACGGAGTATGCAAGCTTTTCCTCATCAGGACGCAGCGAGCAGATATAGTTGCAGAGTCGCTCAGGCAGCATAGGGATGGTGCGGTCCACGAGGTATATACTCGTAGCACGTTCCTTTGCTTCCTTGTCTATCACGCTACCCTCTGTCACATAATGACTCACATCGGCAATGTGAACGCCCACTTCCCAGAGGTTTTCGCTCTTCATACGGATGGAAAGGGCATCGTCAAAGTCCTTGGCATCCTTTGGGTCAATGGTGCAGGTGAATACATCACGGAAGTCTTCGCGCTCAGCAAAATCCTGTTCGGTTATCTTATCGCTTATCTTCTCAGCTGCCTCCTCCACGTTCTTAGGATATTTATAAGGAAGGGAATACTGTGCAAGGATGGTATTCATCTCCGCATCGTTGTCGCCCTGCTGTCCGAGTATATCCACAACGCCTGCTACTATGCTCCTATGCTCTGCATCAGGCCATTCAATAACCTTCACCACGGCGCGGTCACCATCCTTTCCTTCCTTCAGTTTACGTTTTGGAATGATGATATTCATAGACATAGGATCAGTAGGTATGAGGAAGGCAAGGTCGCGCTCCACCTTCAGTTTGCCCACAAACTGATCCTTGGCACGCTTCAATATTTCTATCACCTTTGCTTCGCGAATGTGCCTTTCCCTTCTCGCCATCATGCTTACCTTCACACGGTCACCGTTTATGGCACTCATTGAGTTGCGCTCTGCCACGAAGATAGGTTTGTCGCTACCATCGGGAAGGAAGGAGTTCCTGCCGTTGTGTTTTGCCACGAAAGTACCCTCCATCACCTGTCCCGACTGATTCAGACGATAAGAGTTGTCACTAACGCGCTGCAGGAAATCATCCCACGCCATCTCTTCCATTACATCAATGGCAAGCATCTTCAGAGGATGCGTGTCGAGATGCAACTGACGAAAGATGTCCTTAAAGGATAATGTCTTACCTGGCTGCTGCTGAAAGAACTCCTCCAGCATAGCGCCCATCTGCTTCTTGTTTATTCGCTTACCAGCTTTCTTTCCTTTTCCCATGGCGTATATTGTTTTAATTTTTTGCAAACATACAAAATATTTTTGACATACACCACCTTTCTTTATTAAATTTTCATTAAAACTTATTAGAAGGGCTTTAATAATGGGGAAAAGAATGAAAAAACTGCAAGCCTAAAGACTTGCAGTTCCTCTCTATGTATATGTTTTGCTTGCTCTTAGTTCTCAAAATAGTAAATGAAGATAGCAACACCCTCGATAGCCTTCTTGCCTGTCTCCTTTACGTTCATTGTGAACTTCACCTCTGTCTTCACAGCGCCACGGAGATTCTGAATGCTCTGGAGCTTTGTGGTGAGGTTGAGGCTCTGGCCAGAGAGAACTGGCTGACCGAACTTCATCTTGTCGATGCCATAGTTAACGAGCATCTTCACGTTGCGAACGTCAACAATCTGTCCCCAGAGGTGTGGGAGAACAGAGAGTGTGAGATATCCGTGAGCGATGGTAGTGCCAAACTGGCTCTCTGTCTTTGCGCGCTCGGTGTCAACGTGAATCCACTGATGGTCGAGAGTAGCGTCAGCGAAGAGGTTGATGCGCTCCTGTGTCAGTTCCACGTAGTCAGAAGTGCCGAGCACCTGACCTTCATACTTTGCAAACTCCTCATAAGAGTTGATGATTAGTTTTTCCATTTTTCGTTTTGTTTATTATGTAATATCTTTTTCTTTGGTGCAAAAATACTAAATAAAAGCAAGATAGCAAAGCACAAGAGTGATTATCTCTATTTTTGTAATCATTTTTTAGTATATTTACTGGAAAAAACAGACAAAATGATAACTATTTATTAGTATTTATCATTTATGCAACTTGATTGTGAACGTTTTTTCGTAAATTTGCAAGCAAATTACAAACTATGACACTAAAAGATTTAAAGGTAGGAGAATCGGCACAGATTATCAGCGTAGGAGGTGAAGGAGCATTGCGACAGCACTTTCTCGATATGGGTATGATACCTGGTGCAGAGGTGACATTGGAGAAGTTTGCCCCTATGGGCGACCCTATGCAGTTGCGGGTGCAAGGTTATGAGCTTACTCTCCGCCTTGCTGATGCTGCCACAATCAATGTTACTCCACTTGATAAAGCTACGGAGCGTACGGGAATATCAAACAAACCGTTTACAAATCACCCGGGCATTGGTGAACCTGGAATATACCATGACCCTAAGCATTCACATCGATTGCCTGATGACGAAGTGCTCACCTTCGCTCTCATGGGCAACCAGAACTGCGGCAAGACGACTTTGTTCAATCAGCTTACAGGCACCAATCAGCATGTGGGCAACTTCCCTGGCGTTACCGTTGACCGCAAGAGTGGTGCTATACGCGGATATAGCAATACGGAGGTTACGGATCTCCCTGGCATCTATTCTCTCTCGCCATATACGAGTGAGGAGACCGTGAGCCGCAACTTCATTCTCGATGAGCATCCACGTGCTATCATCAACATAGTGGATGCTACGAACATAGAGCGTAATCTCTATCTTACCATGCAGCTCATGGAACTTGGCATCCCTATGGTTCTTGCCCTCAATATGATGGATGAGCTGGAAGGAAATGGTGGTAGCATATACCTCAACACTATGGAGCGCACACTTGGAATACCTGTGGTACCTATCTCTGCATCAAAGAATCAGGGTGTCTCGGAACTTGTGGAGCATGCTGTGCATATTGCGCGCTATCAGGAAGCACCTGCCGTGCAGGATTTCTGTTCTAAGGAAGACCATGGAGGTGCTGTGCATCGTTGTCTGCATGCTATCATGCATCTCATAGAAGACCATGCAAAGAATGCTAACATACCGTTGCGTTTCGCTGCTGCAAAGCTCGTTGAGGGTGATCATCTCGTTACCGAAGTTCTCCATCTGTCAAAGAATGAGCAGGAAACGATAGAGCATATCCTCTGCCAGATGGAGGAGGAACGCGGAATGGATCGTGCTGCAGCTATGGCAGACATGCGTTTCTCGTTCATTCGACGCCTCTGCGAGAGTTCCGTGGTACACCCAAGACGCAGCAAGGAGCATATCCGCTCTGAACGGATAGACAGCCTGTTGACGGGACATTTCACCGCCCTGCCTGCCTTCCTTGGCATTATGGCCGTTGTCTTCTGGCTCACCTTCGATGTCATTGGCGGCACTATGCAGGAATGGCTTGAGATGGGAATAGAATGGTTTACAGAGGTTTCCGAAACAGCCATGCAGTCATGGAATGTCAACAATGTTGTCCGTTCCCTCATCATCGATGGTGTCTATGCCGGAGTGGGCACGGTGGCTTCCTTCGTTCCCGTCATCGTCACTCTCTTCTTCTTCCTCTCCATGCTCGAGGATTCGGGTTATATGGCGCGCATAGCCTTCGTCATGGACCGTCCTTTACGCCGCATAGGATTATCGGGAAGATCTATTGTGCCGCTCCTCATTGGCTTCGGATGCTCCGTGCCTGCCGTGATGTCAAGTCGCACCTTGCCTTCTATGCGTGACCGTCGCCTCACCGTGATGCTCACTCCTTTTATGTCATGCACGGCAAAACTGCCTATCTATGCCTTCTTCTGTGCTGCTTTCTTCCCAGGAAAGGCAGCCTTGATAATGGTAGGACTCTATCTTATGGGCATCATCGTGGGCATCATCATCGCCCTTATCTATAAGCGTACCTTGCTCAAAGGCGAGCCGGTACCTTTCGTTATGGAACTCCCCAACTATCGTATGCCTTCTGCCCGCTCCACGTTTATGCTGCTCTGGGAGAAGACTCGCGATTTCCTTCAGCGTGCCTTCACCGTCATCTTCATGGCAACGATAATTATATGGTTCCTTCAGACCTTCGGCTTCCATCTTCAGCAGGTGGAGAATGCTGATGACAGTATCCTTGGAACGGTGGCTGGTGTCGTTGCTCCAATCTTCGAACCTCTCGGCTTCGGTGACTGGCGTATATGCACATCCCTCGTAGGCGGCTTCCTTGCCAAGGAGAGCGTGGTGAGCACCCTCAGCGTCCTCTTCGGTCCTTCGATGCCTATCACGTCGATACTCTCCACGGCATCAGCTCTCTCCCTCCTCGTCTTCTGTCTGCTCTATACCCCTTGCATCGCCGCCATTGCCGCTATACGCCGCGAACTCGGCACCCGTGATGCCATAGCAGTCGTTGTACTCCAATGCCTGATAGCATACATAGCAGCCCTCGCAGTATATCTCGTTTTTAGTCTTTAGAACGTGTAAGAAATGAATCTCATAAGCATCCTCCTTCTCTCAGCCGTAGTCATCGCCTTTCTCTACGTGCTATACAATAATATAAAAGGTGGCAACAAAAAGAGTTGCTGCAAGGGATGCGATGGCGATTGCAGAAGATGCTCTAGTACAAATTTGTGACATTGTGACTTGTGACATTGTGACAAAACCACCTCATTTGACGTGTTAAAATGACCTTATATATTATATAATAATATATATATTATATACTATAATTTTTAAGGATACTATTCACTGAAAAAAAATCACGTCAAATGAGCACCTTTTGTCACAAATTCACAATGTCACAATGTCACAAACTGCTTTTTGTGTTTCTATGCTTCGCGATACGTGTTTCATAGAAACAGGAGGTGAGTTTCTATGCTTTAGGGTGGCCGAAGCTATGCAACAGACATATTCCTGCTACCTCAGATAATTTCTATAAATCCTCAAATAATTTCTATAAACCTGAGAAATATTTCTTATATAAAAATTCCATAAGGAAGAAAACGGGTATTGCGGTGATGAAACCAGCAATGGCATCCACGGCATAGTGGGCATAGATATAGACGGTGCCCATGACGAGGAATATATATGGCACGGCGAAGATGAGCAGATAACGCCATTGTTTCTGACGGATAGCTACGAGCATACTGATTGTGGACATCGATACATGGGAGCTTGGGAAGGCTGCCGTAGGGCGTTCTCCGGCATTATGGCTAGCCTGAACGAGATGATGAAAGAGTCCGTCTTCCCATCCTGGAATAGCTAGACACTCAAGATGTGTGGCGAAATAACCACGTGGGAGCTCTGGGAAATTACCTGCAGCTATATTCTCCATTCCTACTGCCTGATAATAATACTGCGGTCCAGAAACGGGCAGGAGATCGAAGATGACGTAATAGACAAAGAACGAGGCAATGATAATGAACGAAACGCGCTGGAAGTCCTTATACTTCGTAAAGAAGGTGATGAAGATGATGGAGACGAACATGAGGAAATAGAGTCCATAACCCATCTTCATCAGTTCACTGATAACAGGCGAAGGGTATGCCTGACTCCATAGCAGCGATGGTTGGAAGCCAAAGAGTGACTGATCCCAAGCTGCAAAGACATGGTCGAGATTTGGCAGATGGCAGTTGAGTTCATAGGTGTCGGGGTACCATGTACCAAGCGTAGCGAGCAATAGAACGATGCGCGCAAGTTCCATAAATCTACAAGGCCATAGTTTATAGACAAACCATAGCGCAAGCGTTAATGCCACCATTCGCACACGCCACCAGATGAGAGTCTCGGCAGATGGTTGGAGAGTATAACTCACAAGAATGAACGCAAGGGTGAACAGGGCATATATGACCATGCTCACCTCTGCAGGAAGAAGCCACGTGATTCGTTCTTTCTTGTTTTTTGTACTAAAATATAAAGATAATTTACTTTGTTTCACTGAATATATATTTCTTCATTACTAATTAAAGTCCTCCCCCTTTGGGGGGGAGTCAGAGGGGGCCTCTACAACCATTTATTTTCTTTATACCATGCCATTGCTTCCTTCACACCACGCTCCAGTTGCCATTCAGGGCAGAAGTCGAAGTCCTGTTGTGCGGGACGGATGTCGCATTTCCAGTTGCGTTGGCGCAAGATATGGTATTTATCATTGTTCAAAGCAGTCACCTTTCCCGTCATCTTTCCCCAACGATCACCCACGATAGTGATGATGCGGAGGAGCCACAGCGGCGCTTTAAGGCGAAGAAGGAAGCGCACTCCGAGTTCTTTCTGGATAAGATCAGAGAATGTGCGGGAACTATACACTTCTCCATCGCTGAGGAAGTATGCCTTACCAGCACAAGTGTCGCGATGCTCTATTGCTTTGAAGACTGCCTGTACGACGTCACGAACATAGACGAATGTGATGTCCTGCGGTTTGAAGCCTGCTGCGAAGTCAACATGTTGCTTGATGCTCTGTGCCATAAGGAAATAATCGGTCTCTCGAGGCCCATAGACGCCCGTAGGGCGTAAAACGACATATGGCATGGTGCAATTATCCTTCAACCACTCTTCTGCCTTCAGTTTGCTTTTTCCGTAATGGGTGTTAGGCTGTGGTGTATCGGTGAGGAGAATATCCTGATGTGGCTCTTCTTCGCGTATAGCGCCGAAGATAGAAAGAGAGGAGAGATAGACAAGAAAAGTCTCCATCGCTGGGTTTTGCAACGCCTTCACCAGATTCTTTGTACCTTCCGTATTTACTTTATAGAAATCCTGCGGATCCTTGCACTTCGTGGCACCCGCTGCATGCACTACATAGTCGAAGTGAAGACCGCTGAGAGCCTCTTTCATCTGCTCTTCGCTACCCAGATTAAGCTCTATAAAGCGGAGACGAGGGTCGGTAAGATACTTGCGATTGGTGCTCTTTCTCACAGCCACCCATACATTCATATCGCGCCTTAGAGCCTCCTCAGCAATGAAACTGCCGATGAAACCAGAGGCACCTGTTATGAGGATATTCTTCTTTTCAAATGTCATTTTTCCTTTTACCTTAAAATAAATACATTTACCTTATTATATATAAACGGTGGCAAAGGTAAGCATTCTTTTCGATAACACCAAAAAAGAATACAAAAAATCCCACTATCAACAAGTGACAATGGGATTTTTATTTGATTACGAATTACTAATTAATCAGCAAGCTTAGCGCAGATGAACTCACGGTTAAGGCGAGCGATGTTAGCGATAGACTCGTTCTTTGGACATACTGCCTCACAAGCACGTGTGTTAGTACAGTTACCGAAGCCGAGCTCATCCATCTTAGCAACCATTGCCTTAGCACGCTTAGCAGCCTCAGGACGACCCTGTGGGAGGAGAGCGAGCTGGCTTACCTTAGATGAAACGAAGAGCATTGCTGAACCGTTCTTACATGCAGCTACGCAAGCGCCGCAGCCGATACATGTAGCGCAGTCCATTGCCTCGTCAGCATTCTGCTTAGGGATGAGGATAGCGTTAGCATCCTGTGCCTGACCAGTACGGATAGTATTGTAACCACCTGCAGCGATAATCTTATCGAATGCAGAACGGTCAACCATACAGTCCTTGATAACAGGAAAACCTGCTGAACGCCATGGCTCTACGGTGATAACGTCACCATCGTTGAAGCGACGCATGTAGAGCTGACATGTAGTAGCACCACTCTCTGTCTTTCCGTGTGGAGTACCGTTGATATAGAGTGAGCACATACCGCAGATACCCTCACGGCAGTCATGGTCGAATACGAAAGGCTCATTACCCTCGTTGATCAACTGCTCATTGAGCATATCGAGCATCTCAAGGAATGAAGTATCATCAGGGATGTTCTTCATCTCACGCTCATCGAAATGACCCTTTTCCTTAGGACCATTCTGCTTCCAGTATCTAATTGTGAATGATATATTAGCCATTGTTTAGTTCTTGTAATTACGTGTTTGTACCTTGATTATCTCATACTCAAGAGGCTCCTTGTTGAGGACAGGAGTAGTGTCATCATTGCCCTGATACTCCCAAGCACCTACGTAGAAGAAGTTCTCGTCGTCGCGCTTAGCTTCGCCTTCCTCTGTCTGATGCTCCTCACGGAAGTGACCACCGCATGACTCCTCACGATGGAGAGCGTCGTTAGCGATGAGTTCACCCATAAGGATGAAGTCGCGGAGGTGGATAGCCTTGT
Organism: Prevotella sp.; assembly: GCA_045627725.1. Taxonomy (GTDB): domain Bacteria; phylum Bacteroidota; class Bacteroidia; order Bacteroidales; family Bacteroidaceae; genus Prevotella. The sequence goes on along the minus strand of JAZQOH010000007.1, from coordinate 147,016 downwards.
CGAGCTCAACGTTGAGACCTTCCTTGGTTCCAGGAACGAAGAGGTTGGTGTTGAACTCCTGACGAAGTGCCTTCATAAGCTTAAGACCTTCCTCAAGACCTTCCTTGGTACGACCCATACCTACATGCTCCCAAAGGATATGACCGAGTTCCTTGTGGATAGAGTCAACAGAACGCTTACCCTTGATGTTGAGGAGACGGTTCATTTCTGCGTCAACAGCCTTCTCTGCCTCTTCAAACTCTGGCATATCAGTAGAGAGACGTGGCCAGATAGCCTGATCAGCGAGGTAGTTCTGGATAGTGTAAGGGAGAACGAAGTAACCGTCAGCAAGACCCTGCATGAGGGCAGAAGCACCAAGACGGTTAGCGCCGTGGTCAGAGAAGTTACACTCACCGATAGCGAAGAGGCCAGGGATTGTTGTCTGAAGCTCGTAGTCAACCCAGATACCACCCATTGTGTAGTGGATAGCAGGGAAGATCATCATTGGCTTATAGTAGTCGAAGCCACCCTCAGAACGTACGAACTCGCCTGGGTTAACGTCTGTAATTTCCTCATACATGTCGAAGAGGTTACCATAACGCTGGCGAATCTCGTTGATACCGAGACGCTGGATAGACTCAGAGAAGTCGAGGAATACAGCGAGACCTGTGTTGTTTACGCCGAAGCCCTTGTCGCAACGCTCCTTAGCAGCACGTGAAGCAACGTCACGTGGAACGAGGTTACCGAATGCTGGATAACGACGCTCGAGGTAGTAGTCACGATCCTGCTCTGCGATTTCCCAACCCTGCTTTGTGCCATTCTGAAGAGCCTTAGCGTCCTCAATGTTCTTTGGTACCCAGATACGACCGTCGTTACGGAGTGACTCAGACATAAGAGTAAGCTTAGACTGGTTGTCACCGTGTACAGGGATACATGTTGGGTGAATCTGTACGTATGAAGGGTTAGCCATCATAGCACCCTTACGGTAGCACTGGATAGCAGCTGTACAGTTACAGCCCATAGCGTTTGTAGAGAGGAAGTAAGCATTGCCGTAACCACCAGTAGCGATAACAACAGCGTTTGCAGAGAAACGCTCGAGCTTACCAGAAACGAGGTTCTTAGCGATGATACCGCGAGCACGACCGTCGATGATTACTACATCCTCCATCTCATAACGTGTGTAGAGCTTCACCTTACCAGCGTTTACCTGGCACATGAGTGAAGAGTAAGCACCGAGAAGGAGCTGCTGACCTGTCTGACCCTTAGCATAGAATGTACGAGATACCTGAGCACCACCGAATGAACGGTTAGCGAGCATGCCGCCGTACTCACGAGCGAAAGGAACACCCTGTGCAACGCACTGGTCGATGATGTTGTTAGAAACCTCTGCAAGACGATATACGTTAGCCTCACGAGCACGATAGTCACCACCCTTTACTGTATCATAGAAAAGACGATATACAGAGTCACCGTCATTCTGATAGCACTTTGCAGCATTGATACCACCCTGTGCAGCGATAGAGTGAGCACGACGTGGAGAGTCCTGGATGCAGAAGTTAAGTACGTTGAAACCCATCTCACCGAGAGAAGAGGCTGCAGAAGCACCTGCAAGACCTGTACCTACCACGATAACGTCGAGCTTCAGTTTATTCTTTGGGTTAACCAGACGCTGGTGAGCCTTAAACTCAGTCCATTTCTGTGCAACTGGTCCCTCTGGTATTCTTGAATTTAACTGTTTCATTTTTTTGTTTTTGTTTTTCTTTTTCTAGAATCTAGAGAACCTAGAACAACTAGAATAACTAGATATTAATTAGCAGCAACCACAAACAGAGCAGAGGTAGTAACCTACAGCAACCAAAGCGAAGCCACCCATCAATGCTGTAACGTAGATAATGCCAATCCACTGCCAACGGCAGAACCACTTCTTACCATTGAGACCGAGTGTCTGAAGTGCGCTCCAGAAACCATGTGTGAGGTGGAACCAGATAGCAGCAAACCAGATGAGATAGAGAACCACATGGATAGGATTGCTGAAGCACTCACGAATCCAGTACACACCGTCTGTAGCGTAAGTTGTATCGCCACCGATAAGCTCCTGGAGCATCATCTTGTACCAGAAATCATAAAGGTGAAGTACAAGACCGAAGAAGATGATAAGACCAAGAACGAGCATGTTCTGGCTTGCCCACTCTACCTTAGAAGGCTTGTCGGTCACAGCATAGCGCTCCTCACCACGAGCCTTACGGTTCTGCATGGTAAGCACGAATGCATAGAAAATGTGAAGTACTGCCAATCCTGCGAGAGCCATTGTTGCTACAACTGCATACCAGTTGGCACCGAGCATCTCACAAATCATGTTGTAACCCTCTTCAGAGAAAAGAGCAACAAGATTCATTGACATGTGGAAAGTGAGGAACAGGATAAGGGCAATGCCAGTAACAGACATTATCACCTTACGTCCAATTGAAGAATTAAATAACCACATAGATGATTGTTGTTAAAAAATTAAGTTATTAAATGATTTGATAATTTTTCAGGTTTTTACTATACTCATTCCGCCACCAGACTTTCATCTATCTACTAAGAAATAGTGATAGCTTACGTGCGCAATGAACCTAAATATAATAAGTTTCGAGTACAAAATTAATGTATTTTAGCGATAAAACAAACTTTTATCATCGAAAATTAAAAAATTCTTCTTACTTTTGCCAAAAATTTCATTAAAATGACAACTCTATATTACGATGTCATTGTCGTTGGAGGTGGTCACGCTGGTTGCGAGGCAGCTCACGCCGCAGCAAAAATGGGTGCCAAGACTTGCCTCATTACGATGGACATGAACAAAATCGGACAGATGTCGTGCAACCCTGCTGTGGGTGGCATCGCAAAGGGACAGATAGTGCGTGAGATTGACGCTCTCGGAGGTGGTATGGGTATCGTTACCGATGCCACTGCCATACAATTTCGTATGCTCAATCGTTCTAAGGGTCCTGCTATGTGGAGTCCTCGTGCACAATGCGACCGTGGCAAGTTTATATGGAAATGGCGCGAAATGCTCGACCACACTGACAATCTCGATATCTGGCAGGATCAGGTAGAGGAACTGCTCGTCGAGAGTGAAGAGTTAAGAGTTAAGAGTGAAGAATCAAAGTTACACTCAGGCTTGGAGTCACTCAAACGTGTGACTGGCGTCCGCACCATCTGGGGAGTAGAGCTATATGCTCCTGCTGTTGTCATTACCGCTGGCACATTCCTCAACGGACTGATGCATGTAGGAAGAAAGATGGTGCCTGGTGGACGATGCGCCGAACCAGCTTCACTTCATCTAACAGAAAGCATCAATGCCCTCGGCATCACTTCAGAGCGAATGAAGACAGGCACTCCTGTACGTATCGACAAGCGCTCTGTTCATTTCGAGGATACAGAAGTTCAGCCAGGAGAAGAAGTCACTCAGTTGTTCTCATACATGCCGCTCTCGGCATCGCTCCCAGCTGTTCCCCCTATACCCGACGCTGTCACTGTTTCCGGCGGTTTTCCGTCGGGTTCAAGCATCTCCCCTGCTCTCCCACAGCTGCCATGCTACACCTTCACAACAAACCCTGAATGCCACGAAGTATTGCTTCGAGGTCTTCCTGATTCACCTCTATACAACGGTCAGATACAATCCATCGGTCCACGCTATTGTCCTTCAGTGGAAACAAAGCTTATTACTTTCCCTGACCGTACACATCATCCACTCTTCTTGGAACCAGAAGGAACGGATACAAACGAGATGTATCTTAATGGATTCTCGTCTTCTATGCCTATCGATATCCAGATAGAGGCATTGAGAAAGATACCTGCTCTACGCGATATGAAGGTTTATCGACCTGGATATGCGATAGAGTATGATTTCTTCGACCCAACTCAGCTTGACCATTCACTAATGTCAAAGAAGGCTGAAGGTCTTTTCTTTGCAGGGCAAGTGAATGGTACTACCGGTTACGAAGAGGCTGGCGGACAAGGTTTGATAGCAGGAATCAATGCTGCTCGTTATGCAGGAGCTCAAGGAAGCGATATACAATGGTCGCCATTCACTCTTGCTCGTGACGAAGCTTACATAGGTGTTCTTATTGACGATCTCGTAACAAAGGGTGTTGACGAACCTTATCGTATGTTTACTTCAAGAGCTGAATATCGCATTTTGCTTCGTCAGGATGATGCAGACACACGCTTAACAAAACGCAGTCATGAGATAGGACTCGCTTCAAACGAACGCTACGAATGGTGGCTTGAGAAGAAAAAACACATCGATTCCATCGTAGAATACGCCAATATAACGAACTTAAGTCCAAAAGACGTAAATGCTGCATTGGAATCAATAGGCTCTACCCCACTCCTTCACGGATGTAAACTACGAGAGTTAATTGCGCGTCCAGGTGTTTCAATTGCTTGGTTGGCTGAATCATTACCAGGACTGAAGGAAATTATATCTTCACCTAAGAACCGTCAGACGGAAATTACAGAAGCTGCAGAGATACAGATAAAATATCAAGGTTACATCGAACGCGAACGTCAGGCAGCAGAGAAAATGCATCGTCTTGAAAACATCCGCATAAAAGGACATTTCGATTACGACTCTATACAGTCTCTATCAACCGAAGCAAGGCAGAAACTAACAAAAATCAATCCTGACACTCTGGCACAAGCTTCTCGCATCCCAGGTGTATCTCCTAACGATATCAATGTCTTGTTGGTGTTGATGGGTAGATAGGAGCAAAGTTTCACGTGAAACAGAACAGCATATTTAAACAAAATACAATATAATGAACAACCCTAAACTTATAGAAAACCTTAGAGTAATTCCTGATTTTCCAAAGCCAGGAATACAATTTCAAGACATAACCACCCTGTTCGACAATGTGGAATGTCTCAAGATTATGCGTGACGAAACCCTTGATCTATACCGCAACAAAGGAATAACAAAAGTTGTTGGACTGGAAAGTCGAGGATTTTTACTCGGTCCTGCCGTAGCACTTGAACTTGGAGCCGGTTTTGTAATGGCAAGAAAACCAAACAAACTACCAGGGGAAACCGTATCTGAAGAATACGAGAAAGAATACGGAAAAGACAAAATTTGCATGACAAGCGATGCAATCAACGAGAATGATGTTGTATTGATACACGATGATCTCCTGGCAACTGGAGGTACCATGCGAGCTGTTTACAATCTCGTGAAGAAATTCAACCCTAAAAAGATATACATAAACTTCATCATCGAACTAACAATTGAAGGACTTCATGGTCGCGATGTTTTCGAAGATTGTGACGTTGAAATCACAAATCTGATGAAGATTGAAGATTAAAATAAATGAAGTTTCGAAAATAAAGCATTGATACAGCATCTTGTATCAATGCTTTTAAAATTATGAGAGCATTGATCTGTTATTCAGAGCAGAACAAATAATCGCAAAATTACCGAATAAATCGGCATGTTTCGCATTAAAGTAATACTTAAACAAAATTATAAATCGTTGATTTTTAATAAATAAAAAGATATTTGTTTCACGTGAAACCTTAATAAATAACATTATTGTTATGAAAAAAGAAGAAAACGATAGACGAATCGAAAGACTAAAGCAGATAGTTCTTTCTATGCCAGAAAAGCCTGGTTCGTATCAGTATTATGATGCTGAAGGAACTATTATATACGTTGGAAAGGCGAAAAATCTAAAGCGTCGCGTTTCTTCTTACTTCCATAAAGAGGTGGATAGATTCAAGACAAAAGTATTAGTATCGAAGATTCACGATATTTCATATACTGTTGTGAATACCGAAGAGGATGCATTATTATTGGAAAATTCGCTGATAAAGAAGTATAATCCTCGATATAATGTGCTTCTTAAGGACGGAAAGACATACCCAAGCATTTGCATAACCAACGAATATTTTCCGCGAATTTTCAAGACAAGGCAGATTAATAAGAAATTTGGTACATACTATGGCCCTTACTCTCACCTTGGTTCGATGTACACAATTCTCGATTTAATCAAGAAATTATATCATCCACGCACTTGTCGTTTCCCAATAACGAAAGAAGGCATCGAGAAAAACAAGTATAAAGCATGTCTGGAATATCACATAAAAAACTGTGGAGCTCCGTGCATTAACAAGCAGAGTTACGAGGAATATCAGCAGGACATGCAATGTGCACGTGAGATACTGAAGGGAAATACACGAGACATTTCCAAACTGGTTTACGATGAAATGATGAAAGCTGCCGAGGAATTACGTTTTGAAGATGCAGAAAAACTAAAACAGCAATACCTATTAATAGACCAATTCTGCGCTAAAAGCGAGGTGGTAAGCCATACAATCACAGACATAGATGTATTTAGCATTAGTAATCCTGCGATGATAGGTGACGAAAATGCTCAGGAAAACAACGGAGGATCCCTTGTTTTCATTAATTATATGCACGTAACAAACGGCACGATAAACCAGAGTTTCACCTTTGAATACAAGCGAAAACTCGAGGAAACAGACGAAGAACTGCTCCTTCAAGCTGTGCTGGACATAAGAGACAAATACCAATCAAAGGCGAAGGAGATAATACTTCCTTTTGAGATGGAATGGGAAATACCAGGTGCAAGCATCTTCATCCCTCAGAGAGGCGATAAAAAGCACCTACTGGAACTATCGCAGATGAACTGCCAGCAATATCGTTTTGACCGACTTAAACAGGCAGATAAGCTCAATCCTGAGCAGAAATCCGTACGTCTAATGAAGGAATTACAAGAGAAACTTGGACTTGAGAAAATGCCTTATCACATAGAAGCCTTCGACAACTCTAACATATCCGGTACCGATGCTGTGGCAGGATGTGTAGTTTTCAAGGCAATGAAACCGTCAAAAAAAGACTATCGCAAATATGAAATCAAGACCGTAGAAGGCCCTGACGACTATGCAAGTATGCGAGAGATTGTATATCGTCGCTACTCTCGCATGAAGGAAGAAATAGAAAATAGCGAAGGGAACGAAGAGAACAAATATCCAGACCTCATCGTTGCCGATGGTGGCATCGGTCAAATGGGCATTATCAGGGAGGTTGTAGAGGATATGTTAGGATTAAACATCCCTATCGCAGGTCTTGCAAAAGACGACAAACACCGCACTAATGAACTACTATTCCTCCGCCCCGTTGAGGGAAAACGAGGACGCATTGTCAATGGCGTGGAGATACTCCCAAAGGAATGCGTTTCAGTACAGATAAAGACAACATCGGAACTCTTCCACGTGCTTACAAACCTTCAGGACGAAGTGCATAGATATGCCATTACATTCCATCGTGACAAACGTTCAAAACGCGCCCTTCACTCCGAACTTGACGAGATAAAAGGCATCGGTCCTGCTACGAAAGAAGCACTTATGAAGACCTTCAAAAGCGTGAAAAGGATAAAGGAGGCAGCACTTGATGAAACACGTCACGATGAGATAAAAGCAGTTATAGGAATAGCTAAATGCAATATACTAACATCTTATTTTGTAAATTAAAAATAATTTCATCGATTTGTATAGATATAAATCTTACGATTAAGAAAAGAGTAAAACACTCAAATAAAAAAGAGTTATTTCTCTTTGCAAAATGACAAATAATTACTATCTTTGCACAATGCGAACAGTATTACAACGCGTTTCCCACGCATCCGTAACCATAAATGGTGAGGTGAAAGGGAAGATAGGAAAAGGACTTCTCATCCTCCTCGGAATAGAATCTTCTGACACCACGGAAGACATCGACTGGTTGGTGGGAAAGATAAGCAAGATGCGTATCTTCGACGATGAGAACGGAGTGATGAATCTCTCCGTTATGGACACGGACGGTGAGTGTCTTGTAGTATCACAATTCACCTTGATGGCAAGCACGAAGAAAGGCAATCGTCCTTCATGGATAAAGGCAGCACCTCATGACATCTCCATACCCTTATATGAAGAATTCGTAAAGCGTCTTTCCATTGCTATCGGCAAGCCTGTTCCAACAGGAGAATTCGGTGCAGATATGAAGGTAGAACTTCTTAACGACGGTCCAGTAACGATAGTAATGGATACGAAGAATAAGGAGTAAAAGCCCCTCTCCCCAGCCCTCCCCACGAGGGGGAGGGAGTAGATAGTAATGAAGTTTCAAAACAAGATAATTATAAAAAAGCATAAAAAAACAACTAAAAAACACTTTACCCCTCAAGTACAAACCACTCCCTCCCCCACGGGGGAGGGCAAGGGGAGAGGGGCTATAATTATGAACAAATACGAAGAAGTACTTACGAAGTACAACACCAAGATTGACGATGCAGAAGTAAAGGCTGCAGTACGTAAGATAATAGCAGAGAAAGTAGCAGAAAATGACACTCTGGACGTAAAGAAATTCCTCTTTGGAAGCATAGAGCTAACATCTCTCCATACTGAGGACAGCGACGTTTCCATTATGCAATTTGCAAGTCGTGTAAACGCTTTTGACAACGAGTACCCAGACCTCCCACACGTGGCAACAATATGTGTATATCCATGCTTCGCTGAGGTAGTGAAAGATACACTTGAAGTAGAAGGTGTAGAGATTGCATGCGTTAGTGGTAGTTTCCCTTCAAGTCAGGCACGTATTGAAGTAAAGATTGCTGAAACAGCACTTGCTATTCAAGATGGAGCAACGGAAATTGATATCGTTATGCCTGTAGGAAAATTCCTTTCCGGCGACTATCAAGGATGTTGTGAGGATATCAGCGAGATAAAAGCTACATGCGGCGATGATGTACCAATGAAGGTTATCCTTGAGACAGGTTGTCTTAAGAACGCTGAGAACATAAAGAAAGCATCTCTTCTCGCGATGTATGCAGGCGCCGACTACATTAAGACAAGCACAGGAAAGGAGAAAATCTCTGCCACACCAGAGGCTGCCTATGTAATGTGTCAGGCTATCAAGGAATACTACGATGAAACAGGCATACAAATAGGTTTTAAGCCGGCTGGAGGCATTAATACACCAATGGACGCAGTAATATACTACACCATCGTAAAAGAGGTCTTAGGAGAGCAATGGCTAACCAATAAATGGTTTAGATTAGGAACATCAAGACTTGCAGAACCACTGCTTGCAGAGATAACGGAGTAAAAAAAGCCCCTCTCCCCAACCCTCCCCATTGAGGGGAGGGATTGGTTTGTAATGAAGACTAAGAATAATAAAAAATAACCCGCATAACCTTTTGTTAGTTATGCGGGTTATCTACTATCTACTCACTCCCCTTCGAGGGGAGGGTTAGGGAGAGGGGCTATAATTTTCTCTGAATAACGAAATCAAGATAAGCTTTTAGTGCTTCCTTCAACTCACTCTGCCCTACACTTTCATTTATAAAAGTCATAGCTTCAGAATGAAGGATTTCCATAGTTTGTTCAGCATATTCTATGCCACCGTTTTCCTTCGTGAAAGCAACAAGACGAGCAATCTCTTCTTGAGTTACATCATGTGCTCTAACCTTTAAGGCAATAGCTTTCATCTCTTCATTTCCCGTTGAAAGAATGGCATGGATAGCAGGGAGTGTTAGCTTTCCTTCAGCCATATCATTCCCTGTAGGCTTGCCTATCTCGGAAGAGTCATAATAATCAAATATATCGTCACGAATCTGGAAGATGATACCAAGTGTCTGACCAAACTTTCTCGCAGCAAGAATATCCTCTTCTAAAGCACCAGCACTCATCGCTCCCATAGCACAGCATGCCTCAAAAAGTGCTGCCGTCTTCTGCTTTATAACATCATAATAAATGTCTTCAACTATGTCTTTCCTATCAATATTAGTAAGCTGAAGAATCTCTCCATTTGCAAGTGTCTGACCAAGTCTTGCAAGATAACTTACAATAGCATCGCTCTTAGTAAGTGCTACATTCAAGAGAGCTGTGGACAAGATATAATCACCCACGAGAACAGCAACCTTGTTGTCGTATAAAGCATTAACAGAACGCTGTCCTCGACGTTCAGAAGACTCATCAACGACATCATCATGAACAAGGGAAGCTGTATGAAGAAGTTCAAGTCCTACAGCAGCATGCTGTGTGACATCAGACACTTCTCCAAAACACTTTGCCGTAAGAAGAATAAGCATAGGACGCATACGCTTTCCTGCACGCTGACGAATATGATCAAGCACCTGCTGAAGCATACCATCACCATGCGAAAGCGTATCATTGAAGAGACTGATAAAGTCCTCCAGATCACGCTCTATCGGCTTCCGAATTATTGATAGATAATCCATAATCTTTCAGTAACTGTAGGTGGGAAAAATTATATCCCAGAATTAATTTGATACAAAATTACATAAAATATTTGGTTTTCCGAATAAGAAAGCATCGTTTTTAATTATTTATTAGTAATTTTGCAGAAATCAGTAACTATTAAAGCAAAATATAACCCTAACATACCAAATGAACAGACTATTCCTTATTGACGCATACGCGCTCATCTATCGCTCGTATTATGCCTTTATAAATGCTCCTCGCATCAACTCAAAAGGTATGAACACCAGTACTGTTATGGGCTTCTGTAATACACTCAACGAGGTGTTGACAAAGGAAAAGCCAACACATCTTGCCGTGGCCTTCGACCATGGTAAGACCTTCCGTCACGAAGCCTACCCTCCCTATAAGGCTCAGCGCGAGGAAACACCTGAGGATATTCGTGCCTCTATCCCTGTGATAAAGGATATCCTCAAGGCATTCCGCATCCCTATCCTACAGGTTGATGGTTTCGAAGCTGATGACATAATAGGCACTATAGCGCATAAAGCTAATAAGGAAGGAATGGATTGCTACATGGTAACTCCAGATAAAGACTATGCCCAACTCGTCTCTGAACACGTCTTTATGTATCGTCCTCGCCATGGTGGAGGTTATGAAACGATGGGTGTCAAGGAAGTCTGCGATAAGTATGGAATATCTTCAACCGACCAGGTCATCGATCTCCTTGGTCTTATGGGTGACTCATCGGATAACTTCCCCGGCTGTCCAGGTGTTGGAGAAAAGACAGCCGTAAAACTCATCACTCAGTTTGGAAGCATCGAAGGACTCCTCTCCTCCACCGACCAACTTAAGGGAAAGATGAAGGAAAAGGTGGAAGGTGCTGTTGAAGATATTAAGATGTCAAAGTTCCTTGCCACCATTCGACGCGATGTTCCAGTAACAACAACCTTTGAAGAAATGAAGGTCGTTGAGCCAGACGAGGCAAAACTTCGTGAGATCTTCAACGAACTCGAGTTTAAGAGCCTTGCTGACCGAATTCTCAAAAAAACGCCTCAAAAGCAAAAAACTGTTAATTTACAACTTTCTCTCTTTGATGAAAACCCTATCGAGGGTCAGGGTTTGTTTCAAAATTCAAATCTCGAGACACTTAAAACATCAGGAGCAAAGTATCATTTGATTGAAACAGAAGAAGATGCGCAACATTTATGCGAACTTTTTGTTACAAAAGAAATTGTCAGTTTTGACACAGAAACCACTTCTCTCAACGCAATCGATGCAGAATTGGTTGGTTTGAGCTTTGCTTTCGAGGAAAAAGAGGCCTGGTATGTAGCAATTCCTAAAGAACGTGAAAAAGCAGAAAGAATTGTAAATTTATTCAAACCTTTCTATGAAAGTGAAAAAATCATAAAGGTTGGACAAAATGTCAAGTACGACATGGAGGTGCTTCGAAATTATGGAATCGAAGTAAAGGCTCCACTTTGGGACACGATGATTGCTCACTATCTCATCAACCCAGGTCGCGAGAATAACATGGACGCGATGGCAGAGACTCTCCTAAAATATGAGACCGTCCATATTGAAGAACTCATCGGACCTAAGGGACCTCGTCAAAAGTCGATGCGCGATGTGCCCCTTGATCAGATTTGCGAATATGCAGCAGAGGATGCAGACATCACTTTGCGACTAAAGAATGTGCTCGAACCGAAGTTGAAGGAGGTTGGAGCAGAGGATTTGTTCTACAATATCGAAATGCCTCTCGTGCCAGTTCTTGTAGATATGGAACTGGAAGGTGTCTCTCTTGACACGGAAGAACTTGATAAAGTTCGCGTTACTTTCAATGAAAGAATGCTGCAACTTGAGCAGGAAATCTATGAACTTGCAGGTGAAAGATTCAATATTGCATCGCCACGACAAGTGGGAGATATTCTCTTCGGCAAACTGCAACTCGTGGAGAAAGCGAAGAAGACGAAGACAGGTCAGTATCAGACATCTGAAGAGGTTCTTCAGGCTCTCGCACCAAAGCACCCTATCATAGAGAAGATATTGCAACATCGTGGTCTTAAGAAACTTATCGGCACCTACGTTGATGCTCTTCCAAAGCTTATCAATCCTCGTACTGGTCGCATTCACACTTCCTTCAATCAGTGTGTCACCACCACAGGCCGACTTTCTTCAAGCGATCCAAACCTGCAGAATATCCCTATCCGCGATGAGAATGGAAAGCTCATCCGCCAAACATTCATCCCTCAAGAGGGGGGAATTTTCTTCTCTGCCGACTACTCTCAGATTGAGCTTCGAGTTATGGCATCAATGAGTGATGATAAGTCGATGATAGAAGCCTTCACAAGCGATGCAGATATCCATGCTGCCACGGCTGCAAAGGTCTTCAAGAAGTCAATAGAAGAGGTTTCAAAAGATGAACGCTCGAAGGCAAAGCGTGCTAATTTCGGTATCATCTATGGCATCTCTGCCTTCGGTCTTGCACAGAATATGGGCATAGACCGCAGCGAGGCTAAAGCGTTGATAGACGGATACTTCGAGAGTTTCCCAGGCGTCCAGAAGTTTATGGATAGTAGCAAGCAGAGTGCTTCCGAGAAAGGATATGCAGAGACACTCTATGGTCGTCGTAGATACCTTCCAGATATCAATTCCCGTAACGGAACAGTACGCTCCGTAGCAGAGCGAAATGCCATCAATGCCCCTATCCAGGGCACCGCTGCCGACATCATCAAGATAGCGATGATTAACATCCATCGCCGCTTCAAGGAGGAGAATATTAAATCAAAAATGATTCTTCAGGTGCACGATGAATTAAACTTCTCTGTAGTTCCAGAAGAACAGTTTCACGTGAAACAAATAGTACTCGAAGAGATGCAAAATGCTGCCACTCTGCAAGTTCCATTAATTGCAGAATGCGGTTTCGGAGCCAACTGGCTTGAGGCACATTAATCATAAAAAAATAACGCACAAAACACAACAAAGAAACACACAAAAATAACAACAAAAGACAATAAATAATCTCCGCAAAGCACCATAAAAAGTACTTTGCGGAGACTCTTTTTTTTATATGTTTCAGCATTAATTTTCTTAAAATTTTCAAGTCAATTAAAATATTCAATACCTTTAGTTGTCTATATATTTAGAAGGACAAAACAAATCGTTGCAAGTCCATTATTTATAAACAACAAGTTCATTATTTATCATCACTATAACTATGACAATACTTCAGAAACACCTCGTATTCATACCTATCTGCTTTGTGGCTTTTGCTACTGTATTCGGTGGGTTGGTAATGCTGCTTTGGAATTGGTTGATGCCTTGCATCTTTGGATTACCAGAGCTCACTTTCTGCCAAGCAGTAGGATTGCTTGTGCTGTGTAAGATTCTGTTTGGAGGACTCTTCGGGGGGCATCACGGACACCATGGTCATCACCATTGCTGCCATGGCAACAATAACACATTGCGTGAGCGTTGGGAAAGCATGACACCAGAAGAACGTAAGCGAATAATGGAGTCGCATGAATAAGAACATTGACGACATAGTCAAGGATCATGTTCCAAAGCTTCACTCATACGTTCGGGGACGAGTGAGCAACAGGGATGACGCAGAGGACATCGTGCAGGATACGCTGTACCAGTTCGTGCGTACCTTCCGTGTGCTCGACAACCCCATCGCCCACGTCTCATCATGGCTATATACCGTGGCTCATAACCTCATCATAAATAAGGGAAAGAAGCATCGCGAAGAAACAGACGAGTCTTTCATGAGCGAGATTTCCGAAATAATGATGGCTGATGACAGGGACAATCCCGACATACGAATGCTTCGCTCCATGGTATGGGAAGAGCTAAAGAAAGCACTTGCCATGCTGCCAGAAGAGCAACGCGAAGCCATCGTGATGACAGAGATAAACGGCATGACGGTGAAAGAGGCAGCAGAGAAGATGGGAGTCTCCCAGAACACGTTCCTATCCCGCAAGCATTATGCCGTAAAGCACATCCGCAAACAGCTATACAACCTTTATCAAGAACTTACAAACCCCTAAAATATTTCGCTCTTATGTGGCTAACAAAATCTTCTATCGGCCGTAAGGTCATCATGGCATTAACGGGTGCTGCACTCGTATTGTTTCTCACCTTCCATGCCACGATGAATGTGGTGGCATTATTCAGCGCACAAGGATACAATCTCATTTGCGAATTCCTTGGTGCCAACTGGTATGCAGTAGCAGCCACCGTAGTGCTTGGCGTATTGATATTGATACATTTCGCCTTAGCATCGCATCTTGTAGTATGGAATCTTCAAGCAAGAGGTCCTGAGCCATACGCTATAAAGATGAAGCATGACGACGTAGAATGGTCGAGTCAGAATATGTTCTCGCTCGGTACTATTATCGTTCTCGGCATAGTACTCCATCTCTACAACTTCTGGGGCAATATGATGTTTGCCGAATTATCAGGAGGCGATGCCACATTGGCAACCAATGGTATCTACCACATCATAAACACATTCCATGGCATAGGAGAATTGAGCATTTCGGGAATCATCTATACCCTTCTCTATCTCGTATGGCTCGCAGCCCTCTGGTTCCACCTCAACCATGGCATCTGGAGTGCTATGCAGACGGTTGGTTTGAACAACAAGACATGGTTCCCACGCCTTAAGTTTTTCAGCACCATCTATAGTACAATCATCATACTCATGTTTGCTATCGTAGCCATCCTCTTTTGCCTGGGATACACTCCTGCTGACATTGATATGGTTATGCCTTCATAGATAAACTTTTTTCGATTATCAACTTAAGAAAATATAACACGATAGATACATCAGAATGTGTTTATCTTCATAACTTTGCAACCAATGAAAACAATATTAACCATGCTACTTCTCGTAGCAACAACATTTACAACTATGGCACAGAACAAAATCTATGACTTTACAGTCACCGACAACAAAGGAAACGACGTACAGCTCTCACAGTATAAGGGAAAGGTACTCCTCATCGTCAACACAGCTACTGCCTGTGGCTTCACTCCTCAGTATGAAGAACTCGACTCGCTCTATGATGCTTACGCAGCAAAGGGTCTTGAGATTCTCGACTTCCCTTGCAATCAGTTCGGCGCACAGGCTCCTGGCACCGACGAAGAGATTCAGGAGTTTTGCACTCTTCGCTACAACACACAGTTCCCTCGCTTCAAGAAGATAGACGTGAATGGAGAGAACGAGCAGCCTCTCTACACCTATCTCAAGTCGCAGAAAGGCTTCGCAGGTTTCGACCCTGCCCATCCTCTCACAAAGATTCTTCACGATATGTTCAGCAAGGCAGATGCTGACTATGCCAGCAAGCCTGACATCAAGTGGAACTTCACCAAGTTCCTCATCGATCAGGAGGGCAACGTAGTAGCACGTTTCGAGCCAACAGCAGCAAAGGAAACACTTGCTCCTGCCATTGAAGCATTGTTGAAATAAGAGTTCCTCACAGCCCCCTCCCAACCTCCCCGAGGGGAGGAAAAGGAAGAATGGCAAAGAGATAGATAAAATTGTTAAGTGTTGATGAAAAAAATAACTAAATAAAAGAATCATTACACCGATGGCAAACAAAGAAAAACCATGTGCAAACTGCAAACTTCGTGCTAACTATGATAAGAATCCTAAGTCACTAATGGGACGTTTCTGGCGTTGGCATATCAACTTCTGTCCAGGTTGGAAGGGATATTTCACCTCTCTTTCTGAAGAGGAGAAGCAAGTTCTTCGCCAGAAGTACAACTTCAATAAATACTAATTCCTTCTCTTCATAGGAAGTTATCCCCCCTACCCCACTCCGCAAAGTTTTCCCCACGAAAATTTTGCGGAGTTGTTTTTTCTTCGTACCTTTGCCTGCAAGATGCTGTAATGGTATCTCACTACATATTAACAGAAGCGTCATATGAGCAAATGCTGCTTCTCTACAAGTTCCATTGATTGCAGAATGCTGTTTCGGAGCCAACAGGCTTGAGGCACATTAAACACATAAAAATAAGCACACAAAAACAACAACGTAAAACTTATAATTATGAAGAATTTTATCTTATCTATAGTTCTGTCGCTCTTTTGTGTGACTTATTCTTTTGCCTATGATGTGCTCATAGGTGGAATATATTATAATCTTGATAAAACTGCAAAAACAGCTGAGGTTACAAGTGGAACAACTTTCTACTCTGGTGAAAAACAAATTCCATCTGTGATTAAAGTAAATGGAATCGAGTATTCCGTAACGAGTATTGCAAGTTGGACTTTCGGGGCGTGCCCAAGTCTTACCTCTGTGACTATTCCAAATTCTGTAACAAGTATTGGAAGTTATGCCTTCTCTGATTGCCCCGGACTTACATCGATGAATATCCCTAACTCTGTGAAGAGTATTGGAGAGAATGCTTTCAATGGTTGCTATGGCCTTACCTCGTTTGTTGTTGATGGAAATAATCAGAATTATTCCTCTGCAGACAATGTTTTGTTCAATAAAAATAAGACAGAATTAATATATTGCATCAGTGGAAGAAAAGGAGAATATACAATTCCTAATACAGTGACATGCATTAAAAAATATGCTTTCTCTTATTGTATCGACATCACTTCTGTGACTATCCCTAACTCCGTAACAACTATTGAAAAAAATGCTTTCGGTGGCTGTACAGGCCTTACATCACTGACTATCCCTAATTCCGTAACAAGCATTGAAGATCTTGCCTTCTACTGGTGTTCTAATATTAGTGACTTAACATGGGGAGCTAATGGAAATGATATTTCTCTTATAACAAAGTATTGCCGAGAAAACCTTAAAAAGGTCACAATCTTAGATAATGTAACGAGTATTGGACGTTCTGCTTTCGAGAGCTGTACCAATCTTACCTCTGTGACGATTGGTAATAATGTGACTATTATAGAAAATAATGCTTTTAGAAATTGTACCAGCCTTGCCTCGGTAACGATTACAAAATCAGTAGAGATTATAGGAGATAATGCTTTCTATAGTTGCACAGGTATCAAATCGGTGACTATCGGTAATTCCGTAACGAACATTGGAAATAATGCTTTCTTTGGTTGCACAGGTATAACATCGGTAACTATTCCTAATTCCGTAACGAACATTGGAAATTTTGCTTTCTATCTATGCACAGGTATAACATCGGTAACTATTCCTAATTCCGTAACGAATATTGGAAATTATGCTTTCTATGGTTGCTCTGGTATCACATCGGTGGTTATTCCTAACTCTGTGACAAATATTGGATATGATGCTTTCTATGGTTGCTCTAGACTTACATCGATGACTATCGGTAATTCCGTAAAAAGTATTGGCATTGAGGCATTCGGCGCTTGTTCTAACCTTACAACACTTGTTGTTGATGAAAATAATCCAAGTTATTTCACCTTTGACAATGTTCTGTTTAATAAAAATAAGACAGAATTAATATATTGCGCCAATGGAAAAAAAGGTGAATATACAATCCCTAATTCCGTAACGAGTATCGGAGGTTACGCTTTCACCTACTGCCAAAAGCTAACCTCAGTGATTATTCCCAACTCCGTAACGAATATTGGAAATAACGCTTTTCAGTATTGCTCTGGTATCACATCGATAATTATTCCTGATTTCGTGACGAATATTGGAGATAATGCTTTCCGTGATTGTTCAAACCTTTCTTCTATAACTATTGGCAGTTCTGTTAAAAATATTGGCTCAATGACTTTTTATTCATGCAATAATATTGAGACTGTAACGTGTCTTGCAACTACTGTGCCTTCAACAGGCTCAAATGTTTTCATGAATTATTATATAAATAAAGCTACACTTATTATACCAGAGGCTTTGTTGCAGAGCTACAAAACAACCGACCCTTGGAGTATGTTTGGAACTTTCAAAACTGTGGAAGGTGGTGATGTGCCTACAACTAAAAAATGCGAAAAACCTACGATATCATACGAGAATGGTGAACTTCTCTTCACAACGGAAACTGAAGGAGCGGAAATCGTTAGCGAGATAAAGGACAACGATATAAAGAAGCACTATACTTCACGCATTACTCTCTCTGCTACATACGACATCACAGCTTATGCAACTCGCTCTGGTTATGATGACTCTGACATTGCTACAGCTACACTCATCTGGCTTGACGCTCGCCTTGACGGCACATCAACTGATGCGAAAGAGATAACGGTGAATGCTAAGCCTCTGCTTATCACTCAGGATGCAGGCATTGTGACTATCTCTGGCTTACAGGATGGCGAGAAAATATCTGCCTTTGATGCATCGGGCAAGCAGATTGCTACATCAAGAGCTATTGGCGCAGAAACGATGATAGACCTTAGTTCGCAACAGGGAAAGGCGGCTATCATCAACATTGGCGGCAAGAGCGTTAAGTTAATGATAAAGTAACAAGCTATTCTTTCGGCAATCCAAACAAATTGAAAAATTGCCTACACCCTACACCAGAGGTAGGATAACGCTTTGAAATTTAATACGTTTGATGCGGTGAAGGGTGATGTAGGGTGATGTAGGGTTAATCAGCACCCTACACCTTTGTAAGATACTAAGAATCAATGCGTTTGATGGTGCTGGGTGTAGGGTGTAGACAAAATGACGAAACTATTATTTTTCGACGAGAACTGAGTCGCGATGCTTGAATCTCAACGAATTTAGGTTCTGTTGCAATTTAGTGGCAACAGAACCAATTCGTTTGAATTCTGGATTCCTGTCAGATTAGCTTCCAAGAAAAGAACTGAAACAAATCTCACAAGAATCCACACAAGAATAAAATCAACCCTAAAGCATTGAGTCTGTTTCTATGAAACTCGTATCGAGAAGCATAGCTTCAGCCACCCTAAAGCATAGCTTTACACCTCCTAAAGCATAGCTTTAGCATACGAGTTTGGCCCAAACAGAAAGTGAGTATGAAAGAAATTATAAGAGTATTTATATCAACAAGTCTTATAATTTTTGTATTATTCGGAAATAAGCAATAGCGAAATAATAACTATGTGCTTTGTTTTCTCAATATTTCTTTATACCTTTGCATGCTGATTTATGCTATGTTAGCAACAAGATTATTACAACCCAAGCAGACAAAACGATGCAAAGACTCACACTATCCCTTTTGCCCCTCATCACACTTGTGGTGCTGGTATCCATAAGTATCACGCTCTTCGGCAGCGATGCCCTCTCCGGCGCAAACCAGATATCCCTGCTCTGCGCCACGGGAGTATGTGCATGCATAGCCATGGGAGCATGGAAGATAGAATGGAAAGTGATAGAGAAGGCGATGGAGAAAACGATAGGGACATCGTCGGCAAGCATCGTCATTCTGCTTATCATCGGTATGATGTCAGGATCATGGATGATAAGCGGAGTGGTGCCAACGATGATTTACTACGGAATACAGGTGATGTCGCCATCCTTTTTCCTCGTCTCCACATGCCTGATATGCGCCGTGGTGAGCGTGATGACCGGCTCATCATGGACAACGGTGGCAACGATAGGCATAGCCCTGCTCGGTATCGGCGAGGCTCTGGATATCAACAACGCATGGACAGCAGGAGCCATAATATCAGGGTCGTACTTCGGCGATAAGATATCCCCTCTGTCAGACACTACAGTACTCGCATCAAGCGCATCGCGAGTGAATATCTTCAAGCATATCCACTATATGCTCTACACCACCATCCCCACCTTCACCATAGCCCTGATTGTCTTCCTCATAGCAGGTTTTACACTCGGCAACGGCGGAGAGACAAGCACAAAGGAATATACGGAAGGCCTCGCAGGCACATTCAACATATCGCTCTGGACACTCTTAGTGCCACTTTTCACAGCCATACTGATAGCGAAGAAAGTGCCAGCATTGATAACACTCTTCCTCTCATCCATAATGGCAGGAGTGACGGCATTCATCCTTCAGCCAGAGATAATACTCTCAATAGCCAACGAAGGAAGCGAAGAGGCAGGCAGCGATATTATGACCATGCTGAAGGGAGTGATGATAACATACTTCACCAGCACGGCTGTGGACACAGGAAACGCATCGCTCAACGACCTTGTCTCTACGGGAGGAATGCAAGGAATGCTCTATACGGTATGGCTGATACTCTGCGCCATGTGCTTCGGAGGTGCCATGACGGCAACGGGAATGCTGCAATGCATCACCTCGCAGATGGTCAGGATGGTGAGCGGAAAGACATCCCTCGTCAGTTGTACGGCCCTAACCGGCTTCTCTCTCAACATGATGACGTCAGACCAGTATATGAGTATCGTACTTACGGCAGAGATGTATCGCGACGTATATGAGAAAATGGGACTTGAGAAGCGACTCCTCTCGCGCACAACGGAAGACTCCACAACGGTTACCTCCGTGCTTATCCCATGGAACACCTGCGGTATGACGCAATCAACGATACTCGGCGTCGCCACACTCGACTATCTACCCTACTGCGTCTTCAATTATCTCTCGCCATTGATGACCATTTTCATGTCAAGATTCGTGAGAGTGAAGAATCCTGAATAGGAAGAATTTTCGGCTCATTTTTGGTCATATCAAATATTTGTTGTAATTTTGTACGCTCTATATACACGCGGAAAGGATTTTCCTTCTTCTTATAAGAAGACTCTTTCCTGAAAGAAGAGTTAACAAAAGACCAAAGATGAAAGTGACAAGAAACGACATATTACAGCAGATGAAGGAGCGCATCCTCATCCTCGATGGTGCCACAGGAACCTATCTCCAGCAACTGAAATTGACGGAGGAAGATTTCCGTGGCTCTATATTCGGTGACCATCCCCTACCCCTTAAGGGATGCAACGATGTGCTCTGTCTCACAAAGCCAGAGGCTATCATCGCCATGCATCGTGCCTATATCGAAGCAGGTGCCGACATCATTGAGACAAATTCCTTCAACTGCAACTGTTTCTCCCTTGCCGACTATGGTCTTGAAGATAGGGTATATGAGATAAGTAGAAAGGCGGCGGAGTGCGCAGTCTTAGCGATTGACAATGGACAATGGACAATGGACAATTGCCAGAAGGGAAAAGAAGAATTGTCAATTGTCAATCGTCAATCGTCAATTTTAATAGCCGGCTCGATGGGTCCTACCAACCGTACGCTTTCCATATCACCTGACGTGAACGATCCGGCAAAGCGCGACATCACTTTCCAGCAACTTTACGACACATACTATGAGCAGGCTCGCGGTCTTATGGATGGCGGCGCTGACCTATTACTCGTGGAAACCATCTTCGACACACTCAACGCTAAGGCAGCGCTGAAGGCTATCAGCGACCTCAGCAACGTGATGGGCTATGAGATACCTGTCATCTGCTCAGGCACGCTCAGCGATGCATCAGGCAGAACACTATCAGGACAAACCGTGGAGGCATTCTATGCATCCCTCTCCCATTACCCTCTCCTTGCCATCGGTCTCAACTGCGGCTTTGGGGCAAAGCAGCTCATGCCTTGGCTCAAGCGCCTCGCTAAGGTGGCAAAATGCCCTATCAGCGTGCATCCTAACGCTGGATTGCCTAATGTGATGGGCGGATACGATGAGACACCTGAGACATTCGCCGAGGCAGCTCGCGAGTTTATGGAGGCAGGATTGGTGAATATCTATGGTGGTTGCTGCGGAACGACACCGGAGCATATAAGGGCATTAGCAGCCCCTCTCCCCAGCCCTCCCCGCGGGGGGGAGGGAGTAGATAGTAATGAGCGCGAAAAGTTTACTCCTTCAATGATTCTCTCTGGTCTCGAATATCTGAACATTCCTGCACCAGCACCAGCAATAAATAGAATAAATTCTGCACCCTCATCCTCTTCAAATGTAACTTCCCTCTTCCCCTCGGGGGAGATGTCCGCAGGACAGAGAGGGGCTAAGAGAGGGGCTTCCTTTATCTCCATCGGCGAAAGAACCAACGTGGCAGGCTCGCTGAAGTTCAAGCGCCTCATCAAGGAAGGCAACTATGAAGAGGCTCTGACTATAGCAAGAGCACAGGTGGATGCCGGTGCTCAGGTCATCGACGTTTGCATGGACGATGGTATGATAGACGGAGTGAAGGCAATGACACACTTCCTCAACCTCATCGCATCTGAGCCAGAGATTGCCAAGGTTCCTGTGATGATAGACTCATCGAAATGGGAGATACTCGAGGCAGGACTGCAATGCGTTCAGGGAAAGAGCATCGTCAACTCTATATCCCTTAAGGAAGGCGAGGAGAAATTCCTGCAGAAAGCACGTCATATCCATGCTATGGGAGCTGCTACGGTCGTTATGCTCTTCGACGAAGAGGGACAGGCAGA
Organism: Prevotella sp.; assembly: GCA_045627725.1. Lineage (GTDB taxonomy): Bacteria > Bacteroidota > Bacteroidia > Bacteroidales > Bacteroidaceae > Prevotella. Next base: position 124,459 of record JAZQOH010000007.1, on the reverse strand, counting down.
CACCTATGAACGCAAGATGACCGTGGCTCGCAGGGCTTATAGCCTGCTGAAGTCAATAGGTTTCCCTACAGAAGACATCATCTTCGACCCTAACGTGCTATCCATTGCCACAGGTATGCCAGAGCACGACGACTATGGTCGCGCCTTCATAGCAGCCTGCAAGACCATAAAGGAAGAGATGCCAGAGGTGCATCTTTCTGGTGGTATCAGCAATCTCTCATTCTCGTTCCGTGGCAATAATACTGTTCGTCAGGCGATGCACTCGGTATTCCTCCATCATGCTATGGCAGTAGGACTCGATATGAGCATCGTAAATCCTGCCATGACGACGAACTATGACGATATCCCTTCTCCTCTGAAGGAGACTGTGGAGGCTGTCGTTCTCAATACATCCCACGAGGCTTCCGAGCAACTCATTACCCTCGCCCAGCAGATAAAGGAAGAGGAAGAGGCACGAAAGGCAGCTGCTGCAGGTGCTCCTGTTGCTGAGAAGAAGGAAGAATCAAAGCCAAAAGAATTGAAGGAACGTATTGCTTTCGCTATGCTGAAAGGCATTGACGATAACATCGAGGCTGATGCTCTTGAGGCTTATCAGAAGGAAGGCACCGCTCTTGCCGTCATCGACAAATATCTTATGCCAGCAATGGAGGAGGTAGGACGCCTCTTCGGCGAAGGAAAGATGTTCCTTCCACAGGTGGTGAAGTCGGCAAGAGTGATGAAAAAGGCAGTCGGCGTTTTGGAACCATACATGAAGGCAAATACAGCCACCGTCTCCGATTCATCTTCTTCTCCTATCATCATGGCCACCGTCAAGGGCGATGTGCATGATATAGGCAAGAATATAGTATCTGTCGTACTGCAATGTAACGGCTTTGAGGTGAAAGATCTCGGCGTTATGGTTGACCCAGAAACTATCGTTGACGAGGCACAGAAATGCAATGCTGCCGTCATAGGACTTTCTGGTCTCATCACTCCTTCGCTCACGGAGATGATAAACGTTGTGAAACTGCTTGAGAAGCGAGGCATGACGACACCTGTCATCGTGGGTGGTGCAACGACTTCCACGCTACATACAGCCGTGAAGATGGCTCCAGAATACCCTCATGGCATCGTTATCCGTGCCCATGCCGCAGCAGATAATCCAAGCATCATACGTCGTCTGCTTGCTGAAGACAAGGAACAATACATCGCTGAACTGAAGGCTGCACAGAGGATAGTGCGCGACAACTACCTCCGTCGTGAGGCAGACTCATCACTTCTCACAATAGAAGAATCAAGGAAGCGCCGCCATGTGAAGGCACAGGAGCAGGTAGCAGTTCCAAGAAGTACGGAGCAGGTGGTGTTAGCCTCTTGTCGCCAAACGAACTCTTCAAACGAAACAGGTGCTCTTCCCGTAAGCATTTCGCTCCTCCGCTCTCGTATCGACTGGCCTTTCTTCTATCAGGCATGGGGACTTAAGGGCGATGCCCGCAACGGAGAGGAAGGCGATAAGCTACGCCGTGATGCAGAGAAGATGCTTGACGAGATGGAAGAGAAGCAGCTTATACAGCTTGGTGCCACGGCAAGGATAGTGCCAGCCCACTCCACCGACGAGGATGAGATAATACTATCTGCCGATGGTAAGGACTATACCCTACCCTTCCCTCGCTCCCTTAAGGATGAGGAAGAGACACATTGTCTCGCCGACTATGTGATGAGAAAATATGCAGCGCGCCAGTTAAGGCAATGCCCATGCTGCTTCTCACAGCATGCAACGGACTTCGTAGCACCTTTCGTAGTAACGGCAGGCATAGGTCTCAAGGAACTTCAGGAACGCTATCGCAAGGACAATGATGAATATAGTGCCATCATGGCAAAACTACTCTGCGACCGTCTCGCTGAGTCTCTGGCGGAATATGTGCAGGAGTATCTGCAGAAGAATCTTTTCTGGGGCATTTGCGATGAACAAGGAAAGCCTCTCGGCATTCGTATGGCTTTCGGCTATGGAGCCTGTCCTGACCATTCGCTGAAGATACCAGTATTCGACTTGCTGAAGGCAAAGAGCCTCCTTGGCATCTCTCTCACCGAGACAAACATGATAACACCTGGCGAGAGTATCTGCGGACTCATCTTTGCCAATGAGCCTATGAAGTATTTTAATGTTAACTAGAGTTACTAGAAGACTAGATAAACTAGAAAAAAGAGTAATAAATGAAGATAATAGACATCATAAACAACGCTCAGAAAGAAGGCAAACCACGCTTCTCTTTCGAACTTCTTCCTCCGCTGAAAGGCGACGGATTGGATAAGATATTCGGCGCGATAGACACGCTGATGCCATATAATCCAGCGTTCATCAATGTTACCTGCCATCGCGAAGAGGTGAAATATACCGAGCGTCCTGATGGTTTGATAGAGAAGCATATCGTGAGAAGACGCCCTGGAACCGTTGGTGTCTCGGCTGCGATAAAGCAGAAATATAACATAGAGGTGGTGCCTCACGTCATCTGTGGTGGACAGTCTCGCTATGATATCGAAGATACACTCATCGACCTTGACTTCCTCGGCATTCAGAATGTGCTGGCTCTTCGTGGCGATGCCATGCACGGTGACTCCCGTTTCCGCTCTCACCCAGAAGGTCATGAGCATGCTGATGCCCTCGTTAGCCAGATAATAGACATGAACAATGGTCGCTTTATTGATGGCGAGCCAAACACATTCCATCACACAGACTTCTGCATCGGTGTGGCAGGATATCCTGAGAAGCATGTGGAGTCTCCTAATAAACTGACGGATATGGGTTATCTGAAGCAGAAGGTGGATGCTGGTGCGGAGTATATCGCAACGCAGATTTGCTATGATGCAGACAGAATCATAGAGTTCCGCGATGAATGCAACAAGGCATGCATCAATGTCCCTATCCTTCCTGGCATAAAACCATTCGCCACAAAGACACAGCTTACGGTTCTTCCACAGACATTCGCCGTGGATCTTCCACAGGAACTCGTTATGAAGGTAATGGCTTGTCGTGATAATAACGATGTGAAGAAAGTAGGTGTGGAATGGGCTGTCGCACAATGCGAGAAACTATTGCAGGCAGGATTCCCTATTCTTCATTTCTATACAATGACCAAGACAGAGCAGGTGCAGGAGATTGTAAAGGCTATCCTGTAATGCAAATTAAAGAATAAACAACAAATAAATATCAACGATGAGAAAATTTTATTTTATCCTCTGCGCATTTTTCTGCGTCACAATGGCAAAAGCAGAGTATGTTATCGATGTTGATATGACTGATGCTTGCAAGCATTTCGCTACCGAGAATGCAAACAAGGACATAGTCATCTTGACAGGAAACAATGACAATGCCGACTTTTCTTCTATGAACAATCCTGTAGAGATAGATGGCATAAAGACCTATAAGAATTGGCTTGGCGAGGATTGCATCGACTTTGGTAACGCTCCAAAGAGCTATTACAATTGGAAGCGCGATGTTACTTACGCAGGTATCCCTCTTTTCCTTGCTTCCTTTATCATCAAGGATCAGAAACGCGCCTTCCGCTCTGCCCGTTTCGCGATGAATGAAAACTGGAAGACGGAGATAGACAACTACACACAGTTGTTCCCTTATCTGCCTGTTGTAGGTCTTAAGGCTTTAGGATATGACGGACGTTCTTCCTGGGATCGACTCGTCACTTCCGCATTGTTGTCAAACGCTGTGATGGCTTTGGCTGTCAATTCTACGAAGTATACCGTGAAGGAAATGCGCCCAGATAACTCTTCTGCCAACTCTTTCCCTTCCGGACACACCGCCACAGCTTTCGTTGCAGCAACCGTTCTTCATAAGGAATACGGTCTGACACGCTCGCCATGGTTCTCCGTTGGTGGTTATGCAGTGGCTATGGGAACAGGTTTTATGCGTGTATTGAACAACCGCCACTGGATTTCTGACGTCATGGCAGGTGCAGGTATCGGTATTCTTTCTACTGAACTTGGCTACTTCCTCGGCGATATCATCTATAAAAACAAAGGCATAACACGCCTCGAACTCACCGACATCACAAATCCAAACCACCCTTCTTTCTTCGACATACAGATGGGTATCGGTATGCATAGCAAGCACATGGAAGCCTATTATGATGATGGTGACTATAGAAAAATGGATCTCGGCACATCAACAGCCGTTGGTGTAGAAGGTGCGTACTTCTTCAATAAGTATTTCGGTATTGGCGGTATGGCTCGCGTTACTACTACTCCTATCAAGGGCTTAGGTCTTAGTGATGATGAAATAAAGTCCATCAGCGAACTCAATACCAAACTTGTCAATAACAAAAATGCAGACGGTGAGCCAAACGAACTCCCAAGTTTATACAATATTAAGGCTGCCAATAGTAATCTTATCGATGGTTCATTCGATGTAGGTGTATATGGTAATCTTCCTCTCAGCAAGCATTTCTCACTTGGAGCAAAGCTTCTTGTGGGTGCACGTGTGAATGGTGGCTTCGAATATAAGGCGAACACAGGCTACAGAATGCAGGCTCAGGATGCCGATGGAAACTTCATTAATACCTACATCAGCGACTTCATTACAGGCGAAATGGGCAAAGCAAGTCCAGTTTATATATTTGAAAACCCTGACGGTTCGTTATTCAATTCCAACGAAACCCTCCTTCCTGGAGTGTCACAAAACTATAACTACCATCTCGATCCACAGCGTTTCCAGAGTGGAGAATACACTATTTCAAAACTTACTGGCGGTTCTTCCATAAACTATGTCTTCGGTTTGTCAGCAACATATAAATACAAGGAAAACTTCTCTTGGAAGATATTCCTCGATTATGACACCGCTCGCAACAGATATAACTACACCTTCAAACTGTTCGATGATCAGACTATGGACTATATGAAATACAATGGTCCTGATATCTACAACGACCTGATTGGTAAAACAGACTATAAGGCAAGCTTCTCTTCACGCTTTAATCTGTTCACTATCGGTGCATCGTTCTCAATCAATTTCTAAAATTATTACTCATAAATATGGCATTAAAATGTGGTATAGTTGGACTTCCAAACGTAGGTAAGTCAACTCTTTTCAACTGCCTCTCAAGTGCAAAGGCACAGGCAGCCAATTTCCCTTTCTGTACAATCGAGCCTAACGTAGGCGTTATCACCGTTCCTGACGAGCGTCTTACTAAGCTCGCAGAGATTGTTCATCCAGGAAGAATAGTTCCTGCAACATGTGAAATCGTTGACATCGCAGGTCTTGTAAAGGGTGCTTCAAAGGGTGAAGGACTCGGTAATAAGTTCCTTGGCAACATTCGCGAGACCGATGCTATCATCCATGTGCTCCGTTGCTTTGAGGATGAGAACATCACTCACGTTGACGGTACTATCGATCCTATCCGCGATAAGGAAATAATAGATACCGAACTTCAGCTCAAGGATCTTGAGACTATCGAGAGTCGCTACGCTAAGACACAGAAGGTAGCATCTACAGGCAATAAGGACGCTAAGGTGGAACTTGCCGTTCTCACAGCCTATAAAGAATGTCTGGAGCAGGGAAAGAACGCCCGTACCGTTGAGTTTGATAGCAAGGAAGAGCAGGAAGCAGCAAAGAATCTCTTCCTCCTCACCTCAAAGCCTGTTCTCTATGTCTGCAACGTAGATGAGGCAAGCGCTAAGGACGGCAACGAATGGACAAAGAAGGTGGAGGCTCTGGCTGCAGAAGAAGGTGCAGAATCTATGATTGTGGCAGCAAAGACAGAGGAAGACATCGCTGGCTTTGAGAGCTATGAGGACAAGCAGATGTTCCTTGAGGAACTCGGTTTGGAAGAGAGTGGCGTAAACCGCCTCATCAAGAAGGCATACGCTCTGCTCAACCTTGAGACATTCATCACCGCAGGTGAGATGGAAGTAAAGGCATGGACTTATCATAAGGGATGGAAGGCTCCACAATGTGCCGGTGTTATCCATACCGACTTTGAGAAGGGCTTCATCCGTGCTGAGGTGATAAAATATGATGATTACATTCAGTATAAGTCTGAGGCTGCCATCAAGGAGGCAGGAAAACTTGGCATCGAAGGCAAGGAATACGTTGTTCAGGACGGCGATATCATGCACTTCCGCTTCAACGTATAACCCAAGCATAATAGAATAATCTCAATTACTCGTTTATGATTAACGAACTTATGTTCATCAACTGGAACCCAGATCTCATCATCTTTCATCTGGGTCCGGTAGCAATACGATGGTACAGCACATGCTGGCTCATCGGCTTGCTGCTTGCATATCTCATCGTCAAGCATCTGTATAAGGCTCAGAAGGTGGCAGAAGAGAAGTTTGAACCACTCTTCATCTATTGCTTCATAGGCATTCTTTTAGGTGCACGTCTAGGGCATTGCCTCTTCTATGAACCAAGTTATTTCCTCTCATCAGGAAAGCATATCATAGAAATGTTGCTTCCTATCCGCTATACAATGGATGGCTCATGGCGATTCACGGGATATGAAGGACTCGCCTCGCATGGCGGAACAGCAGGTATCATACTTGCAATATGGCTCTACTGCAGAAAGATGAAACTGAAGGCGATGTGGGTATGGGACACAGTATCTATCGCTGTGCCTGTAACAGCATGCTTCATACGCCTCGGAAACCTTATGAACTCCGAGATAATCGGTAAGGTAACCGATGTGCCTTGGGCATTTATCTTCGAGCGCGTAGATATGTTTCCACGCCATCCAGGACAGCTTTATGAGGCAATGGCATACGCTTGCTTCTTCCCTATCCTATGGTATTTCTGGAAGAAGCATCCAGAACGTGTGGGAACAGGCTTCTTCTTCGGTCTTGACATCTTCCTCATCTTCACTTTCCGTTTCTTCATAGAATACACAAAGGAGATACAGGAAGCCTTCGAAGCAGCACTACCTATCGATATGGGACAGATTCTTTCCATCCCATTCATCATACTCGGAGCATACTTCACTTTCAGGAAGAAGCCTGCTTAATATAGCATCTCAAACAGTCCCCTACCCTATATCCAAGACATGGATTTTCTAAAGCTATGCTTCTCGGGGTCTAAAGCTATGCTTCTCGATGCCTAAAGCTATGCTTCTCGATGTCTAACTCTATGCTTTAGAAAAAAGATATAAACGAACTACAAAAATACTATCATTATGGACGCAAAATGGAAGCAGTTAGGTTACATTGATGAACCTACCCAGGATGGTCTCGACCTCAAGGCTGAGATACGCCGTATGTGCGAAGAAAAGAAAGCTGTTGTGCTCGCCCACTACTATACAACGGGCGACATTCAGGACGTTGCCGACTTCGTTGGTGACTCCTTGGCTTTGGCACGCAAGGCTTCTGAAACTGATGCAAAGATTATTGTGATGTGTGGTGTTCACTTCATGGCAGAGACATGCAAGCTTCTCTCACCAGAGAAACTCGTTCTCTCTCCTGACCTCAACGCAGGATGTTCACTCGCCGACTCATGTAATGCAGCAGATTTGAAGGCATGGAAAGAGCAGAATCCAGACTATATGGTAGTGCAATATGTGAACACTACTGCAGCAACGAAGGCCCTTACCGATGTCGTAGTGACCTCTGGAAACGCTAAGAAAGTCATCGATCAGTTGCCTAAGGATGCAAAGATTATCTTCGGTCCAGACTATAATCTCGGCTCATACATCAATAGTGTCACAGGTCGCGATATGAAGTTGTGGCAAGGTGGATGTCATGTTCACGAGCGTTTCTCCGTAGGAGAGATTGCAAAGCTGAAGAATGAGCATCCAGAAGCAGTTGTAATGGCACATCTCGAGTGTAAGGCTCCTGTGCTTGCCTGTGCTGAAGTGAAGGGTTCTACGGCAGACATGCTGAAGTATGCGAAGGCTAATCCTGAGAAGAAATACATCGTTGCCACAGAGGCAGGCATCCTTCACGAACTCCAGCGCTCTTGTCCTGAGACAGAATTCATTCCTGTTCCACCAGAAGTGAGCGAAGGAAGCGTAGGATGCTCTTGCAATGAGTGTAACTTTATGAAGATGAATACGCTTCGCAAGCTCTATAACACTTTGAAATATGAATGGCCAACAGTTGATGTTGATTCTGCCATAGCAGAGGATGCTGTGAAACCTATCAACAGAATGTTGGAACTGAGTTAAACAATCCCTTACCCTATCAAAGGGAAGGGAAGTAATCGATAAATATCTTGCTTTCAATACTCCTTCCGTCATACAACAATAAATGCTACACACTGGTGCATGAACTTCAGCGCCAGTGTGAGGATTTTTTTTCCGTTTCCAAGAAGGAAGAAGAAGGAAAGGTAGCTTATGAGATAATAGTTGCCGATGATGGAAGCCGTGACCAGGTAGCCATTATTTCCAATCTTCTTATCAACGAACTACCTCACTGCCGCTATATAAGAAGAAGGGAGAACATAGGTAGGGCAGCTATCCGAAATTTCCTATTCACGGAATCAAAGGGAGAGCTTGTGATGTATCTCGACAGCGACGTGGAGATAGTTCGCGAAGATTTCATCAAGACCTATCTTGAAGCTATGGAAAGCAATCCAGAAACAGACGTAATAGATGGAGGAGTTGTGGTTACGGGCCCTTCCCTACCCCACAATCTGCGTTATCTTTACGAGAAGAAAGCAGAGCCGCTTCATTATGCCGAGCAACGCAATCGTGAGCCTTTCATGCATTTCCATACTGCTAACATAATAATGAGTCGCAGAGTTATGGATAAATGCAAGTTTGATGAGCGTTTTCATCGCTATGGTTATGAGGATATACTGCTTGGAAAACGAATAAAGGAAGCAGGATTCTCCATACTGCATATTGATAATCCTGTAGGCTTAGGACAGTATGAATCAAACGAAGTGTTCCTAAAAAAAACTCAGGATGCGATGCTTACGCTAAAGGAATATGAAAGTGAATTGCGAGGATATTCCAACTTGATTGACGTCTGTGATCGACTCAGGAATGCACACATGCTATGGTTTATTCAGCTCTTTCATCGCATATTCCATCGCATAGAAAGGAAGAAACTAACAAGCAATAAACCTTCACTAACTGTTTTCAACCTCTACAAATTAGGAATCTTCTCAACTTTGAAATAATAAATGCCACTAATTTCATTCATCATCCCATCATACAACACCCCTGAAACTCTGCTCAAGGAATGCTTGCGGAGCGTCATCGATGTATCAATGGGTGATGACGAGAAAGAGATAATAGTAGTGGATGATGGTAGTGAGATTCCTGTAGAGGAAATGATGCTACGCAAGGATAGTGGCATATCTGAAATACTCAAGGATATTACTATCATTCGCCAAGAGAATAAAGGTCTTGGAGCAGCGAGAAATACAGGAATGGATGCTGCTAAAGGAGAGTTTCTGCAATTCGTTGATGCCGATGATTATCTAATAGCCAGCGAAGAAGAGAAGGTTATTGATCAACTGAGAAAAGGTGATGCGGATATGGTAATGTTCCATATCAATAACCGTAAACGATGCGGAAGAAAGAATACGCAAGGAATAATTAGCGGTGCAGAATATATGCACCACAACAATTTACGTGCTGCAGCCTGGGCATATGCCTTCCGTCCATCACATATTCGTTTTCCAGAGAACATTCTTCATGAAGACGAACTATTCACCACACTTCTGACTATCAATACAAAGCGCCTTATTCTGATAGATGCCCTACCCTATTTCTATCGCTATAATCCTGATTCTATCGTAACACGAAAGAACGGAGAATGGATAAGGAAACGTCTTGATGACACCTTCGAAATAATAAAAAGAATACAAATACATGCCGATTCATCAACAAAGGAATACGATAAAGAGGCATTGCAACGTAAGGTTAACCAATTGTGCATGGACTATCTTTACAATACTATCACCCTAACACATAGTCTGAAGGCATTGAAAGAGAGCATAAAACGTCTTACACATCAGTTACTGTATCCATTACCACTACGCTTATACACATGGAAATATATGCTATTTGCTATTATTACGCACATAATACGCTGCAAATAACATAAAAATATAAAACAACAAACAAAGTTTGCTTCTATGAAGATACTTCTCATTGGAGAATACTCCAACGTACATAATACCTTGGCAGAGGGACTGAGAACCTTAGGCCATGAGGTTACTGTTGCGTCAAATGGAGACTTCTGGAAGAACTATCCACGCGACATAGACTTAAGACGTGAGAGTGGGATTTGTGGGACTATTTCCTTTATGTGGAGACTTATTAAGGCACTACCCAAAATGCGTGGATATGATGTAGTACAAATCATCAACCCTATTTTTCTTGAGCTAAAGGCAGAACGACTTTTACCTATCTATCGATATATAAGAAGAAACAACGGAAAGATGATTCTTGGTGCATTTGGTATGGACTATTATTGGGTTAATGTCAATAGTACCATAATGCCTTTACGCTATTCTGATTTCAATTTTGGCAAGGATCTCCGACATGATGATGCAGCAGAACGTGAACGCCAGGACTGGATAGGAACACCAAAACAGCACCTCAATGAAATAATAGCTCACGATTGTGATGCTATCAATGCAGGATTATATGAATATATAGCCACTTATCAGGCAGTTCCAACTCTTAAAGACAAGACTTTCTTTATACCTTTCCCAATAAAGATGCCTGAGGAAGACAGAGAAATAAAAACGAATGATAATGAAAGTATCACAAAAGACAGACCTTTGCGTATATTTGTAGGCATTTCAAAAAAGCGTTCTGTATATAAAGGTACTGATATTATGCTACGTGCTGCATTGGATATAAAAGCAAAATATCCTAACCTCGTAGATGTCAGAATTGCGGAAGGAATACCATTTGATGAGTATCAGAAAATGATGAATGGCAGCGATTGCATACTTGATCAACTATATGCCTACACTCCTGCCATGAATGCCTTATTGGCTATGTCTAAAGGAATAATCGTTATAGGAGGTGGAGAAGAGGAAAACTATGATATTTTAGGAGAAGATAATCTTCGCCCTATTATCAACGTACAACCTAACTATGAAAGTTGCTATCACGAGTTGGAACAACTTGTCCTACATCCTGAACGCATACCACAGCTGAAGCAACAGTCTATAGACTATATTCGAAAGCATCACGATCACATAAAGGTTGCAGAGAAATTTATTTTTAACACTTTTCTTTGTCCTTTTCAGAAAAAATGACTACCTTTGCACATTCATAGAATCTCTAAAAAAGGATAATAACAAAAAGATAAATATATGGAAAAGACTCTTCTAATATACAATACGCTTACTCGTAAGAAAGAAGCGTTTAAGTCTATAAATCCTGGTCATGTAGGAATGTACGTATGCGGTCCTACAGTATATGGCGATGCACATTTAGGCCATGCTCGCCCTGCTATCACTTTCGATATTCTATTCCGTTACCTTCAGCATCTTGGCTATAAGGTGCGCTATGTACGCAATATAACCGACGTAGGTCATCTTGAGCATGACGCTGATGAGGGTGAGGACAAGATTGCAAAGAAGGCTCGTCTTGAGCAGTTGGAACCAATGGAGATAGCACAGTATTACACACGTCGCTTCAACTCCGCTATGGAGAAACTTAACGTGCTTCCTCCAAGCATCGAGCCACATGCTACAGGACACATCATCGAGCAGCAACAGCTCGTAAAAGAAATACTCGACAATGGCTATGCTTACGAATCGAATGGCTCTGTCTATTTCGATATCGAGAAGTATAATAAGGATCATAAGTATGGTATCCTGAGTGGAAGAACACTTGAGAACATAAAGGATGCGAGCCGCGACACTCTTGCCGGGGTAGGGGAGAAGCGCAATCAGGCAGACTTCGCCCTTTGGAAGAAGGCACAGCCAGAACATATCATGCGTTGGCCTTCACCATGGAGTGATGGCTTCCCAGGATGGCATTGTGAATGTACTGCTATGGGACGCAAGTATCTCGGTGATGAGTTTGATATCCATGGTGGCGGCATGGACCTCGTTTTCCCACACCATGAGTGTGAGATAGCACAGGCTGTAGCATCTATGGGACATCAGGCTGTTCGCTATTGGATGCATAATAACATGATTACCATCAACGGACAAAAGATGGGTAAGTCATATAACAACTTCATAACCCTCGATCAGTTCTTCACAGGTGATCATCCTTTGCTCACAAAGGCATTTGCTCCTATGACAATCCGCTTCTTCATTCTCTCTGCTCACTATCGTGGCACAGTGGATTTCTCAAGCGAAGCTTTGGAGGCTGCAGAAAAGGGATTTGCTCGTCTGATGCAGGGATTGAAGGACTTGAAGCGTATTCAGCCTGCAAAGGGTTCGCAACCAGAGATAGGAAAGTTTGTTTCCGAGCTTGAAGATAAACTCGCTGATGCTATGAACGACGATCTCCAGACACCTATTGTTATCAGTCAGTTGTTTGAAGCATGCCACCAGGTAAATCTCCTCGTTGATCGTAAAGCAAAGATCAGCGCTGATGACCTGAAGACTCTCAGCGAAGTTATGCATAAATGGATTGAGGATATCCTTGGTCTTACAAACGCAACAGCTGGAGCAGGAAGCAGCGAAAAGGATAAAGCACTTGATAGTGTGATGAAAATGGTTCTTGAGATGCGTGCAAAGGCTCGTGCAGAGAAGGATTGGGCTACTTGTGATGCTATCCGCGACGAACTGAATGCCGCTGGAATAGTTGTCAAGGATACTCCTGATGGAGCTATCTGGGAAATATAAGTAGCTTTTATTTTTAAGAAACAAGGCGTTAAAAATGTCTTATAACAACGATGAACTCTATGAAGTAATGGCTCCTGTTGGCTCACGTGAGTCATTGGCAGCTGCACTCAATGCCGGAGCAGACAGCATCTACTTCGGTATTGAGAAACTCAATATGCGTGCTCATTCAGCAAGTACGTTCACTATTGATGACCTTCGCGAGATAGCAGAGATATGCTCCAAGCATGAGATAAACGGTGAGGCACATCCTGTAAAGACCTACCTCACCGTAAATACCATTATCTATGGCGAGGATATCCCTACGATGCATGAGATTATTGACGCAGCAAAAGAAGCAGGTATCTCAGCCGTTATCGCAAGTGATGTGGCCGTAATGATGTACTGCAGACAAGTGGGTCAGGAGGTACATCTTTCTACACAACTCAATATATCTAATATCGAAGCACTTCGCTTCTATTCGCAGTTTGCTGATGTAGTGGTATTGGCACGCGAACTTCGTATGGAGCAGGTGAAGGCTATCCACGAACAGGCCGTAAAAGAAGGCATCTGTGGTCCTTCTGGAAATCCTATCCGCATAGAGATGTTCTGTCATGGAGCCCTCTGTATGGCTATTTCTGGTAAGTGCTATCTCTCGCTCCACAATGCTAATCGCAGCGCTAACCGTGGCGAGTGTGTACAAATTTGCCGCAGAGGTTATAAGGTTGATGAATACGAGAGCAGCGTTGTCTATAATGCTACAGACGTAGAGACAGGAAATGAACTCCTCATTGACAATAAATACATCATGTCTCCAAAGGACCTGAAGACCATTCGCTTTATCGATAAGATGATGGATGCAGGCGTGAGAGTCTTTAAGATTGAGGGTAGAGCAAGAGGTCCTGAATATGTAGATACTGTGGTGCGTTGCTATAAGGAAGCTATCTCTGCTGTGCTTCATGATAAAAAAATAGAGAATATAGAAAATCTAGAAAAACTAGAAAAACTAGAAAATCTAGGAAAACTAGAAAACCCAGAAGCTCTTGAATTCACAGAAGCAGCAAAGGACGTATGGGACGAACGCCTCAGCCGTGTCTTCAATCGTGGTTTCTGGGATGGATATTATCAGGGACAGAAACTTGGCGAATGGAACGATTCTTATGGTAGCAAGGCTACGGAGAAGAAAGTCTATGCAGCAAAGACTATCAAATACTTCTCAAAGATAGGCGTTGCGGAGTTCCAGGTGGAGGCTCATGAGATTAGTGTGGGAGATAAACTCCTTATCACAGGACCTACAACTGGTGCGATGTATCTTGATTGCACAGAGATACGCTTTAATCTCAAACCTGTGGAGAAGGCTAAGAAAGGATGGAGAATAAGCATTCCTGTGCCTGATAAGGTAAGACCAAGCGATAAACTATTTATACTAGAAAAAAACTAGGTAGTTAGATAAACTAGGAATACTAGAATTACTAGAAAACAAAAATAACTATGACAATAAACGAACTACAAGACGAAGTGATAGAGGAATTTTCTGCCTTTGATGATTGGATGGATAAATATCAGTTGCTTATCGATCTTGGAAATGAGCAGGAACCTCTTGATGAAAAATATAAGACCGAGCAAAACCTTATTGATGGTTGCCAGAGTCGAGTATGGCTTCAATGTGACAGCAATAATGATGGCAATCTTATCTTCACAGCAGAAAGTGATGCTCTTATAGTAAAAGGTATTATAGCTTTGCTCATCCGCGTTATAAGTGGTCATACAGCACAGGAAATCCTTGATGCAGACCTTTATTTCATCGAACAAATAGGTTTGAAGGATCATCTTTCTCCTACGAGAAGTAATGGACTTCTCGCTATGGTGAAGCAGATAAAGGCATACGCTTTAGCATTCAGCATGAAATAAAAGAAAATAATGGGCATAAAAGATTTTTTCAATAAAAACAAGGAAAGGAAGGGCGATATAACCCTTCCTTTTGGCACTTTCAGCTTTTCGGAAGCGTTGATGTTATCTTATTATGCCCTAATAGATACCACTAATATACCACACTTCGAGGTGGATAATCATCTTATGAAGGAGTATTCCTTCTTTGATACTAATAATGTTCACCTTAAACTATACAATAAAAATGTCATTCGCCGTAAGGGATTTAATTTCCACTACAATGACATCACCTATGTCATAAGTCCGGAAGTGATGATCCCTACAATCATCTGGCTCTTTCACGAGAAGGAAGGAAATGAGATTCTTGGCATTATCAGGAATATTTTCAAAAATAATGCCCACACTTCCACACAACTACAGATATCCATTATCGATTACGTAAAAGGATATTTTCAAGACGGTACATCTGCACAGAACATCTTCGTTAATGACCTTGACTACATTTTGCCTGTCATTAACGATGACCGCTTTATGCTTTTCTTTTCTCAGATGTCGGAA
Source organism: Prevotella sp. (assembly GCA_045627725.1). Lineage (GTDB taxonomy): Bacteria > Bacteroidota > Bacteroidia > Bacteroidales > Bacteroidaceae > Prevotella. The sequence goes on along the minus strand of JAZQOH010000007.1, from coordinate 109,287 downwards.
GTGGCATTCACCGAACTTATAACAAAGGCTGTGGGACGATGCTTCTACTCTGGTGATAACATAAATATAGAGTCCCTTCTGATTCTTGCTAACAGCAGGGAATACACCCTTGATGTGCGTCGTGACACAACTGTAAACTACCTTCAACTCTATGCTTTCATAGCAAAAGGTATTATGCCACGCTATAATATCCTTCAATCTGAATATGGATATATATTAAAGGCTGTTATACTACTCTATGAAAGCAAGTATGAAGACTCCATGAAGATGTTCCGTAAGGCATTGTCTCTACATAATGCACGTATAAGCGACGCTTCACACCGAGGTATTTTCAACGATGGAATAATAAACTTCCTTTGGATTGTATGTGCTCATCACCTGAATGATGCTGAGAGTATGACTGTCATTAGGGGTATGTTGAAGCGCAATACCACCTTAGAGGCCGTGAAGTCTGCATATTCTCTTGCAGCTGTTTTGACAAATCAAAAAGGATATGCCTCCGACATACGCCTTATCTTCACCAGCGCACAATTTCTCACTCGCCAGATTTTACTACTTATAATTCGTTTTTGCGGACGTAATGATATACTCACTGAAGAGGCTTACGATAAATATGCCCCAGAATGGATGCTGCTAAAATATGAATCACATAAATATTCCCCTATGCAGGAGGAAGATTTTATGAGACTGGAAGGTATTTATAAAAAACCACAATTATCTTCTATATACGTAAAGCAGCATTGGGAATTCGTTCTTGAAAGTCTTATGAACCAATCTAAAGGCACAAACAAGAACATAGAACGCACGGAACGTATAGCATTTCTTTTGAAGAATATAGAGGATAATGGCTGCGAGATCCGTCAGCAGACAAGGCTGAAGAATGGTTCCTGGAGCGCAGGAAAAGCTATCAGCATGGCTACTTTCCTCAACATGCAAGAGAAATATCTCACACCATCTGACATTAAGATACGAAACCGCTGTCGTAATCAATATGGTTCATATTATGTGAGACTAGAGGATGTTATTGACGAAATGAAAGGAGATGAGAGACTCTATGTGGGAAACTTCGCTCCTTATACGTTGGTAAAGATAGTTGAGGAAATGCCTTATCTCATGATTGATCGCACGGAAGCGGGTTTCATAGTAAAGAGTAACATTTCCCTTGCCGATGTTGATGAGGATATAATCATTATTTCACGCTCGGCATCTGAACTGCATTTTCTCAGGATGAATGATGAGTTGCGACCTTACTTCAATCAACTTCTCGAACTAGGACATTTCCCTATAGACGCGGAGCCATTACTAAAAACCTTCCTTGAGAGTTTAAGAGGAAAGGTGGAGATACACACTCAGTTGATAGAGGGTGGCACTACCCTGGAAACAGTAAAGGGAACATCTAATATCACCATACAGATGCGTCCTCAGGGTAAGGAAGCATACATGGTGAGTATCTTCTGCAGAACACTCGCAGAGGGCAATAAACAATGTGTTCCAGGCGAAGGTAGTAGTGTGATTATCGACATACAGGGCGACCATCGTGTATGTGTAGAACGTAATCTTGAAAGAGAAAAGGAACTATACACAAATCTATGCGAAGGAGTAGGGGAGGGACTGCCTCCTGAAAAAACATTCCTTATGGATGCCTATGAGCTCCTTCCTTTGCTCGACTTCGTGCGTGAACATAATGAAGAATATATCGTAGAGTGGCCTGAAGGACAGAAACTAAATATTCGCAACCGCTATACAGCATCTCAATGGTCAGCAACTTTGAAGAAAAACAAGAATGGCTGGTTTGAGATGGAGGGTACTGTGCAGTTAGATGAGAACACACAGATGTCCATAAGTCAGCTTATGGATCTCGTAGGAAAAAGCAAAGGACGCTTCATACGTCTTTCAGAAGGAGAGTATGTAGCACTCTCTGATCGTCTGCGAAAGCAACTTTTCTCCCTCGATTCCATTGCTTCACGTTCACGCAACAAACTTCAGATGTCACCATTCTCTGCTGCCCTGCTTGATAGCAGCATTATTAATGGTGAACTACATCTTGAGGTGGATCCTGAATTGAAGGAAATACGACAGCGTATTCTCGACTCCAGCGAATACAAACCAGAAGTGCCAAAGCAACTCAACGCCACACTCCGTCACTACCAAATAGAGGGGTTCCAATGGATATCGCGACTTAACTCCTGGGGTGCAGGAGCGCTTCTCGCTGATGATATGGGATTAGGAAAAACCATACAAACCATTTCTTATTTACTCTTTAAGGCAGAAGAAGGTCCTGCTCTCGTCATTGCACCCGCTTCGGTAGCCCCAAACTGGAAAACAGAATTTGAGAAGTTCGCTCCTTCTCTAAACGTAAAGATACTCAACTTTGCCACCAATAGATCCACATGTATTGCAGATGCAAAAGCAGGTGACGTTGTTATTTCTACTTACGGACTTCTTTTATCAGTAAAGAATGAAATAACTCAAAAGCAATGGACTACTGTATGTCTCGATGAAGCCCATGTGATAAAGAATCGCGGAGCAAAGACGAGCGGTGTGGCTATGCAGCTTAAGTCGCAGTATCGCATTATGCTGACAGGTACTCCTGTACAGAATCATCTTGGCGAATTATGGAATCTATTCCAATTTGTCAACCCAGGACTATTAGGTTCATACGAAGACTTCGGTCGCCGTTTCATCACTCCTATCGAGGTAGGCAAGGATAAGGATCGCCAGAAGGAACTGGATCGTATGGTTCATCCTTTTATGCTTCGCAGAACAAAGGAGAAGGTTCTTAATGAACTCCCTGAGAAAACCGAGATATACCAGAATGTAGAACTCTCACAAGAGGAACTTGCCGTATATGAAGTTATCCGCAAAAAAGCAGAGGACATGCTTGAGGCAGAGGATAGCGAAAAGGTATCTATAAATACTCTTGCTGAGATAACACGACTTCGTCAGGCAGCTTGCTCTGCACAACTAATCGAAAAAACATGGAAGGGAAAGACATCAAAGGCAGAAGCCTTGATTGAAGCCCTTGAACCTATCGTTGAAAGTGGAGATGCTGCTCTTGTCTTCAGTCAGTTTACCTCATTTCTTGCCATCATCCAGAAGGCATTGAAGAAAGCAAAGATACCTTATCTCTATATTGACGGATCAGTATCTGTAAAGGAAAGGCAGTCGCTGGTGGAGCAGTTCCAGCGTGGCGAGTGCCCTGTATTCCTCATTTCCTTGAAGGCAGGTGGTCTTGGACTCAACCTCACTCGAGCTAACTATGTCTTCCATCTCGACCCTTGGTGGAATCCTGCCATCGAACAGCAGGCAACTGACCGTGCCTATCGTATAGGACAACATAATGCTGTCACCGTATATCATTTCCTCGCTGCAAATACTATAGAGGAGAAAATACGTCGTCTTCATGAGTCAAAGCGCAATCTCGCAGAGAATATCCTCGAAGGAACTGACTTAAGTTCTAAACTGACAGGTAAGGAACTATTGGAAATGGTAAGGTAAAATTTGAAGAGTTTTAAAACAATGAATAAATATTTGTATATATTACTCATTATAATTTCATTGGTATCATGCCAACGCACCTCAAAAAGCGAATCCCTATCGCCTTCAAGTGTATATATTCCCTCCCACTCGCATGGAGGGTTGGAGAGAGGGGCTACTCTTATGAGGATCACTCCCATCAAGGACCAACGTCATCTGCAAGCCTGCTGGATATATGCATATCTTGCATGTATAGAAACAGAACGCATAGAACATTATGGCGACTCGCTAAATCTCTCTCCACTATGGCTGGTAAATAGCCTTATGCACGAGCAAGCAGAATCCCAATATCTCACAAAAGGAAAGAGAAAAGTTAGTGCACGAGGCATAGGACCTGATGCTGAACGACTAATAAAAGAATATGGAATGGTGCCATATTCCTTTTTTCACGCCTCTGACGACCTCAACAGTAATATGATTGAGAGAAACATCACATTAAAGGTGAAAACAGCTGTAAACGCCCGAAAAGGGCTTTCTTCGCTTCATAATGATGTAAGTACTGCATTGCCTCGCGTTCCTCACAATCTTGAACAAGGTTTTTACCTCTATGGGATGCACTATACACCTAAACAATTTGGTGAAAGCCTGCTTGCCGGGACTAATATGCAATGGTTGACAAGCTATACTCATCATCCTTTCTATGAGTCTTTCGATATAGAATTACCTGACAATCATCGTCATCATAGAATCATGAACGTGCCGATAGATTCACTCTACCGCAGCGTTATAAATGCGCTTGAACATCGTCATCCAGTATTCTGGGAAGGAAAGATGCCATCAAAGGATAATAATCTTTCATTAAATAAATTGTCTATAAACGATTTCACTACCTTACAATCCCTTCGTCAAAAAGCCTTTGAACGCTTTGATATAAGCGACGATCATGCTATGGCCATCATAGGTATTAAGAAGGATAGGAATAACAAAACACATTTCATTTGTAAGAATTCATGGGGAAAGGAATGGGGTTATAAAGGATTATGCTTCATGAAAGTAGAAGATTTACTTCTTAATTCCATCATTGTAGGAGTGATGGAGTAGGGGAGCAATATTTTAACCTTTTTCGCGTTATTATATTATATTCACCTTTTTCGCATTATTACATTCAGCCCTCTTAAATTATTATGAGAAAGAGAACACTACATATTATATTTTTATTACTCTTGTATGCTATAAACATATCTGCTGACAACGCAGAATCATGGAGGTACTATCCTGCATATAATGGTATAAGTGAAATTGATTCCATCAATAGTAAGTGCATCTTTGTACTTTCGTCTGGCAATCTCTATAGCATTAACAAACAAGAGGGAAGTGTACAGACCTACAATCGAATCACAGGCCTGACTGATACTGGAATAAAGACTATGGGATGGAACAGTGCAGCAAAATTTTTGATGCTCATATACGACAATTCCAATATCGACCTTATGACTATAGATGGAAGCGTAAAGAACATTCCTGATTTATCAATAAAAGAGACAACACTCAGCAAGACCATTAACCATCTCTTTATGAAAAATCAGTTTGCCTATATATCTATGGGCTTCGGCATCGTTAAGGTTGATGTTAAAAAGGCAGAAATAAGCGACACATATAATCTTTCTGAAAATATACAGCAGACATACGTTGATGACAGCTATATCTATGCGAAGACGGATAAAAACGTAGTCATGAAGGCTTCGTTGAAAGATAATCTCCTTGATAAGAACACATGGAAAAAATATGAGGGAAATACGTCTGATATGTTCAAAAAAGAAACTATTAGCGAAAAACTTTTGAATAGTATCTCATCATTACATCCCGATGGACCTCGCTACAATCTCTTCGGAAGAATAATATACAGGAAAGGAAAACTCATTACTGCAGAGAACCAAAACTGGGATAACAAAATACCTGATTGTCCTCAAATATACAATATTGAGAAGGATGAATGGACTTTCATTGATAATGATAATAACATAATAAGCGATAAGACAGGTATAAATTACGTTGATTTCACTAATGTTGAGGTGGATCCTCTCAACGAAAACCACATAATGGCAAGTGGACATGGAGGTATTTATGAATTCCTTGATGGCAACTTCGTAACTTTCTATACCGATACCAATACACCTATGACTTCAGCTATAAAAGGTAATAGTTACTATGTTCTTCCTTCCGCAATGAAATACACCCCTGACGGTACATTATGGGTTGCCATCTCTCAAGCTACAGATAATGTCACCATGCTCTCTATGAACAAGGATAAGAAATGGACTATACATAATGACAGCAGATGGATATATAACAACATATCCCTTGCAGACGTAAAGAATATGATCGTTGACAGCAGAGGTATCATCTGGTGGGTTAATGATCATTGGTGGAAGCCAGCTCTCTGCGGATATGACCCAAAGACAGAAAAGAGTTATTGTTACAGTACTTTCTATAATGAAGATAACAGCGATGTGAAGCCAATATACGTAAGATGTGTTACAGAAGATATGGAAGGCAATTTGTGGATTGGTACAAACGTAGGTCCCCTAATGCTTGAAAATAAAAATATCCCCAGCAGCGATGAAGTTATTTGGCAGCAGATAAAGGTTCCACGCAATGATGGAACAAACTTTGCCGACTATCTCCTTGCTGGAGTTGACATAAATTGTATCATGGTGGATGGAGCAAATAGAAAATGGTTTGGTACAAACGGTAATGGCATCTATGTAATAGATAGTGATAATATTACGCAAACAAATCATTTCACATCCACATCAAGCATGCTCCTCTCTGATTATGTGATAGCAATGGAAGCTGATCCTATCAAGGGTGATGTGTATATAGGAACAGATAAAGGACTCTGCTCCTACCATTCAGATGCCACTCAGGCCTATGATAATCTCAACGAAGATAATATCTACGCATACCCTAATCCTGTAACACCTGACTATACAGGTCCTATAACCGTCACAGGACTCACTTTCAATGCTGATATAAAGATTACCACCACAAGTGGACAATTAGTCGCTCAGGGACGCTCTAATGGCGGTTCTTACGTATGGAACGGACTTGATCGTAATGGCAAGCGAGTTGCTTCAGGCATTTACATGGTCTGTATATCCACAGCAGACGGTAAAGAAGGAGTAGCAACAAAGATAGCAATAGTAAGATAATATGAGCAAACAGTTGCAATGGATAAACATTGTCAAGGGCATCACTATTACAATGGTGGTGTTTCTTCATGTGAACTATTCCGGATACAACGAAACTTACTACTACCAGATAAAGAATTTCATAGGCGATTCATGGGATATGCCTGTATTCTTTCTTATAGGTGGTTTCTTTCTTACACCAGATAAACTTACAGATACAAAAAGATTCCTTATTCGTAAGTTCCATACTATATACAAGAAACTCATATACTACTATTTTATATTTCTTTGCCTACACAACATATTTATAAAAATAGGTTTACTAAGTACTACTGTTGAATATGGTGGGAAACAAATGACTCTCTTTACCTTCACATACCTTATAAAGAATATTTTATTATCAGTATTCTTCATGGGTAGAGAACCATATCTCGCACCACTATGGTTCATATACGTCATGTTCATGGCATTCATCATAATAGCCCTCCTTGCATTCGCTATTGATAAGTTTACCAAAAGCAACATAAAGGAATGGCACATAATAATGGCACTTATCCTCTCTTCACTTTGTACCATTTCACTATTCTTTACAAACACACTTGACATTACTATCCCAAGATGCAATAATGTATTAAGTGCAGCGTGGCTTATATATGTGGGATATTGTATACGAAATATTCTTCACATCGACTTCACCAATTTTTATATAGTTCTTCTTTCCTTGCTTATTCTCTTTGGGATTTGTTCCTTCAGCCAACACATGGCACTCATTACCAATTCCTATCACGATATACTACAAATAACCATTTGCGGATTTTCTGCCCTTTATATTCTTTCTTTTCTTTCAAAGCACATAGAACATACACTGATAGGAAGGTTCATAGCTTATATAGGAAAGAATAGTTATCACATAATGGTATTACATTTAATTTCCATAAACTTGTTCACAGCTTTGCTCAACATCATATTCCATACTTCGTATCCAATATACACTCTTGGAAGTAAAGCATCATCATTAATGGAAGTTATACTTTTCACTATAGCAGGTATAAGTATTTCACTTATCATCATTATCTCACTCACAACTCTCTGTAACTTATGCAAAAGAAAACTATCATAATATCATTCTTTATATTCTTACCTATCATACTCTATTTTCTCACCCTCATCCTACCTACCTTTGACGATTGGACATACCTTACGACACCTTACGTTGGAAATCCATTCTCAGCAGATAGAATGCTACCATGGAACGGATACTGGAGACCTTTTGATGCTCTAATAGGTAGCATACTCGGACTTAACTTTCATCTTTTTCCTTCACTTAATCACACTCTTATACTACTTGGACACACTATATCCACCATACTTATCTATCAAATAACCAATAAGCATATACTACCTACGGCTTTCTTTTTCCTATCACCCGCAATGCTTGGAACCATACTCGATATCGACTCTGTAAATCAAGCATACGCTACATGTTGGGGACTTTTATCTTTATTATTATATATAAAAGGATATAAGTGGAAATGGATGTTATGCGTCATTATAGCCACATTTTGCAAGGAGAATGGCATCATGTATGCTATAATACCTCCTATTATCTACTACAGTAGGGAGAAATCATTCAAAAACATACGCCCTTACATAAAGGATCTTATACCTATGATTCTCATAGTTGCTATCTATGGAATATCAAGAATAATGCTTACTTCTGCAGAGGATAATTTCAAAGAAGATTATCTTAATGCTACGCTTTACGATCACGCAAAAGATATAGTACAATATATTACCTACACATGGATTCCTATAGATTTTGAAGCCATTGTATATAGTCCTATTCGCTGCATACCTCTTGCACTTTTTACACTACTACTCTGCCTTCCATTTCTTTTACTACTTGCCAAAGATATATGGAATAGGCGTATGGAAAAAATGCTCTATGGGCTCATAGTTGTCTATTTCCTTGCAGCAGCACCACATCTTCTTACTCTTGTTTCATTCATGCATATATACGCAGGACTACCTTTCGCTGCATTTATTATTGATAGATGCTATACAGATAATAATCATATTCGTAAAACTGCCATTATTATGTTTTTCCTTGCTGCTATCATAACCGATATACATCATTGGTATGGTGCTTATCAGTCAGGATTAATAGGTAAGAACCTTGCAGATGAAGTAATACGCAAATCAAAGACAAAACCACAGAGAGTATTCATACTCAACTTTGATAATGGTGAGGAAAAATACTCTATAATAAATGTTATTCCAAGTGATGCATTCGGCTGGGGACGCGCTGCAAATCATTATTCAGATTATACTATAGCTAATGAAATAGAAGATACCACAATAATAGCACCTTCCTCCTATGCTACAAAAAAGAAAATAATCCGTTATGTAGCCAGCAAGAAAGCAAAGGAATTTCATTATGATGCTTTTTGGATTGTAGATGGAAATAATATCGATGTATATTATGAAAAGTAAATAAAAATAAATGCAGCCTTTACTTCAATACTGCATTTATTTTTTCTACTATCATCTCTGGTGAAATATTATTAAGACAACGGTAATCACCGAAAACGCATGGCTTACTGCCATAGATAGAGCATGGACGACAAGGAATGTTAAGCTCTACAGCATTTTCTACACTCTGCTGCCATCCCATAAATCCAGCATAGCGATGAGTAGCACCCCAGATGCTTACTACAGGGCAGGCTACCAATGAGGCTATATGCATATTACCGGAATCCATACTTACCATAACGTCAAGATTTGACATCAAGGCAAGTTCCTTATCAATACCACCAAGCACATTCGAAGCTGACATCACTTGCTGATATTTATCTTCCCATTCTTTCATCTGCTCCGCTTCTTTTCCGCGACCATGAAAGAGGAATATCCTGCAACTAGGATGTGCCTTTACGAGCATCTGTACCACTTGCTCCATTTTCTCCAAAGGGTATATCTTTCCTTTATGAGCTGCAAATGGTGCTATGCCTATCCATTGATGAAAGGCTTTTTTCTCACCTATTTCTACCGTAAGGTTACGAAGACTTGCCTTTCCATCACCATAAATACTACGGAATACAGGAGTAATATGGAAACCAAGACGTTCAAGTACATCAGCATAATTCTTGAACGAAGTAGGCAATTGCTTGAAATTTTTCTTATCTGCTCCTATAAGACGACGTTTTTCCTTTCTATGCTTATCAATATGCTCCACCTTATATCGTCCCAATAGGAAACGCATACGAAGATAATGAGAACGAAGCACACCATGCATATCGGCTACATGTGTAAAATTCTTTGCCACAAGCCTACGATACAAAGCATTGAGTCCTTTCAATCCTTTATAGTCAGTCTTGAGATCAGCAGACATAAAACTAATATTAGGAGCTATATTCTCAAAGAAAGGACGAGCAAAAGGTCTTGACAGTATAGTTATCCTTACATCAGGATACTGTACCGCCAAAGAATATACCACTGGTACGAGCATAGCAACGTCACCAATAGCAGAAAAACGTATTATGAGTATATGCTTAGGAAGCAATGTTTTTCTTATAGTATTTTCAATGTATATTATTTCTTCTGACCGTAAAGAATAGGGTTAGTGTCTGCGTCATTATACATCTTCATCTGACGATATACCTTCATATACTTACGACCTGCCATAATATCCGAAAGAAGCTGATCTATCGCACTCGATAGATCCACCTGCTGCTCAAGAAGCACATTAAGCTTTGCCTGACACTTTGCCTTATGTTCCTCAGTAGCATCCTCACGATCCACCTGTTCCTGCATGTGATAAATCTTAAGGGCAAGGATAGAAAGACGATCAATAGCCCAAGCAGGCGACTCTGTATTGATAGTTGCATCATCCAATACTTTCACATCCTTATAACGCTCACGGAAATAAGTATCGATATTCTCCACCATATCCGTACGGTCCTGGTTAGACTTATCAATACGACGCTTCAGTTTCAGAGCCTCCACAGGATCAATCTCCGGATCACGGATAATATCCTCAAAATGCCACTGAACAGTATCTATCCAGCACTTATGATAAAGCACATTATTGATATTGCCCTCAGGGAAAGGATTGTTGATAGGTGTGTCAACATTATCGGTCACGTGATAATCCACTATGGCACGACGGAAAACTTCATTACTTGTTGATGTGAAAGACATAACTATATTTACAATTTACCATTTACAATTTACTGCTTGGTTTTACCCAACAGCAATTTACTAAGTACATGCAAAAATACTGCTTTTTCATGAAAAAACAAAATTTTCAGCATAAAAGTTGGTATTTTGATAATTTTATAGTACCTTTGCAACCGAATTTTGATGGATTATTAATTATTATTTATTAATTATTCCCTCAATAAATGCCCCGATGGCGGAATTGGTAGACGCGTTGGTCTCAAACACCAATATCTCACGATGTGCCGGTTCGAGCCCGGCTCGGGGTACTGAATCGGAGGAAGATTGATCTTCCTCCTTTTTTTGTATCTCCTCACCACGTAAATACTTGGTTTCGTGATATATCAAATCAAGTATCTTGTTATATTCATTGGTTCGATAATTTTTTCCATCAAAAATAATTTTACTTGGAAACATCGAACCAAGCACTTTTATCTTTATTGCAACTGGAGCATTTTTTATAAATTCCCCAATATTATCTAACAATTCTATAGAATAATGAAGTTTTTTCTTAATATCTGAATATTCAACATTCTTGATTAATTCTATTTTCTGCTTTATTTTCTCTACTTCTATTTTTAAGCGACTTTTAATATTAGTATAATCTTCTTTATCAATATCTCCTTCTATATACATATCTTCTACTTTTGCTCGCTTTACATTTATTTTCATTAATTCTTCATTGAGCAATTCTATTTCCTTCATTTTTTCTTTTTCACTTTTACTATGAATATCTATCAATATTTCTTTATATAACTCTAAGACTTCTTTACGAGGTTTTAATTGTGACACATAACGTATAAAATTATCATTTACCTCATTTGCTCTTACCCTTATATGCTTGGAAGAATCGGAACAATGGTAATAAGTATAACTACCTCCGTTACCTTTACTCGTTGATCCTGTAATTGCATGACCACATGTAGGGCACTTCAAGAATTTGCGAAGAAAAAGATCTGGATTTGCAGTTTTGCCCATCTTGGGAGTCTTCTTTCTTTTACCATCAAGAATGTCTTGAACTGTGTAGAATGTTTCTTCATCAATAATAGATTCGTGCTGTCCATCTACTATTTGCTCTGGCTCACTCTTATAGGCAGGAACTCTAATTTTACCTATGTAGAAAACATTACGTAACATATCAAAAAAAGAACTATCAGGAATATAAGGACACATTCTTTTCCTAATTCTTGATGGCATTTCTACTCCCTTTGCAACTTCTTGAAAAACCCTACGAATGACCTTTGCTTTAGCCTCATCAATCTCAACGTGAGTATCGTGCTTAGAGGTGCGTACGTTCTTATATCCTCTTGGTGCTTTGTTGGAACATTTGCCTTGCTTTAGTGTTCCGTGAATGCCGTCACGTGTAGCCTTTGAACGCTTGATGTTGTCAGACTGAGCAAGTCCTATCTGCATACCTAACATAAGTGACCACATTTCATTATCATAGTCAATAATACACTCTACTGCATTTGGTTCAACATCGTGCTGACGGAACCATTGAATGTATTGCATTGCACTTGTGAGGTCTCTTGAAAATCTATCCCATCGGAGGAAGAGTAACTTCTGCACCTTCCTCTTGTTCTTCTTGATATAATCAACGATGCGCATCATTTCGGGACGTTTCTCGAATGTCTTTGCACTTTCATCTTCCTTATATACCTTAATTATATTATAGTCCTTAGCCTCGCAATATCTGCAAATTCGCTCTTCTTGGACTTGTAGTGACGATCCTAAAGTCTGCTCGTCACTCGACACTCTACAATAAACTATTACATTCATTTTTCTTAAAATTTAGATTATTATTTTCATTTATTATTGTTGCGAGGAGGTAAAGGTAATCTCTTAATCGCTTTACCTCGTCTGCACAATACTTTTTTTCTCCATTGTTTAGAATATTAGCGCATTTTTTTAATGTTATCACTAAAAATTATTATTTTACTATGCCACCACTGTGGCTTATTTTCAGAGCAAGATAAAGGTCTTAAAGTAACCTTTTGCACTTGCTAATTGTGTTAACAGACGTTCCTGTTAACTTAGATATGGTGCGAAGTGCAAGTCCTTTTTTGAGATACTTCACCTCCTCAGCATACTGTTCTAACATATCGTTTTCGCTCTTCTTATAGCCTACTTTGCGTCCTACCTTACCACCATTAGCACGATAGTTACTGTAACCGCTATCCATGCGCTCCTTAATGGTCTTGCGCTCCATGCGTGCAACTTCTGCGAGTATGGTAATGAGGAATTGACTCATTGGATTCACCTTTCCTTCTTCTGTCAAGGTTTCTATGCTATAGTTGGCTATATAGAGGCTTATACCTTTACTATTAAGCAATTCTATTACTTCAAGAACTTGCAAGGTATCACGACCTAAACGGCTCAACTCGGTAACTATAACTTTGTCAATGTGATTAGCCTCAACGGACTCAATCATACGCTTTAACTCTATGCGATCAGTGTTTTTCTTCGCTCCACTTATTTTTTCTGCGAATATACCTTCTATCTTCCAATCTCTTGTTGAGGCTAAGGCTGTAAGTTCATTCACTTGGCGATCATAATCTTGAATAGATGTTGAAACTCTCGCAAAAATCACTACCTTTTTCATATATTCTTAATATTCTATTTTATTACTCGTTAAATTGTTTTATATGTTAATTAATTAACACTGCAAATATACTAAAAGTTAATTTTATATCCAAATATTTCAGTAAATATTTTGTTAAAAAAGTTAATAATTAGTCAAATATTTGTTTTTTATAACAATTATGTATATATTTGCATATAAAATTAAACGAAAAATGGAAAAGATATTATCGAAAAACGTCAAAAGGCTTTGTAAAGAACAAGGCAAACAAATGAAAGAACTTGCTTTTGAAATGGGGGTAGATCCCGCCTCTCTTACTCGCGCTGTAAATGGTAACGCTCGGCTTGATACGATAGAAAAGATTGCTTCTGCACTCGGTGTTTCAATTAAATCTCTTTTTGCAGATAATAGCGATGAGGCTGTAGAAGGTTTTATCAAAATACATGGAAAAATACATCAGTTCAACAATATGGAAGAACTGCAAAGTATAATAAAAAAGTAAGGAACCTACATTTTGTAGGTTCCTTACAATATATATAACTGAACTTATGCTTAACAAATTTTACTTTTTTGTTGCTGTTCCTACCTTTATAAAAGTATCATCAGTTGACCAGTAAACATCTTTGTTCTCTTCTATAGCATATATCTGACCATCCCATATAACACATATCACAGGTCTTGGTTTTCCATCCCCACCTTGCGACATCGGATTTTTAAATTCACGTTCTGTCCATTCACATCCTTTATAAGGAGGCATATCATGTGCAGGTGATATCCAATCTATTTTTCCTGAATTGTCTTTATATAATGTAAATTCTGCCCCCCGCGCTAAGATGAAATCTTTATCGAAATTTACAATGTAAGTTGATTTTTCCCCAATATCAAGAAATGATGTTTTTTTAGCCTCCTTTTGTTCGGTTTTGTCTGTTTTATTATCAGAGTCAGAACCGACACAATGACCTATAAGACCTAATATAAATAAAAAGATAATCACAAGTGAAAAACAACCAAAAACTTTTTCTAAACATCCTCCTTCTTTTTTATTTTCATCAGCATCTTTGTCTGAATTATTCCATGTTAAAGACGCACCACAATGAGGACACTCTTCTTCAAACAATTTTAGAAGTCCTCCACATTCACAACAAGTACCTAAAGAAACACCACAATGAGGACAAGTATGTGCATTATCACTTACTTTTCCATCACATTCAGGACATCTTACTATAGCCATAACATCTAAAAAAATAATGATTTGCGACTCTTTACTTTGTATTTGTATCTGTATAAACTAATGTGCCATTAATTTTATGGGTTGTATTACCATTATTTATGACAACATTATCAAATGAAATTGTAGTAGAAGTTGAAGTTAGATTAACAACTTTAACCTTACCTTCTTTGACGCTGTAGCGTTTAATAACAGAAATGTCGTTTATTGGACGGAAATTAATATCAATGATTTTAATGTCGCCTTCCTTCAGATTTGTCCAACGTGAAACACCATCAACGGCGAAAGTCAAATTACGAGATCTGTTATCACCTCCTTGTTCATCTAAATGAGCACTAAAGTTTAAAGCCCAATTTTCCTTACTAGTATATGAAGCCCCATAAAAAGAATTAAGAGTCCACTTAGTTTCATCAATAATCAAGTAGCCTGAATTACCACCACCATTACCTTGGTCTTCATCATCACTACTACTACAAGAAATAAAACAAACAGTGCTAAAGATAGCAAGAACAAGTAAATAAAAATACTTTTTCATTTTTTTTGTGTTTTTACTTTTTGGCTCTTGAAAGTAATTTTAAATATTAGATTTAATTGGCATAAAAAGGAAGTGTGAGCCTATTTCTACTTATCCTCGCAATAGGCTCTGGACTGCCTTAGATGTGAACAAGTAAAACGACTCACACCTATGGCTGTCAAATATAGTAATAACATATATAATAAACCATAGGGAGAGCATTTTCACGTTTCCTACATCTAAGTGAATTGTCCAGATTCATTGCGATGGAAAAAGAGAAACACTTTCCTTAATATGTCTGCAATCATTCGATTGCAAGCACAAAGGTAATAATAAAATTTAATATTACAATAATAATTTTAGAAACATTAATTATTTTCTTTATTTTTCTCTTTATATAACCTTTTATATTACATTAATACAAAAAACAATGTATCAAATCACAATTTTAAAGATTAAATTAATACATTTTTAAATTGACACTTAATATTAAGAATATCAAGGGATTTAAGAAAATATTACCCTATTGGTAAGGGTGGTTGTTATATACCTACGGGATACTATACTCTGCCTAAAATCTCTTGCCATGTTATCCCTTGAAAACGTAAAACACTACCAATGAAATGAAAGAACATATCTTCAAGTAAAGCCTCATCAATGAATAACCAATAAGTCAATTCTATATTGTGGGTGCTAAGATAATGACTTATATCTTCGTTGTTAAGATGAACCTCAGTTCTATACAGATGCTTAGGGTTATTGTAATACTGTAGAATGTACTCTTTGCCCGACACATTGCGAATCTCAGCCTCTTTGTCATAAGATATAATAGTTATCCCTTTCGTTTTATCTTTAATTGCATTACGCTGTTTTACATTCAACGTCATATACTTATCTTTATTGAGGCTACCGCTCAAAATTCTACTGATCTCAGGTCTATCCTCGTCTCTATCTATTATCCTCTTACCGTTTAGAATGGTTGTAACGCTCTTGTTTCTAATATACCGCCATACCGACTTACTCACGTTAAAAGGAGTGTCTAAACATATATCTAATTTTGTTATGTTATGTAATTCTAAGCCTAAGGTTGAGGCTATATAGTCAAAAAACGATAATCTATCAGAATACAATGTTTCGTTATTTATGCTTATCCACACTTTTCGCGTACCATCAATGTGTGCGTTGCTTTCCTCGTTACCATTGCTTAAATTAAACTTCAATTGCCCAAATTCGTAAGCCTCAGCGTCAGAATCTATAACAATGATATTGTATATATTGTTATAATATCTGCCCTCTACACGTTGAAGAATGTACTCATAAGGAGAATAAGTATCGCCAATGTCTAAGGCTTTGAGTTGTTCGCAATGATAAGGCTTTACAACTGAAAAACAAACTTGTAAAGCGTCAATTTGAATAGGTCTCCTACATACTCTTTTCATTTTTAGAATTGTTTTTACTCTCATTATTTTCAGTTGGCTTGTTTGGTATAGTCTGCCAATAAGCCTTCATGCTATTGCTAATAGCCTCCTTGTGGCTGTCACTCATAGAACGACCACGTAACTTTTGACTGATGCGTAACTTCGTAGCATCGTCAAGTTGTCTAAATTGTCTTTTCATATTCATCTTTTTTATATAAATATTAGTAAGTTTACTAAAAGTATCAAGTTTAGTAAATTCTTTTTAAGAAAAAATATAGTGCTGGATAATTAAAAAACAGTTTTTTAACCTACTATATAAAAAAAGTAAGTATCTGCGTTTGAAGATACCTACCTTTTGTCTATGTTTAAATTACTTATCAATTAAACATACCTACGGGAACGTGTCATTTCTACTATAAAATATACCTATTTTCTATACAAAATATACAATTTTTTTAGGGTTAGGAATATATTTTTTAAGTTCCCATATTTTTTCTAAATCTGCAATAAATTGGTTCGAGAAAATATCATTTCGGGGTACTAAAGCATTTTGCTAAACCTCTGTAAGTCTGCACTTACAGAGGTTTTTTCTTTTCTTGTGAGCAACACATGGAGCAACATTTCCATTTTCAGCTAATATTTTCCATTTCAGAATGCATTTTGAAATGCTCAAAAAACTTATTATCTCTTATGTAAGTATTCATATGCAAAGATAATAAAAATTATTCTGACAGCAACAATATTACTTGATAATTTAACTCTTCTTATTATAATTAAAGTGATGAATTCATCTCTTCATCATACGATATTTCCACGTTTTTATACTACTATTTGGCACCTCTGGATGCTTATCATTTACCTTCTTAATCAAGTCCTTTAGACGCATCTTTGCATCATCAACACTCAATTCGTCTTGCCATTGACTGTGTGGTCTGCCGTTTTTGACCATTGGTATGACACCCTTCTTAACTTTCTTCCACACAATGTTTGTATTCGAAATAATATCATTCAACTTACATATATCTAACTCTGATTTCAGATGCAGTTCTGCCAGACGATGCTCGAATGAAATCATGTCACCATTCACTTGCATCGGTCCCTTTAACTCGGAGAAGATGTCATTATCGGTACTTGTGGATTTACCATTGATGTGGTCATGGACCAACCTACAGTCTGCGACAAAATGGTTGAGGCATGAGATACTGCATCCTGGGAAAGAGCTATCAGTCTTGCGCATTTTCATCATCTTCTCACTGTTTCCAGAAATAGATAGAGACGTATCATAAGCAGAAAACAACTTCAAAAACCTCGCAATATGCCTCACAATTTTCCGAATCTCATTCTTATTAAAATCGTTATAACCACACATGCTTGACCAGTACCTACGGTCAATTCGAATCAGTGACCGTCCTCCCCTCTGGTCTGTCTTCTGAAGATATTTTCTAACCTCACTGATGACGGCCTCAACCTCCATCTGGATAATCTCAGAAGCAATGGTGAGTAAGAATATGCAAGTGATTCCATCATTATTTTCATTATCACGGACTACAAAATATCGTCTGGATTCATCATACAGAATCATAAAAAGTTCATCTCCTGTTATTGTGCATTTTCCGTTATCGGAATAGTCATTGAATCGGGCAATCATTGCATCCATCCTCAGCTTTTTATGTCTCTTCTCGCCAACTCCCCACTTAGCAACAGAGTATTTTCGTTCTCCTTCATCGGTGTAGGCAACGACAAACTTTCTGATGAATTCCGCATAGTTGAGATTCCCCCTCATATATGAGAATCCATTTTGGAATTGAGACCTTGTATAAGAAAAGTCACGAAACTTAAAATTGGCATATAAGGTGTCATACTTGTGGTACTTAAAAATCAAATCAAGCAACTTAGAACTGAATAGGTCACGATTTAAACCATCATCATAATTATAGTCTAGGTCAGAGAATATAATAGGTATATAGAAATCATCCTTACTGAAGATGTTATAGGTGCAGACGATATTTCCACTTGCATTAGTTCGGATAGGCTTGCAACAGTTTCCACTCTTTGTGCAACCTTCTGGATTAAGACCATAGGAAAACTCGTCATCACCGAAGTCTTTCGTGTATTTTATAATTTCATCTTTTATAGCTTCATGAGCACTGTAGTAATCTTCTCTGGTCGGAAAAGGAGCATCAAAGATGTAAAATAATCTGAATTTGAATGGACCTATTTCATCATTATTGTGTCTAGTTTGAAATGCTATTGTCGGTTGAAGTTCATCTGGTAACTTAGCAAGAAAATCTTCCATCTTATCCTTCGTGTTATCGAGGTCGAAGGGAATAAGACTGGTTCCACAGAATTTATTTGCCTTCTGGACAGAATATTCGGAATTCAGACTAATGGGAGAGCAAAAGAAGCAGTTATCATTAATCAAATCTACTATCTCGTCGATTGTCAGTGACCGTGTCTGGAACCTAATACCCCCATGACTCTTTACAACTTTATGGTTGGTTGAAACTCCTAAATTGATTTGATTTTTTTTTTCTATTTTCATAATCATTTGGAAAAATTCTTTATATATTATATAAACATGAATTCAGTTTTATTACGCTGGAAGAAAAAAAGTTTCAAAATGGTCTATCAAAATCATATATAAGGAGGAGGGAATAAAAAAGAAAATCTAAAAGAAATATAGTAGGTTATAAAATTACACACCATTTTGAAACTTTTTTTTTGAAACTACATAAACCATAGTAAAACCATCATGAAACCTCATAGACCAACGCAGAAGAGTTAAAACCTGTGTCTTCTATATACAAACCCATAACATTTGTTAAATGCTGACATTCAGCATGTTGCGGATTAATTATTTTTACTAACTTTGTATTCAGAAAATCGCATATGTTCAAAATATTCAAAAAATATTATCTTATGAGTACAAAAGTCACTAATCCAGAAACAAAATCCTATTCAATTAACTCTTTGGATTGTTTGAATGGTAGTTCAGATAGGTCGGCAATGGCAGATAGAAAGAAGAAGGGAGTGATTTATGCTAGGGTGAGTAGTGTGGGGGATAGGCAGAGTACTGAAAGGCAAATTCGAGACTTGAAAGACTGGGCAGAGAAAAATGAAACTGAGGTTGTCAGAGTCTTCGAAGAGCACATTTCTGGTGCGAAGAAGATAGAGGAAAGAGCTGTGTTGAGCGAATGCCTAGATTATTGTGTCAATAATAATGTGGATGAACTATTAGTGAGTGAACTCAGTCGTCTCGGTCGTTCGACCTTACAAGTTCTTCGTAGCATAGAAATTTTGCATAATGCCAATGTTGGAGTCTATATCCAGAATACTGGGGTGCACTCATTACAAGTAGATGGGAATATCAATCCAGTTGCCTCAATTCTTATCACAGTTCTATCTGAAGTCGCATCTATCGAACGTACAAACATCCAGTATCGTCTTAATTCTGGACTCCAGAGACACATTGAGAATGGAGGTCGGGTTGGTCGCAAAAAAGGGTCGGTCAAGAGTCGTGAGACGAAGGAGAAGGAATACAAGGATGTCTTTATCTACCTTCGCAAGGGGTATACAATCCGTGATACAGCTAAGCTATGCGGTGTTGGGTTGTCGACTGTTCAGAGGGTGAAGAAGGAGTTCGCAAATGCAATATAAGAAAGGTTATTACTAATCGCATAATAAATCTAATAAACTAAATCCCCACCTCCTTTCATTTGTTGGAAGTGGGGATGAATAATTTAATTTAGAGCATAAGGGTTATTGCATTTTTTGCTTCTCGAAGCATATAATTTTAACAATGTCTTCATCGCGAATCGGAGTCACATCATCGAGGTAACGTTTGTCTACATAGTAGTCGTTAACGATACATTTTGCGTTCTTGCATTTTGCGAGTTCTCTCGTCTGATTATTAAGGTGATGGAATGTATAATCGGCTATCATACGTTCGAAACATGGAATGTAGTACTCGCACTGAATTCGGTCACGATACTGCTTAATTCGCCCAATCAGTTTACATCTTTTTCTATCTATCTTTTTCATTATCGTCAACTATATCGTATATTTCATCGTCATCGGTGCTGTCGTCACTATGCATACGAATGGCATATATGAACCGTCCACGATAGCAGTCCTCTGCATCATAAAACGGATTCTTTTTTTCAGTATCTTCGATTGTAATTGTTACAGCCATTTCTTGAGTCATACACTCGAATTCAAGACAGTTTAACAGTGATTTCATGTCTTTCAATATATGAGGTAAAGCCTCAATATCTATTCCATTGATGCTATACTTGCAAAATCTATTAATGGTGATTTCTCCTACAATTTTTCGTTCTTCCATATTTTTAGATTAGTTATTTTTTTGAAGTGAACCCAATCCTTCTTTTAGGAACTGATATACTTCTAGTAATGTCATTTTTTTGTTTGGTTCAATAGTTGAGATTTCAATAGGTGGTTTCATTTCATTATTCTTCTTACGCTTTGAAGAGACTAAGTTTTGATATCCTCCTTTCTCAATAAGTTTAGCCAAAGTCTTTTCATTCATCTTATCCTTAAAGATGGAGAGCTTTGGGTCTCCAGATGACGCACAACGCTTAATCAAATATTTCCGAACTTCGTCTCTGCTTGGTAACTCTCCATTGTTCATTTTTCGGTATTCATCAATGTACGTGTCCAAGAATCCAATCAACTTTGAACCTCTATAAATAGCTACCTTTCTTGAAGAATTCAGTTTCTCATTCTCGTATAGAGTACCGTTCCATAATGTTGCTACAGGTCGTTTAAACGTACCGTTCTTAATATCTACCATCACGCTATCAACAATTTTTATGACTTTATTTGGTGTTATTATCATAGACGATAAATCTACACTCTTTGCAATAGTCTTAAGCGAAGCGTATAAGATAATATCACGATTATTGATGTTATTGCGTAAAAGTATATAGGCATTATATCTAACGATGTTGTTGAGTAAGTCTGATATATAATCCTCATATCCGTTTACTTTTCGTCCTTTTGGAAGAATTTCTGTCATCCTAATTTTTTCATCATCTCCAATATATTCATCATAATAAGGGAATGGGATTTTATGCGTAAATCTGGACCATGCTCGTGAATACTCCATTTTCAGATGTCGCTCTATTTCTGAATCGGAGTGGTCACAATGTCTGAACTCTGTGCGTATCCGCCTACATTCAATAATGAATTTCTCTAAGTCAGTCGCAAACATATCGAAGACTGATGACACATCCTTATTCTGAATAGCCAATTCGTATTTGTTACTCATCATTATTTTTTTTCGTATTTATTTCAGAAACGGAGAAAAACATTTCTAAAAACGGAGAAAAATAACATAGGATTACCTCCAAAACCATTGTAAACCTTCGATCCAGATAATCTGGACATGTTTTTCGTTTAGGTATTCTTGGAAGATTGTTTCTAACATTCACTCTTTTCTGTATTAACATATGAAGTATAACGGTAAAAAATAACTGGTATGAACCCGTGTGTATTTGTCTTACACACGTAATTCATACCAGTTATATATATCAATTGAAATTAAATTCAGAAGTTTGTTACTTCTTTATCACCTTCTGACCATTGACTATGTATATACCCTTAGGTAGGTCTTTTAGTTTTTTCTCTATGCGAAGTCCGTTGATATTATAAACATTGTAACCATCAATGCTAGATTTAACATCACGTATACCCGTAGGCTCCTCATATTCTCCAGTCTTCACGAGATAGATAAAGTCAATAGTTGCGGATTGGTTAACTTTGCCATCGTCTGTATTGTAGCCAGAAACTATCAGTGGGGTAGTCTTTGTGATTGTAAATTCGTCTGTTGCATATACTCCAGATGAGGTATTTCTGGATGTAGCAAACATTGCAATTGTATTTTCACTTGAATTATCACTTGCATCACGAATGTGTAGTTCTCGATGACCATCAGATATGAACCTTACTATTGCAACGTAGATACCAGAAGTAATATCTCCGAATGAAGCTCCTTCAGTATAAGACGAAGCACCAGGCACGTAACCATATGCACCGCCAGAGCAGTAAGGACTCTTCTCACCATTATTAAAGTCGACAAACGAAACTATATCATTATTCAAGATGTACTTGATATTAATGGTTCCGCCATCACCAACTGGATGAGCATAATCAGTATAGTCTGCATTACCAATAACATACCATTTACCATCCTCATCTACAACAGCATAAGGAGAATAGTATATCTTATTATCGGTTTCCTTACAAACACCACTTTCAAGTTCCTTTATTACATTACCTTCACCATCAACAGCATTGATTGCGTATTCGATGTCCTTCACTTTCTTACTCGTATATGAGATGGTAAGGTGGAGATTTGAAACTTCATGTTCGCGCGCAGTTCCAGTGTAAATAACAAATGCTAAAACCTTGTCTTCATCTGCATCAATAAACTCCTTTATGTCGTATTCCATTGGAGTTATTACTCCCTTTACCGTCCACGAAGAAGTAAACAAGTCCTTTGCACCCTTCTCAACATTGGTGAATGTAGCAGTCTGTGCGTTCCATGAAGTATCATCCATCAGTGCTACACACATATTGGTATTTTTGTTGTCACTGCCAGTATATTCAGAGTCAAAATTGAGAACAGCCTTTGTCAAGGTGAAGTTCTTAATATCTGACAAGTCAAACTTTACTAACATATAAGGACCTGCATACTTGCCAAACTTACCATCACTCAACCCACCTTGGTTGACTACCCATGATGTCGCACTTTCAACATACATTATGTCGTCTGGAGTTGCAGTGCTCACTCTGGTTACTGCTACTGGGTTTACCACTTTGTCTTCCGCATTTTCCGAAACTTCCACTGAGCAAGTAGCCTTAATATCGTTGTTGCTTGCAAGCGATGCTGTTATCAGTGCAGTACCAGTGCCAACGCCTTTCACTTCACCAGTTGATGATACGGTAGCAACGGTTTCATCACTTGATGCCCATATCAGTTCTGTATCTACTGCATTTTCTGGAGTGAAAATAACATCTAGTTTTGTAGTTTCGCCGAGGTTTACTTCAATGTTTTCTAGAGAGAAATTAATACTTTCTGTAATTACTGTATATACCTCAATTGAACATGTGGCTTTTATACTGCTATTATCTGCAAGTGTAGCAGTGATTTCCACAGAACCAACACCCACAGCTTTTACTTCACCAGTTGATGATACTGTAGCAACGGTTTCATCACTTGAAGTCCAGACCAAGTCAGTGTCAGTGGCATCCTCTGGAGAGAATATAGCATCCAACTTGGTAGTCTCTCCAAGAAGAACTCTAACGTTCTTTGGGTTAATGCTCAAACTCTCCGTATATGTCATGAATGATACCTTCTTCACATTACTAATTTGATAGTCATTCGAAGATTTTCCTACCTTGATAGTAATATTATGGTCATCAAACGTAATGATTGGATTGTCTGAGTAATCATACTTCAACGTCTCTCCAGAATTGAAGAAGACTCCAATCGGCAACGACTGCGCAAAGCCAGTCGTCGTTCCTATCAACAGTATTATAAGCATTGATAGGAAATGTGTATTTCTATTCTTCATACTCATGATTTATTGATATTGAGCCTCAAGTGTGTAAGATTTATGATTGTATGTGTAGGTAAAACGTCCGATTGGACTTTGGATGCCTAATGCACCAACTGTAATGGTGTATGTAACAGACTGACCAGCTGCAATTGTTACGTCCTCCGACAATCCGTTATTACCAGCACTGCCAGTCTCTCCGTTTACAAGATAAATGCCAGTTAGTGTAACATCCTTATTACTGCCATTCGTAAATCTGAAATTAAGTTGGCTACCACCTCTAATCGTTCCTCCAACTGACATTATACTGCCTCCAGCATACGCGACACTTACCTTTGATGTCACCTCTTCATCTCCAGAATGGTCAATGCCTAAATAATCGTCATAAGAGATAACTGGACGAATTGCTAAACCTGAGTATTTTGAAGAAAAAAGACCACTTACGAGTCTACTACCATCCTCGTAGTTATGTAGTTGATACGCATTTCCACTGTCGTATTCTGTTGAGGTCCAATAACTCCAGTTACCATCATCTCTAATAAAGATAGTATTACCATTTGAAGCTGTAACCAACCAACCTGCTTTCTCATTCAATGTTGTTTTTGTCCATGTACATTTGTCTACTAATTCTTTCATCTGTTCTTTAGTAGGCATCTTCCATCCATTACCAATGTTAACAGTCGCAGCATCATAGGCAGTTCCAGCTATATCACCTCCGATGCTAATGTATTCCTTCTTTGTCTGGTCATAATACGCATAATTACTTTGCCAACAATTTGACTTGCTAGTAGTCTCTCCCCATGCGTATGCATTACCTCCTTCTTCTGGAGCAGTCGCACCTACATTGCATGATGCCCACATGACTGATAATCCCATATCGACAGCATCACCAGCAGTGAGTGTTGGGTCTGGAGCCTTCTCGGAGAAGTCAATGTGGTCGACTACAGATTTAGGGAAATTTACGGTAGTTCCGTTTTTGAAATGCACATTCAGAGTCTGTGCCGATGCAAAGACAGAGATAGTTACTGCCATTGCCAACAAATAAAGTTTCTTCATAGTTGTTTTTAAAATTAAGTTAATATGAAATTATTACGTTCTATGGACATTAAGTAGATGAATAGTTACACCAACCCACCGAAAGATATAGGCACAAAAAAAGCGCGGAGACTACTTCATTACTCGTCCCGCGTCTCTAGGCTCTCGCATTGCCCTCACAAGTAGAACGAGCAACGCAGAGCCTCCGCTTTGATATGTATATGATACCCTCAAACAATATTACCTCAAAACGGCATTAACCCAATGAGGGCTAACACATAAACAGAAGCAATACCGCAAAAGGGATGCGTATAACACATCCCAGAGGTCATCTACCGTTGCCTCGCCTTTGACTTGTGATGAATTTGCGAGATTCAGAAACGCCAAAGACAAGACGTTAAGTAAACGCCTTTTAATATGTCCACGGACAAATCACGAAAACATATTAATGATTACACGATATATCCGCACCGCAAAGATAACAATTATTTATGATATAGATATTTAGTTCAAATTACATTTAATTTTGTTTAACAGTTTTGAAGTGTTTCCTCTATTTTCAGCTTTATCTTTCTTTTATCATGTGGTCATCAATAAATTCTTCAATATCACTTTTTTTATAGAGTATGACTTCCCCTATCTTACTGAAACGGATAGCTCTTTTGTCTCGCCAAGATTGAAGAGTTCGGGATGAAATTCCCAGCATTTTCGTGACATCATTTGTTTTGAGCCACTCCACATCACAAGTATTCTTTTTATTTTGAATGAGTTTCTCGATTCTTTCTATTCTTTCTACTTGTGCATCCCATTGGGACTGTGGAATCATAAGCATTATTTGTGCACTTTGTGGAACTACTGATAAATCTTTATTCATTGTATAATGATATTATATTTTATAATTTATATCCATAAAGACTGAAATATATTATCTATTCAATAAAAAAAGTACAGAAAAAGTGATTGATTACAAATGTAATACTATCATTTTCTGTACTTTATAAATTTCATCTCTGATATACTTGTGCAAAAACACTTCCTAATAGTTCTGGACTAAGTGTTTTGAGTTGCTGTACCAGTTCATGCAAATCACAATCTGCTTGTTTCGGGTGTCTATCAAATACTCTATTGAGTTCAGTGTCAATACTTCGTGAGTCAAATCCACCACAATACTTTCGAGTTGTTTCTTGCTTTGTGTGACCTAACATAGTCTGGAGAGTGAAACTATCAACCTTTTCATTAACACAAAGTTGAGCAAAAGAATGTCTAGCAATGTGTGAACTCAAGGGTTTTGATATGTTTGCCAGCTTAGCTATCTCTTTTAGGTTTTTATTAATCTTACTTCTTCCGCTATCGATATGACGATACATTTTCTCCTTTATTTTTGTAGGTAACTTATCTATATCCTCTTGACGTGTATATTTAGCCCAAGGTTTGTTTCCATCAAGAAAAGAAAAAATATAGTCGATACTAGTCCTTTTATCCTTATTATATAGTTCTAGAATATCTATTGCTTGCTCTACCAGTTCATTAGTAATCTCCTTGTTTGATTTACTCATGATGTAATGAAGACGTTGACCATTGTCGATGATATTGCTCCATCTTAGTGCCAACAGATCGGCACTTCGTATGCCACGGCAGTAATAAGAAAATAAAAAGGCATTACGAGTATGCCAAATGAGAGACCCTTCTTTCAACTGCAATGATTCTATCGATTCTATTTCTGCCGAATCAAGTCCTTCTTTCAGCGTTTTTTTCTCCTTTGTAAACTTACTTTCTTTCAAGAAAGGATTATCATCAACCTTCATTAAACCATCTATCTTGATAGCTTTGTTCAAAACTCTCTTGAATATTTTAAAGAGTCCAGCGATAGTATTTTGATGGAGACACTGTTCTGGATTTCGTTCATTCGGCAAAGTACGAAGAAAATTATCGAAGTCACGAAGTAAACTAAGTTTTATTTCTGAAAACAAAAGGTCTTTCCTATTTCTCTGCCTCAAAAATGCCTCCAGTTTACGAATAAAACTATTATGTTTTTTGTAATCGCGATAACGACCAGCGTCAGCAATTTCCTTTGCCACCTTCTTGGCATAGTTAAGAAATGATTTTTCCTTTTCTTCTACCTCATGTAAAATTGCTTCTGGGGTTGTTTCTCCTTGGATTTCAAGTTCATAATACTTTCTTCTATACTCTTCTAAAATAGACTGAAGCATTTCGTTGTTAACCTTTGCTTCCAAACAACTTGAACGAAAGTGCTTATGGTCTTTCGCCTTTTGGTTCCAGTCTTGTTTTTTTACCTCCAAAGGAGTATTTACCTTATAACTCTCTCTGTTTTGTGTAACACGTATAACTACTGGATATTTCCCGTTTTTTCTGGGTTTTGACCCAAGCACAAAACCAAATGTTATTGTGCTTTTATTATTTTTTTCTTTCATAATAAAAATTTTTCAAAGAACTCTTTTAAAAATTATATTATTAAGAAATAAAAAATATTAGTTTGAATGGTGGAAATCTTTTTTGGAGCAACATTTGGAGCAACAATTTCTTCTTTCTATGTATATCCATTGCGCTTATATTACCTATTATAATCCATTAACTCACTTGCTTACACGTAATTTGAAAGATTATGAAAGTAACCATAGGAAAAATTTAAATTTCGGCTCGGGGTACTAAAAGCGAGAAGGATTTATTCCCTCTCGCTTTTCTTTTTTATTAATAGCATAAAAATAAGTCCCACAGGCACCCATGGGACTTATTTATTTTATTTAGTTTTTTTCTTTACTTAACCTGAGCACCTGTAGCAGAGAATGTACCCTTAGCAGTCTTGATAAGGAACTGACCATTCTCGATAACCTTTACTACATTCGACTTAGAAGCAGAAACTGCAGCGTTGCTGATGCCGAGAGTTTCGTCATACTCATAGACAACGATAGCATCGAGACAGTGACCAGCCTCTGTAGTGCCTGTCCAGATAACAGGAGTATCAGCTGTTACTGTGAATGTATCACTCTCTGTATAGCTCATGTTGTCACCATTAGAAACGAGAGTTATCTGATTCTCTTCACCTGCAGTAAGGTTGATGTTTGTTACACCACCACCCTTAGTGATATCCCAGATACAAGCAGCAATGCGATATGTACCAGCAGGGATAGTGCAAAGAGTAATGTCACCCTCATTATAAGCAACCATTCTGTTAGAAGCACGGATAGGAGCGTTACCCTCATTGTGAGCTACAGCACCTTCGATATTCTCAGCCTCAGAGCAGTAAACTACCTTCTTAAGACATGGATAAGCAGTTGCCTTCTTATATTCGATAGCATAATCTACATCCTTAGAAGTAGCAACGTTCCATTCGAATGGGCTACCCTTAGCACCAGCTGTGTAAAGAAGATCGTCAGAACCCTTAAGCCAGTAAGAATAACCACCTGTCAATGGATCGCTACCAGACTTAACAGTTGTTGGCTCGAGGAGAGTTGCAAGAACTTCATCACCAGCCTTTGCTACTACAGAGATAGTAACCTCTTCCTTAACGTCCTTTGCAGGGAGAATAGATATAGCCTGATATACTACGTTCTTACTTGCGAGAGCTACATCATCGTCAGAAGTAACCTTGATTGCATATTCTACAGACTTATCAGTAAGATTGATAACATTTACACCCTCTTCACCATAAGTACCATTTGTGATAGTGATAACACCAGAGTTCTTTGTTGACCAAAGAGCCTTTACGGTGATAATGTCACCTGCAGAGCATGAAGGGATTGTAATTGTTGGAACACCACCACCAAGCTGGAGTCTGTCATTGTTACCAGCAGGAGTACCAACGAGGATATCGTTAGCAGTATTCATAGTGAAGTAGAGACCCTCTGTATTAGGATACTTTGTCTCGTCGTCAAGCATGAGCTCTGAATGAACTACAGGCTTTGCATAAGAGTAACGTCCCTTAGAACTTGCAGCCCAATAACCAGCACCAGAGTCAACAGATGTTGCGAGAGCAGCAGCCATGTCATCATCATTATGGAATGCCCAGCTACGAGCCTCTTCAATACCCTTACCTGCTGTTTCAAACTCAATAGTCTTGATAGCCTCACCTGGATTCTCCTCGTCTACAGAACCTACAATGATACCAGCACACTCATAACCGAAGATAGAGATAACATACTTTGTGTTCTGCTCCTCTACGCCCCACTCATTGAGAGCTGTAACGATACCATCATTGAGGTTACCAGACATAAGACCAGCCTCTACTTCCTCACCTTCCTTGGTGATAGCCATGAGAACCTTGAGTTCCTCATCAAGAGCAATATTTGCTGAAGCAGGGAATGTGATTGTAAACTCACTCTCTGGCTTCATCTTCTTAGTGCCGTCAATGTTGAACTTAGGAGAACCTAGCTTAGGGTTCTTATCAACGAATGCCTCATCCTTCACCTCAGCCTCGATAGAATAGAGGTGACAACCCTTTGTAGCTACAAGAGCAACATCAACATACTCCTCGTCACCTGCTGGGATAGCATATTCGAGAACAGCATATGCATCTGTTGTCTGGGCAGCAGCAATTTCATTACCATTTACTGTAAGCTTAAAGCCACGAGCATCACCTGGCTTATGAGACTCAACGCCGAGCTTAAGAGTTGAACCACTCTTTACGTTTGGAACGATAATCTTATCAGCAGCGTTGCAAACCCAAATATACTTACCTCCAGCGTATGGTCCCCACTTATTTGTATCAAGTGTTGTGCCATAATCAAAAGCAAGAGCTATACCATACTGAGCAAGTCCCTCATAACGAAGACCCATCATCTCAGCGATAGCAGCACCACCTGCAGTAAGGTCATTATTAGCGTCGAGAGTAGGAGTGTTTATCCAACGGATCTCATTACCTGTGATATAGTCCTTTGAAGCACTTTCTGCTGTTGTCCAATCCTCAGCGCCGCATACCTGAGTCTGTGTAGCCTCTGACCAAGCAGAGAAGTCCCACTTCTTGATGTTCTTGTCGCCCTCATCGATGATGATAGAGAGAATCTCTACGCCAGATGCAGGAGCACCATTCACACCTGTGCTGAACTGAACAGCACCATCAGCCTGAACAGTAAGGAGGAAGCGTGTTACGCCACCTTCTGGAGCACCTTCAGCATCTCTACCGAGCACCTTACCATCTTCTGGACCCTCTATGATAGCTGCATTATCAAAACCGAAACCACGGTCAACTGCAGTTGCGTTAGCCGACTGTGCCTTCAGCTCAATCTTCTGACCAGCCTTCAAACCATTGATAGTGAAAGAGCAGTTCTTCTGCAGACGAAGCTTTGTAACGAGATAGTTAACAGCGTTGCCTGCTGCAAACTGACTGAAGTTAAGTCCCGCAAACTCCTTGATAACTTTGCCGCCAGCGGTAAGTTCACCTTCAACAGCACTGATAGTAACCCAACCTGTTGAAACACCTTCAGAGTTAGCAGACCTTGTCCATTGAGCAGGGTCAGCATCAAGCTGAGCACGAGTTTCATCGCTCACACCCTTAGTGAAGTCCCATGTCTTACGATCCTGCGCATTTGCACCAAGAACGAAGAAGAGCATCATCACCGAAAGAAGAGTTAAGATTTTCTTCATAATTTTTAATTTTTTAGTTAGTAAATTTATTATTAATTTATTTTGTTAACAAAGCATTGATGCATTATAAAAAATGCAACGAAGGAACATACAATATTTCCTCCGTTGCAAATTTAGTAAATTATTCTTATTTATTATTATTATTTACTATATTTAACATTTATTCTTTCCATTCAAACACAGCTCCATTCATCCTTGCTGGATCTGAACCTGTGAAGTCCATTGAATAAGGTGAACCTGTAGTAGGGCTTTTTCCTATGTATTTATGAGTGCGGGTACTCATAAGCATAAACTGATTATTGAGATAGTCTTGCCACATAAATTCCTCAGCCTTAGACACATCCTTTGTAAGTTTAACATCGCCGGCAAGGCCAAAGCCAGAAACCATTACGTATCTGCCATCTTCGCATTGGAGAAGCACCTTGCCATTACCACGATCCACGATATGGAACAACTCTTCTTTCTTGGCAGTCTTCACCACCTTCGCACCACCAGGAGCATCGCGAAGAGGTTCTGTATCATGAAGCATACCATGAGGCATAGCAAGCATTGGTCTTCCCGTAGCAAGATTTATAATATGGAAAGTCTTTCCGTAAGGGATATTCTTTGAGCGGTCTGCATCAAGTTCTTCGCAGGTGAAATTGTCAAACTCTGCCATTCCGCCATTCTTTCCGTTTTTGTTGAATGCAAAGAGCGAGACTCTTACACCCTGGAAGGTGCACAACTGATATGAGAGAGGCATATCTCCACCAAGCTTACTGAAGGTATTTCCTCCATCAAGAGAGTATTCATAGTGCAATACATTGTTATCAAAATCGCCAACAAGACGCAGCAGCACCCTCGCTCCCTTACCAGGTTTAATATTTAAGGAGAGCTTAGTAGTATCGTTGTTCAACTGCTCAAAAGCCTGAATGTTTACACATCCGTTTTCCTTTACCAAACCTATCCACGAGCAAGGCACATTGATATTTCCCAATCCTGCCACATCGCCGTCCTTCATACCTTCGTAATATACCTCCACGGTGTATATACTACGTGGACCTATAGCGCGCTGTGTCAATGAGTTGCGTGCCCACATCAGTTGTTCGGCAGGCATAGTTTTAAGCAGCAGTTTACCTTTTTTCAAAGCCCACATCTTATCGTCTGGATTATGGTTCCATTGCCACACTCTTCCAAGTTCCTTACCATTGAAGTTTTCGTTTCTCTCGTATGCCGCATGAGGAGCAAAGAGACGGTCTTCCTCTGGGTCTATATTAAGTTTGCGAGGCATCTCAGGCTTTGTCCATGTGCGAGGTGCCCTGCCAAGATTTCCCTCAAGACCGAGCATAGGCCATCCTTCCTTCCAAGTGATAGGAGCAAGGGTAACCGTTCTTCCTACCGAATGGAAATCCTGCATCAGAAGGGCATACCATTCGCCCTTCTGTGTCTGCACTATGCCACCCTGATGGATATTCGTTGCTGCAACAGCATTCCTATCCTCAGGACCTATCTCAAACTTAGATCCGTCAGGCACTATGCGACCTCTCCATTGGGTGAGTGGTGCAGGGTGATAGCCGAAGGTTTCATCTGCCGAGATAGTACATTGCTCGTATGGTCCCCAGATGCTCTTAGAGCGAGAGCAGATAGTGCGACCTGTAGGACGATAGTCGGTGCTGATAAGATAGTACATACCATCAATCTTATACATGTGATGTCCCTCTCCTACGGCATTTCCATTAGGTATTATAATACGGTCAGTCTCTTCTATAGGACCACTCATATCTGCCTTAAGCTCAGTGCAATGCACCTCTCCATATCCGTGAATTGCATATATTTTTCCATCATCGTCAAAGAGCACGCTGAGGTCATAAATCTTACCCTGCATGTTATGATGCTTCCAAGGTCCCTTGATATCCTTCGAAGTATAGCATTGCAATCCTTTGCCGTTTATGTTTGAATAGAGATAGAACTGTCCGTTGGCATAGCGGATGCAAGGTGCCCATATACCCTGACCATAAATCTCCTTGCCATTCTTTAGCGAGAAGTCATCATCAGGAAAATCGAATCTATCAAAGCAGTATGAGACATTCTCCCAGTTGACGAGATCCTTTGAATGCAAGATAACAAGACCTGGCACACAATGCATCGTTGTTCCTGCGAGATAATAGTCATCGCCAACGCGGATGATATCCGGGTCGCTGAATTCATCATAGAGTAAAGGATTCGTGTACGTTCCGTTGCCATTATCGGCTGTCCACGAAGTAGGCGTCTTAATCTGCGCCTGTGCTCCTGTCATTCCGAGAACAAACGTCAATGATAGTATTGCTTTTTTCATATTTAATAAGGTTAGTATTTATCATTTATCGTTGCAAAAATACAAAAAATATAGCATTCTTCCAAACATACAATAAAATTTTCCACGCTCAAAGCTTTCCACGCAACTATCATCATAATGATTTTATTTTATATATGAATAAAGAAAAAAGAATATGATGATGAATATGATATGTCGGTGGAAAAGTGGAAAAGACACATTATCGTCTTATTATCAGCAGATAAGCTAAGTGGAATAATATATGCATAACTATTTGATAAGGATTTTATAACCTGTGGATAATCCACGGAAGGAAAAACGGGGTGTTTTCGTTGTGGAAAACAAAGGACTTATGAAATGGTTATAAACGGATTATCCACGGGTTTTACACTAATTTTATCCACAAGATGTGGAAAACTCTTCATAAGTGTGAATTATGCTCCTACAATAAATATATGGGCATTATTTTGTGTGGATAATGGATTTTTACTACCTTTGCACATGAATGACTAAAACTTATATTATATAATAAGGTATGAAAAAGACTTTTATTTTGATATCCATGCTCGTAGTAGGCATGATGGCTCAGGCTCAGATTCTATACAAAATCTCTGGTAATGGACTTCATAAAAATTCGTATATAATGGGTACGGAGCATACCATAGGCGGTAGTTTTATGTATGAGATACCAGGGGCATTCGCTGCTTTCATGTCTGCTGACCAGGTGTGCTGCGAACTTTCTCCTATGGAGTCTATGAAGAAGACAGAAGATATGACAATGCTATCTGATGGAAAGACCATTAAGGATGTGATGACAGAAGAGGAATTTAAGCGTCTTGACGATTGTTTCCTTGAGTGTATGGGAAGACGATTGAGTGAAGAGGCTTTTTTTGCTCAGATAGGAAGGATGCAGCCTACGATGTTCAGCACTATAATAAGTATGTCTTTCGCAATGCAGCAGAAATCTAAGTATATGGCTGTTGATGATGCTATAGATGATTATGTAAGCAATATGGCTATCAATAAGAGGAAGGGCACCCTTGGTTTGGAAACGATGGAGTTTCAGGTGAAGACTCTCTTTGCTGATCCTATAGAGAAGCAGGTGAAGGATCTTATGTGTATGGTGGATAATATAGAAACATACAGAACTATGTCAGATGAACTCACCAATGCCTATCTCTCGCAGGATATAGAGAGAATAGAGAAGGCTATGTTTGCGAAGCTCGGTAGCAAGTGTGATCCTACTCCTGAGGAAGAGGATAGACTTATCTTCAACAGAAACAAGGATTGGGCGGAGAAGATGCCTGAGATAATGAAGATAGGTTCAACATTCTTCGCTGTAGGCGTAGGCCATCTCTGCGGTGAAAAAAGTGTCCTTGCCTTGCTGAAGAAGAAGGGATATACCATTGAGGCGGTGAAGTAAAAACCCCACCCTGCCTCCCCAAGGGGAGGAGTAGTTACGTTTAAAGGGATTACGTAAATTAAGTAATTTATAATTAGTAATTTGAAAATATGCGACCTAAACAATTAATAATTGCGATGGCAATGGGAATGCTTTCCGTTCTGCCATCATCTGCACAGCAGCTTGCCTTCCCTGAAGCACAGGGATGGGGACGCTTTGCCAAAGGTGCACGCGGTGTAAGTTCACCGACAGTATATCACGTGACAAATCTCAAAGACAGCGGCACAGGATCACTGCGCGATGCTGTATCACAGCGAGGCAGAATAGTAGTATTTGATGTGTCGGGAGTAATAAAGATAAGTTCGCGAATAGTCTTTGCCAGTGACCTGTATATAGCTGGACAAACAGCTCCTGGCGAGGGTATAACGGTGTATGGCGATGGTGTAAGTTTCTCTGGCTCAACGAATATTATCTGTCGTTATCTGCGTGTTCGCATGGGACATGGTGGCTCTGCTGGCAAGGACTGTGCCGGAATATCCAATGGTACCAATATGATATTTGACCATTGCTCCTTCTCATGGGGACTTGACGAGACCTTCTCCATCAACCCTGACGGCAAAGGGGCTACCGGCGATATAACAATTCAGAATACAATCATCGGTCAAGGATTGATGACACACTCTGCCGGTGGACTCATCCAGGCAGATAATATAACACTATATCGTAACCTCTACTGCGATAATTCCACACGTAATAATAAGGTAAAAGGTGTTTCGCAGTATGCCAACAACATAGTGTATAACTGGAAGAACGGTGCATATATCATGGGTGGTGACTCAGAGGGTAAGTCATACGTCAATCTTCAGTCAAACCTCTTCATCAACGGTCCTGCAGGAGGCGGCGATGCTTTCACAGGAGCCAATGCCGACTTCCACTGCTATGCCAGCGATAACTGGCAGGACTCTAATGCTGATGGTGTATATGATCCATTCGAAGTGACAAAATATAGTGCTGCCACACGTGAGACGAAGCCTTACGCTTATCCTTCATTGGAACTATGGAGTGGTAAGCAGTTGCTTGAGAAGAGCCTTCCTACCGTAGGAGCATCTCTCCCATATCGTGACCAGTCAGACTATTATATGATAGACGAGGTTATGTCATATGGTGCAGAAGGTGCACTCATAACATACGAGACATCCCTTCCTATAGGTGCTCCTGACACATGGTCATGGTGGGCTGGTGCTAAGGAGACAGACTCTGACGGTGACGGTATGCCTGACTGGTGGGAAACAGCCAACGGTACCAACCCTTCAAGCAACGATGCTTGTACGGTGGCAGGTAACGGATATCTCAACATAGAGAACTATATAAACTCCATATCGGCTGAGACACGTCAGTATTTCCTTCGCAAGCCTATCACCGTAGCACTCAAGTCAGCTACTACATCCACTCTCACAGTGGGATGGCGCGACTATACATACGCTGAAGAAGGTTTTGCAGTAGAGGTGTACGTAGATGGCGAATGGCAGGAGAAAGGACGCACAGAGGCTAATGCTACAGAGTGTGTGGTAACGGGTCTTGAGCCTGGTGCTTCATATAATGTACGTGTGCGCGCGTTTGGTAAGAACAAAGGTGCTGATACTTATTCTGACTATTCTACAACGGTGGCAATGCTCACACGTCCTTTGGAACAGGGAGTGGTGGATATAGATACCTACGAACCTGACGTGACCAACAGTACTGACGTAGCTGAAGGACAGAAACTGCTTCTCAGCGCCGATGCTGGTCAGACTCTCGATTATAATATTCCTGCAAGCATATCACCAGCAAGCGTAGTGGTGAAGGGTAAGGGCACGGTAAAAATCTCTGGCAGCGAAATAAGCGGAGAGGCTTCCATGAATAAGGATAACCAGGGTGTATTGCAACTTACAAGCAAGAACTCATATACTGGTGCTACGATAAATCATGGTGGTGTGGTTGAGTTCAGCTCTATTGCCAATGGTGGTGTGGCATCTGCTATAGGTGCTTCGCAGTCATTTGCACAGAACTGGATATTCGATGGTGGCACATATCGCTATACAGGTAGCAGTGCTTCTTCTAACCGTAATGCACGCATCGACCGTGATGCAACTCTCGATATTGCCAATGCTTCCACCACACTCACCATGACAGGCGTCTTCGAAGGTGACGGACAGCTCACCATAGATGGTAAGGGAACTGTGTCTATCGCTAATCAGAACTTCCTTGGACAGAAAGGAGCCACACGTCTGAAGGGTGGTAAGCTCTATCTCACAGATACGGAGAATGCCTGCAAGGCGTTTGGTGCGTCAGGCAAGAAGGTAATCCTCGCTGGCGGCTGTCTGCAGTTTGCCTCAAAGAATGAGGACTATCAGGAACTCAGTTTCCCTATCGAGGTGGAAGATGAAACAACGAGTATCCTCTCAATGCCAACACACTGCTACTTCAGGTCGGAAATAACAGGTAATGGTACGATACAGTTCGACCTGCCATACGTTCGTGCTTACCTCAAGCCAAAGTTTGATAACTTCACTGGTAAGATAATAGGCAACGGTACAAAGGCTGGTGCTTTGTTATACCACGAGGATCAGTGGAACGTACCACAGGTACGCTTCGAACTGAAGAATGGCGTGACAATGTCTTCATGGGCATCAAATGCTACTAACGTACTCGGCGGACTCTCTGGCGATGCCGGCACATACCTTGTGGGCACATCAAAGCAGAACAGGGGCTTTACATGTCTTTGGGAAGTAGGCGGTGCTAATAGTGATGAGACCTTCAGCGGCATCATCAACAATATGCCAGCTGGTGGCAATAGTGCTTACTCTGGCACTACATCAATCAAGAAGGAAGGTACAGGTATCTGGCGACTCAATGGTAACAACGTATATAGCGGTACAACAACAGTCAGCAATGGTACTCTCATCATAAATGGAACAAACTCAGGTACCGGTGCCGTAAGCGTTAAGTCGGGTGCTACGCTCCAGGGTAAGGGTTCTATAGCTGGTAAGGTGACTATAGAGAATGGTGCTACGCTCACTTCCGGTGATGAGAATGTTGACGGCAGTTTGCTGAAACTCAAGAATGGTCTTGCTATGCAGACAGGTTCCACCATCGTTGTTCCTTGCACAGTAGATGACAAGGGTGCTCTCGTGATGAACAGCATCACTGTTGACGGCAGTGTGACGGTAGCTACAGGTGCTAACCTCGAACTTAACATGAGCAATATAACAGACTATAAGTTCAAGCGTGGCGATGCACTTCCTGTATTCAAGAACTCTACCATCACCAGTGGCGTAGGTATGTTCAATATCTATCCTGCTACTCCTGGCGAAGGACTTGAGTGGGAGACTTCAACACTCCTCGTTGACGGTATGCTTCGCGTGAAGAATGAAGGAGAGGAATACCATGGTGGAGCTATCACTACACAGGTGTATAACCTTAAGGCAGAGCATACAGCAAGTGTGCAGGGCGGTGCCAATCCAGAGGGTAAGTATCTTGATGAGAAAGAGCATTATTACAACAACTGGGGTAGTGGTATATCTTGGTTTGCGCAGGCTTACGTACAGTTCTCTCTCGAGAATATTCCAGAGGTAGAGGAGATAACAAAGGCAGAACTGCAGCTTACCGTCAACTGTGGTGGTAAAACAGATGGACGTGGTCTCGATGTAAATTATATGCCTGCTGGTACAAAGCGTATTAACACCATGGATGATATCCCAGAACTCACAGCGAAGGTAGGCACTGCCGTTGCTTCATACACAGACATCAAGCGCAGTTATGCCACAAAGACCATGGATGCTACAGATGCTGTGAAGGCTATGCGCGAGGCTCAGCAGGGCTATGTGCTTTTTGTTGTATCAAACGGAGCTGCAGGTGGTTATATGTATGGCAAGGCATCTACCACAGGTGCTCCTGCCCTTACCGTCACCACAAAGTATGACCCTGCATTAAGTGTTCACGAGATTACATCTTCCGGCTCTGTTAAAAATAACATAGTATATACCATCACAGGTCAGAAGGTTTCTGATAAAGGTATGACAAACAACAGTTCTGCCCAGAGAGGAATATACATCATCAATGGTAAGAAATATGTGAAATAACTTTTGCTATACTGATATCACTTGATGTAAAAAGTTTAAGTAATGGTAAAATAGCAAATCAGTAAATCAATAATCCGCAATATCTTCACAAGAAGGTTTTGCGGATTTTTTTATTTGACCTGTTTAGAACGCAAAGAGTTATGATGTGTTGTTAAAAGAAAAAAGATAGAGATTATTTGGTTGTTAAGGAAATAATTCTTACTTTTGCAAAAAATATCAGCTATATAGTAATATGTGTACACTTGATCTGCAAGAAAGATATGTGAATTTCTATACCGACTTCGCGTTCAAGAAGTTGTTTGGAACAGAGGTCAACAAGGAATTGTTGATCAGTTTCCTCAATTCCCTTTTTGATGGTCAAGAAGTCATCAAAGATCTTTCATATAAGAATCCGGAGCAACTCGGTAATCTTAATGTGGAGCGTAAGGCTGTGTTTGATGTATATTGCGAGAATGAGAACGGAGAGAAGTTCATCGTCGAGATGCAGAATGCACGTCAGGACTTTTTCAAGGACCGAAGTGTCTTTTATTCCACATTCCCGATTCGCGAGTATGCAGAGAAAGGTGACTGGAACTTCAAACTCGGTCGCATATATTGCGTAGGCATCCTCAACTTCATCTTTGATGATGACAAGGATTCTACAGACTATCGCCATACCGTTAAGCTTACCGAGATAGAGAACGGCAAGGTATTCTATGATAAACTGACCTTTGTCTATCTTGAAATGCCAAAGTTCTTAAAGAAGGAAGACGAACTTACAACCCTTAATGATCGCTGGCTTTATGCAATGAAGCATCTCCCAAAACTTTTCGAGCGCCCAAAGGTACTTCAGGAGAAAGTCTTCGAGCGTCTTTTCGAGCAGGCTGAGATAGCAAAGTTTACACTTGTTGAACGTCAGAACTATGAGGAGAGTCTGAAGAATCTCCGCGACTGGTATAGTGTAATGGAGACAGCCAAGAACGAAGGCATTGCGGAAGGTGAAGTTATAGGAATGCAAAAAGCGACCATAGCCAATGCTCACAAGATGATAGAAGCTGGTATCCCTACAGAAAAGGTATTGGAGATACTTGGTTTGACGGCAGAAGATATTCAATAATATCAACACGATAATTAGAAACAATCAGCAAAATAGTCAGTCGATTATTTTGCTGATTTATTGTTTTTGAGTGCGGACACACAAGGAGTTATGATGTGTT
Organism: Prevotella sp.; assembly: GCA_045627725.1. Taxonomy (GTDB): domain Bacteria; phylum Bacteroidota; class Bacteroidia; order Bacteroidales; family Bacteroidaceae; genus Prevotella. The sequence goes on along the minus strand of JAZQOH010000007.1, from coordinate 69,438 downwards.
GTTAAAAGAAAAAAGATAGAGATAATTTGGTCTTTTGAAATATAATCGTTATTTTTGCACTATGATTTAGAATCTGTGCACCTTAAGGTGACAAAGATATAATATTTTTGAAAAATAAAATTCATTTAAATATTATAGGATTTATAGTAATAACTAATAACAAATGCCACAAGAGATACAGTTGTTTGGAAACAAACAAATACGAACATACTGGGATGAAGAGCAAGAAATGTACTATTTCTGCATTGTAGATGTGGTTGAGGCACTAACTGAGAGCAACGACCCAAAACAGTACATTAAGCGCATACGACAACGCGACCCAGAACTCAATTCCGTGTGGGGTACAATTTGTACCCCACACCATGGGAGAACACGCGCAAGTCGCATCCCGAGGTGGTTCCGTTGCACGAATAGCAAAAGAAGCCTTTGAGCAACAGACAGGCAAAAAAATAGTATCAGACATGAGTATGAAACGCTATCTTGAAAGCCAGCAACCACACCTACCTTTTGAAGAAGAACAATAAAACGGACTCCTGTCCGTTCAAAAATAAATCGCCCAAGGCTCTGTATGGCGTTAAACTGATTGAGTGAACATGCGCACGAGTGAGTGCTCATAAAATCCTCTGGCAATAGTAGCCATGAGGTGCTACATACATATAAGGCGTCATCAACGCTTTGTCACTTGGTAATTCGGAACGTAGGAAACTCCAGAATTTAGCTATCAAGGACATTGCAGAGAGGATGCCACGGGTGAGTTGTAAAGACAAGTCCCGTAGTGTGTCCGAGGGTGCATTGTGCCCTCACGGCACACTTTTCGGGTGTATCTATATAACAACTCTTGCGTGGGTATATGTATCTGCTCGTCTATTGTAGAGGCTATTCCTAGGGCCTGGAATTACAGACGAGCAAAGATGCAATACCTGCGCTCTTTTTTGTTTGTATCGCAAGAGAATCATACAAACCATGTCCGTATTCGGGTATTGACGGACAAAAGTTATTCAACTAATGCCTCGTCGCATAGAAACAAAGAGAGTTCCTCTCCAGACATGGAGCAAGGCATCAGAGAACTCCAGCAACTATTGTTGGGGATTGGATTCTGATGCCAATATGCAAGGACTCAAAAGAACAAGGATATACAAGATAAAATAAGGTCGCTGCTCCTATAGGCAGCATACTCGACAGAGAGTAAGACATCATTCTCTAACTGCGCAGATCTGGACAATCTAACAAGAATTCTTTGAGAAGTTTGATGCATCGCTGTCCCGTTGTGAAAAGAATTACTAATCACAGCGTGGATGGCTATTGCGTAAACTCAAAGAAGGCTTGTCCAGAGCTGTGCGGTTTTTTTGCTTTAGCCTCCACGCTTTATTAATTGATAAAGCGAAAATATGAACGGAGAGGTTTATGATGATTTTAAGGTGGCAGAACTGACTGTGAGACCTTTTGTAAAATATCAGTATAACAATTAACAAAATCAAGGTCAAATGTTATACGGAATAGATATTTTTTCAGGAGCAGGAGGTTTGAGTCTTGGTGCAGAAATGGCGGGAATAGTTATTAATCATGCTATAGAAATAGACCCATATGCGGCAGCTTCTTTTGAACATAATCATAAGAAGGCCAAAGTACATTGTGGGGATATCAAGTCAATCTCCTCAGAAGAATTGATAGACAAAAACAAACGGGTGTTTGTAATCATGGGTGGACCTCCTTGTCAGGGATTTTCTATGTCCAATACCATGAGTCGAAATATGGAAAACCCAAAAAACTTCTTGTTCAAAGAGTTTGTTAGACTTGTTGCGGACATCAGGCCTCTATGGTTTGTTTTGGAGAACGTCAGAGGTTTAGCAGTAATGGAAAAAGGCGAAACGAGAAAACAAATAGAGAAATGTTTTGAAGACCTTGGATATAAAGTAAAGTCAAAGATTTTGTGGGCTAACGATTATGGTGTCCCACAAAAAAGGAATAGACTTTTCATCGTAGGTAATCTTTTGGATAAGGATTTTGAATTTCCAAAACCATTTGACAAAGTTGTTACAGTTGGAGATGCTTTCTGCGATTTACCTAGTCTCAAAAATGGGGATTCATATGATGAGCTTCCGTATACTATGTCTATGGAAAGTTCAAGTTCCTATGCTCAATTGATGAGAAAAAATTCCGATTTATCTACCCAAAATTATGTTTCTAAAAACAACGAATTGGTAATCCAGCGCTATTCTTACATAAAACAAGGAGAAAATTGGAGAGCTATACCTGAGTTTTTAATGCAGAATTACTCTGATAAACAAAGGTGTCATAGTGGAATATACAAGCGATTAAAAGCTGATGAGCCATCGGTTGTAATATCTAATTATCGCAAGATGATGCTCATTCATCCATTTGAAAATAGAGGTTTGTCAGTTAGAGAAGCTGCGAGACTTCAAAGTTTTCCTGATGATTTCCATTTTTGTGGTCCCATTTCATTCATTCAGCAACAAATCGGAAATGCCGTACCACCATTACTTGCAAAAGCGGTATTTGATCAAATCATAAAAATGTCTCGTCACAATGGCTAAAGATAGAGAAAACATACCTGTAGCACCAACCTTGATGGGGTCCCTCAGATCAATGGGTTATTCCTTTGAATCTGCGGTGGCCGATGTTATTGATAATAGCATCAGTGCACATGCTACATTCGTGAAGGTACTCTTCCCAACCAATCCACTTGAACCTACAGCTGTTGGTATTTTGGACGATGGCGAGGGAATGAGTGATGATGAACTGTTTGAAGCGATGCGTTATGGCAGCATGGCTTCTGAAGCAGAACGTGACGAAGATGATCTTGGTCGATTCGGTATGGGAATGAAGGCAGCATCCCTATCACAATGTAGAAATCTGACGGTAGTAAGTTACAGCAAGGGAAAGCGAAGTGCCTATACATGGGATTACGTTTACATCCAAAAGAAGCAGAAATGGATTATCCAAGAGCATACGTCTCAAGAAATAGACGAACTGCCATACGTCAATCAGATTACCGAACAGGCAAAAGGCACGCTTGTTATTTGGCGCGACTTTGATGTATTGTCAAAATCAAGTGATGGTCAGGTTTACGAAACACTTGTTGACCTAAAGAAGACTCTTGACAAGGCTCTTGCACTTATCTTCCACAGATTCCTTTCAGCCTCTGGTAATGCAAAGCTCAAAATTCAGATTAACAATCAGAGTGTAAAGCCTCTCGATCCATTCCTTGAGCGACATCCCAAGACTTCTAGCAAAAAGGAAAGAACCATTGCCATCAACGATAGTGAAGGTGTTGAACGATTGATCCACGTAAAACCTTTCGTTCTTCCATTTGCAACTGACCTTTCTGACAACGACAAGAAATTGATTGGTGGTATTGAAAACCTACGTGCAAAGCAAGGTTTCTATGTTTATCGCAATAATCGCCTTATTATCTGGGGCACTTGGTTCGGCATGAAGCAACGTGCCGAGTTGACAAAGAATGCCCGAATACGTGTTGACATTCCTAATACTCTGGATGACATTTGGGGAATTGACATTAAGAAGCAAAACGCTTCTATCCCAAAGCGTATTCTCAATCAGTTACGCAAAACTGTGCTTGACGCACTCGAAGCGTCTGTTAATCAGCAAACCTATAGAGGAAGAACAGCCAAGATAGACGATGACACAGATTACATTTGGGATAGAAAAGAAGGTCGCAACCAGATGTTCTATTACCAGATAAACAGAGAAAGTAAACTCTTTCAATTTGTCAAGGAGAAAATGTCAGACGAGGATTTCAACTATCTTGAAATGCTGGTAACGGAGATTGAGAACAACATCCCGACTCAACAAATGTACATTGACAAATCCAATGAAGCTATTACCGTTGAAGAAACTGATAGCCGTTTTGATGATGTCTTCCAAATTGCCGTAACAATGGTAAGTACATTAAAGAGTGCAACGAATGGAGCTACAGAAAACATCATCAATGACCTGATGAAATCTGAACCATTCTGCAAATATCCAAAGTTGAAGGATAAACTAATCGATAATTTCAAAGAAGCTAATGATTGATGATTTATACCTTTCGTTGAAGCAAATTACATTTGGCTTCATCAATGCGGACAAAAGTGCCGGTGTTGAAGTGAAATTTGAGAACATCAACTCGTATATTGATAGAGCTGCGACCTGGTTCCCAATAGATGAAGAGACAAGAAAACGTCTTTTCACGGATGTGGAGTATCAGTTCAAAATCACTCATGCCAAGGGAAATGTCATCTTTGATGATTACGACAGTAGGCAGGAATGGTATTGCAACGAGGATATTGAGAATCCTTATTTTTGGAATAAATACAAAGCATTGTTGCTCGCAAATCCTTCCTTCAATATAAAGAGTATAAATCTTCTGGACGAGGACACTTTGCCCAACATTATGAACTGTCTTGGCAATCCCAATGACAAGTTTGAAGGCAAAAGATTCCGTAGAGGTCTTATCATTGGTGACGTACAATCGGGTAAGACTGCAACATACTCAGGCTTGATTTGTAAGGCTGCCGATGCTGGCTACAAAGTAGTCATACTGCTTGCCGGTATTACAGAAAGCCTCCGTCAACAAACACAGGAACGTATAGACGAAAGTATTATTGGCATTACCTACAAGAAGCAAGGTCGTACGGTTTTGCCTCCTCAACGTGTCGGCGTTGGCAAGGACAATCAAGAACTTAGAGCGACTTCATTTACGTCTTGTGTTAATGATTTCGTTGGCAACCATGATAAAATTGCAATGTCGCTGAACTCGCAGAAGTCTTTGGTCGTATTCGTCATCAAGAAGAATGTTTCCGTTTTGCAGAAACTTTACAAGTGGCTTAAAGACCAAAATCTTGATCCTATAAAAGGTTACATTGACATTCCTATGTTGTTGGTTGATGATGAGGCTGATAATGCTTCTGTCAATACAAAGAAAGACGAAACTGATCCAACAAAGACGAACAAGCTCATTCGTCAGATTTGTACGCTCTTCAAAGATACAACATACGTTGGGTTTACTGCCACACCATTTGCAAATGTGTTCATTGATCCAGACTCTGTGGACAGCATGAAGAATGCTGATTTGTTCCCAGAGCACTTTATTTATGCTTTGGAAGCACCCTCTAATTACGTGGGTGCTCAAAAGATATTCTATCCTGAAGGTCAATATTATCGCAACTTGCGTTACATTACTGACATTGAGGAACCAGATTACACTTCAGAAGAATACCTTGATCAAGTTGACAATGATATAGATTCCCTAAATTCGGGTGGTTTCTATTATCGCCATAAGAAAGAATGGAACGGTGTGATGCCAACTTCATTGACTGATGCTATTCATTGCTTCTATCTGGCAAATGCCATTCGTGACCTTAGAGGCCAACATTCTGCTCCTCGTAGTATGCTCATCAATATGAGTCGTTTCATCAAGGTGCAACGTGTAATCACAGAGCACGTTGAGCGTATTCACGAAAAGGTCTTTGATGACATTCGCTTCAACTTTACCGACAATAATACCGACAACAGGAAGTTACCTCTTTACCAAACATTCGAGAAACTTTGGAAGAAACATTTCTCGCATGTAACCGACATTACATTTGATAGAGTTATCAAGAAACAAACCATCATGGATGCGATTGAAAAGATTAAGGTTATGGTTGTCAATGGCTCTAAGCAAAGCAATAGCCTTGATTACCGAACCAACAAATCCCTTCGCGTCATTGCCGTGGGTGGCTTGGCTCTTTCTCGTGGTTTGACTCTCGAAGGACTTCTTGTAAGCTATTTCTACAGGAACACTTCTACCTTTGATGTGCTTATGCAGATGGGACGATGGTTTGGTTATCGTAACGGTTATGATGATATTTTCCAGATTTGGACAAGCCAGACAAGTGCAGAATGGTATGCAGAAATTGCACGCTCATCACAGGAGCTGAAAGATAACATAAAGAACATGTATGACCAACGTCTTACACCAAAAGATTTTGGTATCAAGGTTCGTGACAACTGTAATGAGTTGCAAATTACAGCTTCAAACAAGATGAGAACAGCAAGAGGCTTGGATTTGCGCTACTCATTCTATGGCAATATCTACGATACCCCTTACGTAAGCTTCAACATAGAGCACAATCGTAACAACCTGAAGGAAACCGCAATTCTTGTTGACACATTATTCAAAGGTGGTTATACATTGCGTTATACTGACCTTGTTGGAAAGGCAAGCAAGGATGTAAATGACTCATCAGATAGTAGCTCACGCTTCTTCGAAAATGTGCCCAAGGAAACCATCATTGCATTTATTGAAAAGATAAAGTGCTCAATGGCAAATGGTAATTTCAACGTTCCAAACATTCTTGAGTTCCTAAAAGATGCCGAGAATACTGGCATTGAGAATTGGGATGTTGTAATTGAAGGTGGTGAAAGCAAAGAATACGTCCAGTTTGAGGGATTACAAAATATCAGATGTGTCAAGCGTTCCATCTATTACGGTACTCGTAATGTTGTTCAGATAAGCTCACGCCGAAGAGCTCTTAGTGGTAGTGCGGAAGGGAAATACGCACTTACAAAAGAACAAATAAAGAGTGCAGAAGATGAGCATAGAAAAGGTAGTGGAGGCGAGAATACTCCGTTGAAAGCATACTTTGAATACTTGCCAGCACGTAAGCCTATCTTCATTATTATGCCTATTCATCCTGTACCGGCAGAAACTGGCGAAGGCAAAGAAGAGAATCAGAAACTAACCAAGTTCAGAGAAGAACTGGGTAATGATCACATTATTGCTTTTGCAATCGGTTTGCCGGGAGTGAAGGGAATAGAAAATGCTGTTCATTACAAGATAAACAAGGTGTACCAACGTCTTAATGTAGAAGACGCAGAAGAAGAGGAGGTGGACGATGCAGATTAAGATTTACACACTCCTATCTGGAGATTTCAAGGCAAGCCATTTCATTAGGATTGGCGAGAACCACAACATTAGTTTGTATGTGGGTAAGGATGAAATGGGTCGTTACGCTTTTGATTTCAGAGGTCGATTCAAAGTTGCTCGTACCAAGAGCTCTGAGGTAATCTCAGTTACGCACATCAATAGTGGGGATGAGAACTTTATACGTTTCTCATTGGAGAATCCTGCTTTGCTGGAATACTTCTGCACCTTCTGCGAAGACTTGATAACCTCTACGCAAGTAATAAGCGATGATGAAACGGCTTATCAAACGCTTAGAGCTCGTTACTTCTCGTGGAAGCAGCTCTTCAAACCAAATCATGGCAATCTGACGGAGATTGAGGTAATGGGCTTAATTGGTGAGTTACTATTCCTTAGAGACAAAATGATTCCTACAAAAGGACTTGATGCAGCTCTCGACAGTTGGATAGGGCCTGAAAAAACTCACAAAGATTTCTCATACGATAATGATTGGTATGAGGTAAAGACCATTAATTTTGGTAAAGAGTCGGTTCATATTTCATCTATTGAGCAACTTGATGGTAGTAACGAAGGGTATCTGATTGTGTACTCTATGGAACGTATGAGTCCTTCATTCAACGGAATCAAGTTGAATGCTTTGGTGAATGAGTTAATTGCTATGATAAAACCTTCTCACCACAAAGAAACGTTCCTTGCAAAGCTGAGTTTATATGGATTTGATTTTTCGCCTGAGAATGACAATTTTGTTTACGACCTTAAATCGATGACGTCTTACAGAGTTGATAATGCCGATTTCCCAAGGGTAACCAGAGATTTGCTTCCTGACCCAATCATAAAAGTACAATACGACATTATACTCTCAGAAATAGAAAAGTTCAAAGTATCATAATCTATAAAATGTTGGCACTATGGAAATTGAAGAATACAGAAAACAATTCATTGATGAGCTGAGATTCAATGCAGAACATGAGGGTACAGAACCCGAAACTCAGTTTATAGAGAAAACACTGAACGACTTAGAGGAGATTGGCGAGCTCAACGACCCAATTCCGATGTCTGTGGAAATGCGAGGTACGAGAAACCGCATCTTGGCATTCGATGCATACGCATACGATGAAGCTGATGGTGCATTGGTGCTTATAGCAAGCGACTTCACAAATCAACGTGATACTGCTCCTACACTTACCAATACTCGTATTGAGGAATTGTATAGTCGTATGCTTCTCTTTGTTGAGGAAAGTGTACAAGGCAACATTTGCAAGTATTGTGATGACTCTGATCCTGCTCTTCTGATAGCCAACGAATTTAAAAAGAAGATAGGAAAGGGTATGCTCTCCACGGAAATTCTCCGTTTCAAGTTCTTTATTATTTCCAATGCAACGTTGAGTAAACAGGTAAAGAATCTCAGCAAGCCGGACTTGCTTGAACGTCCTGTGGAGCTTAATGTTTGGACTCTTGAACGTTTCTTCCAGACGTTTGCATCAAACTCCAGCGAGATTATTGAGATTGATACTGCCGACTTTGACTGCCAGGGCATTCAATGCTTGAAGGCTGACCTTGGACAAGGTTCTGGGTATGATGCTTATCTTGGAATTGTTCCGGGTAAATTCCTTGCTGATATTTATCTGAAATATGGTAGTAAGTTGCTACAAGGTAATGTTCGTGCATTCCTTAGTGTACGTGGAAAGGTAAACAAGGGTATTCGTGATACTATCATAAACCATCCTGAGAATTTCTTCACCTTCAACAATGGTATTGCTATTGTTGCTCGTTCCGTAACATTCTCACCTGATGGCAGCCGTATAGTTCATTTCAAGGATCCTCAGATTATCAATGGTGGTCAGACAACGGCTTCACTTGCAAATGCAATTATCAAGAAAGAAGCTCGTTGTGGTATGGATACGCTTTTTGTTCCTATGAAGCTCACCGTACTCAATGTGGAAAATGATATGAGTGAAGAGCAAGTTGAGCAATACAACACCATTACAAAAACCATTTCACAATGTGCCAATAGTCAGAATGCTGTTTCTGATGCCGACTTTTTCTCTAACCATCCATTCCATGTGATGATGGAGAAGTTATCTCGTAAGGTGATGGCTCCTCCTGTTGATGGAAATCCATTCCAGACGATTTGGTTCTACGAGCGTTCTCGCGGAAAATGGGAGCAGGAACAGATGAAGCTGACGATAGCACAGAAGAAGAAATTCTGCGAGATGCATCCAAAGAATCAGGTTATCAAGAAGGAGAAACTGGCTAAGTGTTATAATGCTATCTTGATGAATCCTCATCAGGTGTGTCAAAGTTCTGCTATCAACTTCAACCGTTTTGCTTCGGTAATTGAAAAGATCTATGAAGAGCAGCGTGATAACATTAACGAAGATTTCTTCAAGAAGTGTGTCAGCTCTGTTATTCTATTTGATTCACTCGACAGTTTGGTCGGCAAGGCTTCATGGTATCCAAAGGGTGGTAACAAGGCACAGATTGTACCTTATACAATTTCAAAGTTGATGACTCTTATTCCGAAAGGACGTGACCTTGATTGGCACTACATTTGGCAGAAGCAATCCCTCTATCCTGAGCTTGCAGAAGAATTGCTGAAACTTGCTTATGTAACCCACAATTTCCTAATGGATCAAGCAAATGGAGGTATTGTGCGTACAATTTCACGAACACAAACTGTTTGGAAGAATTTTCAGGATTACAAATACACGCTCAGTGACAAGTTCATTGATACGCTTGCTTCAATGGCTGAAAACAAAGCTGCTGCGCAATCTGCAAAGAGAGCGCACAAGTTCAATTCGGACGTTGACGCATCGGTAGAAGTGTTCAAACTTGGCGCACAGTATTGGATGAAAGTATACAATGACCTTGTCAAAGAAACCGTGCTGTCTTATGGCGATTGCAGTTTCATAAAGGGCATTGCTGATTACATTACACGCGGCAACCTTCCTTCTACCTCACAATGCAAGCGATTGCTGAAGATTGTGACAAAGGCAGAAGATAAGGGGTATATTATGCCGAGTTGATATATGTCGTATGTTTTTTCAAATGGCTACCAGCTGATATTGAAGTTGTTAATTTGAACCTAGTCAGTAAAATAGAAGTAAGGCAACAATGTTTGAACTTAGTCACTATATAGAAGCATTCTCTCACCTCCATACCGCAAGGGTAAAGGGACATAAAGCACCCCACAAGGCTGTATTACTATTGACAGTCATTGATCTTGTTGAAGAAGGAACTATTGCATCTCCTTGTTTAGAACTATCTGACGAATTAGTGGATAGATTCAATAAGTTGTGGCATCATTATCTTGGTACATCTGCCATCTTTACACCAGATATAACAAAGCCGTATTTCCATATGCAACATGAGTCATTCTGGAGATTGGTGAAGCATGAAGAAACAGAACTTTATATGGCTGCAGAAGATAGTCCTTGGGTAGAAGGGAAAAAAGTTGTTAAAGACTTACCTAAAGGTTCATATTCAATCAAAGCTATGCGCAATTCTTTCGCCTATGCAGAGATTGACAACATGCTTTTCCAACTGTTACAGAATGCAGATGCCAGAGCCATGCTTCGAGTCATCCTTATAAACGAATACTTGACAAATCAACCAACGAAGACAATGCCAAATCTGACACCGTTGATGATGGCATTACCTTTTATTGCACTTGTTGCATAAGAGAACTATCTAAACAAATAAAAGACTCAAACAATGTATAGAGAATATACCATACCTTCAGGAACAACATTTATTGATGAGTTTTCGATAGAAGATCGCGGGGTTTGGGAAAAAATAATAATCCCCAATACAGTTACGACTATTGAAACAAAAGCATTTTCTGGTTGTAAATCATTGAAGTCAATAAATATACCTAAATCTGTAGTCAAAATCGGATCAGATGCATTTAAAGGTTGTAGTTCTCTTGAAAGAATTTCTATACCTTCGAGCCTTTATTATATAGGACATCACTGTTTTCAAGATTGTACTTCATTGTCTAAAATAACGCTCCCCAAAGCTCTAAAAAGCATAGAATGGGGATTATTTTCAGGTTGTCTTTCCTTAGAAGAAATAGTAATCTACGGAAATGTGAAAATAATTGAAGATTCAGCTTTCAGTGGTTGTATAAATCTACACAGACTGTTTATACATTCTAATGAACCTGATAAAATTTTAATCGATGACGACTCGTTTGATTTGACATCAATCAGTAACATAGAAGTTTACATACCCGAAGATGTAATAAGATCAGGCATAGACAGAAACAAATGGGCACGTTTTTATGATGTTTATGGATTTAATCCTAACCCAATAAAAACAACACAAAAATTTTCATCAAAAAAAATCACAATTGAATATGAAGACATTGTTAATCGTTCATTTCTAAAAAAAATAGTAATACCAGAAGGGGTAACAAGAATCGGCAAAAATGCTTTTGAAGGTTGTGCTGAATTACATGATGTTGTTCTACCAGAGAGTTTAAAGAGCATAGGCGATTTTGCATTTTCTGGTTGTGTTAGTTTGAAAAAAATATTATTACCACAACAATTAGAAGAGATTTTACCCTTTGCTTTTTCTGGTTGTATTAATTTGAATAGCATTACTATTCCCGAAAATGTCACAGTATTAGGAACTAATACATTCGAAGGCTGCTATAATCTAAGAAGCGTTGACTTTAGGTCAACAACTAATTATATCAGTACTTCTATGTTTAAAAATTGTATTAATTTACAGAAAGTAAATTTTCCTAAAACTCTAAAACGTATATATCCATATTCATTCTATGGCTGTTTGAGGCTTAAGAATGTATTTTTTGAAGATGGGTTAATGTATATTGACGAACACTCTTTTGAAAATTGTAAAACAATTGAATCTTTAATTTTGCCGAATGGATTTATAAATATAGGAGAAAAAGCCTTCCTGGGTTGCTCGCATTTAGGATATATTGAATTACCATCCTCCGTGAGAAAGATGAGCGATTATTGCTTCTCTGAGTGTAACAATATAACAAAAGTAGTCATAAAAACGGAAAACGAAACTACTTTTAATGTGCGCAGTTTTTCATATTCGAATAAACAAAAATGCAAATTATATTTTGAATCATCCAAAATTGATACAAATATAATTAACAAAAACTGGCGACTTAAGTATTTTTCAGAAATTTATTTAGATGGTAAGAAAATTTATGAAAAAAATAATGGACAAAAATATATCAGTTATTCTCAGCAAAGCGAATTAAAGCTTGAACATTCCTTAGATAAAAAACAAACAAAAGAATTTGTGCCTCTAGGTTTGAACCATAAATGGAAATATGTAAATCCATCTGTACCATTGAATATTGTTCATCCTAAAGAACCAAGAATGTATTGTGTATATTATCCTCCATTCGTTGGAGGTTATAAGAAATATAAGGATTTTTTAGATGAACCAGAATTAGATTCTTACTATTTAGTTCGCGAACAATTTATTTCAGGAATATACAGAGAACTCGATTACGACAAAGCATGGGTTGCTAGATTATTACTTTACGACTTCATAGGTGGAGAAGAAATAGACTACGAAAGAATTGATATAAAAAAATTAGATAATGAAATATATGTTCTAACTGAGTGCTGCCCACAATTGAAAGAAATTGTGAACCAATTTGTTAAAACACCCCAATATTACAAAGAGTTGATTAAGGCTATATATAATAAAGTTACAGATTAAGATAAAACTGCTATAACCGTATATTTTTTGTAAAACATGAACTTGACCACTCCACAACGCCATAATAACATGGCTGCGATTCGTGCCAAAGACACGAAGCCGGAGATTGTTGTGCGTAAGTATCTGTGGAGTCATGGCTTTCGTTATAGGTTGAATCATCCTCGACTGCCAGGGAAGCCGGACATCGTAATGAGGAAGTACAGGACTTGCATCTTTGTGAATGGTTGTTTCTGGCATGGACACAATGTGCAAACTGATAGCGATAATGAAAACAATCTGTCTTTGAAGAACTCAGAGTGTTGCAAGATTCCTCATACGAACCGAGAGTTTTGGATAAGGAAGATCATGAGGAACAAAGAGCGGGACATTGAGGTGCAGAAGAGGCTTGCATCTATGGGATGGCACTCTGTCACAATATGGGAGTGTGAACTGAAAGGTGCAAAGAGAGAGAAGACTCTTGAGTCTCTTGCTTTCACTCTCAATCATATCTTCTTGGAAAATCATAAAGTGAAACGATATGAGTTTCCAGAAGATGATAGTTTTGCAATGGCGGCAGAGGATTTTTGAACCAGGGGGTCAGACCCCTCGGTCCAAAAAATAGTATTTTCTCGCTACTCTCCCTCTCTCCCTGAAGATGCTCTATATTGTTGAACTATAGTGCGTTATCTTCAGGGAGAGTTTGTTTCAACTCTCCCTGAACTCTCCCTGAACTCTCCCTGAGATTTTTTTTATATATGAAAAAGACGAAACTATTTTTGTGGCAAGAGCAGAGTCGTGATGGTTGAATATAAACGAATTTGTGCTTCAACTCTTCACTCTTCATAAACGGCTTGTAACTTGCAGAAAATAAAACAAATAGATGTATGAAGAGTGGTTGGCGACTCTTCATTCACTCTTCATAGGTGTCTATGACCTATGCATAACTCTTCATACACTCTTCATACATATATCGACCTATAATTCAAGACGTTATATGCTTATTATGAAGAGTGAAGAGTGTTTTTAATTTCGTTTGATTTCAAGATTCCTGTCAGATTAGCTTCCAAGAAAAGAACTGAAACAAATCTCACAATAATCTCTACAAGAATAAAATCGCCCTAAATTCGTATGGTTTTAGAAAAGCTATGCTTCTTGGGGTCTAAAGCTATGCTTCTCACCCCCTAAAGCTATGCTTTAGGTATCGAGAAGCATAGCTTCACGATTTCAAATTATTTTTTTGCAGAATAAACAGATTCCCCTCCATAGGATTGAGTCCTACAGAGGGGAATCTGGTTTGTTATATATTTTTGCCCTCAAATACTATCTAAGCACTCCCCTGTAGGGGGAGATGGAGGGGCTACTTTACGTACTCAGCGAAGTCGGTGAGGTGCATATCGCCCTTGCGACGGAGAGTGTCGTGCATAGCGAAGGCAGCAGGGAGACAATGGTGTGTCTGACCGCTTGAAGCAATCTTCAGATAGTCGCGGAGCATAGGACGATAGTCAGGATGTGCACAGTTCTCGATGATGAGATGAGCGCGCTCCATTGGGCACTTGCCACGAAGGTCGGCGATACCCTGCTCGGTAACGATAACGTTGACGTCGTGCTCTGAGTGGTCCTGATGGCTCACGAAAGGTACGATGCTTGAGATGAGACCATCCTTCGCTGTTGATGGGCAGGTGAAGATAGAGATGTAAGCGTTGCGCTCGAAGTCGCCCGAACCACCGATACCGTTCATCATACGTGTGCCAGAGATGTGTGTAGAGTTTACGTTACCGTAGAGATCCACCTCGATGGCTGTGTTGATAGCGATGACACCGAGACGACGGATAACCTCTGGAGAGTTGCTGATTTCAGAAGGACGGATAGTGAGACGGTCCTTGAGCTGCTCGATATTGTCGTAAATCTGCATGAGACCTTCTGTAGTTACGGAGAGGGAACATGTAGAAGCTGTCTTCACACGATTGGTGAGAAGCATATCAACGATAGCATCCTGAAGCACCTCAGTATAGATGTTGAAGTCAGGGATGTTCTTGTCTGTTGCCAGTGCACCGAGGATAGCATTTGCCGTAGTGCCCACACCCGACTGCAATGGGAGGAATGTGCTTGGGATAACGCCACGCTTCATATCAGAGAGGAGAAGCTGAGCCACGTTGTGACCAATCTGGTCAGTAATAGGATCGCTACCCTTGAAGCCACGAGCCTCGTCGGCAAGGTTGCACTCCACAACACCCACTACCTTCGACTTAGGCAGTTCGATGTAAGGCTTACCGATGCGGTCACCAGGATTTACGATAGGAATAGGCTGACGGCAAGGAGCATCGAGAGGCTCATAAACGTCCTGAATGAGGGCAGCACCCTCGCTATGGAATGAGTTGAGCTCGAGGATAACCTTCTCTGCCATGCGAGCTACTGTAGGAGAAATACCGCCACCAGAGGTGAGATATACATGATAGTTGTCACCAACCTCCTCAATCTTACATACCTCGAGGATAGCCCAATGGATAGGACCATAGAAACCGTAGCGAATATCCTGTGCCATCATAGAGAGATGCACGTCGTTGTAGCGCACCTGACCAGCATTCACCTGCTTGCGGAAGTCGCCGTTGGTGGTGTATGGAGCACGATAGCCGATAGCATTAGCGCGAGTGAGAACACCGTCGGTGCTATCACCTGTTGAGGCTCCTGTAAAAAGATTTACCTTGAATTCGTTACCCTTTGCGTGTTCTTCCTCTGCAATCTTTGCAAGTTCACGAGTTACAGCCTTTGGACTACCTGCTGGTGTGAAACCGCTGAGACCTAATGACTGACCATTTTTGATGAGTGCTGCAGCTTCGGCAGCAGTAATGATTGTGTAAGCCATATGCTTAGTTACTGATTACAAATTACTAATTACTTAGTTACCTATTAGTTTTTTTCGTTTGCAAAATTACTTATTTTCTCCGAAAAATCAGCAATATGAACAAAAAAAATACACATTTCGTTTAAAAATGTGCATTTTTCTTATCATTTTACTTTCGCTTGTTGTACTTTATGACTGACAACTCACATACTAAAGCACTCCCCCTAGGGGGCTTTTATTTATTAAAGAAAGTAATCCATACGTTTTCCATGGACTTACGGGAAGTGGACAGCACTTCAGCGCGACGAGTATAGGCGCGATAGGCCGTTCTTTCTTCTTTCTTAAGGTGCTTGAGTATGTTGCTTTCGTTGGCTTCGAAAGTGTCTCCATCGTGGAGAATATAGAACTTATTCTTCATAGGGAGCGGTTCTTGCTCAAAGATGTTGGCACCTTCTCTGTCTGCTACGTTATTCACTATGCTCGACATTGCCCCTGATACATCCATCAAGGACATCGTGGATAGATTGTTTATCTTTGCCAATTCGTTAAAACGCTCACGATCCAACTCAAAAGACATATATAAGCGTCCTATCTTTCCATCGATAGTATCTTCCAAAAGAACGCGGCACAGCTTATCCTGGATAGGATAGTAGGTATCACCATTGCTGAAGACAACCTTCGTCACGATACCTTTCTTTGCCTCAAGTTTCTGTCCCTTGCTCTCATACCACACATAATGGCTACCAACATGTATGTTAGCCTTTGCCTTCACCATCTGCATAGTGTTGATATAAATCTTTGCATCGCTGAAATCCTGATACGTAAATGGCCATGAAGGTACTGGTTCCCATTCTGCTCTCAGTTCTTCTACGGTTTGAGCATTGCAGAGGATAGGGGAGAAGAGAAGGAAAAGATATAAAACTATTTTATTCATATTGTCAATAATTTTTATGGAGAATTATTTTCTTTGCTTGCAAAATTACAAAGAAAATGTAGAAAGTGAGCAAATTTTTATCAAAAAGAAGAAATGTTTAACATAATGTAAAGTATTTGTTACTTGTATTGTAAGATTTATTTGCATAAATGGAGGAAAGTAATTAATTTTGCACACACAAATCAAAAAACTAAACAAGTTAATTTTTTATTATCACAAAACATAATGAACAAAAGTATTTTAACCCTGTCAATGGCTTTTCTGTCTATCTTCTCTGCAAATGCTCAGAAGTATAAGACCGGAGACCCAAACAAACCAGAGTATGCCTATCTTAAAAGCTATGGTGCGCTGAAGGATTACGTTAACCACGAGAAATATCCTAACTTCAAAATTGCCGGTGCAACCATCGTGAGCGACTATCTCAACAATTCGGAGATGAAGGGAATCATCAACGACAACTTCGATGAGACAGTTGCTGGCAATGCTATGAAGATGGCAAGTTGCGTGGATAATAATGGTAACATGAACTTCACCACGGTGAAGAATTTCATCTCTGCCGCAGAGAAAGCAGGAGTGCAGATTTATGGTCATACCCTTGCCTGGCACTCACAGCAGCCTAACGGTTGGCTGAGAGGAATGATAAAGGATAAGCCTGCCGTGCCATACGAGAATCCAGATACCATGATTTATACCGTTGTAGGTTCGAAGGATTTCCGCACTCAGCAGAACATTGGCTGGCATTCCGACTATGCTCAATATAACTATAACGTAGCTTTTGATGCCACCAATGGTATGAAGACAACGGTGACGAAGAAAGCTTCGCAGAACTATGAGGTGCAGTATTGGCCAATGAATGACATTCCTTTGTCGAAGGGAAAGAAATATAAGATGATAATGACCGTCAAGGGAAGTGCTGCCGGCTCTACTTACGTGAGAATAGGCGACTGGGGTGGCGGTCCTAGTAAGACTATATCATTCACAAGTGAATGGAAGGATATAGAATGGGAATTCAGCAATACCGTGGAAAATCCTGGTGTTCTTCTTCAGCATGGCTCTTTCGTAGGCACACTTTATATAAAGGAGATAAAGTTTATGGAGAGCGTAGGAGCGATGAAGATAAACGAGCCTCGCCAGTTCTTGAAAGTGGAGACAAAGGCTAAGAAGTCAGATGCATGGGACAATCAGTTCTGGGTGATAAGCTCTACTTCACTCTCTGCAGGTGCAAGCTTCGTTTTCACAGCTGATGTCAGAGCAGACAAACCTGCTAAGGCTTCCACACAGATACACAACGATCCAGGCAGTTACGTTGACTATAACGCCATCGGCGATGTGAACTTCACTACGGAATGGAAGACCATTAAGGTGACAGGTAATCTCTCAAAGGCATGTAAGTCCATCGCTTTCAACCTCAGCGAACTTGCTGATGCGAATGTTTATTACTTCGACAATATCAGCTTTAAGGTAGGCGGTGTAGAGAAGGTGAAGAACGGCAACATAGAGGGGACTGACCTTTCTTCATTCAAGATGAAGCAGACAGGTGGTGGAATTGTTGCTCCTGCAGTAGATAAAACCGAATACTATCTCAAGTATCCACAGCCAACTCCTCGCACAAAGGAAGAGAAGTGTGAGATTCTCCAGGGTGCTATGGATAAATGGATAAAAGGTATGATGACAGCTTGCAACGGCAAGGTGAAGGCTTGGGACGTAGTGAATGAGGCTATTTCAGGCGGCGGCAATGACGGTTCTGGCTTCTATACCCTCCAGCATTCTGATGAATATAATGGTGAGGCAACATGGGATGTAGGCGGTGATGCCTTCTATTGGCAGGATCACATGGGCGACCTTGAGTATGTTCGTAGTGCTGTGAAATATGCTCGTCAGTATGGTCCTTCTGATGTTAAACTCTTCATCAACGACTATAACCTTGAGAGTGACTGGGATCAGAACAAGAAGGTGAAATCACTTATCAACTGGATAAAGAAATGGGAGGCTGACGGAGTGACTAAGATTGACGGTATCGGAACTCAGATGCACATCTCATTCTATAAGAACAGCAGCACTCAGACAAGCAAGAAGAATGCTATCACGAATATGTTCAAGTTGATGGCTGCTTCAGGAAAGCTCGTTCGCGTGAGTGAGTTCGATATGGGCTATGTGGATGCAAACGGTAAGGATGTTCCTACGGGAAGCATGACAGAGGCTCAGCATAAGGAAATGGCTGAATTCTATAAGTGGATTATACAGCAGTATCTCACAATCGTTCCTCCTGTTCAGCAGTGGAGTATCTGCTTCTGGTGTCCTACTGATGCACCTGCAAATAGTGGCTGGCGTGCCAATACTCCTGTAGGTCTTTGGAATCTCAGCTATTATCGCAAGCATGCTTATGCAGGAGTTGCTGAAGGTCTCGGTGGTATAAACTACACCGGTATCGACGATGTTGTTTCTGACCAGGTTCCTTCAAAGAACTATAAGGCAAAGGGTATCATCAGAATGGATGGTGTTCGTATGCCAGCAAATGTGAAGTTTGAAGATCTGCCTTCTGGTATCTACATTGTAGATGGAAAGAAGGTGAAGAAATAAGGAACCCACCCCGACCCTCCCGAGGGGAGGGGGAAGTTGACAATTGACAATTAACAATTAAAAACCCACAAAGCCTATGATTGGTTTTGTGGGTTTTATCATCAAATAATATAATCAATATTCGTATCTATTCCCCCTCCCTTTGGGAGGGTCGGGGTGGGTTATAGCCTCTTCCATAGTCTTTTCCTTAATGATTGTCTCTTTACCTTTATTATATATAGAGACAACGATAGAATCGTCATTTTCCTTAGAGTAGGCTATAGTATCGAAACCATAGAATTTATTCACATAGCGAGTCTTGAGATGAGCATCTTCTTCTGCACTTGTGGTGGATGAAGGGAGATCATGATTGCATCCTATATCCTTGAGTGTGCGAACTTCGTATGTTTCACTCATCTTTTCTTTCACTAAAGCAAAGAAATCTTCATCCGTGGAAGCTACTACGATAACGGGTTTCTGTCCCTTCACCTTTGTCTTCATAGTGCTGAATCCTTCGCCATAAACACCTACCACATTTATTATATCTATAAAAGCATAAGGATCCACCTGCTTGATACATTGGGCTATGATTCTCTCATATCGCTTGCTGGCTATGCAGACAACCACTTTTCGCTCAGATTTTGTCCACCAGCCATTTCCTTCCATTACCGTAACGCCAAAGCCAGCACGAGTGATAGCATCGGCAATGCCGGCATAGTTGCGCGAATAGATTTCGAACTTCACAGCCTGATGCTGTCGTCGTGTGGAATAATCGAGCGTTATGGCACATACAGCCATCATCACATAGCCGAAGATAACTCGCTCCACATCATGGAAGATGAAGTAGCACGAAGATATGATAGCGACATCACAGGCAAGGATAACCTGTCCGAGACTCACATCCTTATATTTGTTTATACATGCTGCGACGATGTCCGTTCCACCCATAGAGCCGTTGTGATAGAAGCAGATAGAAAGTCCAAAGCCTGCCATCATAGCTCCAAGTACGCATGCCATGAATATCTGGTCGCCGCAAATCTGTGGCAATGCACCATCTGGCGTCTCCACTACTCTCTGCCAGAACCACATCCAGAAGGTGGCACTACACACTCCCGCTATTGTCTTTATGCAGAAACGCCATCCAAGAATCTTTATTGCGAAGAGCAGAAACACGCAGTTGATGGAGAAATAACTAATCTGCACCTCTAAACCAGTGGCATAGAAAATGATGGAGGCGATACCTGCCACACCACCTGTTGTAAGTTGGTATGGAAGCATGAATATCGTTACTCCGGCACAATATATTGCCGTGCCGATAGCTATCATCAGGTAATCCTCTATCTCGGGCCATACACCCTTGCGAGAGAAGTCGTGGGAGGTGGAAGTGTTTTCGGTAATCATCTCTTTACTTCTTTAGGAACTCTGCTAATTTCTCTACTGCTCTTCCTCTGTGGGAGATGCTATTCTTTGCCTCTGCAGACATCTCAGCGAAGGTCGTTGGCAAACCTTCAGGAGCGAAGATAGGGTCATAGCCGAAACCATCGTTACCATGACGTTCCGTTGTAATCTCGCCCTCCACGATGCCGTCAAACTGATACTCCTTATTATCCTTTATGAGAGCTATCACGGTGCGGAATCGTGCAGAGCGTTCCTTGCCCTTCTTTCCGTCGAGCATAAAGAGCAGTTTGTTCATATTCTGCTGCGAGTCATGGTCTTCGCTGGTAGGTTCCCAACCATTCTCTGCTATCGTAGCATAGCGTGCAGAATATACTCCAGGAGCACCACCGATAGCCTCTACCTCAAGACCTGTATCATCGGCGAAGCAGTCATAGCCGTAAACATCCTTGATGAAACGAGCCTTCTCCATTGCGTTCTCTTCCAGAGTGTTGTGTGTCTCAGGCAGTTCTTGAGTGCATCCTATCTCCTTCAGCGAGCGAACCTCGAATCTATCCTCCAATATCTGGCGAACTTCCTTCAGTTTATTCTGATTGTTTGTGGCAAACACGATGATAGGTTTCTGTCCCTTCACCTTTGTCTTCATCGTGTCAAAACCTTCGCCATAAACACCCTCAACATTCGTAACGGAGAGGAAAGCGTAAGGGTCAACGCGCTTCACTATTCGTGCTATCGATGTAGCATGACGCTTGTTGACGATGCAGACGAGCATCTTTCGCTCTGTCTGGGTGTACCATCCCTTGCCGTCAACAACGGTAAGTCCGAATCCTGCCTTGACGATAGCATCGGCAATGTTGCTGTAGTTGCGAGAGAAAATCTTAAACTCCACCGACTGATGCATCCATCTTGTAAGGTAGTCGAGGGTGATGGAAACCACAGCCATGATAACATAGCCGAAGAGTACCATCTGTATGTCGTCGAAGATGAAGTAACAAGAGGAGATAACGATGAGGTCGCAGAGGAGAATAATCTGTCCGAGACTCACATCCTTATACTTATTCACACATGCCGCGATGATGTCCGTACCACCTGTAGAACCATTGTTATGGAAGCAGATGGCAAGTGCGAAACCTTCCATGATAGCACCGAGAAGACATGCCATAAAGCGCTCATCGCCACAAACATGCGTGAATGTGTCGCCTCCCATTTCCACCATTCTCTGCCAGAACCATAGCCAGAAGGTACACATAGCCACGCCATAGAGCGTCTTGATGCAGAATCGCAGGCCGAGAATCTTCAGCGCTATAAGCAGAAGGATGACATTGATGATGGAATACATCACCTGCACCTCTATTCCCGTGATGTAATAGATGATGGCACAGATACCACTAAGACCACCAGAAGTAAGGTGATAATTAAGGAAAAACAAAGTAAAGCCCAGCGCATAGAGGCTTGTTCCAAAGCCTATCATGAGATAATTGCGCAGTTCGCTCCATAAGTCTAACTTTATGGATGCAGGTAGATAACCGATAATTCTTGAAGTTTTGCTCATAGTAAAATTTTTTGCAAAGTTATCTATTTTTTGACTATTCCCCAAATTATATATTATAAATATATGATAATAATTAAACTTTCTCTTTTTCATGTAGTCAAAGATACCGTGTAATATTAAGGAAAGAAAAAAACAAAAGATAAAATGAACAGAAAATCATTATCATTTACAATTCTCTTGCTCTTCATTAGCATCGTGATGATGGCTCAGGGCAAGTACAGTCTGAAGGGTGTAGTGGTGGATCACGAGACAGGAGAGCCTGTTGTTGGTGCTACCGTTCAGCTCCTTCTCCAGCCTAACAATACTTTTGTTATGGGTGCTGCTGCCAATGAAGATGGAACTTTCTCATTCAGCGGAGTGGAGAAAAAGAAGTTCTCGCTCAAGATTACCTCTGTGGGCTATTTGGAAAAGATTATAAATCTCAACATGTCTGAGAAGAAAGGTCATACCATCGACCTCGGCTATATGACTCTCAACAGCGATGAGCGAATGCTAAGCGAGGTTACCGTAACTGCCAATGCTGCAAAGGTGCAGGCAAGTGGTGACTCCCTTATCTTCAATGCCTCTGCCTATCGCACTCCTGAAGGTTCTACCCTTGAGGCTCTCGTGAAGCTTCTCCCTGGTGCTGAAGTGGATGAAAATGGCAACATCACCATCAACGGAAAGACTGTATCGAAGATTCTCGTGGATGGTAAGGAGTTCTTCCTCAACGATAAGGAAGTGGCTATGAAGAACATCCCTGTGGATATGATTGAGAAACTGAAGACCTATGAGATGAAGAGTGACCAGGCTCGTATCACAGGTATCGATGATGGTGAGGAGGAAACCGTTCTCGACCTCTCCGTGAAGAAAGGCATGAAGAATGGTTGGTTCGGTAATGTCAATGGCGTGGCTGGTACTGAGCACAGATATGACTCTCGTGCCATGGTGAACCGTTTCAATGACAATGTGCAGCTCTCTGCCCTCGCAAGTGCCCGCAATACTCCCGACCGTTGGGGATGGAACCGTGCCAATGGTCTCAACTCTCGTAAGGAGATAGGTGGTAACTTTGCTACTACGAGCGAGAAACTCGAGACAGGTGGTAGTGTGAAGTATAACTATTCTGGCTCGGATCGCCTCACGGAGTCTTCTACTGAGGACTTTGCTGCCCAGGTAGGTAAGTTTGGTATGAGACGTAACCAAAGTATTTCCAGTGAAAATAGGTTCGAGACTAATGCAAAGATAGAGTGGAAGCCTGACACGATGACCAACATCCTCTTCCGTCCAAACTTCACATACTCACGAAATCGTGGCATGAGCAACAATCGCTCTGGCTCTTACAACGAGGATCCAAACCTCATCTCTGAGAATGATGCTCTTGGTTATAATGATGTTATCTCAGAGAAACTGAAGCAGGAGGATTATCCTCTTCCTAATAGTATTGCAGAACGTTTGTATGATGTTATAGTGAATACAAACTCTACCATCCAGCAGACATATAGCAATAACACTAACTTTAACGCTAATCTGCAGATTAACCGCAAACTGAATTCTGCTGGTCGCGGTATCACTTTCCGTGCTAATGGATCTGTTACAAGTGCAGAGAACAAGCAGCTTTCAGCTGGTAGCATTGTGTATAATAAGAAGTATAGTAGCAGGGATCCAAAGGTGAACAATCGTTATTACAAGACTCCATCCGATAATTATAACCTTATGGGTATGCTGATGTATAGCGAGCCTATCTTTGATCGCACCTATCTTCAGTTCAGTTATCGCTATAGCTATTCTTATAGCAAGAACGATCGTCAGGCACAGATTTATGACTCTCAGGCCTATATAGACCTTTCCAACAGCCTTCAGGCAAATCGCTACGATATCGATGCTGTGCTCCGCTTTATGGATGAGGCTGGTCACATGCTCAGAAGATCAGATTCACTCAGTCAGTTCTCTGAATATCGCAACTATAATCAGAACATCTCACTCCAGATTCGTCGCGTTCGTAAGGAGTATAACTTCAACGCTGGTTTTGACTTCATGCCTCAGCGTACGGTTCTCAACTATAAATACATGGGTAAGGAATTTTCCGATATTACTCGTAATGTGTTCAACATCGCTCCTCGCGTATATTTGAAGTATAACTTCGACAAGAACACTAACCTTGAGTTCCGCTATCGTGGTCGCTCTTCTCAGCCTTCTATGACCAATCTCCTCGACATCACCGATGACTCTGATCAGCAGAACATCTCGAAAGGTAACCCAGGCCTTAAACCTTCCTTCTCCCATAGCTTCGAAGGCAACTATCACGCCTACAATCCTGAACGTCAGCGCGGTCTCTGGTCTTGGCTCCGTGGTGAAGTGACAAACAATAGCATCGCCAATAAGACAACCTATGACAGCAATGGTGTTCGCACCACGATGCCTATGAATGTCAATGGTAACTGGAATGTCAATGCCGGTGTGGGTATGAATACAGGTCTTGGCGAGAAGAAATACTTCTCCGTTGGTGGTAGCGTTGGTGGTCGCTATGCTAACAATGTAGGTTTTTATAATAATGTAAAAGATGCCAGTAAGGATAATGCCGACATCAAGTCTATCACAAAAAATACAAACCTCAACTTCGGTCTTAATACCAGCTACCGTAAGGACTTGATAAATATCGAACTTCGTGGTAGAATGGACTATTCACATATCAACAATAACGTGAATCCTACAGCCAATCAGAACACCTATAACTATTCTTATGGCACAAACCTGCAGTTTAACTTCGACTGGGGTATGGAGATAGCTACCGATTGCAATATGTCTTCACGCCGTGGCTATTCTGCAGCAGAGATGAACACCGACGAATTGCTCTGGAATGCGAGCATCTCACAATCTTTCCTCAAGGGTAAGGCTCTCACTCTCAAGGCAGAGATTTTCGATATTCTCGGTAAGCAGACAAACATCTCTCGCGTCGTTAATGCTTTTACTCGTAATGACTCGCGCAACAATGCCATCTATCAGTATGCGATGTTCTCAGCCATCTTCCGCTTCTCTGTCTTCGCAGGTAAGAACACCATGGGCACAGATCAGGAGAAAGGCAATGATCGCCGTGGCTGGAGAAGATAGAAATCTTCATTACTTATTATTATAAAAAACACTCCGCAAAGTTTTCATACGAAAATTTTGCGGAGTTGTTTTTTCTCAAAAAGTATGCAGATAATAGTGCATACATTATATAAATAAGGAGAAGCTATGCTCTCGTTATCTCATGTTTCTCTTTGAGCGGAAATAGTTCTCAAAGAAGTCCATCTGCTTCTGGTTTGGAGCCTTAGTGAGAGAGAAACCATTGTGCATGTTCATCACAGTTGCCTCGCCCTGACGATAGGTTGTCCAATAAGGAAGCCCCTCAGCATTAGGATTTCCTGTCTTTATGAAGTTAATCCAGTAGCGGGACATTATCTGCGCCATGTGAGTGTCTGTATCTGTCATAGATCCCCAGTTCCATCCATAGATGAAAGGCATCTCAGCAACGTGAGTAGCACCACGGGTGTTCTTGACGAGAGTGTTCTGCGAGAGCTGGTCGAAATAATACATATAGACCTTTCCCTTGCCTGTCTTTGTCTGAAGGTTGCACCAAGTCCAAGTGCCATATCCAAAGGCCTGGTCGCGGAAGATATCCTGAACGGCATAGAGAGCCTCCTTGTCGTTGGTGGCAGGATATGCCTTCATAGCCTCTTCTGCCCAATCTCCAAACTGAGCCTTCATCATCTGGCGATATGTATCGAGCTGCATCTGATGCATGAAGAGACTGCCCTCGTCAGAGTTGTAGCCAGCGATGACATCCACATCGTTGTATTCGCCAAGTTCATAGAGCTTGTATTGGTCGTCGGTTATGGCGATACCGTCAACAACAGGCCAGAAGTTCTCGTTGGTAGTGTTCTCTATGATAGATTCAGCACTAACCTTACGGAGTTGCTTAAGGTTCTTTGCCTTCATCTTCTTCTGGAACTCCGCACCTGTAGCCTCTGCCACTCTCGATATCTTCATCGCAGCACTCATGCCATTACCATCTGTGATAGGGCAAAAATTGCTGCCACTCTCGCTTATGGCACGCTGGAACAAGCCTTTGCAGAGAGGAGAAGCACAGAGAATGCTTACAGAGATGCCACCAGCTGATTCACCGCAAATAGTCACCTGATTAGGGTCGCCACCAAAGGCAGCGATATTGTCGTGAATCCAGTTAAGGGCGCATATCTGGTCGTAAATGCCATAGTTGCCAGATACATTCTTGCCTGACTCCTTGGAGAGCTCTGGATGAGCCATGAAGCCAAGAGCACCAAGTCGGTATTCTATGCTCACATATACGATTCCCTCGCGAACGAAACTCTCCTGTGTGCCGCTGTAAGAACCTGTAGAAAAACCGCCACCATGAATGTTTACAAACACAGGAAGCTTCTCATTTGCCGATTTCGCAGGGGTCTCCACACTGAGATAGAGACAATCTTCGCTACAAGGGATGTCGTTGCCGTTCTGGTTTGGGTCAATCTTCTGCCAAGGGCGACCTCCCCATTTCTCAGCTTTGTAAACACCCTGCCATGGAGCCTTCGGAACAGGATTCTTCCATCTAAGGTTTCCTACTGGAGCCTCTGCATAAGGGATTGCGCGATAGAGAGCAAAACCTTCAAACAACTCACCTTCTATCTCGCCCTGAGCCACTGTAGTGCGCAGCAGCTGAGCGTTCATAGGCATGCTCATAGTCAGGCAAAGAGCCATAAGTGAAAGTAACTTCTTCATAATAAATAGATGATTCAGTTTTCGTAAGCTCAACTTGTGATTACTTAGCTACGATATTGATAATCTTCTTTGGCACTACGATGACCTTCAAAATCTGCTTGCCCTCAAGGAACTTTGCAGCACGATCATCAGACATAGCCATCTGCTGGATATCATCGTTTGAGGCATCAGCAGGCACCTGGATGGTGAAGCGAGTCTTGCCAGAGAACTGTACAGGCATTGTGAGAGTAGAGTCAACCATCTTCGACTCATCGTAGGCAGGCCACTGAGCATCGCATACTGTTCCTTCATTACCGAGAGCATGATAGAGCTCTTCTGCGATGAATGGAGCGAATGGAGCGAGGAGTACTACGAGAGGGTTGAGGACAGCCTTTGAGTGACACTTCTGGAGTTCACCTACTGCAATCATGAAGGCAGCGATAGAAGTGTTGTAAGAGAACTGCTCGATATCCTGTGTTACCTTCTTGATAAGCTTGTGGAGAGACTTCAACTCGTCTGCTGTAGGCTCGTTGTCGTTCACCTGCCACTCACCCTGGCGGTCATAGAAGAGAGCCCAGAACTTCTTGAGGAAACGATGACAACCATCAATACCATTGGTATCCCAAGGCTTTGACTGCTCTACAGGACCGAGGAACATCTCATACATACGGAGAGTGTCGGCACCATACTTCTCAACAATCATATCAGGGTTAACGACGTTGAACATAGACTTTGACATCTTCTCAACAGCCCATCCGCAGACATACTTACCCTCATCGTTGAGGATGAACTCTGCATCGTTGTATTCAGGACGCCACTGCTTGAATGCTTCTACGTCGAGAACGTCAGCACTTACGATGTTTACGTCAACATGGATAGGAGTAACGTCATAGCCATCCTTCTTATCGAGAGAAACGAAAGTATTGGTATCCTTTATACGATATACGAAGTTGGAACGTCCCTGAATCATACCCTGGTTGACAAGTTTCTGGAATGGCTCTTCCTTCTTGCTGATACCGAGGTCGAAGAGGAAC
Source organism: Prevotella sp. (assembly GCA_045627725.1). Taxonomy (GTDB): domain Bacteria; phylum Bacteroidota; class Bacteroidia; order Bacteroidales; family Bacteroidaceae; genus Prevotella. Next base: position 41,772 of record JAZQOH010000007.1, on the reverse strand, counting down.
TTATTCCAGAAGCGAGAATAGATAAGGTGACCTGTAGCATGCTCGCTACCACCCACGTAGAGGTCCACGTTCTGCCAGTATTCTGCTGCTTCCTCAGAGATGAGAGCATCAGAGTTCTTTGGATCCATGTAGCGGAGATAGTATGCAGATGAGCCAGCGAAGCCAGGCATTGTATAGAGTTCGATAGGGAAGACGGTCTTGTTGTCAATAGCCGAGTTCTCTACTATCTTGCGATTTGCTTCATCCCAAGCCCACTTTGTTGCGTTGCCGAGAGGTGGCTCGCCTGTCTCTGTAGGCAAGAACTTATCCACCTGAGGGAGCTCGATAGGCAGACACTCCTCTGGAATCATCGTTGGGATACCATTCTTATAATATACAGGGAATGGCTCACCCCAATAGCGCTGACGTGAGAAGATAGCATCGCGCAGACGATAGTTCACCTTCACACGACCGAGGTTGTGCTCCTTGACGAATACCTTCGTCTTTGCGATAGCCTCCTTGATTGTAAGGCCATTGAGAGAGAAGCTGTCGAGGGCTGTCTTTCCCTCCATAGGAGAGTTGCCAACGATACCTTCCTTTGCATCATAAGACTCCTCCGATACATCAGCACCCTCGATAAGAGGAATGATAGGGAGGTCGAAATGCTTTGCGAAAGCATAGTCGCGGGAGTCATGGGCAGGTACAGCCATGATGGCACCTGTACCATATCCAGCAAGAACATACTCAGAAATATAGATAGGACACTTATCGCCTGTGATAGGGTTGATACCGTATGCACCAGAGAATACACCTGTTACGGTGTGGTCAATCATACGCTCACGCTCTGTGCGTCCCTTCACATACTTCACATATTCATCAACAGCAGCACGCTGATCAGCCGTAGTAACCATATCAACGAGTTCTGACTCTGGAGCAAGAACGAAGAATGTTACGCCAAACATTGTATCGGCACGAGTGGTGAAGATGGTGAAGTCAACATCCTGGTCAGCCACCTTGATGATAACCTCAGTACCCTCTGAACGGCCAATCCAGTTCTTCTGTGTCTCCTTGATAGAGTCGCTCCACTGGATAGTCTCAAGACCATCGAGCAGACGCTGTGAGTAAGCACTTACGCGAAGGCACCACTGGCGCATCTTCTTCTGCTCAACAGGGAAACCGCCACGAACGCTGACACCATCAACAACCTCATCGTTGGCAAGTACGGTGCCGAGACCTGCACACCAGTTCACCATCGTCTCACCCATAAAGGCTATGCGATAGTTCATCAGGGTGTCAGACTTCTGCTTCTCGTCCATAGCCTTCCACTCCTCAGCTGTGAAGGAAAGTTCCTCAGAACAAGCCACGTTGAGACCTTCAGTACCCTTCTCCTCGAAGTGAGCAATGAGCTTCTCTATAGGCTGAGCCTTCTGGCAAGCGTTGCCGAAGTAAGAGTTGAACATCTTCTGGAAGGCCCATTGTGTCCAATGATAGTAGTCAGGAGCACAGGTACGAACCTCTCTGTCCCAGTCAAAGCAGAAGCCAATCTTATCCAACTGCTCACGATAGCGAGCGATATTTGCATTTGTTGTTACCTCAGGATGCTGTCCTGTCTGGATAGCATACTGCTCAGCAGGCAGACCGTATGCATCATATCCCATAGGATTAAGCACGTTGAAGCCCTGCAGACGCTTGTAGCGAGCATAGATATCACTTGCGATGTAGCCGAGAGGATGGCCTACATGAAGGCCAGCGCCTGATGGGTAAGGGAACATGTTGAGCACGTAGAATTTCTTCTTATCCTTGTCCTCAACGACGTGATACGTCTTGTTTTCCTTCCAGAAGTCAAACCACTTCTTTTCGATTTCTCTGAAATTATATTCCATTGTATTTTAAGTTGTTTATTATCTTTTGAGGCGCAAAGTTACAATTTTTAATGAAGAATGAAGAAGGAAGGATGAAGAAATTGAAAAAAAATGACTAAATTTGCAAGCAAAACGAAAAAAGACTAATAAAATGGCAAAGAAAGAAGGCGAGTTGACGCCGATGATGAAGCAGTTCTACGACCTGAAGGCGAAGCATCCTGATGCATTGCTGCTGTTTCGTTGCGGCGACTTCTATGAGACATATTGCGATGATGCCGTGACGGCAGCAAAGATACTGGGCATCACCCTGACGCGAAGAAATAATGGTTCTACGCAAGGTGACGCTATGGCGGGTTTCCCTCATCATGCCCTTGACACTTATTTGCCACGACTGATTCGTGCGGGACGTCGTGTGGCAATATGCGATCAGTTGGAAGATCCTAAGCTTACGAAGAAACTCGTGAAGCGTGGCATCACCGAACTGGTGACACCTGGTGTGGCTATGCAGGATAATGTCCTTGACTATAAGCAGAACAACTTCCTCTGTGCCCTGCATTTCGGCAAGGCTTCCTGCGGTCTTTCCCTGCTCGATATCTCTACGGGAGAGTATCTCGTGGACGAGGGTTCGTTTGACTATGTGGATAAGATGCTTGCCAACTTCCAGCCAAAGGAGGTGCTGATAGAGCGCGGAAGACGCAGTATGTTCGAGGATGCCTTCGGCACCAGACATTGCATCTACGAGATGGATGACTGGGTATTCACCGAGCAGACGGCTATGCAGCGCTTGAAGAGTCATTTCAAGGTGAAGAATATGAAGGGCTATGGCGTGGATAACCTTAAGAATGGTCTCATCGCAGCAGGTGCAATACTGCAGTATCTCGACATCACACAGCACACTCATGTTTCGCATATCACCCGCATTCGCCGTATTGAGGCAGAGCGATATGTGCGCCTCGACAACTTCACAATACGTAATCTCGAACTCCTTGACTCTATGCATGTTGACGGAGGAAACCTTGTCAGCGTGATAGACCGTACCGTATCTCCTATGGGTGCTCGTCTGCTACGCAGATGGGTGGTGTTCCCTTTGCGTGAGGAACAGAAAATAAACCAGCGCCTCGATGCCGTTGACTACTTCTTCCGCTATCCGGAAAACCGCGATGAGATAAATGAGGAGATGCAGCGAATCGGCGATATGGAACGTATCACATCGAAGGTGGCAACAGGTCGTGTTACTCCTCGCGAACTTCAGCAACTCCGTGTTGCCCTCGAAGCCCTCGTTCCTATCAAGCAGATATGCGAAGATGCAGAGCCGGAGGTGATGCATAGGGTGGGGGAGAGACTTGATACTCTCGCTGAGCTTCATGACCTTATAGAGAACTACATACAGCCTGATCCACCTCAGTTGGTGAACAAAGGCAACGTAATTCGTGAGGGAGTAAACCAGGAACTCGACGAGTTGCGTCGCATAGCTTTCTCGGGCAAGGATTATCTTATGCAGATGCAGCAGAAAGAGGCTGAGCGAACAGGTATCTCTTCGCTGAAGATAGGCTATAACAATGTCTTTGGATATTATCTTGAAGTGCGCAACACCTTTAAGGATAACGTGCCTCCAGAGTGGATTCGCAAGCAGACTCTGGCACAGGCAGAGCGCTATATCACTCAGGAACTGAAGGAATATGAAGAGAAAATCCTTGGTGCGGAGGATAAGATTCTCGCACTTGAGACTCGCCTTTACAACGACCTTGTCATCGGCATACAGCGTTTCATCGAGCCATTGCAGAAGAATGCTGCCATCATAGCAGAGATGGACTGCCTGTTGGGCTTCTCTAAGGTGGCTGTGGAGCATCATTATGTGCGTCCTGTCATAGATTCTTCCACCGTCATAGACATCAAGGCAGGTCGTCATCCTGTGATAGAGACAAACCTTCCTGTAGGTGAAAGCTATGTGCCTAATGATGTGAAATTGAAAGCCCCCTCTAACTCCCCCCAAGGGGGAGAACTGGTAGATGGTAATAAGCGTCTATCTTCTTCATCTTCAAATGTATCTAAATCCTCCCTCTCCTTGGGAGAGGGTTGGGGTGAGGCTCCTCAAATCGCCATCATCACCGGTCCTAACATGGCAGGTAAGTCGGCATTGTTGCGCCAGACAGCACTCATCGTTCTGATGGCGCAGATAGGTTGTTATGTGCCTGCTGAGAGTGCAAGGATAGGTATCGTGGATAAGATATTCACTCGTGTAGGTGCGAGTGATAATCTCAGCGTGGGCGAATCCACCTTCATGGTGGAGATGACGGAGGCTTCCAGTATCCTCAACAATGTGACGGATCGCTCTCTCGTGCTCTTCGATGAACTCGGAAGAGGCACATCCACATACGATGGCATATCAATAGCATGGGCAATCGTGGAGTATCTCCATGAGCATACAGGCGTAAATGCACGTACTCTCTTTGCTACCCATTACCATGAACTCAACGAGATGGAGAAGCATTTCTCCAGAATAAAGAACTTCAACGTATCGGTGAAGGAGATAGACGGTAAGGTTATCTTCCTTCGCAAACTCGTAAAGGGTGGCAGCGAGCATTCCTTCGGTATCCATGTGGCGCAGCTTGCCGGTATGCCTCACACTATCATCAAGCGTGCTAACGTCATCCTTGCTGCCCTTGAGGAAGAGGGCAATAGCGTGGGTGCTGCAGGTAAGCCACAGATGGATCAGGTGGCAGCAAGGGCAAACGCTCAGGCACAGCTGTCTTTCTTCCAGCTCGATGACCCTGTGCTCTGTCAGGTACGCGATGAGATAATGGATCTTGACATAAATAATCTAACACCTCTCGAGGCGCTCAACAAGCTTTCGGAGATAAAGAAAATAGTGGGCGGATAAAAAAACAGTAAGACTATGAAAGAAAACCTGAATGACCTATACATTATCATCCTTGCAGGAGGAAAAGGAAGAAGACTATGGCCTGCAAGCAGAAGAGACTATCCTAAGCAGTTCATAGATTTCTTCGGCACTGGAGAGACACTGCTTCAGACAGCGGCAAGACGTGCAGAAGGTATCGTCGGCAAGGATAGGATTCTGGTAGTAACAAACATACAATACAAGGACATCGTAAGGGAACAGCTGCAATGGCTTCCTGACAATCATATACTCTCAGAGCCCGTTCATCGCAACACGGCTCCTGCAGCAGCATGGGCTGTGCATCGCGTGATGATTGAAAATGGGGATAAGGCAGTTGTTGCATTGATGCCTGCCGACCAGATTATCCTTCATCAGGACCGTTTTAAGTCGGCTATGGCTGTTGGCTCTGCCTTTGTCTCGTCGCATGACTCGGTACTCATAATGGGTGCCACTCCTTCGCGCACCGAGCCAGGCTATGGCTATATCCAGGTGGCATCATCTGAGAGTAACGAAGGAACAGAGGAGTCACCTCTCTTTCCTGTCAAGTCCTTCATTGAGAAGCCTGACAGAGAGATGGCAAAGATGCTCATAGAGAGTGGTGAGTTCCTTTGGAATACAGGCATCTATATGGCTCGCGTAGGATATTTCCGTAGTGAGATGAAGAAACTCCTGCCTATCGTCCTTCGCGATGTTCGTGGCGATGCAGAGGAGGAGAACACCTTTATCAGCGAGAACTATGCCCGCTATCCTAATCTATCTCTCGATACGGCAATCTTTGAGAAGATATCAAACCGAACAGTAATGCATAGCGACTTCGGTTGGGCAGACGTAGGAACGTGGCATGGCATCTTTGAGGCTGTTCATCATGACGGCAATGACAACGTGATGATGAATACGAAATCGCTCCTCATAGCCGATAACTCCACCAATAACGTTGTCTTTACCGAGAATGATAAACTCGTCGTTATGAGTGGTATGGAGGGATATATCGTGGCGGAGAGAGACAATGTTCTCCTCATCTGTCCTAAGCAGGACTCCTCTGCCATGGTGCGCCGATTCCTCGGAAAGATAGAGAATGAAGAAGGGATGGAGAAGTATTATTAGAAAGCTAACCGTTCCCGACGGTTTGTCGGGCTAAAAGAAAATAAAAAATGAAAAATCAACTTCCAGAAAACGCCTTCCGCGAACTTCGCGAAGGCGAAGAGTACAAGCCTATTATGCCGGCATCGTCATCTCCTGCTGAGGTGAATGCATGGTCGGTGACATGGGGATTGCTTATGGCTGTTATCTTCTCAGCAGCAGCAGCCTATCTCGGATTAAAGGTAGGACAGGTGTTTGAGGCTGCCATACCTATCGCCATCATTGCTGTTGGCGTTTCTTCTGCTACGAAGCGTAGCAACGCTTTGGGCGAGAATGTCATCATTCAGAGTATTGGAGCATGCTCGGGTATCATCGTTGCCGGTGCTATCTTCACTCTCCCTGCCCTCTACATCATCCAGGCAAAGTATCCTGAGGTGACCGTAAGCTTTATGCAGGTGTTCCTCTCTTCATTGCTCGGAGGCATCCTCGGTATCCTCTTCCTTATTCCTTTCCGTAAGTTCTTCGTGAAGGATCAGCATGGCAAGTATCCTTTCCCTGAGGCTACAGCCACCACACAGGTGCTCATAAGCGGCGAGAAGGGCGGCAGTCAGGCTAAGCCATTGCTCTTTGCCGGTGCGATAGGTGGTATCTTCGACTTCCTCGTAACCACCTTCGGCACGTGGGCTGAGGCTTTCTCCACTCGTGCCATTCCTTTCGGTGCTGCCGTGGCAGAGAAGGCAAAGCTTGTCTTCAGCATCAATACGAGTGCTGCTGTGCTTGGTCTTGGATATATCGTAGGACTCAAATATGCTGCCATCATCTGTGCCGGTTCTGCCCTTGTATGGTTCGTTCTCGTGCCATTGCTCCCTATGCTCGGCGATGAGATGCTTCAGATGCTCAATCCTACCTTCGACATCGCTGCCCTTGGTAGTGTCAACGATATGGCTCCTGAGGTTATCTTCAAGACTTTCGCTCGTCATATCGGTATTGGTGGCATCGCCATGGCTGGTCTTATAGGCATCGTGAAGCAGTGGGGCATCATCAAGGGTGCCATAGGTCTCGCTTCCCGTGAGTTGAAAGGCTCTGGCGCAGGCGATACAGACGTAGAGCGTACCCAGCGCGACCTCTCCATGAAGATAATCGCCTTCGGTGTCATCATCGCTCTTGTTGCCACCTTCGTGTTCTTCTATGCAGGTGTCGTTGACTTCAATCTCCTCTATGCCGTAGTGGGTATTCTCGTCATTGGCATCATAGCATTCCTCTTCACCACCGTTGCTGCCAATGCCATTGCCATCGTGGGCACCAACCCTGTCTCTGGCATGACGCTGATGACTCTCATCCTTGCCTCTGTCATCATGGTGGCTGTTGGTCTTCATGGCTCTGCTGGTATGGTGGCTGCTCTCGTTATGGGCGGTGTTGTTTGTACTGCTCTCTCCACTGCCGGTGGTTTCGTTACCGACCTTAAGATAGGCTACTGGCTCGGCACTACACCTAAGAAGCAGGAGACATGGAAGTTCCTCGGTGTGCTTGTGAGTGCTGCTACCGTAGGTGGTGTGATGATTATCCTCAATAAGACATACGGCTTCGTAGGTGATAATGCCCTCGTAGCTCCTCAGGCAAACGCTATGGCTGCCGTTATTGAGCCTCTTATGTCGGGTGCCGGAGCACCTTGGATTCTCTATGGCATCGGTGCTGCCCTTGCTCTCGTGCTCAACTACTGCGGCATTCCTGCCCTTGCCTTCGCCCTTGGCATGTTCATCCCTATGGAACTCAATGCCCCTCTCGTTGTGGGTGGTGCCATCAACTGGTATGTAACCACTCGCTCTAAGGACAAGGCAATCAATGACGAGCGTGGAGAGAAAGGCACTCTCATCGCTTCTGGCTTCATCGCCGGTGGTGCTCTCATGGGTGTTGTCTCTGCCCTCATCCGCTTCGCAGGTTTCAATCCTATCAACGATGCATGGCTCGCAAACCCATTGTCAGAGATCCTCTCCCTCGCAATGTACGTTCTCCTTATTATATACTTTGTAAAGGCAACCCACCCTGCCCTCCCAAAGGGAGGGAAATAAAAAGAACAATAACCCCCATTCTCAGCGGTTCTCCGCTGAGCCAAAAAAACGTTCCCGACGGTTCTCCGTCGGGGCCCAAAAAGCAACAATATGAAAACAATGAAATCCCTCTTCGCAATCTCAGCAGCTATCCTTGCGCTGACATCTTGCGGCAACAGCGACACCACCGAGGTGTCTGACAACGGCGACGGCACCATCACCCTCTCTGCAAAGGGTGTTGACTACGACCTCATCCAGGTTGAGGCTGGCTCGTTCAAGATAGGTGCTACATCCGAGATGAAGGATGTCACTCCTTTCGAGGAAGAGCCTATGCACGACGTCACCCTCACCAAGAACTACTACCTCGGCAAGACCGAAGTGACACAGGAACTGTGGGATGCCGTTATGGGCACCACATCTCCTGAAGGCAATCCAAAGAACCTTCCTGTAGTGAATGTTTCATGGGAAGACTGCCAGCAGTTCATCAAGAAACTCAATCAGATGTCAGGCAAGCAGTTCCGCCTTCCTACTGAGGCAGAATGGGAATATGCAGCCCGTGGTGGCAGTAAGTCAAAGCGCCTGCAGCATAGCGGCTCCATCTATGTGGAGCGCGTTGCATGGTATCGCAGCAATTCTGAGGGCACTCGCCATCAGGTAGGCACTATGGACATCAACGAACTTGGTTTCCACGACCTCTGCGGCAACGTATGGGAATGGTGTCAGGATGGTCACGTCAAGTATCCAGATACACCACAGACCGACCCTTGCGCTCCTGCTGACAGCACTCAGCGCTACGTCATCCGCGGTGGTGGTTGGAACTCAGGTCCTACTGATTGCCGCTACACTTCCCGCTCAAGCTATAACGGCACAAGCAGCAACGCAGACCTCGGTTTCCGCTTAGCATTGTAAAAACACAAAGAGCCTTCCCCTTTCGCCCTCCGGCTCTCCCCCTTTAATGGGGGAGCGGGGAGAGGGTCCTCTATTCGTAAATCGTCACATCCTCAGGCTTGTCTATCAAGCCTTTGTTACCAAACGTGCCAAGACCTTCCCTCACCTGTCTCAGAACCTCTGCGTCATACCTGTCGCGGCTGTATGAACAACCTACGTCCTGCAGGATTCTCCCGTATGCCTCATAGGCAGTTTCCTCAGGGATAGGCTCGAAAGGGAAAGGCTCGTTCACAAGACACGTCGTAGTGCTATCTCCACGCTCTGGTATCGCCTCCGGGTTGATGCCTCGGGGCGTGGATTTGCTTATATATGGCAACCCAGGCTTATCGCCTACGCCGAGACGATTATCTCCTGACATTCTCTCATCGCCCACCATCACGTTGCCGTTGATGTAGTATCTTCCCGTACGATCATCAGCAACATCGAAGAAGCGGCGATGAGTCGTTGCAGGTCCCGGCTTGTAGTAGTTGTTCACCAGGTTCACCTCCGCGTGATGACCACCGCCATATCCGCTCTTGAAGCCCCAGTTGTATATGGCATTATTTCTCACGTCCACCCATTTCGTTCCATCTACAGATGATATTCTCGGATTCCTGCTGGAATGGTTTGCCAACAGGTTATGATGGAACGTAGCCTTATATCCACCCCATATACCTCCGAAACCATGACTGCCTTTCGTATGCTTTGAGTTTGTCAGACTATGAGTGATGAGGCACCACTGCACCGTAAGGTTCTCCGTCTTATATATGGAGAGACACTCATCTATGCTCCAGCTCACCGATATATGGTCGAGGATGACGTGATGCTGACCGTATCTTCCACCTCCAAGACCATCGGAGTCGCGCTTGTATTTATCGCCGGGGCGCACTCTTATATATCTCACTATCACCTCACTCGCACCTATCGACATCGGGCAGTCCCTCAGGCATATACCCTTTCCCGGTGCCGTCTGTCCCAATATGGTGATGGAGTCATTGGCTATGCGTAAGGGAGAGAGCAGAAAGATATCACCCTCCACCTCAAACTCCACCTTCCTCGCCCCTTCAGCCTCTACGGCATCGCGGAGCGAACCAGGTCCGCTATCGTTCAGATTAGTCACTTTTATCACCCTTCCCCCGTTGCCTCCAACGGTATATTTCCCATAGCCCTCAGCACCTGGGAAAGCCAGTTGCTGCGCCTGTAGTGCTGCGCACGAGAGGATAAAGGTACAAATAGAAATAATTCTTTGTCTCATATATTTGGTCGTATAGTTTTATGGTTAGTAGTTATTCCCCTTGCAAAAATACGAAATATAATCAATAGAAACAAATATCTGAATGCCTATTTTCATTGTTTGTAGTAAAAAGCATAGCTTCTCGCTACCTAAAGCACCGCTTCTCACTCCCTAACTCAACGCTTTAGGGTAGCTAACTCAATGCTTTAGCCATCGAGTTTGGCCCAAACTCACCTCGTGTTTCATAGAAACAGGCATCGTGTTTGGGGCAAACGCGAGGAAAGAAAATGAATTTGTGCGATAACTCGTCACTCGTCACAAACGCTATATAACATATTGAATAATAGAAAGTTAGATGTGTGATGAGTGTGATTTAACTCATCACACACTCGTCACATTGTATATCCTTGATTATTAGATAAATACAAAGGAATGTGACGAGTGATGAGTGTTTTTGATTTCTGTGGAATTTCCAAGATAATGCAATCATCGCATATAACAAATGGTATCTAAGAAGTCTTTTATTACATCTTTTGATATAAATCAAGAGATAGCATTCGTTTATAAAAATTAAACATTGCAATTTGCGTTTCTTTTCAATTGTATGTATATTTGTAAAATTTTCACGCGCGTATGCTCGTATGTGTACATACATGCATATACGTGAGAGCCATGGAAGTAAGAACAAACCTATAGCATTTGCAATGAAAATATTTTCTATTCGTCCCCTTCATAAGCTTGCCCTATATTTTTCGCAAGCTATGCTCTTTGTTGCTGCTGCTGGGTGCTCTTCTGACGTTGCAGAAGTCTATCCTGATGGAAGCGATGAGATAAGGATAAGTATGGGTAGGTCATTCTCTCTATTGGCTGATCCTGAATCAGGCTATCGACCATGGAACAGAACCATCGACCCTACCACGATGGGAGTCATCGCGACAACCAATAGTGAATCAATCTTCAACAATGCAAGTTTTAGTGCACCTGCACAAGAATCAGCTTCAACCGTATGGACAGCTGACGATGGCAAAAAGAAATACTGGCTCGATTATTCCTCTGCCACTTCTTTGGATTTCTTTGCCTATATGCCATACAATTCCGGCGCTACACTCACTGGGGATGGTAGCACCAAGACACTGACCCTGCCTAATGTTCCTGGCATTCTTGGCAATTCTGATAAACCATATCTCGTAATATCTTCTCCGCTCCATTTCTCTTCTGCATACGGCAACACGTCCTCATTGGCTTTGAAGATGGATCAGCTCATGACATGCTTATGTTTTCAGTTCATGCTTGGAGCAGATATGAGTACTCTTCGCACATTCAAGATAACCAAGGTGAAGGTGAGCGATATTCCTGCCAGCGCTACGGTAAAGCAGACATACACCTTTGACGGTTCTTGGACAAAAGGAAGTATGACATACAATAATGTTTCGTCAAGCAAGACATATGCAGAAGTTACAAGTACAGAAGGTATAATAATCAGTTATAATACTGAAGATCCTTCTAAGTTTACAGAATACCCAGGCAACTTCTATATGCTGCCTTTCAATTTGAGCGAGGTTACTCCAAAGGTAGAGGTTACCTACGATGTATATGACGAGGATGGTTACAAAACGCGTTCCGCAGTATCTACCATCCTGCTAAATAACGACAATTTCCCTACCTTAAGCCCAATGCAGTCAGCACATCGCATTCCTATAAAGATAAAGATTGTGCCTGATAATCTATACATTCTCAGCGATGCCGACCAGAGCATTGCAGGTTATCTGGTTGTTGGACAATAAGCAAGCACATTCCTATGACAAGAAAAATATTCACATCATTACTCTTTTGTCTCACCGCCATCATAGCATGGGCAGACGAACCAACTCACAATCCATTCATCGAATCGCTGAACGGCAGCGTAAGTGGCAACACGCTCACCCTCATCGCCACGATGAACTATGACAACATTCAGGGGCAGATTGAAAGTTCAGTACAATATCATTGGAAAAAAGGTGGTGTTGAGCAGACAGGTGCCCACAACAATGTGTTCACCGACAACAATGCCTTGACAATGCAAAACATCGAGTGGGAAGTGTATGCTACCTATACTTATCAGGGACATGACTATACCACCAATACTATGTACTACACCCAGACACCACCAGTTGTAAAGGTATCGGGTGTTGTGAGTGGAGACAACCTCAACCTGACAGCTTCATGCAATGACTACAACGGACAATTGACGAATATTCTGTATCATTGGGTGACCTATACATACGATGCTGATGATAAACGCACTGAGCATGAGGATGAAACTAATCATACAGCCACCAAACAAGTTCCTGCATTGCGATTCGAGGAGGAGGTTTGGCATGTTTATGCTACATACACATATAATGCACAGCAGTATCAGACAGAGGCTGATCGTTATTTGCAAGTGGCAACACCTCTGCCAATACTCTCAGTAACCAAGGATGAGAATCAGGTTAGCAACAATCTTATTATGAATGCTTCGCTCTCTCCTAATTATAGCTCAAAGGTAACTGAGTTGAAGTACCATTGGTCGAACAACGCAGTAGAGCAGACAGATCATTACAATGCACATCGCGAGGTTCAACACACCTTCGACACACAGCTCTGGCGTTGTTGGGCAACATTCACCTACGATGGTAAGGAATACAAGACCAACGACGATACCTATACTTATTACTCGACCCTCGGTCATTTGCACTTCGCCGCAGCAGAGAAAGATGGAGCAATTCTTGCCACACTTCAGGAGGCAGGTTCACTTGGTTCGGATATCAGCGTGGCTTACACGTGGAAAGATAGCAAGAACGGTAGCGGTACAGGTACAAGCTATACGAGACAAAACGAGGCAGAGTGGGTGGAATTCACAGCTACAATCACTCAGAACGGCACATCCAACAAACTCGTCAAGTACGCTTTCTATTCCTTTGACGGCGCACACACCGTGGTTTACATTAAATACACAGGTGGCGGCAACGATAATAATGATGGTAGGACTCCAGACACTCCTGTTGCTACATGGAAGAAAGCATATTCGCTCCTGAACAATGGCGGTTGGGATCAGAACATCATCGTGATTGTCAACGGCACGGGCACGGGCAATATGATTATCAACGACGAGGATACTGGCGGAAAAGCAGCAACCATTACTGGTCAGTGGCCACTAGACAAAGTCATGGATCACAACACGGCTGGCATCGTCTATGTGTCTGGTTCTACTACAAACGACAAGACAGGTGCTCGCATAGGTGCTCCTACCCGTTTTAGGAATGTAGTGTTTTATAGTGCACAAGGAAAGACTTCGCGTTTCAGCTGCCATCTTCACGATGTGGAGTTTGACGAAGGTGTTGTGATGAAAAACTTCCCTAATCTTGCAACGAACTCTGGTGCAACAAGTGGCAGAACAGCTCCCGACTTCCACCTTCAACTCTATGCCGATCAGTATGCTAACTCAAGCTTTCCTCAGGACAAGAACAAGGTGATGCAAGTGACTATCAAGTCAGGTCAGTTCGGTCGTATCCTTGCCTCTCGTATTGCAGGCACAAAGGCAACAAACACTTATATCATTGGTCGCCATGATAATCCTCTAAAAGCTAATATTACAGTTGACATTAAGGATGTTGAAAATAACAGAAAGGCCAGTCCAGGGAAAACATACGACGATGATATTGCCTACATCGCTGCTGGTCTTACTCAAGGAATGATGTGGGGTGATATTACGATGAACATCAAGCGTGGACGCATCGCAACACTCGTTGCAGGTAGTCAGGGTAATGCCTTGACTATGGGTTCGCTTAAGGTTCCTGTATCGACCTATTGCGGACGTACCGTAGTCAATGTCATGGCAGAGAACAACAGTGATGTTGTAATCCAGAATTACTATGGCTGTTGTCAGGGACGTGTGTATAATGACAACGACCCTCTCATTTGTGATGCCTATTTCTATGGTAAGTCAACGCTCAACATGACGGGTGGCACAATCCAAGCTGATATCTTTGCTTCAAGTGCGGGTATCAGCGGCTTGCGAAGCAGCGACCCTGATTACTTTGCCAAGAAATGGTACACGTCTGACCAGCGCATTCCTTATCCCGGACGTTTTGCATACGGCATCGACTATCTGCCTTACGACCGCAACAAGCAGATTGTCACAATGACCACACATAACGGTACTATTGACCTCAACGATACGGAAATCCAGATGAAAATCTCTGGTGGTATAGTGAATAACGTCTATGGCGGTAGTTATGGATATAGCGATGTTTTGCCCGCAAAGGTTGCTCCTGCACATGCCGGTCGCCTTTTCGGTAATACATCAGTAAATATCTCCGGTGGCACCATAACAGGTAATGTCTATGCTGGAGGTAAAGGTTCTACGCAATATCATACTGATGCTGTTTTAGCAAAGAAAGCTGATTTCAGTGATGTAGCGCAGGTTTACGGCAACACCAACGTCACCATCACAGGCACACCAAACTTCCATGGCAATATCTATGGCGGCGGTGCTGGAGTTGAATCAACATCAAGTGGCGAATTCCTCGACATCGCCAAGGTCTATGGCAATACCAACATACTGTTCAATGCTGACTACACCGATGATAATCCATTCACCGGCAACATCTATGGCGGTGGAGCCAAGGGCGGTGTGGAAGGCAACACCAACGTGATTATCAGAAAAGGCGTGATAGTAGGCAATGTCTATGGCGGTAGTCAGGGTGAGGAAGGTCACCCTAACAAAGCAAAGGTTGTAGGAACTACAAAGGTTGTGATAGGAGAATAAATTTATGAAGATAATTAGAAATATATTACTGGGATTTGCACTATTGGCTGCTACAACAGCCAACGCACAGGTGAAGATCTACGGCAACGTCTATGGCGGTGGCGAGAAGGCACAGGTCATAGAGCCTAACCTTGACTCTATAAAGAAGCATGTCATTCAGGATGCCGACCTTGCTACACTCTTCACAAAAGAGCATACCTATACTACATACGTGCGCCTCGGCGAGAAGGCTGAGGTATATGGTCGCACCTTTGGTGGCGGCATGGGACATGAGGACTCTCAGGGCGAGAGTGCCGGTCGTGTAACTGGTCAGACGGATGTAGTGCTTGATGGAGCTACTGTATGGAGTGAAATCTTCGGTGGCGGTGAGATGGCAGACGTGCGTGGCAATACGCTTGTTCACTTCAAAAAAGGTAAGGCAGGACATAACGCCTTTGGTGGCGGATTGGGTAAGTTGACAGAGAATAAAGAGAATGATGTTATACTTCCAGATAACAGACAAACGCCTTTGGCTTCAGCAGACATCAAGCTGATTCCTGCTAAATATAGCCTTATCACAGATGATACGCAAGCAAATCTTACCGAATTAAAAAGTTTGTCGCTTGAAACTGCAAGCAACTGGATAGAAAAGACCGGCGAGTCATTCGTAGTATTCGATGGTACGGATGATTCTTACACTCACTATGAGTTTGAGAAGGCACGTACCTTCAAAATTGTTGATGGCAAACCTGTGGTAACAGAGACTACTCAATATAATCCAGAGAACCCAAGTCAGCTCTTCAGCATCAACCACAACATCTATGGCGGTGGTATGACAGCATCAAAGATTGAGGGCAAGACCTTCGTCTATATCAACCACGGTATGGTGAACGACGACATGATGAACTATACCATAGGGGACGAGAAGGTTTGGTCGAACGTATATAACTCTATCGCCAATGCCCAGTTCTGCGTCTTCGGTGGCGGTTATGGTTATCACTCTCAGGTTAATGGCGACACCCACGTCACCATGGATATTCTGGGCAGCGGTCAGTATAAGTATATCAATGAGTTTACACAGTGGTTTGCTGGCGAAGGTAAGACTAAGTACCATTGGGATACAAACGTCGGTGATCCTGAAGCAATCTACAATGCTGCAGACGAATCCACTTGGAGTCATGGTGCTCCGGGCCGCAGTGCTATGGACATCATCGGTGGTGGCTATAACGGCCGTGTGCTTGGTAGTACAAACATAACTATTGGTGGTGATGTTATCGTGCGTAAGGTGTATGGTGGCGGCTACTATGCTTCGGTGGGTAACACCAATGTCAACATCAAGTCCGGCATCTTCAATCGTGTCTATGGTGGAGGTCTGATTGGTAATGTATATGGCAAGGCTACCCTTAACATCGGACAGGTGGGCACTACCGATGACATCATCAAGCATAACACTCACCTCATGGTGAAGGATGCCATCTATGGAGGCAATGATGTCAGCGGTACGGTGGGAACGAGTGCGGCTAAAGACGTAACAAGAAATGGTGTGACATATCATGTGTATTCACCTGTTGATGCAGATGACAAAGGTGTACGTCTGAATATTTATGGTGGACTTGTGCTGGGTGATGTCTATGGTGCAGGCAACGGTAACCATCCTGGTTATGGTAACCCTGACTATATGGAGTTCGACCTCAGTCAGCATCCATCGGAGAACTATCGAACGTTGGCACATGCAGGAACGAAAGGTACAACACATGTGTATAAGTATCGTCCACGCACAGGTCGCGTAGTTATGAACCTGCAGGGTAACTCAGGTACTGACTTCAACGATGAACCACTTGTTGATAAGGTCCGCATCTGGGGTCGCACCTTCGGCGGCGGCAACTCCTGCAATGTAGGTATCTGGGATGGTACTAAGGATGATACAGAAGAGAAGTATGCAGATGATGCTACTTCTTGGCATCCAGGCGATAACTTCACGGGGCAGGGAACTATCACGCTGAATATCGGTAGCCATGTGCAGTTTGGCAACCGTAATGACTCGCACGAGACACCTAACGGTCTCTTCATGGGTTGTAACGGTGAGCACATGATAACTCAGCACCTCGACAAGGAGAAGGCAAAATACTATCATCAATATTGGGACAGCAAGGCGAAGTGTTATTACCCAGGGTTTGTTGTGTATGAAGATGATGCTATTACTCCAATCAAACGTACTGTAGGTCTTAAGGCATTCAAGGCATTTATCAATAACATCCTGACGAAGTCGGATAATGTTAAACTGAACATTAAGAACCTTGATGGAACAACAGAGGCTCAGGACGTATGGATGTCAAACTTCGTGGGTGGTGGCTATCGTGGTTCGATGCAGGCATATTCAGGGACTGGTCGCTTTGATTATGCTCTTCCTGAGGGTGTAACCATTGGTCACTCCGTAGTAGGTGGTGCTTTCAATGCACATATTATATATAGAGTATATAAAACAGAATATGGCACAGGTAAATATATAACCGATACCAAAGGCAACTATCTCTATGAAACGGAAGAACCAGAAGGTGGTGTGAGAGACAAGGATCACCCTGATGCTAATGGTGACTACGACTACATCAAGAAACTCTATGCAGAAGGTCATGAAGGCGAAGAGGAGTACAAGACCGGCTACCTCCGCTATAACTTCGACGGCGGTATGCTGGCTCACGATAGTGAGATGAATGCTACTAATACTGGTAGCCGTATTCATAAGGTGCACACTCCTGGAGACTATGCCAATGCCGACTTCACTGCCGGTGCTGGTTATATTGCCCAGAAGAGCAAATCGCTTGTCCACCTTGAGTTGAAGAACCGTCTGCAGCCAATGGTTTATGAGGCTACTCAAACCACGCCTCTCAATGTGCATGGCGGCATCGTATATGGCGGTTGCTTTCTTACTGGTTATGTCGAGGGTGACTCTTGGGTGGATTATGACTGCTCGCTCTCACCCCTCTGCACCGACAGCCGTTTCTTCAGCAAGGCGAATACCAAAATCTACGATGAGGTGGCAGATCTTACCCGCAATAATGCACTTAACGTGTTTGGTGCTGGATATGGTGCAGATACTCACTCAATGGGTGATGTATATCTCTGCATCAAGTCCATCGGTACTAATACTGGCGCGCAAAACGGCAACTATCCATTCATCTACAATGCCTTCGGTGGCGGCAATATGGGTACAGTTGCTGGTAGCACCAATGTGTATTACGATGGTGGCAAGCAGGGCACTATGCTCGGTTCGCTCTATGGTGGTGGATATAAGGGCGACATCGATGGTAACACCTTCGTAGAGTTGGTGCAGGGCTTCCTCGTTAATGTCTATGGCGGTAGTCGTCAGGCAAACATCAAGGGTGCTGCTCATGTGTGGGCTTACGATGGCTCGACACGTGCGGCTACCGGTCTTACCCCTGAAACTTACAACCACCTTATTATATGTAATATGTATGGTGGTAACGATATCAGCGGCACCATCAGCGGCACTATGCCTGCAATATGGTCAAAGTCAGCATGGTCGGCATTGGACGGCAAGGAGTTCAATAGCTATATTCAGGTGGCAGGAACCAACCCGGGCACGAAAGGCTTCCCTCTCGTTGGTAATCTCTATGGCGGTGGCAATGGCGAAGGATGGTCAGAGGAATTAGGTGCTGCTCCTAATGTAGCGAACTCATTCCTTGAGATTGATGGCGGCACTACGCTCAGTGCTTTCGGTGGCGGCAACAAGGCAACCATAACCGATGATGCATGGATTCTGGTCAATGCCACAGGAAACAACTTTGCTGATGTAACTTTCACCGAATATCAGAAAGCAATCCTCGAGGATAAGTTCTTCAAAGGTGTACGTGTAGGTTATAGTTGGAATGGCAATGAACTCCAGATGAATCAGCACCATGTGTTTGAGATATTCGGTGGCAACAACGTCGCAACCATGGCTATCCAACCTACATGGAATCTTAAGAGCGGAAAGATAGGCAATGTGTATAGCGGTGGTAATATGGGTGATATGACTTACTATAATCCTTCACCTGCAACGGGCAAGACAAAGGGCCTCAGCATTACCATTGACTCTGAAGATATCAACATTGAGTCACTCTATGGCGGCTGCCGCATGAGTGATGTGAAGGCTACGCTCTACACGAAGGATTCAGAAGGCAATGTCACAGCCGAAACACCTCAGACATTCGGCACAGACGAATACGGCGCTACGGTAAACGTAGAGAAAGGTCACATCGGCAATGTATATGGTGGCAACGACGTCAGCGGCTATGTCTATAACGGCACTAACGTGAATCTCTATGGCTCCATCACGGGAAATGTATATGGTGCCGGCAACGGCAACTATCTCTATGCCTACGACAGGGCTGGTGAGCATACCACGAGCGGCATTGCAGAGGTGTGGAACGATGAGGTCAAGCAATACGTCTATTGGATTCCGGGCGAGGAGGAAGCCTCATCGCTCAAGCAACTTGTATCTCTGACCGATGTCCGTCCGCACGTATCAAAGGCTTATCTGAACATAGAGGGGGCGAGCAGCAATGTCGGCGAGAAGGTTTACATCTCCGGTTCGGTATATTGCGGTGGCAACGCCTCAACCATTCGTCCGAAGGAGGGCGACGGCAGCGAGGAGGCATTTGTCAAGTTCAATATCGGCGACAATGTGATTGTCAACGAGGTGTTCATGGGCAGTAACGGTGCTTCGATGAAGTATGATGCCAACAACAAGGCCAACACGTATATCACAGACTTCGAGAAGATCAACAGTCTCGATCTCTCAGCTGACATGACGAATGACTCTTGGAACGAGTTGTTCACGATGAACCAAATTACTGACGAGGATCAGAAGAGCATCATCAAGACCATCTACCCCAACCTGCTGTCTGTATACATGAGTGCGGTGGATATGAAGGCAATGCCATTGGGCTTCACGGAGTTCTCTGGGCATGAGTTCCATAATACATGGATTGGTACCTTCTGTATGGGTGGCAATGCTGGCTCAATGATGACCGACCAGCCTGTGGATATCGTCTTCCCTCAGACGCTCAACTTCTTCGGACGCATCATCGGCGGCAGCAAGGATGCTTCGTTCCAGTATAAGGGCAAGTGGCATCGTGGTGGTTTCCGCATGCCGTTGGCAAGTACGGCTAAACTTGATGGTCAGAATACCAAGTCAAAGCTTCGCATGAAGATTTGCGGCGACTGGTATTCGCGCCGCATGGTTATGGAGGATGAGTACAAGACCGCTGGAACATACGCTCCACTGGGTGATTATCTTGTAGTTGATAAGACAAATGATGGCGTTAATTGGGACAAAGACGGCAAGGCATGGCACGATGGTTGCAACGTATATGGCGGCTGCTACCAGTCGGGCGACATGGTTGGTGATGTGGAGATATTCATCGAGTCAGACATGCTGGCATATTCTAGCGAACGATACGATACAAATATCGACACTTACGTTAACCAGGAACTCGTGGAATCCAACAAGCTCAACATCCCCGTGGCCAACGTCTATGGTGCTGGCTACGGTCCTGAGTCGCGCAGCTTCGGCGATGCCTATATCTATATGAAGGACATTCCAAATGTAGCGAAACATCATCCATCGGTAAATAACCTCTTCGGTGGTGGACGTAACGGTATGTTGGTGGGCAACTCTGTTATCCACGTCCACGACGGACTGGTGTTCAAGGATGTCGTAGGCGGTAGCTTCGCTGCTCCCATGTATGGCTCGTCGCAGGTGACCATTGGTTATCCTAAGTTCTATGTCTGCAAGCAGACGGGCGAATACTTCCTTGACCGTGCGGACAAGTGGAACGAGGGATACGACACCAAGGGTTACAATGGCAATGAGTCTGTCATCAAGAAGAGCATCAAATACTTCGAGGGAACCTACGTGCCCTGCAATGTCTATGAGCAGATAACGGGCGTAAAGCCTTACAGCAACAATGTGACAGGCGACCTGGTTGCACTCACTGATGCTAATAAGACATCATACTTTGAGCATCACGACGAATACACCTATAGCAGCAGTAACCCCGAGAGCTTCTTCCCTGAAGGCGGATGGGATAATGTAGAGATTCGTGTGCGTGGCGGTGTCTATGGCGGTGGATTCTCACTGAGCAACTCTACCTCGGCTCTTGCTGGTTCCTACACCACGTTGGCATGCACCGAGGAGATTGACCGCGAACGTCCCGTCACAGACAACAATGGCAACAGCAGAGTGGGCTTTGGTGGCAATTCAAGTATCATCATCACTGATCAGGGCACGACAAAAGACCATATCAAGATTTCCAGCGGGAATGCCGTGGCTGATGGTGTGTACAGCGGTACGGGCGGCGTGTATGGCGATGGTCGCCTGGTGTTCTGCGAGGGATTCCGTACGGCCGAACTCAACGGCTATGGCTACGCTGAGCATACACCAAGCAACCCACTGATGCTCAACTCCCTCCAGCGTCTCGACCTCCTTACCGTAAACGATTGTTGCTTCAAGCTCTACGGTGATTATGACTTTTCTAACGACGAGCTTAACTCGCAGAAATACTCGCTGGCTCGTGTCGGCGAGTTGCGCATGAAGTCAAGCATCGATGCCACAAAGCCCTATGCCACTGGCGACCTTACAACGGCTCAGTCGCGCAACTACATCGGCTTCTTCAACAACATACACTATCTGGGTAGCATCGTGACAAACGATGACTTCCATGAGGGTAAGCTGCATAGTGCTGATGGTGCTTTGGACAATACTCACACTTACCACTCAAAGAAGCTGGAGTATATCTCAAATTACAACAACTCTGACAAGGGCGCGGAAGCAACCAACGTCTTCAAGCAGCGCAACTACGCCACCGCCCGCAACATGGTGGGCATCAGCAGTGGCTACTGTCTGCGTGTCGAGAACCAGTACTACAACAATAACGAGCGCGATACTTACTACGGTCCTATCGTGGGCGTGGCAGAGGTGAAGCTCCTCAACGTAAAGCAAGGCGAAGGTGGCGGATATGTTTATGCTGACAACATCCATGCCGACATCTACGAGCCAGGGCATAGCGCTTCCGATGCCACCTTCATGAACGAATCAGGCAACTTCGTCTTCGAAGGCGTTCATCGTCCGGGCGATGCTGATGATGAGAAGCAGTTCATCGTCGACGACTGTCTGCCAACTGGTTTTGATGATTGGAAAGCTGGTAGAGCTGTTGCGTCTTCTCTTCCAGAGCAACACTACTGGTACGTTATCGGCGATACCTATTATTATAATACCACTCTCACAGCATACTCATACAAGGATAAGAAGGAGTTCAACCTTATCAATTCCGACCCTAATATGATTTTCGCTGGTATTGAAAATGGTTCTGAGGTAAGTTTGCTGAGCGTGCAATGGCAGTCTGCAACATATCCAGATGGTTACGAGGGCGACATCCGTGGCGGACGTGACGGTAGCCTTACTCCCCTCGCTGGCAGCGACAAGAAGTATGAGTTTACCCTGCAGGTCGGCAATCTGACCGACGAGGGTAAGGCATGGAGTGCTCTTATGCCTCGCTCGACCACAACCGATGAGCAGATATCTTCACAAACATGGACTGCATACAATAGCGAGAACACATCTCCTCGCTTCAATGTCCATCTCCTTGATAACGTAAACAACTGTCCTGTTGGTAGCGAAGAGACCTACTTCAATAATCACCTCAGTGTGCCGGAACGTGTCAAGTTGGTTGTGAAGTCAAGGAAGGGTGACGAAACCAAGACCTACAACGTAACCCTTGAGATAGTATATCTTCAGGGACCATCGTTCACTGGCAATGTGAACATCACCAACTGTGCATTGCCTGGTGAGCACATTGGTTTCAACAGTAAGGACATTCAGATAAAGACAACACAGCAACTCCCTGTGACAAGTTATGGTTGGACACTCGTTCCTCTGAAGGAAAGCCTTGCTCCAGGAACATACGATTGGGATGAAAGCAAGGGCGTTACTATCCCTGCAAAATATTATAGCACTAGCGCTGAAGGCTATTTGGAAGGTAGTATTCCTGCTCTCTACAGCCAGAACAATTGGAACATTTTCTATACCTTTTATGCAGGTGGTGAGAAGTTCACGGTTAAGCCAACTACCAACGTAGCGAAGGCGCTCAGCGAACGTATGCTTGTGGTTCACAACTATCATAAGATGGCAGATATCACTGATGTCAACTACGACGTAACCCTCGCCGCTGTTCCTGAGGTTTCAACGTCAGGTCCTTACTCCAAGGCACTCAAGGCTGGCGCAAGGATTTACATTGCCGACGCAGCAGACCTTGCAGCATTCATGAACTACGTCAACGCTGGCAACACGGGCGAAGGTCTTAACTTCTACCTGCAGGACAACCTCTCACTGCCTGCCGACTGGAGCATCAGCAAAGACTTTGCCGGCACCCTCCATGGCGATGGCTATGTGCTTGATGCAACGGCCGTGACTGGCAGCAAGACACTCTTCGGCAACCATCTCACCGGCACCGTCTATAACCTCGGTGTAGCAGCAGGCACTATAGCCACTGTTCCCGAAGGTTCTCCTTCGGGCATCATCAACTGCTTCGACAACACTACCAACGCTAACGACCAAATGTATGGCAAGAGCGCCTACGACCTCAGCCACTACTTCACTCCCGACAACGACGCAAGTGAACGAGGCAATTACGTTCATAACTACTATGCAGGTGAGGACTGGCGCTATGCCCGCATCTACGATAAGAACGACAGCCATGTTTATCTCCGCACAAAGGTTCCTAACTATGGCAACACACAGACGAGCCATAACACAGAGCATGCAGACGAATACACCCCC
Source organism: Prevotella sp. (assembly GCA_045627725.1). Classification (GTDB taxonomy): domain Bacteria; phylum Bacteroidota; class Bacteroidia; order Bacteroidales; family Bacteroidaceae; genus Prevotella. The sequence goes on along the minus strand of JAZQOH010000007.1, from coordinate 18,136 downwards.
GTTGAGCACGACTACCTCTTCTTCGGTCAAGCGCTTAACCCAACCACCGGCGATGCACACCCTGTTCATATTGCTGCCAACGAGGCAAATCGTGTCTTTAAGGCAGAAGGCTACTACAACAGTAAGATCGACGAGGGCTTCTACTACAACAAATCTACTGCGTGGGCAATGCAACCAGGCTTGACAGCCGTTCGCTTCGATAATGCGGCTGACAATGTTCCGACGGCTATGGGTGCAGTTGAGGCTGTTACTCGCAACCTCCTCGTCTTCGAGGCAGATGCTGCTACACAGGCGGCAGGCTCGGAGTCATTCTTCCATGTGAAGGGTAGTAAGGGCGATAATGCTTACAACAATACCCAGAACGTATATACTCTTACCAACATGGCGCTCGTTGACAAGCAGGACTTCAACGCTCCATACGCGTTTACTGCTACCAACGCAAGCTACGAGCGCGAGCCAGCACACTTCGTAGAGACGCGCGGTACGGCGTGGGAAAGCCTCTGTCTGCCATTCGCTCCTACAACGGTGAAGGCAGGTGAGAAGGTTATCACTCACTTCTATGGTACTCCTAATACGGACAACATTAATGGCACAGTAGGTCAGAATGATGCCAACAACATCGGTCATGAATACTGGCTACGTGAACTTAAGAGCGTAACGGCAGTTGATAATGAGGTACGTGCAATATTCTCTCGCCCTGCAGAAAAAGACTATGTCGCTTATCGTCCTTACATCGTCAGCTTCCCTGGCAGTAAGTTCTATGAATTCGACCTCACAGGAAGCTCTATACGTTGGGAGAAGGCTAATGCAGTAATCACCGTTACTGATGATGCTACCAAGAGTATGACTGCAGGTGGCTATACCTACACAGGCGCGTTTAAGAACGAAGCAGCAACTGATGGCAAGTATGTCATTAATGTCGAAGGTAGCGCATTTACTAGTGGTGCTATCGTTCCATTCCGCGGATGGCTTTCTGCTGCTAGTGCTCCAGCCAAGAGAAGTCGCACTATCTTTATCGGTTCAGATTACGACGACGTAATTGTGCAGGAAGAACAAGAAAAACCATTTGCTCCTGACGGAAGCGAGTCAAATGTCTTCCTTATCAGAACAAATGGTTTGCAAGTTACGATTGTTTCTTCTCAATCTCTCGAATGTCCTTGTCACACCGTGAGTGGTGCATCATTGGGAGTGTGGATGATACCAGTTGGCGAGAGTCGCTTCACGGTGCCTTCACCTGGAATATATATACTCAACGGTAGGAAGTTTGTAGTGAAGCGAGAGTGATGCTAACTCATCGTGGAGATGCGATAGAGGAGGGCATTCTGCAGGACGAGGGGGCGATGATGGGAGAAGAAGATGATGCCGTCCTGTGGACTGCGAACTTCTTCGAGTGTGTGACCATCGTAGGGATGGAGGATGGTGGCAAGCACCTCGCCTGCCTTGACGGCGTCGCCTGCTGTCTTGTTGCGCACATAGATGCCTGCATGACGTGCGGAGATATTGAGGAGGTTATCCTCGTTGAGGAAGAGGGAATGGAAACCTGGAGTGGCGACTGCCTGGGTGGTGACGCCAACGCCATGGAGGAAACGGAGCACGGAGGCTACGGCCTGCTGGGAGTCGTCCATATCGATGCTATCCGTGCGACCTGCATAGACGCTGAAGGCTGAGGTGTTCCATATCTGCCAGTTGTAGTTGAGGAGCGTGGTGTCGAAAGGCAGTGGCTTTCTCACCGTGACATAAGGCATGCCGAAGAGCTGTGCGGAGGCTGTATCCTCATAGCCTGTGCGGAGCATACGGACATGAGGAACGAACTCTCCCGGCACGTAGAACGATGCGAGCTGGAGTCCGTAGCGGAAGCCTTCGAGATGCTTGAAGATGGCAGAGGCGATGCGCTGGGTGGTCTCGCCCTGGTCATAGCCTGGGAACATACGGTTGATGTCGGTGCCGTCCATAGCCCAGAAGCGTCGTCCTACGTTCATGGAGAATGGGTTGCACGATGGGATGACGAGGATGCTCTTACCGTCGGCGATACCTCCTGCTGACTCTATAGCCTGCAGTTCGCGAACTATCTGTGAGCAGATATACTGCTGCTGCACCTCATCGCCGCGCATAGGACCGACGATAGCCACTGTCTTCTCGCCGTCGCCGAAGCGATAGCCTTCTATCTTGAAGTCGTCACGGTATGTGGACTTCATCTGGAAAAGTATTTCTTTACGCATGATATATTCTCGCCATGAGCGAGCCCTCGTTTACTATTGGATATGCACGGATGGTGAAGAGGAAGCCATCGACTGGAGACTTGACTTCGCTGAGCACCTCGCCCGTGAGTGGATTGACTATCTGACCGATTATTTGTCCCTCGGTTACGTTCAAGCCTGTGCGGAGTTCGGTGAGGAAAACGCCTGAGCACTCTGCATTGAGGAACGCTACATGGTCGCCCTTGCATACGATGGAGGAGACCGATGCAGGCGCATCGGGAACAGTAGCAGCGGCAGGAACATCCTTCCACATGCCCATCTGCTTCATCAGATTGAAGATGCCCTTGACGAGGTGTGAGCACATGTGATGGTTGATGCGCTGTCCTACTCCCATCTCAACGACGAGGCATGGGGTGCCGGTGCTGTTGAGGGAATGGGCGAGGGTAGCCTCGAGAACGGTGGCTGCATCATGCACCCATACGAAATCTACGCCTAGATGCAATGCCTGTGGCACGAGTGTTTCCTCATTCAATACGTTTATTCGCACCTGTGGGGACTCTCTCAGATAGAGATTGGAGGAATGGATATCAAGCACCATCGATGCTCCTTTCAGGTCTTCGCAGATGCGAAAGGCTGTCTGCTCCGCCATAGTGCCATGTTCATTGCCAGGGAATATGCGGTTCATGTCGAGGTCGAAGTTTGGTATGCCTCGCTGAATGGTGTCGATGCCCAATGGGTTGAGGGCAGGATAAATCTCCACCGTGCCGTTGAGCATATCGATATTCTCATTGATGAGGCGTGCCATCTCATAGCACACCATCTGTCCTTCCAGTTCGTCGCCGTGGGTTCCCGTGACGATGCAGAAGCGTTTCTTTCCATTGCCGTTGCTGATAACGTTTTTCTTCACTATCAGTCGCTCAGCAAGAGGTAGTTCTGTGTTTACTATTGTCTGTATCATAATTATATTTATTCTAATTACTAATGACGAATTACTAATGACTTATTTACATTTGAGGTCGTTGGTGTTCGCGAAATATATTGGCTATAAAAGTAATTAAGTCATTCGTAATTAGTAATTCGTAATAAACAAGTTGAGCTCTGGCGAAACTTGTATTTTCACAGCAGGAAAGCCTTTACGCATACCTCCGTCGTTTCCTGTGTAACTCCGATGTATGTGCCTCTGCTGACAGGGCAATCCTTTGCCTCACGGCCATGTGCCAGCTTGATGTATCCATCGGCAATGGCGGTGTCGTTGGTAGGATCGAAGGCATACCAGCATTGCCCATCGTGGATTTCCACCCAAGCGTGAGTGGCACCCTCGCCGCGCATGAGACCGCAGACATAGCGTGAAGGATAGCCGGCAAGGCGGCAGAGGGCTATCATCAGATGGGCATAGTCCTGACAGACGCCCTGACGCAGACGTATGACATCCATCAGGGAGGTGTTGATATCAGTCACTCCTGTGCGATACGTCATGTATTGATGCACGCTGTGCATGATATGTAGTGCATCCTCCAAGGCCCCTTTTGAGGCCCCCTCTAAGGCCCCCTCTAAATCTCCCCGAGGGGAGACTATTTTAGATAGTAATGAGGGCGGAACAGAAGGCAGAACGGAATACATGGGATGCGGATTGCTGTCGGGGATGCAATAGGTGGAAGTCTTTATGTTGCCACGGCATCTATATGACAGTTCGCTATGCCTTTCCATGGTGCCTCCATAGATGATTCTATTGCCGAAACCGTCGGTATCTTCTCTATGCCAGAAACATGGAGAGACGGAAAACTCCTCACACACAACCTGCTGAAACGCCTCTTGTGCAGGGAGGCATCTCAGCAGTATGTTGTGACGACCAACGGAAGGATGGAAAGTCACGCGAGTGGTATAATCAAAATGCAGAACCATCTATGCTCTCACGACATTATTTATATATTTACACAATGTCCATCTGAAGGAGTCATCATCTGCAGGATTGGCAAGCATGTCCATAATCTGGCTGTCAAGATTGCTATCGAGCAGGTCGGGCCATTCCTTTGCCCAGTTCTTCAGCATGTAGTATTGCGTAGCGACGCGGTCATAGCAATAGCAGAAGCGGAGCATGATATCCATCTTCTCCACTATCTGTCCGATAGCTATGAGGCTAAGCACGCGAGGCGACTCTATTCTCTGAGCTGCGGAACCGCGGAAGGCAAGCATCCAGTCGGTGATAGGCTGAAGGTTGGTGATGTTTGTCTCGGCGCTGGAACGCAGTTGCTTCATCGTTGCAATGCTCATCTCGATGTATGACATGGTCTCCGACTTGATGTCTTCGCGAAGCATGATGGCATTATCCATGGCGCGATTGAGCGAAGACAGCACCGAACTAACGTTCTCATCGTCATACATCATGCCCAGCTGAAACTCGCCTGTTGATGCATAACTGTCCGTCATGTCGAGCTTTTTCCAGAAGGTTTCATAGTCGGCTGGTTGGCCGTCTATCATCTTATCATATACCTTGCGGAGAAGATGCAAGGTCATATATACTCTCTCTACGTATCTGCCAAGCCAGAAAAGTCTGTTGGCCTTGTTTGCTGAAATTACCATTGATTCAATTTTCAATTTACAATTTACAATGTACAATTTTCCTACTTCATCATCACCCAGGTGTCCTTGAAGCCGCCGCCCTGACTGGAGTTGACCACGAAGGAATTAGGGTTGCGGGAGAAACGAGTGAGACCACTCTTCCATACCTTCGTGTCGTCACCGCTTATGACGAAAGCGCGGAGGTCTGCCTTGCGCTCTACTATCTCATCGCCTTCGAGGAGTTCGAGGTCCTTGAAATCGATGACTTCCTGTGCTATCCATCGGCGAGGCTCGTCAATAACGAGCTGCTTCATCTCAGCAAGCTTCTGCTCATCCATATCCCTGCCGAACATGACGCCGTAGCCACCAGCTTCGCTCACGTCCTTTATGACAAGTTTCTCAAGGTTGTTGAGCACGTAGTCGCGGTCTTTCTCATAATAAGGAAGGTAGGTAGGAGCATTCTGCAGGATAGGTTCCTCGTGGAGATAGTATTCCACCATCTTTGGAACAAAATAATAGATACCCTTGTCGTCTGCCACACCATTGCCGATAGAGTTTATCAGAGCCACGTTGCCTGCCTTATATGCCTGCATCACACCAGGGATGCCGAGCAATGATGAAGCCTCAAAGGTGAGAGGGTCCATATACTCGTCAGATACTCTGCGATAGATGGCTCCTACGCGCATCTTCTCTTTGAACATGCCTGCGTAGTAAACCTTGTTGTCCTCAACGAAGAGGTCACCAGGATATGCAAGTGTTGCACCTGTCTTCTCTGCGAGATAGGAATGCTCGAAGAAGGCAGAGTTGTAGCGTCCTGGGGTGAGGATGACAGAGAGGAGTTCTGGCTCTTCGTCTGTCTGCAGAGGTGCCTTCATGCTGTCCATCATCTCTTTGAGGAGGACACTGTAGTCACGGTTGTCTGCTACGGAATTGTAGGCGAAGGTGGAAGGTGACACTTTGCGACAGAGCTTGCGTGCAATCATAGGATAGCTTGCACCGCTTGGGATGCGAAGGTTGTCTTCAAGAACGTACCAGTTGCCGTCTTTTCCCTCCACGAGGTCAATGCCTGCTATGTGGGCATACACCTTGTTGACAGGGTCGATGCCTTCACATTCTGGCATATATCCCTTGCTGGAATAGACAAATTCCTCAGGAACGACACCATCAGCGATTATCTTTTTCTCGTGATAGATATCCCAGAGAAACATATTGAGTGCCTTCACTCTCTGTCGCAGTCCTGCCTCGAGATAGTCCCAGTCTTTCTTCGGGATGACACGTGGTACGGAATCAAAAGGGAACAGTTGCTCATTGAACACTCCGTGCTTATAGACACCGAAGCGAACACCGAAGCGTTCCATCCATTTGTTGACAGCATCACGGCTGTCGATAAGGTCTTTTAAGTTAATGTAAGCCATTTATTTTGATTACTAATTACTATTTACTAATTACTTAGTTACTATAGAAAAAATAGTGTTTGCGTTTAGTTTAAGGTTCTTCTACTAGGTTGTCTAAGCTTACATTAAAGAGTGAAGAGGTGAAAAAGTGAAAGAGTGAAAAGAGGTTGGCACTTTATAGGGGATTGCTATGGCGCGAAGCCTCTTTTCACTCTTTCATCTTTTCACTTTTTCACCTTTTACTTGTTTTTCTTCTCATGCTCATACTCAGCATATTCTGCAATCTCGCGCTCTCCTACGTGAGCAAGACCATAGTGCTCATCGTGCTGAGAGATGTCGAGACCTATCTTCTCTGACTTCGCACTTACTCGCATTGGGATGAAATGATCCACGAGCCAGTAGCCGAAGTATGATACTATGAAGGTATATACTATTACGAGTGCGATAGCGAGGAGGTGGTAGAGGAAGATGACGAAACCGTCCCATGTGCCTGCGATGAGGCCTTCCTGAATGAAGATACCAGTGAGAACGGTACCGAAGATACCACCTGTACCATGGGTTGGGAATACATCGAGAGCATCGTCAACGCCGCGTCCCTTACCCCAGTTTACTGCGATGTTGCAGATAAGGGTGATGATGAACGAGATGGTGATAGACTGTCCTACCGTAACATATCCTGCAGATGGTGTGATAGCCACAAGACCTACTACACAACCTACTGCTGCTCCCATTGCTGATGGCTTGCGACCACGGAGGCAGTCGAAGAATATCCATGTCATCATAGCTACTGCAGAAGCTGTGTTGGTGTTGAGGAATGCCTTTACTGCTACGCCGTCAGCATGGAGACTTGAGCCTGCGTTGAAGCCGAACCAACCGAGCCAGAGCAATGCTGCACCGAGGAGCACGAAAGGAATGTTTGCAGGTTCTGCGTTGCGGTTTGCCGTCTTTCTGCGTCCAAGGAACATAGCACCTGCCAATGCAGCCACACCACTTGATGCATGAACGACGATACCACCGGCAAAGTCAACAACGCCCCAGTTGAGGAACAATCCATCTGGATGCCATGTCATGTGTGCTAATGGGCAATAGATGAAGAAGAAGAAGAACATCATAAACCACATATAGCCTGAGAAACGTACGCGCTCTGCGAAGGATCCCGTGATAAGTGATGGAGTGATGATGGCAAACTTCATCTGGAAGAGGGCGAAGAGTGCAAGAGGAATGCTTGCTCCACCCACGAACTTGCCTGTATTTTCTGTGATGTATGTTGCTCCTCCCACGTTCTGAAGCATAGGGAAGGAGAGTGGGTTACCGATGATACCAAGTCCGCCAATGTCGTCGCCGAAGCAGAGTGAGAAGCCTATTACTACCCACAGCACGGAGATGAGTCCCATAGCGATGAATGACTGAAGCATAGTGGAGATGACGTTTCTTGCACCTACCATACCTCCATAGAAGAACGATAGACCAGGTGTCATCATAAGTACGAAGATGGTTGCGGTGATAAGCCATGCCACATCGGCAGGGTTTATCTGTCCTTCTTCTGTTCCGAATTCACAAGAGAATGAACCTTCTGGTGCGAAGGCACCCCAGATAGCGAAGATGACCATTGCAGTCATCAGGATTATCCAACGTTTCTTAATCTTTGCCATACCCTAAAAATCTTTTGTGTAATGTATTGTTTGTATTTGTGTTGTTTTAAGTTTGCCTAAGTATTATTTGTGTTTGTGTTGTTGTTCTATTTGTATTTGTGTTGCTGCATGTGTTGTATTATTTGTGTTTGTGTTGTCAGTTTGCAATCTTTTTGTGTCTGTATGATTACTTTCTGTTAGTAATCGAGTGCAAAATTAATACAAAATGCAAATATATACAATAAAAAAGCATCATAATAACAGAAAATATTTATCTTTCTTATCATTTTGCTAATAGTTGGATATAGTTAGCAACAATTTGAAACTTAATATGTGTATTATTCTTATAAATCGAAAGAAGACACAAAAAAGGCGAATCTCCAATTAAGGAAATCCGCCTAATAGTATTATTTAGGTCAGAAGATTGACCTGAAACATCAGAATTAATATCCAGGGTTCTGCCAGAAAGAAGTTGCAGTCTCAGAATACTGCATTACGCCATTAGCATCCTGCTGAACAGTGATATCGCCACGGTTCTGAACAGACTCAAACTCTGTGATAGGGATTGGACGATAGTAGTGCTTGAGGGCGATATTCTTTTTAGCCTGAGCGTTACGAGCCTTAACATAGTCGATGAGCTTGTGTGTACGCTTGAGGTCGAACCAACGCTGGAACTCACCGCAGAGCTCGAGAGCACGCTCACGGAGGATAGTCTCGATAGTAACGGTTTGCTCTTTGTAAACATTCTGGATGGTATTGTCCTTACCTGGGATAGCACGCTGCTTACGAAGGTCGTTGATTGTACTCATTGCATCGCCACCTGTAGCAAGTTCTGCCTCAGCCTTGATGAGGTACATCTCAGCAACACGGAGCACCATGATATCACGTGGAGAAATATCGTATGTGAGGCTTGGGTATGTTTCGTTTACCTGATCGTCAAGGAACTTCTTAAGACCTGGGAATGAGCGACGACCCTCAATCTTTGCATCGCTGTAACGGTTGTCACCATAAACATCGGATACAGCCTTTCCACCTTCTGTTGGAACAGCCTCATCAAGCTTACCAGAAGTATAAACTGGGATATCGCCACCGTAAGCAAACTGGATACGATACTTATCCTTTGCCTCTGCCTGGAGTTCCTTACCCTTATCAGAGTTACCGTCTGCCATAGCATATACGATAGCGTGTACACCTCCATTGAAGTAGTTACCATCTTCTGTGTATGCAGTTGTATATGACTTTTCTGTCTGTTCACCCATCTTAGGATACTTAGCAGCGTTGCCAGCGAGGGCAGCAGGACAGTTGTATTCGCAGAGCATTGTACCATTGTAACGCTGGTCATATTCCTTTATTTTGTCAAGTTCCTGCCAGAGATAGAGCGATGGTACGTAGCGAGTGAAACCACGACCGTAAGGTGAATAGTACTTAGCGCAGTCAATATCAGAACCTGTTGTCTTAGAAGGCATGATACCTGTAGCAGCAGTTGTTACGCGCTGGAATATGCAGGTGTTCTTGTTACCAGAACCACCGAGGTCAGCACAACCGTTGTTCCAGAGAGAAACGAACATGAGGTTCATTGCAGAACCGCCACGAGAGTAACCTGTACGAGTGAGGAGAGAGTTGAACTGCTCGTGGTTACCGTCCTTGTCAACAGAGAAACGGTAAGGAGCACAGTTCTCTGTATCACCGCTTACGTTCTGACCGTAGTGAACAGCGAAGAGGTTCTCCGTGTTTACGGTAGCTTCCTCGTAGTTGAGGTTCCATGTGTCGGTGTAGCGCTTGTAGAGACCAAGTCCTAACTTCTGTGTTTCTGTGATAACATGAGAAGCTGCATTTTTTGCCACATCATAGAGGTTGTCATAGCCCTCTACAGAGTTAGCACCGAGCCATGAAGCTGCATAGAGAGCAACACGAGCATAGAGAGCCTCTGCTGAATAGTATGTAGCACGACCAACACCAGTAGCTTGGTCATTCTTCATTACGTTGGCAGCCTTGAACTTTTCCATAGCTGTCTTGAGATCGTCGAGGATGTTCTTATACACCTGAGCTTCTGGTACACGTACTGGAGAGCTGTTTGTTGCAGAGAAAGCCTCAGAGTTGTAAGGGATAGGTCCCCAGAGTGCTACCATCTGTGAATAGTAGAGAGCACGGAGGAAGTAAGCATCACCGAGGTAAGCATTCTTCTTTGCCTCTGTGATGGCAGTACACTCAGGCACGTATTTGATAGTATTGTTACATACATCGATACCTGCATAGAAGAGTTCCCAGTACTGATCGAGACAGTGGTTATCGTTTACGGCATTGGTACCAGATGTAGAACCGAAGCCATAGCACTCTGCTGAGATGTCGTAAGAGCAGAGAGACTTCTGCTTGTTGTCGTAGCCATAGTAGAAGAGATCCGAACCCATCTCAGAGAGACCGAGAGAAGGCTCCTTACCCCACCAGCCACGTGTGTATGCGTATGCAGAGTTTACAAGTCCGTCAATACCTGTGACAGTCTGGTATGCGAGGTCTGCAGTTTCACCTGTCTTATTGTCCTCGTCTAGGAAATCAGAGCAGGAAGTCATGCCACTTACCATAGCGGTAGCAGCAAAGAATATACTTAATATTTTTTTCATGTTAATCATCCTCCTTTTTTAGAATGTTACGTTAAGACCAACAACAACCTGCTTTGAGAGTGGGAAATTGACAGAACCACCACGCTCTGAGTCGTAACCGCTGATTTTACCTGTAGTAATGAAGTTCTTCAGAGAGCAGTAAACCTTAGCATTCTGGATAAAGATATTCTTCAAGAGAGCCTTATCGAATGTGTAGGAGAGTGTGATATCCTTAATCTTGAAGTAGTCAGCTTCTACCATACGAACTGCTGTCTGATATTCGCCACCAGCCTTTGAAGATGTGCCTGGTGAAGGAATCTTAGTATCAGTGTTGTTTGGTGTCCAATAGCTGAGATCACCCCAGTTAGAGTTGTCGTAAGTGTAGAGACCATAACCACCATAGTTCATGTATCCGCCGAGACGTGCCATCATCTGTACAGAGAGTGAGAAGTTCTTGTAAGAGAATGTGTTTGTCATACCGAGGATAGCCTTTGGAGAGCGGTTGTAGATAATCTTATCCTGATCGTCAATAACGCCGTCAGCGTTCTGGTCAACTACGCGGAGTGTACCTGGGTTGCCATATTCTTCGTAAGGCTTTGTGAACTCCTTACCCTTGCTTGTGTAGTTGTCGTTAACATACTTGTCGAACTCACCGATACCCCAGCAGTTCTGTGCTTCATACTGATAGAAAGCGCTTACAGGCTCACCTATTTTGAGAATGTCATTCTGGTCGCCGATAACTTCATTTACGCCATCTCGGAGCTTGCTAACCTCATCGTGAGAGAATGTAGCAGAAGCGTTGATGTCCCAAGAGAATTCCTTTGTGCGGATAGGAGAACCATTGATAGCGATTTCAAGACCGTTACCCTTTGTCTCACCTACGTTGCCCAGTGTCGATGTATAAACAGATGATGCTGGTGCTGTGAGGTAATAGAGAAGGTCGTATGTCTTTGTGATATAGTAATCGATGCTACCACCAATGCGTCCATTGAGGAAACCGAAGTCAAGACCGATGTTGAATGCAGAAGTCTTCTCCCATGTGAGGTCGGTGTTAGCGAGAGTCATAGGAGCCTTGTTTGTTGAGTTTGGCACGATGGCAGAGATTGTAGCAAGTGTCTGGTAAGCCTCGATGGCTGCATTACCTGAAAGACCCCAAGAGAGACGGAGCTTCAAGTTGTCGAGCCATGACTTGGTGCTTTCCATGAAGCTCTCCTCTGTGATACGCCAGCCTGCGCTCACTGATGGGAAGTAACCCCACTTGTGACCGTCAGCAAGTACAGATGAACCATCGGCACGTACTGAAGCCTGGAAGAGGTAACGGCCCAGGTATGTGTAGTTAAGACGAGCGAAGTAAGACATCATAGAAGTCTTAACATAAGATGAAGTTACCTTTGGAGAGATAATCTTTGATACATCATAGAAAGCGCCCTTGTAGTAGTGCTCAGCACCAGCATCACCTTCTGTACCGTTAGTTTCCTTAACGGTTTGAGTCATTTCATGACCGAGGAGAGCAGTGAGGTCGTGATCTGCACCGATGTTGAAGTTGTAGTTAGCAGTGTTCTGCCATACATACTTTGTGCTGTAGTTGTTGAAGAGGCTGATGTAAGAAGTAGTAGGACTCTGGAAACGACCTACGCTGTTCATGTCGTTGTAAGTACCGTCACGCTGAGCAGAACGGTCGAGAGTGAGATTGCTTTTGATGATCAAGTCCTTGATAGGAGTAAGCTGAACGTATGCACTACCGAAGAAACGTGATGTCTCGATATTGTGCTGGAAAGCACCTTCTACCTCGTCGAGGAGTGGGTTACCGTGAGCATCGTAGAAGTAGCTTGGCTTTGGAATGATGTTACCATCTGCATCGTAAGGATGAGCGATGGTAGTCATCTTCTGAGCAAGACCGTAAACGCTACCATTACGGCGGTCATTGTCTCTGTATGTATAAGAGAGGGAAGTACCAATCTTCACAATCTTGTTAATCTTATGGTCAATGTTTACACGACCAGTGTAACGCTTGAAGATATCGTTCTTCATGATACCTTCAGCATCCATCATAGACATTGCAACGTTGAAGTTTGTCTTGTCAGTACCACCGCTTACGTTAACCTCATAGTTCTGAGATACGCTGTTCTGGAGAATCAGGTCGAACCAATCAGTGTAAGAACCGTTCTTCACAATGTCATTGTAGAGGTTGAGACCTGAATAAGAGTGAACAGCACCGCCGAGTATGCTCTCTGCTGTAGCTGTGCCCTTTGAGAAGTCCCAGTTGTTGCTAGCAGCTTCCTGATAGTTCTTCGCATCAACGAGGCGCTGAACTTCCTTATCGCCGTACATAGGCTTGACAACGTTTGTTGGGCTGTTGAAAGAGAGGTAAGCGTTGAAGCCTACACGTGTCTTGCCTGACTGTCCGCGCTTTGTTGTGATGATGATTACGCCGTTAGCACCTTTTGTACCATAGATAGCTGTAGAAGCAGCATCCTTCAGAATATCCATAGACTCGATTTCTGATGCTGGAATGTCAAGGTTTGAACCATACTCTACACCATCAACGAGGATGAGAGGGTTGTTGGAAGCGAGGATAGAACGGTTGCCACGCAGCTTGATGCTTACACCTGCACCTGCCTGACCGTCGCTCTGCTGAAGGTCAACGCCTGGAACCTTTGCCTGCATAGCCTGCAGAGCGTTGGCACCAGCCACTTTGCCAAGGTCCTCTGTCTTCACAGAGGCTACAGAACCGGTGAGGTCCTTCTTCTTCTGTACACCATAACCTACTACAACGAGTTCCTCAAGTGCGAGGTTGTCTTCCTTAAGTACGATGTTGTAGTTAGACTGTGAACCAACCTTCACCTCTACGTTCTGATAGCCTACATAGCTAATGACGAGAGTCTGGCCGGCCTTTACACCTTTGATGGCAAACTTACCATCCATGTCGGTTGCAGCACCCATCTGAGTGCCTTTCACCTGTACGCTTGCACCGATAATCTCCTCACCATTCTGGTCTTTGACCTGACCGGTGATGTCCTGTGCAAACGCAACAACGCTGAGCATCATACTTACCATAAGCATGAGAGCTCTTTGCTTTAGAATCGTTAAATTCATGTTGCTTTTTTAAAGGGTTAGTTTAGATATATAAATTAAAAATAAGTCAGTTAGTTATTGATGCTTCTGTGCAATTTGGTTACAAAGTTACATCTAATATGTGAAATTGCAAAATGAAAATGACATTTTTTTGTATTTTGTTGGCAAAATATATGCTAATTGGTCACGATAAGTGCTGTTCCTGTATAAGAAGAGCGGTATCGCATAAGTTTTTTTCCTGATTCTCCACTCACTACATAGCCGGAGTTATTAAGGTCGTATGATCGCTGACAGCGTGGGCATTTCACCCATTGACCGTTGTGATCCCATTGCATTTGCTTGCTGGTGCCCTGCTCCAGACAGTTGGGGCAGAGGCGGTCGAAGGCATATAGCTGTCCCTGATTGAGGGATGAGCAGCCGATGATGAGTCCGTTTCCTGCACCCATTATGCATTGCTGTCGCGACTCGATTGCTGTTGTTATGGCATTGTCCTCTGTAGTCTTGCCGTCGCTTAGCTGTACCTTTATGTGCCTCACTTGACCGTTCATCTCCTGCCATGCCATGCAGAACATGCCCGTTGACATCGGATTTACGCAACTGAGTATCATGCTCGTGTTGTGTATCGATGTGTCGAATGTGAAATAGCAACGATAGTTACGTGTATATTCCGTATCGTCAGCGCTGCAGGATACAAAGAAAACCCCACTCATTCCGCATACCAGCAGGATGAGTAGGGTCTTCACCTTATTATATAATATAGTGATATTTTTCACTTGAGGATTTTTACTTCTTCAGGAGTTTCTTCTCTGCCTCATCAACTCTCTCGAAATGGAAGCCATCGAGAATCTGCTGCATCAATGTCTGAATGCGGTCGTTGCAGAGATTGCCGATAGAGCCCTCGTGAGTATGATGGATATCCTTATCAGGAGTGAAGTTACCTGCCTCTATGTCAAGTCCAACCTTCTTGTAAGCATCGCGGAAAGGCATGCCCTCCACGGCAAGACGATTCACCTCCTCTACGGAGAAGATAGGGTCGTACATTGGGTTGTCGAGGATATCTTCCTTCACCTCCATCTGATTTATGATGTAGGCAGTCATCTGTAGGCAGTCCTTCAGTTCGTCGAAAGCAGGGAGGAACACTTCCTTTATTATCTGCAGGTCGCGGAAATATCCGCAAGGGAGATTGTTCTGGATGAGAGTAACCTGAGTAGGAAGCGACTGAAGCTTGTTGCTCTTTGCGCGGATAAGTTCGAAGACGTCTGGGTTCTTCTTATGAGGCATGATGCTCGAACCTGTGGTGCACTCCTTTGGAAGCTTCACAAACTGGAAGTTCTGCGAGTTGAAGAGACAAGCATCGAAGGCGAGCTTTGCCATTGTTCCTGCCAGTCCTGCAATGGAGAATGCTACGTTACGTTCCATCTTGCCGCGTCCCATCTGTGCATACACCACATTATAGTTCATCGTGTCGAAACCTAAGAGGTCGGTAGTCATCTGACGGTTGAGAGGGAAAGAAGAACCATAGCCGGCAGCAGAGCCGAGAGGGTTGCGGTTTGTCATCTTGTATGCAGCCTGAAGATAGAGCATATCGTCGGTAAGTGACTCAGCGTAAGCGCCAAACCAAAGACCGAATGATGATGGCATAGCAATCTGCAGGTGGGTATATCCCGGCATCAGCACGCTCTTATACTTCTCTGACTTCGCAATGAGTTCATCGAAGAGTTGCTTTGTCTCTTCCACTACCTCACGGAGAGCAGCGCGAGTGAAGAGCTTCAAATCTACGAGAACCTGGTCGTTGCGTGAGCGTCCAGAGTGTATCTTCTTGCCCATATCGCCCAGTTTGCGTGTCAGCATCAGTTCCACCTGCGAGTGAACATCCTCGATGTCATCCTCGATAACGAACTCGCCGCTTTCGCAAACCTTATAGATATTACGTAGTTCGTCGAGCAACACAGGCAGTTCATCATCGCCGATGAGGCCGATAGAGTTGAGCATAGTGATATGTGCCATGCTTCCCAGCACGTCATACTTAGCGAGATAGAGGTCCATCTCACGATCGCGACCTACAGTAAAGCGGTCAATCTCCGCGTTAACGTTATAGTTTTTTTCCCAGAGTTTCATATTTATTCTTTTTCGAGATTTCGATGATTCGATTTAGAGGGGGCTAATACGGCAGGCTTGCCAGCATATCAGCGAACTGATCGATGCCCGACTCAAGTTTCTTGCCTATCATCATCTTCATCATCATGTTGAGATCTGCCTTCAGGGTGAGGCGCATCTTAGAGCCACCAGTGCTAACAGGCAGCACCTGTATCCACAAGTTAGCATCGATAGGCGACTGCTCCGTGGCAAACTTGATGCACTTATTCTCCTCGCGCTCAATGATGCCCAGCGCCAGCTGACCAATCATAGGAGCAGGGAAAGCGATGCGATCAGCAGTGAGTTCCACCTCCTTGAGTTTCTCAAGTTGCGAAGGATCCTGTCCGGCCTCCTTCATCTTCTCTGCCACCATAGGATTGTTAGCCGCAGCATCCAGTATAGGACGGAAATTCTCCAGGTTGGAGAGCGTGGCATACACACGCTCCACCGGTGCCTGGAGGAATTTTATTTGACTTTCGTATTTTGCCATAATTTTACTGTTTCCAAGTGCTTGGACTCTTTCTCCATTCAGCGAGAACCTCAAGGTCCTCCTTAGCGATATAACCTGTCTCAGCAGCTATGGCAGTGGTGTGCTCATAGTCAGAGAGAGTAACGAGACGGAGGTCAGCTGCCTTGAATGCCTCCTCTGCAACAGGGAAACCGTAAGTGTAGCTTGCCACCATGCCCACTACCTCATAGCCAGCCTTGCGGAGAGCATCAACAGCCTTGAGAGAAGAGCCGCCGGTAGAGATAAGGTCCTCGATGACAACTACTTTAGCACCTTCAGGGATAGTGCCCTCAATCTGATTGCCCATGCCGTGATCCTTTGGCTTTGGACGAACGTAGCAATAAGGCAACTGCAGTTCGTCAGCCACGAGAGCACCCTGTGCGATGGCACCTGTAGCCACACCTGCAACGGCAGTAGCCTCTGGGAACTCAGTATGTACGAGGTGTACGAGTTCCTGCTTCACGAAAGAGCGAAGCTCAGGGTAAGCCAGCGTCTTGCGGTTGTCAGTATAGATTGGAGACTTCCAGCCCGATGCCCATGTGAATGGGTCGTTTGGCTGCAACTTGATAGCCTTTACGGCAAGCAGTTTCTCTGCGAATGCTTTCTTGATATCTTTCATAATAGCTTTTGTTTTATAAAATCTACACCTGCACGTATGTACGCACAATTCGAGTACAAAGGTAAGAATAAAAAACAAGATAGTCAAAAAAAAAGTACTATTTTTGTTGGTATTACGAAAACAATGTTTATCTTTGCAACTGATTATTGGAATAATAGTTACAAATAGTATTAATTAAACAAATTTCTTTATGAAAAAAATCTTTTCTTTGGCAGTAGCTGTTATGCTCTCTGCAGTTTCATTCGCACAGACAGAGGCTGGTGGTTTCTTCTTCGCTCCTAAAGCTGGTCTCAGCGTTGCAAGTTTGACCAACGCACCTGATAAATATACTAATAAGCCAGGTTTTGCTGTAGGCGTAGAGGTTGGTTATCAGATGACAGAGAATTTTGCTATCACAGTAGATGCCCTCTATTCAGGACAGGGTATGGAGTGTGAGGAAAAAACTTATTATACAGATGTTCCTACAACTTATGAAAACAAGGTAAGTTTGGATTATCTCAATATTCCTATCCTTGCAAATTACTATATCGTCAAGGGGCTTGCAGTAAAGGCAGGTATCCAGCCAGGTATCCTTGTTTCTGCAAAGAGCAAAGTAAAAGACAGTCTCGGAACGACGGAAACCGATTTCAAGGATAACTCAAACTCTATTGATTTCTCTATCCCTGTAGGTCTTTCTTACGAGTGGAACAACATCATCCTCGATGCTCGCTACAATATTGGTATCACCAACGTAAACAAGAGCGGTAAAGGTTTTAATAACAAGGACAACAAGAACAGCGTATTCCAGCTCACTCTCGGCTATAAGCTTCCTTTCTAATCGAAGCTTCTCATAGATAAAGTAAACTCTCCTCATACCAAACAGTTAGGGGAGAGTTTTTTTTGCCTTCTGTAAACCCTTAGAGATTTAGAATTCTGTTCTCGAATTCAACGCATACCCATGAATTTATTCTTTAACTCTTCACTCTTCATAAATAGCTTATCTTGAAAATAATTCACGAAGAAAATTTTGAGTTTAACCTTACTCACCTTGCGTACGCCATTATAAATATTTGAATAACAATAAGTTTAATGACCGCAAGGTTGCGTCTAACCTTGCGTCAACCTTGCGGTCAACCTTACGTTTTTAGGACTACAAATGGATTTTTTCTATTAACTACATGCTATTTTGAAAAAACACAAAAGTGAATCCTACTTTCGAGATATGTTTCGTTTCCTCCGTGGGGAACGCTCGTTTCCACCGTGAGAAACGGTCGTTCCCACCGTGAGAAACGGTCGTTCCCACCGTGAGAAACGAATTCTGTTTGGTACAAACACACTTCTCTAAAAAACGCAAGGTTGGGAGTAAGGTTGACGCAAGGTTAGACGCAACCTTGCGGTTATTAGAAATACTGTATATCAGTTAGTTGCAATGCTGTACGC
>JAZQOH010000006.1:0-21293 GCA_045627725.1 Prevotella sp. | reverse complement strand
ACTCTTTCTTTCGTGCTCCGGACTGGGCTTGAGACCTCAGTTTTTCCGAAAGCGAGTGCAAAGGTAATGCTTTTCCGCGAACTGGCAAAATATTTCAGGAACTTTTTTCAAGAATTGTTGTTTTTTCTTGCTTTCGTTGAGGAAAATCAAGAAAAAAACGATGATTCCTACGCTAAAAAGTGCATTCACACTAAAAAAATGAATAGTTAGCAACGATACCCGAATAACTATTGCTATATAAAAGGCTATTCTCTTACCTTATTGATATGCAAAACCTGCGAACAATAATCTACGACTGCAGGGCGATGCGTTATAAAGATGACCGTGTGGCGCTGCGTAGCAAGGAGATTGTCGAGAAGTTTCCTTTCCGTTTCCGGATCGAGGGCGCTCGTTGCCTCATCCAACAGCAAGACGCTGCCATCACGAAGGAGCGCTCGGGCGATGCATATACGCTGCGCCTGCCCCTCGCTGAGTCCCCCACCCTGCTCAGAGCATATAGTGTCAATGCCATTAGGAAGACTGAAGACAAAATCAGCGCAGGCAACCTTAAGGACATTCATCATCTCCTGCTCTGTGGCATTCTCCTTTGCAAGAAGGAGGTTTTCGCGTATCGAGCCACTGAGCAAAGTGTTTCCCTGAGGAACATAAACGATGTTGCAACGGATGAGAGGCGACACGATTTTCTCTTCCACCTTATTATATATATATATATGGCCATCGTCAGGATGGAGAAGAGCCTGGATAAGACGAATGATAGTGGTTTTTCCCGCACCGGTCTCGCCAAGAACAGCCGTACACTTTCCCGGAAGGAAGTCGAAAGACATATTCTTGATGACAGGATGCTCCTTGTCGTCCTCATAGCCATAAGTGACATTCTCAAGACGAATACCGCAAGGAGAATCCATCCAGAGAGCATCTCCCTGCTCTTCGAGAGGAGTCTCTTCGAGTAGCATAAGGCGCTCAGCAGCAGTAAAGACAGAGACAAAGGCAGGAGCCAGTTTCATAAGATTGCGAGCAGGACCCTGGATTTTGTTGACGAGTTGCAGGAATGCCGTCATGCCACCGAAAGACAACGTGCCTGCCGACATACGAAGGGCACTCCAACCGAAAGCAACGAGATATCCGAAGGCAAAACCAAAATTAAGGACAAAATTGGAAAAGACGGAGAACTTCGTACGCCTAACGACATTACTCTGAAGCCTACGATGCTGCTCATCAAGTCTATCGACCATAACATCCTCACCCTCAAGAGTCTTTACGAGCATACGGTTCTGCACCGTTTCCTGAAGAATGCTCTGCACCTTACTGTCAGAATCGCGCACATCACGCGACAGCTGGCGCATCTTACGGATATAGAGCTTGCTCAACACGGCGAAGACAGGAATGAGAACGACGATGAGGAGCGCGAGGGAATGGTCGAGAAGATAGAGATACGAGAATGCTCCGAGGAACATTGCCAATACGGACAATGCATTAGGCAGCGTTTCGGTCAGGAAATTGACAACCTGAGTGACATCGGCCTCAAGACGATTGATGACATCGCCGCTATGCAGACTCTCCTTTCCATGCCACTCGGAACGAAGGATACGAGCAAGCATCTGCCTCTGCATACGATTGCGAGCCCTGACACCCAAGATATTACGCACCCATACGGCAGATATGTTCAAGGCAAAGTCGCACAGGATGAGAACGCCCATAAGTCCTACAGACATAAGGACATCACCTTCAATGGAATGCGACGCAATATCAATAGCGTGCTTCACTGCCCATACGGAAGCAAGGCTGACGACAACCTCCGCCAGTCCAATCATCGCATTGAGCGATGCCTGGAAACGATTTCCCCGCCAGGAGTTCCACAGCCAGCGAAGGATAACAGTTGCTTTGTATGCCTTAGGCTTTTCCATTTTTTTATCATAAACGACGCAGTCGAGCTGCGACGAAGAGGGAACAATAGCTCCGCAAAAGATTGCCGAGAACAGGGACTATCTCTGATCAAGCCCCCACATCATCTTCTCACGAAGGGTGGCGAAATAGCGACGCTCGCTGAAACGCACCACCTTAACCATATAGTCGGCCTTCTTGATAGTGATGAGGGTTCCCTCTGGGAAACTCTCCGAACGACCATCAATGGCAACGAGGAAGTTATGACTGCGACTCTCCACCTTCAAGGTGATGACAGCATTATCCGAAACCACGATAGGACGCACATTGAGACTATGAGGAGCGACAGGAGTGATACAGAGTATGTTGGTATCAGGCTCGATGATAGGACCGCCATTGCTCAGGGAATATGCAGTGGAGCCTGTAGGCGTGGTAACGATAAGTCCGTCAGCCTGATAGGTCATTATGTATTCAGAGTTGACGCTCGCATGGATAGATATCATCGAGGCACTATCGCGTTTCAATACGGCAATATCATTCAACGCATAAGGATGAACGATTCGCTTACCAGAATCCGTTATAAGCTCTATGACAGAATGCTCCTTAACGGCATATTTTCCGGAATAGATGGCAGCTATGGCACGCTCCACCTCCACAGGATTCACATCTGCGAGGAAACCAAGTCGGCCGATGTTCACTCCGATGACAGGAATATTCTTCATTCCCACACGAGAAGCCGTGCGAAGGAGAGTGCCATCGCCACCCATGGAAACGGCAAAGTCGGCATCGAAGTCATCACCCTCAAAGACTTTCGTCACGGAAAGTTCAAGATGCTGTTCCTCCGTCAGGAATGTATAGAATGGTTTGTCAATGTATATCTCAGCATTATATTGTTGCAACAAAGCGATGATTTTTTGCATTGCAACAGACTTCTTAGCCTGATATTCATTACCGAAAATGGCAAAACGAAGCAACTTCTCCTGCATAATTTATGATTTTATGATGTCTTTATCGGGTTAAAAATTTGTTTTCTCGCAAACATTTAGTAAATTTGCAACTGCAAAAATAACATTTTTCCTTGACATAAGGAAATTGAAACTATAAAAATTACCGCCGCAAGGCAAAATAAAACAAAATCATAACCTTAAATTACGTTTAATATGGCAAAAGTATATGAATTTCTCGCCAATGGCACAGAAGAGATTGAGGCTCTCATAACAGTGGACGTTCTTCGCCGCGGCGGTGTGGACATAAAGACGGTGAGCATCAGTGGCAATGAGTTTATCGAATCATCTCACGGCATTGTCATCAAATGCGACCAGACAATCGAAGAGTCAGACTTCAGCGATGCTGACATGCTCCTCCTCCCAGGCGGTCTGCCAGGCTCGACAAACCTACTGAAGCACGAGGGAGTGCGCGAGGCATTGACAAAGCAGAACAACGCCGGAAAGAAAATCGGTGCCATCTGTGCCGCTCCTATGGTGTTGGGCGACCTTGGCATCCTCGAGGGAAAGCGTGCCACATGCTACCCTGGTTGCGAGGACACCATGAAGGGTGCGGAATATACAGGCGAACTATTCACCATCGACGGAAATATCATCACCGGTGAAGGTCCTGCTGCCACCTTCCCTTACGCCTACGCTATCCTCGGCATGTTTGCAGATGAGAGCGTTGTAGAAGGACTGAAGGAAGGAATGAGGTTTAATCATCTTATGAATAAGTAGGACCCCACCCCGACCCTCCCGAGGGGAGGGGGAAGTATGCAATCATATGGACTATATAATTATTGTGGCAGGAGGAAAGGGATTGCGCATGGGCGGAGACATCCCCAAGCAGTTCCTTCCCATAAAGGGAAAGCCAGTGCTGATGCGCACAATAGAGCGCTTCAGGGAGTTTTCGGCATCTATGGGCATCATCCTTGTACTCCCAAAGAGCCAGCAAGAATACTGGCAGGAGCTATGCAGGCAGTATGACTTCAACGTGGAATATAGCATCGCCGACGGTGGCGAGACACGTTTCCACTCCGTGCAGAACGGTCTTGCATTCATCCCTGACGACGAGCAAGGCGTTGTGGGAGTGCACGATGGAGTGCGTCCTTTCGTAAGCATCGAGACGATAAGCCGTTGCTATGAGACTGCCCGAGAAGTGAAAGCCGTCATCCCGGTAGTGCCCGTGGTAGAGACCTTGAGATACGTAGGCACAGAGGGAGAGGACAGGAACGTGCTTCGCTCTGACTACCGCCTCGTGCAAACGCCTCAAACCTTCGACATACAACTTCTGAAAGAAGCCAACAAACAGGAATACAGGGAGTCATTCACCGATGACGCATCCGTAGTGGAAGGCATCGGAAAGAAGGTGGAGATGGTGGAAGGCAACAGGGAGAACATAAAGATTACAACACCTTTCGACCTCGCCATCGCAGAGGTACTTACAGAGTAGAACATTGGCAGATATACTGAGTCAGGACATAATGTACGTTAGCGGAGTAGGTCCGCAGAAGAAAAAGATACTGAACAAGGAACTCGGCATCGAAACCTTCGGCGACCTATTGGAGTACTATCCATATAAATATGTGGATAGGAGCAAGGTGTATGCCTTCAGCCAACTATCCCCCGACATGCCTTTCGTTCAGATAAAGGGAAGGATTCTATCCTATGAAACCTTCGCCATGGGACCTACGAAGAAGCGCCTCGTGGCACATTTCAGCGACGGTATCGGCGTGGTGGACCTTGTATGGTTCAGCGGAGCGCAGTATATCGTAAAGAACTACAGCATAGGAAAGGAATATATCGTCTTTGGCAAGCCTACCGTATTCGGTGGAAGATATCAGTTCTCCCACCCTGAGATAGAGCCGGCAGAGAAACTGCAACTCTCCGAGATGGGTATGCAACCATACTATATCACCACGGAGAAGATGAAGAACTCGGGACTCAACTCGCGCTCGATGGAGAAGATAGTAAAGGCGATGCTGGCAAAGATTCCGGAGATACCAGAGACACTTCCCGACTATATCACCACCCCACTCCATCTCGTCAGCCGCGACAAGGCAATGCGATGTGTCCACAATCCTCACACGCAGCAAGAGATGCAGAAGGCTCGCGAGCGACTGAAGTTCGAGGAACTCTTCTACGTGCAGCTCAACATCCTTCGCTACACAGCCGACCACCGAAGGAAATATAAGGGCTATCTCCTTCCACGCATCGGCGAGCAGTTCAACACATTCTTCCACAACAACCTGAAATTTGAACTGACAGGGGCACAGAAAAGGGTGATGCATGAGATTCATGCTGATATGAACACCGGTCAGCAGATGAACCGTCTCGTTCAGGGAGATGTTGGTTCGGGAAAGACGCTCGTGGCTCTCATGGCGATGCTTATTGCCGTGGATAACGGTTTTCAGGCATGTATGATGGCACCTACGGAAATCCTTGCAGAGCAGCATCTCACGACCATCTGCGACTTCCTGAAAGGAATGAATCTCCGCGTAGAACTGCTGACAGGTATCGTAAAAGGAAAGAAGCGCAAGGAGATATTGGAGGCACTGGCTTTAGGAGAGATAGACATCCTTGTAGGAACACATGCTATACTGGAAGATCCAGTACAGTTCAAGCGTCTCGGCATCGCCGTTATCGATGAGCAACATCGCTTCGGAGTGGCGCAGAGAGCAAAGCTTTGGGCAAAGGGAGAGAATCCGCCTCATATCCTTGTGATGACAGCGACGCCAATACCTCGCACACTCGCCATGACCATATACGGCGACCTTGACGTCAGCTTAATCGATGAATTACCTCCTGGCAGAAAACCTATACAGACGCTACATAAATACGACACGCAGACAACCTCGCTCTTCAACGGCATACGCCAGCAGATAGAGATAGGCAGACAGGTGTATATCGTCTATCCTTTGATTACGGAGAGCGAGAAGATAGACCTGAAAAACCTTGAAGACGGATATGAGAATCTGCAGAAGGTATTCCCTCAATACAAGATGAGCAAGGTGCACGGTCGTATGAAACCTGCAGAAAAAGAGGAGGAGATGCAGCGCTTTGCCTCTGGAGAAACGCAGATACTCGTGGCAACCACGGTGATAGAAGTGGGAGTGAACGTTCCTAATGCCTCCGTCATGGTCATCATGGATGCGCAGCGTTTCGGTCTTTCGCAGCTCCATCAGTTGAGAGGACGCGTAGGAAGAGGTGCAGACCAGAGCTATTGCATCCTTGTCAGCGGTCACGAATTATCTACGGAGACACGAAAGCGCCTTGAGATAATGACGGAGACGAACGATGGATTCCGCATTGCAGAGGCAGACCTGAAGCTTCGCGGTCCTGGAGACCTCGAGGGAACACAGCAGAGCGGACTTGCCTTCGACCTGAAGATTGCAGACATAGCTCGCGACGGTCAGCTCGTTCAACTGGCGAGGGACGAGGCACAGAAGATTATCGATGATGACCCAGAATGCAACAGCGAGCGTCACGGAATGCTATGGAGGCGCCTCAACGAACTGAGGAAAGACAATATTGATTGGGCACAGATAAGTTAGCCTCCCAAGGGAGGGAAAAGATAGAACTATGACAGAACAGATAATAAGCATACAAAACCCGAAGATAAAGAAACTCCTTCTGCTTCAACAGAAATCATCAGAACGCAGGAAGGAAGGACTCTTTGTTGTGGAAGGACAGCGCGAACTGATGCATTGTGTCAACGCTGGGATGAAGGTTGACAGTATCTTCTATTGTCCCGAGATAATGGATTCCCACACTTACAACGATGCGATAAGTTCTTTTCCAAAGGGAGCGAAATGCTTCGAACTATCACAAAAGGTATATGAAAAGGTTGCGTATCGCGGAAGTACGGAAGGCATCGTGGCTGAGATATGCACACAGAAACGTTCCTTCAGCGATTTGCATCTGAAAGAGAATCCTCTCGTCGTGGTATTGGAGAGCGTGGAGAAGCCTGGCAATCTTGGAGCGATACTGCGTAGCGCCGATGCTGCAGGAGTGGATGCCGTCATCGTTTGCGACCCACTCACAGACCTCTATAACCCCAATCTCATTCGCAGTTCGATAGGAGCGATATTCACCGTGCCTTGCGTAGCCTGCACCACTGATGAATGTATCGCTTATCTTAAGAAGAATAACATCAGCATACTCACAGCACAGTTGCAGGACTCCCATCTATATTACGATACGGATATGCGAAAAGGCACAGCCATCATCATGGGAACAGAGGCAACAGGACTCACAGATGCTTGGCGCAAAGCCGCCGATGCACATATCAGAATCCCTATGCTCGGACAACTCGACTCGCTCAACGTTTCGGTAAGCGCCGCGATTCTCATGTATGAAGCGGTAAGACAAAGGGAGGGAAATTGACAATTGACAATTGACGATTGAGGATTGACAATTAATTATTAAGCATTAACATATTCACCTGAGGTGAGGCTTTTATTATGGCAGAAAATCTTATTATAGCAGAAGGAACAAAGGCAGAGAAATATGAACTTCTTTGCCAGCAGATAAAGTGTGTGGTGGAAGATGAGAGTGATATCATTGCTAATATGGCGAACATATCGGCAATGATACATGAGACATTCGGTTTCTGGTGGACTGGTTTCTATCGTGTACAAGGTGATGAACTCGTGTTAGGTCCATTCCAAGGTCCTATGGCGTGCACACGTATAAAGAAAGGACGAGGGGTATGTGGCACAGCATGGGCAGAAGAGCGCACACAGGTAGTTCCCAATGTGGACCTCTTCCCAGGACATATCGCCTGCTCTTCTGCATCAAAAAGCGAAATCGTCGTCCCTATATTCAGGAACGACGAAGTCACAGCTGTATTGGATATTGATAGCGCCGAGTTAAATACCTTTGATGAAACCGACAAGGAATGGCTCGAGAAAATTATTCTTTCCCTCGATATTCCACAATAAGCATAGTGATATCATCACTCTGCTCTGCATCAGAAGCATAGGCAGCAATAGTCTGATATACCTGTTCTACAAAGTCCTTTGACGTTACTGCATTATGAGCGCGAGCCAAATCGAGAGCCTGCAGTGTTCTTTCCTCACCGAAAAGTTCATGGCTCTTGTTCTCTGCCTCGGTGACACCGTCAGTATATAGGAACACAGCCTCGCCAGGACGCAATTCGGTTTCCTCGTTTTGGAATGGGAAACCACCGAATACACCTATCGCTATATTGATCTGAGGGGTTGTATAATGCACATCTCTCACACCATCCTTCATACGACGAACGATAGGAGCATTATGTCCGGCATTACAATAGTCGAGATGTCCCGTTTCCAAGTCGAGCACACCGATGAACATAGTGCAGAACATATTCATCTCATTACCCTCGGAAATGGCATCATTCAACGCACTTGCAATATTGGCAGGATTATCCGTATGCATTGATATATTATGGAAGAGAGCCTTGATGACCGCCATAAACAAGGATGCAGGAATACCCTTACCACTCACATCGCCTATGCAGAAGAAGAACTTCTCATCACGTATGAAATAGTCATAGAGATCACCTCCCACAGATTTTGCAGGTTTGATAAAACCACACACATCCAGTTCCTTCCTATCAGGGAAAGCAGGATATATCTTTGGTATCATACCCATCTGTATGGCAGATGCGATATGCAATTCCTTCTCTATGCCAGCCTTTGACAAAGAAACCTTCTGCAGCCTTCTGAACATCCATACGAAACATACAATCATAAACAGGATGCTGGCGATAGCGATAATGGTTGTGTCGCGCTTCATGCGGTCAACATTACCATACATATCCTTTTCAGGACACTCAATAGCGATGGTCCAGTTTGCTCGTTCCACAGGAGAGAAATAGAACAGTTCCTTCTGACCGTTCTCCAGAGTCACCCTATAGTTTCCTTCCTCACCCTGCTTCATCTTTATCTTCATGCTATCATCAGCCTTCAATCCGATATAGCGCTTTGCCTCAGACACATTCTTCAAGAGGAAAGAGGTATCTGGATGGCATATGAAGTTGAAGTTGCGGTCCACGAGGGTAACGATAGAGTTAGGATAAGGAAGCACTTCGGAGCACTTCTTGCTGAACGCTTCCGTGTCTATGTCAAGGGCAAGCACACCGACGAGGCGACCTCCAAAACCATGAACAGGGATGCTGAAGCTGGAAACCACATGTCCGAGACTGCTTTCACGGAAAGGATTAGACCAATATCCCTTATTAGCCTTTGCTGCCTCCTTATACCACTCCTTCTCCCAGCAACACATGTATTCACCAAGGTCATATCTACGATACTTGCCCGAGAGACGACTTACGTAAGGTGAGAATCCATATCTACTGTCCACATCAGGATACACATAAGGCTCAAAGGCAAAGGCAATACCACAGATTATAGGATTGGCATCCATAAACTGCTCCATTTCTACATAGCATTCCTCTTGCGTAGGACGCTTGAAAGTAGCAGGATCTATATCTACCGAAGCAGTACCATCCTCCTTACGCAATGTCTTTCCGAAGTTACGGCTTGCGAGAGAATATGCAGCATCCTCCACTCTCTGCAACTGTCCATCGATAAAAGCATTGACATATTCGATGTCACGCTGCACCTTCTTGTCGGCCTCAGCGTTTATCTCATGCCTTGCAAGATAAAGACAGCTACCGAAACCTAAGGTAAAGACGATGCCACCGATAACCATCACCCATAGGGCAATATTGGCAATGACCCTTAATCCTAATATTCTGTTCATAAGTAATGAAATATTGTTTCTTCTATTTTATTTCAACTTAGCGATGAAGTCGTTGAGTGTGCTCTGATCCACATCGCCCATGTGATATTCCTTCTCTGCATCACGGCGTATAGCGAGGAGCCATTCATCGCGCGAAGGCTCACACTCCTTCTTGATGCGCTCTATGTCAGCATCTGTCAGGGTGTCTATTCCATACATCTTGGTGAGAAGCGAATAGGTATATGCCCAGCGATATGTGTCATACTGGTCGTGGATGTCTGCAAGACGGTCATGA
Organism: Prevotella sp.; assembly: GCA_045627725.1. Classification (GTDB taxonomy): domain Bacteria; phylum Bacteroidota; class Bacteroidia; order Bacteroidales; family Bacteroidaceae; genus Prevotella. The sequence continues at coordinate 11,402 of JAZQOH010000006.1, read as the reverse complement.
ATCATCTGTATATCAGAGAGGCGACCAGACATTACATCCTCAACAAGAGTCTCTACCTCACACTGAGGAGCGAGCATTCCGGCAAGGTCAGTCCATTCTCCTGTTCCCACACTCGTGGTAGGAAGGAGTGCCTGTGCTTCCTTGAGATTCTCTGCTATGAACATCCTTATGGCAAGACGATACAGTTCCTTACCTCTTGCGAGTGAGTGGTTGCGAATCACTCCACCTTCTGCAGCATATAGCTGGGTGTTCTTTCCCTGTGTCGTCTCAATCTCATCGAGCACCTCAATACCTTTCTGACAAGCAGAGATGGTGAGTGGCGAGAGCCAGTCGAAGTTGATGAGACTTGCCCTGTTTGCCTTCTGACGGGCATCGCGCTGTGGCCACTTCTGCGTATCGCGATATGTGCCCACGGTGGTGAGGTTTCTTCCCGGTACGATAACCGTTGTCTCGCCCAGAGAGATGATGTAAGAGAATGGTAAATCGCGAGTGTCCGGATGACTCTGTATCTTTCCCATAGCCATAGAGAAAAGACCAATCTGAGCAGGCCACAGGATATGAGCGCTACTTGCTGTCTTTGCTCCGCGATGCATGGTGCCGTAATGTATAGGACCAATCTTATAGGCATGGTTGGAGAAGTTTGTTCCCGAACCAGCGTTATAGAATGAATACATGCCGCCGATAAGCAACGAAGACTTATGATGACTCACGGAGAACGGACCGCAGAATGCAGCACATGACTCTCCGTTATCCATATATGAGTTAGCGAAGAACACGGAATTCTCGGATGTGAAGCCACGACCTACATGGCAAGCCTCTCCCACGAACGTATCGTAAAGGCGAGCTGAATCCGTGACACTTGCACCTGCCTGCATGATAACGCTATCGCAAATAACTCCATCACCCACGAAGGCATCACCTGTCATGGTGCATTCCACGAGTCGTGCTGCGCCGCAAACCTCACAGTTATCACCTATGTTGACATTGGTGAGCTCGCGACAAGAAGATATCGAGCAGTCGTTTCCTATCGTAGTGCAACGAGGGCGAGTGAGACTGATATGCTCCTGAATGACGGTGCGAAGGCGCGAGGTAAACTCCTTGTCGCCCTCATACTTCACCATAATAGCAGCAAGCTGAGAGGTGAGTCCTGAGAACATCATCACATTACCATTGCCAGCCTCGTTGAGAACGCTGCAGATAGTTCCTTCGGCAAACGTAGCATCTTCCGTGGTGCGAATCATGCCCACATTCTCTATAATGCATCGCGCACCAATCTGCACCTCTCCATCGAAGCGCACATTCCTTACGTTTGAGGCACAGAAGCCATCCTTCACGCTGATGAGCGACCAGTCATTGCATCGGCAACCCTGCTGTTCGAGGGTCTGTATTTCTTGTTCGGTTAGTTCTCTATACATAATTAAGGCCCCCTCCTATCCTCCCCGAGGGGAGGTTTTCTTGATACACTTGAGGGCGTAAGTGGATTTAAGGTTTATTATTTATTGTTACTTTATTAATTGTCAATTATCAGAATAGTCAGCATAAAGGAAGTCATTATAAGGATACTTCTGCACATGAAGTTCGCGCACTTTCTTGTAGATAGTCTCACGGAACTCATCGATGTTCAGTTTCTCCTTTGCAGAGATGAAGAGGCATCCCCAGTTGTTCTTATTATGGGAAGCATCCTCAGTAATCTTAGCCATCCATGTGCGCTTCAGGTCTTCGAGAGGTATCTCTTCTTTTTTCACAGGTGTAAGGTCATCCTCTTCCTTGTCAGTCCATGTGTAGGCATCTATCTTGTTGAATATAATCATCGAAGGCTTCTCTGCGCAACCAAGGTCGGCAAGTGTCTTCTCCACCACCTTTATCTGGTCTTCAAAGTCAGGATGCGATATATCAACGACGTGAAGGAGAAGGTCTGCCTCGCGTGTCTCGTCGAGCGTTGACTTGAAGGAGTCAACAAGGTCTGTAGGCAGTTTGCGAATGAAGCCTACGGTATCAGCGAGGAGGAATGGAAGATTCTCCACCACCACCTTTCTCACCGTGGTGTCAAGCGTAGCAAAGAGTTTGTTCTCTGCAAACACATCGCTCTTCGAGAGCATATTCATAATAGTGGATTTTCCCACGTTGGTATATCCCACAAGAGCCACGCGGATAAGTCTTCCGCGATTCTTTCTCTGCGTTGTCTTCTGCTTGTCAATCTCCACGAGGCGTTCCTTGAGCAGCGACATACGATTGAGGATGATACGACGGTCCATCTCAAGCTGAGTCTCACCAGGTCCGCGAAGTCCCACGGAGCCCTTGCCGCCACCCGAACCTGAGCCGCCACCCTGACGCTCAAGGTGAGTCCAGAGTCGCTGCAGTCGTGGAAGCATGTAGCGATACTGCGCCAGTTCCACCTGAGTCTTAGCGTTTGCTGTCTGTGCTCGCATAGCAAAGATATCAAGGATAAGGCTCGTACGGTCAAGAATCTTCACCTTCAGCTCCTGCTCGATGTTCCTCATCTGCTTTGCCGACAGTTCATCATCGAAGATAACCATACCCACAGGCTGTGGCACAGGACCTATCCATTCCTCACCATTCTCTATGGTCTCTTCATATTCGTCAGCCTCATCTTCACATTTCTCTATATAAGCACGAATCTCCTCCAGCTTTCCCTTGCCGACATAGGTCACCTGCGATGGTCCCTGTACCCTCTGGGTAAATCTCTTCAGGGTTACAGCACCTGCCGTATCGGCAAGGAACTCCAGTTCGTCAAGGTATTCCTTTGTCTTTGCTTCGTTCTGCTGTGGTGTTATGAGTCCCACCAGAACGGCGGTCTCGGTCTTTGCTTCTGATATTACGAATTCCTTCATTATCGTTTTTTACGTGGTATATTATGGGGAAACGCCCTTCGCGCCCCTATTTATATTAATGTGTGCAAAGATAGTCATTTTCCTTCAAAATCTCAAATTATTATATCTCTTTTCTTACTCAAACAGTCTCTTTTTTTGTTAACGATTAAATAAATGCCCGCTTTTGTGGTTAAAAAGAATTAAACAGCAACAACTTCTTGCATTTTCCCACGTCATAATTATAACTTTGCACTCAGAAATTAGAAACGCGTCCCGCTCTTTGAGCGACATACGCTATTTCTTTCGTGCGAGGATGCTTCGCACGTTGCACTCAGAAATTAGAAAAAATAATTGTTAAACATTATAATTGAAGAAAAGTGATTATGAAAAAGAATTTTAAGTATTTTGTTATCGCCACTGTTGGATGCATGGTTTTCAGCAGCTGTGCTTTGAAAAAGGATCTCGATGAGTGTCGTCTTTCAAACGCCGATCTCACCAATAAATATATGGAGGCACGCGAACTCCTCGCCGCAAGTCAGGCACGCGAACTGAGTCTTTCCGAGCAACTTGCTCAGGCAAAGAAGGACAAGGAGGGTGTACAGAAGCAGCTGACGAAAGTGCAACAATCTCTTGACAAGAGTCTTTCCAATGCTAACTCCAACAATGTGAACATTTCAAAGCTCGTGGATCAGATTAACGAGTCAAACCAGTACATCCGCCATCTCGTTGACGTTAAGTCGAAGAGCGACTCCCTCAACCTCGTTCTCACCAACAATCTTACTCGCTCTCTCTCAAAGGAGGAGATGAAGGAGGTTGACGTTCAGGTGCTCAAAGGCGTCGTTTACATCTCTCTTGCCGACAATATGCTTTACAAGAGCGGTTCATACGAGATTAACGAGCGTGCACAGGAGACTCTCTCGAAGATTGCAAAGATTATCATCGACTATAAGGACTACGACGTTCTCATCGAGGGTAACACCGACGATGTACCTATCTCTCGCGAGAATATCCGCAACAACTGGGACCTCTCTTGCCTCCGTGCTTCAAGCGTAGTGCAGTATCTGCAGAATCACTTCGGCGTTGATCCTAAGCGTCTTACTGCAGGTGGTCGCGGTGAGTACAACCCTATCGCAAAGAACGATACAGAACTTGGTCGTCAGCGCAACCGTCGCACGCAGATTATCATCACTCCAAAGCTTGATGAGTTTATGGAACTGATAGGCGAGGCGCCTGAGAAGTAAGGAGTTAACAGTTAACAGTTAACAATTAACAATTAACAACGAAAGGCACGAACAACATTTTGTTATATAGAAGAGCATAAGAGACATAATCTTTTATGCTCTTTTTTAATATTTCCTTTGCTGTTTCATTTCTTTTTGGTATCTTTGCAAAAAATAAACATACAAGGTACAAGATTAAAGGTACAAGAAGGAAATGCGAATAGACATTATAACAGTATTGCCTGAGATGCTGGAGGGATTCATCAATGAGTCCATCCTCGCTCGTGCACAGAAGAAAGGTCTTGCAGAGATTCATCTGCATAATCTCCGCGACTACACTCTCGATAAATGGAAGCGTGTGGACGACTACCCATACGGTGGTTTTGCCGGCATGGTGATGCAATGCGAGCCTATCGACCGTTGCATCGCTGCCTTGAAGGCTGAGCGCGACTACGACGAGATTATCTATACTTCCCCTGACGGTGAGCAGTTCGACCAGCACATTGCCAACGACCTGTCGATGAAGGAGAACATCATCATCCTTTGCGGTCACTATAAGGGTGTGGACCATCGTGTTCGTGAGCATCTCATAACCCGAGAGATAAGCATCGGCGACTATGTCCTCACGGGTGGCGAACTTGCCGCTGCCGTGATGGCAGACTCCATCGTACGCGTCGTGCCTGGTGTCATAGGCGATGAGCAGAGTGCCCTCTCCGATTGTTTCCAGGACGACCTGCTCTCTGCTCCTATCTATACTCGCCCTGCTGACTACAAGGGATGGAAGGTGCCTGACATTCTCCTCTCCGGCCATGAGGCAAAGATAAAGGAATGGGAGATGGATATGGCTCTCAAGCGTACTAAAGAACTGAGACCGGACCTATTAGAAAAGTGAAGAGTGAATAATGACAGAGAAAGACCGCATACTCCAACTTCGCAAGGAACTGCATGAGCACAACCATCGCTATTATGTGCTCAACCAGCCTATCATCTCCGATACGGACTTCGACTTCCTGATGCACGAGCTTCAGGACCTTGAGGCGCGTCATCCTGAGATGCACGACGACAACTCACCAACGATGCGCGTGGGAAGTGACCTCAACCAGAACTTCCGACAGGTGGCTCATCGCTATCCTATGCTCTCTCTTGCCAACACCTATAGCGCCGAGGACGTAAAGGAATGGTATGAGCAGGTGAGCCGCGGACTTGAAGGCGAGAACTTTGAGGTGTGTTGCGAGATGAAGTATGATGGACTGTCCATCTCCCTTACCTACGAGAATGGAAGACTTACGCAAGCCGTTACTCGCGGCGATGGTGTCCATGGCGATGATGTCACCACCAATGTGAAGACAATCCGCTCCATCCCCCTACTCCTTCCTGGCACGGGCTATCCTGCATCATTCGAGATTCGCGGTGAGATACTGATGCCTTGGAAGTCCTTCGAGCGACTCAACGAAGAGCGTGAGGACACGGGAGAGACCCCTTTCGCCAATCCTCGCAACGCGGCAAGTGGTACGTTGAAGAGCCAGAACTCGCGAGTGGTGGCAGAGCGCGGTCTTGACGCCTACCTATATTATCTTCTTGGTGAGGAACTTCCCGCTCAGGGGCATTACGAAAACCTTGAGACGGCTCGTCAATGGGGGTTCAAAATCTCTGAGGGAATAAAGAAAGTGGATAGCCTTCAGGGCATCCTTGACTATATCGAATACTGGGACAAGGAGCGCAAAAACCTCCCCGTGGCTACTGACGGCATTGTATTGAAGGTCAACTCCTTGCGTCAGCAGCGTCATCTTGGATTCACGGCAAAGTCTCCTCGCTGGGCAATAGCATATAAGTTTAAGGCTGAAAGGGCTTGCACCCCTCTCCTTGAGGTTACCTATCAGGTGGGCCGCACAGGTGCCATCACCCCTGTTGCCAACATGCAGGCTGTACCTCTTGCTGGCACTACCGTGAAGCGTGCCACGCTCAACAATGAGGACTTCATACGCTCCTTCGACCTCCACATAGGCGATTATGTGTATGTAGAGAAAGGTGGCGAGATAATACCGAAGATAGTAGGTGTGGCGAAAGAACAGAGACCTGCCGATGCCGTTCCTGTAAGATTCATCACCACCTGCCCTGAGTGTGGTGCTACGCTCATACGCTATGAGGGCGAGGCAGCCCATTATTGTCCTAACGATACTGGTTGTCCTCCTCAGATAAAAGGTCGCATAGAGCATTTCATTGCCCGCAAGGCGATGAACATTATGTCTCTCGGTCCTGAGACCGTAGATGAATACTATCAGCGCGGACTCATCCATAACATTGCTGACCTCTATGACCTCACCGTTCAGCAGATAAACCCTGACGGTAACAAGCAGAAGTCAGCCCTCAACGTGGTAAAGGCTCTTGAGGACTCCCTCGCTGTGCCTTTCGAGCGCGTTGTCTTCGCCCTTGGCATACGTTTCGTGGGTGAGACTACGGCAAAGCTTCTTGCCCGTCATTTCAAGAACATTGATGCCCTTATGGCAGCAGACATGCAGCAGCTTCTCGATGTGGAGGGAGTCGGTGCTGTGATAGCGCAGAGCATCATCACATATTTCCAGAACCCAGAAAACCTCGCCATCGTGGAGAGACTCCGCGCCAAGGGACTTCAGATGCAACTCTCTGCCCAGCAGACCTCTGGCATGACGGAGATTCTCAAGGGCAAGAGTATCGTCATCAGCGGTGTCTTCACCCATCATAGTCGCGATGAATACAAGGCTATGATAGAGAAGAACGGTGGCAAGAACGTGGGTAGCATCTCTGCCAAGACATCCTTCATCCTTGCCGGTGACAACATGGGACCTTCAAAGCTTGAGAAAGCCAGCAAGCTCGGCATTCAGATAATGAGCGAAGAGGAGTTCCTTGCCATGCTCAACGATGGCAATGCCACCAGCAGCACAATTATCGAAAATCCCGACGATAATACAAACCTCGATAATCCCCCTGTAAAAGAAAAGCCGAAAAAACCTATACAACTAGATCTTTTCGGCAATGAATTCTAAGCGAGAGTATAACTATAGGCGTAGCACATTCATAAGTGTGCTACGCTTTTCTTTTTCTCATGTTCCATCCTATGCCTCCCAAGCACGCTACGAGGAGGATGCCGAGACATGAATAGGCAATGGTCTCGGTGTTGCTGATGCTCTTAGGACGATACTCCAACTGCACCTTATGACTGCCAGCCTTGATGTTCATGGCACGGAGCACATAGTTGACGCGACCGAGCTCTACGCTTTCGCCGTCCACAGTGGCTGTCCATCCTGGATAGTAGATTTCCGAGAACACCAGAACGCCACCAGTCTTTGAGTTGACATCGTAGGTGAGGACATTAGGCTCATAGCTCGTAATCTTCACCATAGAGGTGGAATCCTGAGCATTGCTACTGCCGAGAACGTCCTTAAACTGCTTGTCTGCCACGGCAACGGTACGCAGATTGGTCTTGCCGAGAGCGTCAAGTTCCTCGTTGGCATTGTCAACATACTTCACCTCGCTGACGAACCACGCATTGCCCATAGCACGAGGGTTGAGGATAGGCATCGTATGACCGCCCTGCATAGGGAAGATGAAATACTTCGCATTGAGCATATTGATAACAGGAGCCACAGAGTCGCCATTGAAGGCATACATATCGCCCTCTGCTTCCACAATAGCATGCATCATGCTCTGCATCTCTGGTGCGATATGAGCCTCGATGAGTTCCTGATAGCGGCGCAGCTTTGCTGCATGATAGCCACCGATGCTCTTATGAAAATAGCTTGTCTCGTTCTCATTGAACGTATTGCTTGCAAAGTTGAGCACACGATAGTCAAGACTCTTATCCTGAAGAATCTGCTTGTCTGTCTCGGTCATCTCCTGAGGAGCCTCGCGGATAGTGTTGCTCACAAACATATCATCGTTGAGATAGCGCTTGTTTACCGACCACATATCGATGATACACAATACAGCGAGAAGTCCCACCATCACCGGAGCGCTCAGCTTCTTATATTTATACACGATGAGGGCTGCGAAGCCAAGAGCGATGACAACAACAGTGCGCCAGCAGTCAGCCGTGAAGATAGCCACGCGCATCGCCTTAAGGTTGGCAAGCAATGGATAGAGCTGGTCCTCAGGTATCTGCGACATTGCATTACGCTCTGCCACGCTCACGAACTCATCGAAGAACAATGTTGGGAACAGAGCGAAGAGCATAGCTATGCCACCAGTCAGCGCAAGTGAGAGATACAGGAAGTTGAGCTTTGGGAAACGCTTGCATTTCACGCAGTCAGGGTCCTCTATGAACTTCTTCAATGCCATCATGGCGAGCAGAGGAATAGTAAACTCTGCTATGACGAGGATGGATGCCACGGTGCGGAACTTGGCATACATCGGTATATAGTCGAGGAAGAAGTCTGTCATTGGCATGAAGTTCCTACCCCATGAGAGCAGTATGGAGAGTATCGTAGCAGCGAGCAGAGCCCACTTCATGCTGCCTTTCACGATAAACAGACCGAGCACGAAGAGCATCAACACGAAGGCACCCACATAGACAGGGCCCGAAGTGCCAGGCTGATTGCCCCAATACTGTCCCAGCTGCTGATAAATCTGCAGATACATAGGGTCAGCCTTTTCCATGGCAGCATCGCTCGAAGTCATCTGTATGTTCGATGCTCCACCCTTCGTGTTAGGCACGAGCAAGGTCCATGTCTCGCTCAGTCCGTAACTCCACTGCGTGATATAGTCGCGGTCAAGACCAGAAGAAGTCTGGTTTGCAGCATTCTCCTTTACCAGTTCGCTCTTTCCGCGCATCGTCTCCTTCTGGTATTCCCAGGTGTGATATAGGTTGGAAACATTCGCTCCCACGCCCAGCATCGCACCGAAGAGGCATACTGCCGAGGCCTTCACGAAATGCATCATCTTCTTCTCACGGATGGCATCCACGAGGAAACCGATTACGAGGAACAAGATGATGAACAGATAGTAGTATGTCATCTGCACGTGGTTAGCATTCACCTCAAAGGCTGTGAAGATGCCCGTCACCACGAAGGCAGGCAGGTATTTCCCCTTGTATGCCAGCAGTATGCCGCCAATCATAGGTGGCAGATACGCCAATGCCATCACTTTCCAGATGTGTCCAGCAGCTATGATGATGAAGAAATAGCTGGAGAAAGCCCACACTATGGCACCCAGCGAAGCGAGATACCAACGGAAGTCGAAGGCACGCAGCATGATATAGAAGCCCAGCAGATAGGCAAATACAAACCACACATTCTCAGGCAGCCACAGATGATATGCCTCCATCACCTTCGACAGACTCGTAGAAGAGTCATAGGCAGGTGAACTCTGATAGGTAGGCATACCACTGAACAGCGCATTAGTCCAGCGAGAGCGCTCCCCCGTACGTTGATAATACTCCGAAGTCTCCTGTCCCATGCCGCGTCCCGCAGCCGAGTCATGGCGGAACAGGATTCTTCCCTCCGTATCAGCAGGGAAGAAATAGACAAACGAGATAATGGTGAATATCACCACCATCAATGCGTCTGGCCAAAATCTTTTCAAGTATGACATTGCTATATATTATTTATTTTCGTTTTCGTTATCGTTAGGGTTAGGGTTACCGTTTTCGTCTGCAAAGATACTCAAAAGAAATCAAATAATCAAGATTTGCTCGGAAAAACAATGATTTACTCGCTGAAATTCCTGTCCAGTCCTATATAGATAGTGTAATCCTTATACCTCTCTTTCAGATGCTCTATTACCTTCTCTCTGAGCGAGATAGGCGATGAGAGACTGAAGGAATAGACTATATCGAAAGAGATAACGTGGTCATTGTCGTTGATGTAGAAACCATGCATTCCAAGCACGCCTTCCTGCGCCATGACATATTCCCTCACGCTTTTCTCCTCCTCTGCCTCGTGAGTGCCATCAGCATGATGGGCATAGAAACCTACGGTCACAAAGATGCTGTATTCCTCATATACCAGTTTCTGTATCCTTCGCGTCAACTGATGCAGTTCCGATGCATTCATCGTCTCTTCCACCTCCACGTGCAGCGCACCGATATTACGGTCCGTGCCGTAGTTATGCAATACTACGTCGAAGACTCCCCTCACCTGTGGGAACGACTCCTTCACACGCTTCTTGATACCTCCTGTCAGCGAGGCATCGGCACGAAGTCCCAGCAGTTCCCTCACTGGAGACAGCAGCATCTCCATTCCCGCCTTTATGATAAGGCATGAAATCACCAATGCCAGCCATGCATCTATTGAAACTCCCAACAATACGAACACTAAGGCAGACACCAGCGTTGATGCTGATATGATGCTGTCAAACATCGAGTCCATACCGCTCGACACGAGGGCATCGCTCTTCAATGCCTTGCCCTTCTTCTTCGTATAGAGTCCCAGCAGCAGTTTCACCAGCACCATCAGTGCGATGAGCGAAAGTCCTATGCTGGTATATTCCTGTTCCTCAGGTTCCAAGATGCCCTTCACCGACTCTATCAGCGATGTGCCACCAGCAAACACCACCAGCATTGCCACCATCAGAGCCGTGAAATACTCTATTCTGCCATATCCGAAAGGATGCTTGTCATCAGCAGGGCGTCCCGCCAGTTTTATTCCCACCACCGTAATGATGGACGACAGTGCATCCGTCACATTGTTCACGGCATCCAGCACGATAGCCACCGAGCCTGCAGCCAGACCTACTGCAGCCTTCACCATTGCCACGCAGACATTCGTTCCGATGCCCACGTATCCTGTCCTTACTATTTCCTGTTCTCTGTTCATAACGATGCAAAATTACACATTTTCCTTCGAAATGCAAGGGGTTTCCTACAAACTTTCATCTTCAGCACTCCTTTTTTGATTCTTTTTCATAAAACAGCAAGATGCATAACTCAAAATCAACATTTTTTATTGCCTTTGCAACCGATGCTTCAAATTATTGTGCGTATGAGACAGACATATATAACTCCAGTTGCCAGGGAAACAATGATGGGTAAGACCTCCTTCATCTGCTCTTCCACAGGGAATTCGTCAAGTCGTTCATCAAAGAAAGATGCAAGCAGTTCCAGCAGAGATGATTATGCGAGAGGCGTTCGCGATGGTGGAAATGCAAGAAGTCGTGGCGGCTACGATCCTGGCAGAAACACAAGTCGAGCATATCAGGAAGGGTACCGGCATGGATACGACGAAGGTGATTGGTGATCTTTGTTTTAAGTATACTATTGATGCGATAATTTTCGAGGAATCAACATTATCTCATTGAAAAAATAGAATATTAGTAATGGTGAAATAACTCAACTTTCGTTGAATCTTCACAAACCTATACCAAACATATGGCGAAGCAA
>JAZQOH010000005.1:0-135649 GCA_045627725.1 Prevotella sp. | reverse complement strand
CGCTCTCTGTCTTCCTGAACTTGGGCATCTCAAGATAAAGGTAGGTCAGTTTGTCGTAGAACACTTCCTTTGTTTTTACATCCATCAGCTTTACCTCATGATGTAAGTAGTCATCACTTTTCGTGTCGAAGGTGAAGTTCAATATGCCAATGGTATATACTCTTTGCAATTCAAAGTTCCAAATACCCTTTGGTGCCTGCTCTTGGATTGGGAAGGTGCTATAGTATATGCTGCGATCCTTGAAATATTCCTGTTCTGCCTTCTGCATCTCAATAAGGAATTTCTCTCCATGCTCATTCTCGCAATAGACATCGAAGACCGCCTTTCGCTCCGCTGCAACATGTCCGAGATGCTCCACGTTCAGATACTTCAAATCCCTTATCACTTCTCGTCCATCGAAAAGTGAATTGAGGAAACTGATCAACAATTCCTTGTTGACCTCTGTTCCGAACAACTTCTTGAAAGCAAAGTCGGTATAGAAATTTACATATCTTTCTTGCAGATCAAGTGTACACATATTACTATATAGCTGATATTTTTTGCAAAAGTAAGAATTATTTCCTTAACAACCAAATAATCTCTATCTTTTTTTCTTTTTACAACACATCAAAACTCCTTGTGTGGCCGCACCGTTTTTAGTTCTCTGATATAATGGGATGTGTCCCATATAGCTTGGTGCCTTCTTGTTATTTAACACGTAATTGTGTTGTAATATCAGCGCTTTCACGATGTAATATCAGCGCTTTCACGATGCAATATCAGCGCTTTTATGGTGTAATATCTATGCTTTCATGGTGTAATATCTATGCTTTCATGGTGTCATATCATAGGAATGAAAGTTGTCCTTCGCCGTAGGAAAGTTTTCCTTGCTGCGAAATGATGGTGGGAAAACTTTCCTTGATTTAAAACGAAGGGTAGGAAAAGAGTGTAGTTTAGACATTTATTAATTGCTTTTCATATGTTTAGTACCATAAAAAACTACACTAACTACACTAAAGAGGTGGAAAATGCAGAAACACAATAATATAAGCGTAGTGTTATTATGGTGTATATAAGTGTATAAAAAAATTAAGTACACTAAAAATATTTGTGTAGTTAGTGTATAAATAGTGTTGTTAAGCAGACTTAACAACACTGCATAAAACGACTGGTAAACAACATGTTATAATGGGTAGTGTAGTTAGTGTATAAAAACCGACTTTCTTTATGATATTTTATTTAAAAAATCTTGCATATTTGAGATTTTTTTACTACCTTTGCATAGTAAAAACTAAAACGTAAGATTATGGAAAAAGGAACTAAAATCACAATGCTCAAGAGAGCGGCAGAGAATGGGGAAGCGAAAATGTCATACTCTGATTTTCAATCTTTTATCGAAAGAATGAAGCATGATACCAAAGGGGAATATATACTGAAGTATCGTGCGGTGTACAACTATCTCGACAACAAGGATGGCTGGATAAATCTGTGGCGCATACCCGAGGTGTGTTTGGTGGCAGAATATCGCAAAAAAGGTGATAAAGAACGCAGATTTGTGGCGTATAATGGACTTTCTATAGTGATTATTGAGAATCTCAACGGAGTGCTAGAAGTGGAGGCAGTAAAGGAAAAAGCAAGCCTGTTTCCACAGGTTTTGGCCGCATTTATGGGCTTTGATGGGCATTCTGTGGTCATAATTACCATGAGTACGCTACCAGATGGCACTCTTCCAAAGGATGAACAGAAGGCAAAACTGTTCTGCGCACAAGCATATGCAACGAGTGTAAGATGCCTGTCATCAACCTTAGGCTATGCCGTAAGCATCATGCCGCCAGTTCTTGATCAGACGATAAAGATGCCTCTGGATGAAACCCCATACGTCAATCAGCATCCTGCACCTTTTATTATAGAGCAACCAACGGAAGGAGATGTGAAGAAGCTTATGGAGCAGGAAGATTCGGAGAACAGGTTGGAACGTCTGCCTGCAACGCCAGAGTCATTCGTTACGTTCAACGAGGTGTTCTATGCCGCATCTGAGAAAGCTGCTGACAGCTTGCCGGAGTGGCGCGAAGGAAAGGTGCGCGATGAGACTATGGCGTCAGAACTTGCGAAGATGTGCTGCAGGGGAGGGCTGCCAGAGGAAGAGGCGTATGTAAGAATACAGGAACGCTTCAGGAAAATCAGCGAGACGGAAGTAAGGCAACTCGTACAACTGGCATATAAGAATGGAGGGAAAGGCTATCCAGGCAGGGTGATGGGAAGAAGGCAGCTCGTGGCTATGCAGTTGCCTAAGTTCCTTGAGCGCAGGTATGACATACGTTATAATGAGGTGATGCAGATGACGGAGTTTAGAAGGAGAAGGGCAATGCACTTCATGTATAACGAATTGACGGAGCGCGACATCAACTCCATCCATCATGAGGTGTGCCTTGCCGGCATCAACGCTTCGGAGTCAGAGGTGGATAAACTGTTGCATTCCAATTTTATCAAGAAGTATAACCCTATAGATGAATATCTCTGGCACTTACCAAAATGGGATGGCAAGGATAGGATAACGGAGGTGGCGAGGATGGTGCCAACGAACAATCCGCATTGGGAGCGACTGTTCTATCGCTGGTTCCTGTCTATGGTGTCACACTGGATGGTGGATGACAATATGCATGCAAACGCTACGGCGCCTATCCTTATCGGTGCTCAGGGCTACAGAAAGTCAACATTCTGCCGACAGCTCCTTCCACCTGAACTGACGCAGTATTTCACGGACAGCATCGACTTCCGTTCTGATATAGAGGCGGAACGAATGCTGGGGCGCTTCCTCCTCGTTAATATTGACGAGTTTGATCAGTTGAGCGAGAAGCAGTTTGCCTTCGTGAAGCATCTCTTCCAGAAGCCGGTGACGAATATGCGCCGTATGTTCTCCGAGACAATAGGCACTCAGCGTCGCTATGCTTCCTTCATAGGAACGAGCAATCATCATGAGATACTCCGCGACCCTACAGGAAACCGTCGCTATATCTGCGTGGAGGTTACGGCACCGATACATTGCGAGCAATCCATCGACTATGCTCAGTTGTATGCTCAGGCGGTGCATCTGATAGAGCGAGGTGAGCGTTCATGGCTGAATGATGAGGACGAGGCATTGATAAGAAGCGTAAACGAAGAGTTTTGCGTGGAAACACCATTGGAAAGCGTGTTTCTTTCTATGTTTGAAATTCCCCAAAAAGAAGGAGAAGGGCAATGGATGCGTCCTACGGAGATTATCGATGTACTTGCCACCTCCCGCTCGTTCGACAGAAAAGATGCAGGGAATCTTCGCAAGCTTGGTAGGATTATGGTAAAGCTGAAAGTAACGACTCGCCGAGTTAATGTTGGAAAAATGTATTATGTAAGGAAGAGGACCCTCTCCCCGCTCCCCCGTTAAGAGGGGAGAGCCGGAGGGCGATGGGGATGGAGAAATTTTTAGTAAGAAATTTAGTTTGATTGATAGAATATTATGGAAGAAGAATATAAGAAAGTGGTGCTTTGCTCTGGTAGTGGATGCAAGGTTGCCGACCTTTGCCATAGGGCAATGGGGTATAAGACGATAACGAAGGAAGACAGGTATCTGAGGGTGGTTAACCCATTGGTAATCACCAATGATAAGGATTGCACGATGTTCTCGGGGAAGAAGAAGGTGCGCTATGGTTGTGGCTTTATGAATATGGAACGAAACTTGCCAAGGGCTGTGTTTGAGTCGATGAAGAGCGAACTCCTTGCCCGCTACACTAAGAATCCATACTATGAGATGCGTAAGGGGACACGACTGCTTTCGCCTGACGTGCAGCAGTTCTTTGCTGAACTCTTTGAGGCGCAAGGCATAGAGCCATATCCTTTCGATAGCTATGTGGAGAAGGAAGAGTGGGGGTAGACCCTCTCCCCGCTCCCCCGTTAAAGGGGGAGAGCCGGAAGGCAAATCTCTAAAATAGTGAAGAGTGAAAAGAGGCTTCGCATTGTGGGGGATTCCTTATAACGCGCCAGCCTCTTTTCACTCTTTCACTCTTTCACTTTTTCACTTTTTCACTCTTTTAGAGATTTGCCTTGATCTTCTCAATCATCTCCTTGTATTCTTCGTCAGAGAGATAGACTTCGCCTGGATTCATGCGGAAGAGACCTGGATAGTCAGGACCGCCCACGTACTTTGGGGCAAGGTGGAAATGAAGGTGAGAGAGGGTGTCGGAGAAAGCTCCGTAGTTGATCTTCTCTGGATTGAATGCCTTCTGCATAGCGCGAGTGGTCTGTGCCACGTCAGCCATGAAGTCATTACGCTGCTGATCGTTGAGCTCGTTGAGGTCGTTTACGTGACCGTCATAGGCAACGAGGCAACGACCATGGTAGGTCTGCTCCTTGAAGAGGAAAACTCGAGATACGCGCAAGTGGCAGATCTCAATCATGAGGTTGTGAAGTGTCTCATTGTTAGTGCAATAGAGACAGTCTTTTGGATCGCTGTACATAGTTTCTTTATTTATTTAAGGGTTAAAGGTTTAAAAGGTTAATTGTTTTTTTTCGCAAACCACATCGCAATGATGGTGCCTGAGATGGAATGCCAGGCACAGCTGACAGCGCATGGGATGACGGCAAGAGGGCAGGTGACGATGAAGAACTTGCTGGCAAGGACCGTAGCAAGACCTGCGTTCTGCATGCCCACTTCGATGGAGATGGTGCGATTCTTTGCCTTAGAGAAATGGAATAGTTTGCCAATGGTGTAGCCGAGGATGTAGCCGCATCCGTTATGGAGGAATACTACGGCGAAGACGCTGAGGAAGAACAGGAAACCTTCCATGAGGAGTTTGTAATGAACTGCAGCCACAACGCCGCCAACGATGCAGGCAAGTCCGAGAACGCTGAAAGCAGGCATCACGGCCTGTGTCTTGATGAATGCCTCCTTCTTACCCCAAAGCATATTGCAGAAGAATCCTATGGCAACAGGGATGAGGGTTACGATAAGGATATTTTGGAACATGCCTATAGCGTCCACCTCTACCTTCTCTCCTGCGAGAAGGAGAACGAGGAGCGGAGTTACGATAGGAGCGAGGAGTGTGCTCACCGTTGTCATTCCTACAGAGAACGCCACATCGCCCTTGCAGAGGTATGACATGATGTTGCTCGACACGCCTCCTGGACAGCATCCCACGAGGATGATACCCACGATGATAGGCTTTGGCACCTCTATTCCTATGTGGCTCGCACCTATGGTGAGGGTGTAGGCAAGCAATGGCATGAGAGTGAACTGCGCGCAGGTGCCTATGAGGATGTCAAGAGGGCGCGAGGCGAGTATCTTCATGTCATCGACGGTAAGCGTAAGTCCCATGGTCAGCATGATGAAGCCGAGGATGCAGGACTGTGTGTTGCCGTAAACCCATGTGAAGAGTTCGGGCATGAAGAAGGTCACCACAGCTACTGCTATGATGAAATAGGAGGTGTAGGTGGAAAGCCAGCGGCTAAAGAGAAAAAGCCCCCTCCCTAACCTCCCCGAGGGGAGGAGATTATTAGTCACATCTGAAGGATTTTGGATCTGTGTATTTTGCATTATTACACATTATTATATTTATAGGCACCAGTCGCCGAGAACTTCGCTGATGGTTATCTTGGCAGCCTCTTTCTTTGTGAGAATCTTTATCCATGGGGCGCGTTCCTTAGTGTCGGCGCCTTCGCCACGATTGTTGTACTCCATATAGCGGGCTGTCTTCTCGTTTTCCTTGTTGCTCCAGTTGTTCCAGCCAACTTCACGGATGCCCTTTGGAAGGTCGCAGTTCATGAAGAGGGTGTAGGCGTATGAGCGCCAAGGGCGACCAAGGAACATCTTGTCCACTTCCTTGGCAACGGTGACGTGGCAGTTGTTGAACACATAGCCGTATTTGATATCCTTAGGAGTGGATGCCGCGGTGATGTAGGAGTTTATCTTGCAATAGATGTCGCAGTTCTCAAACCATGCTGTAGAAGGACCGAAGATAAAGTCTGTGGTGCCCTCGATGTAGCAATCCTTGAAGAAGAGATTGGTGTTGGCACGCCCCGTATAGATAGTGTCCTGATTGCCGAGGAAGCGGCAGTTGACGAACTTGATACGGTCGCCCTCGGTATGTAGGGCTACTGCCTGTCCGAGCTTTGGCGCAGCATTCTCGATGGTGATATTCTGGATGAGGATATCAGAGGCATCAATCTTCACGGTGTATGTGCGGAATGTGCCTATCTTCTTGCTTGTGTTAGGGATGGAAGGGTCCTTGATGTTGGCGTGGTCATCGTATGTGATGATGGTCTCATCGCGTGACTCTCCGAGGATTTCGATGTTGGTGAGCCATGAAGGGATGACGAGCTTTTCCTTATAGACGCCTTTCTTCACAAAGATGACCTTGTGGTAATCCATGAAGGCACGGCATACTTCGAGCGCTTCGGCGATGTTGCGATACTGTCCTGTGCCGTCGCGAGCTACCACGAGGGTGTCAGGGTTGTCGATTGTTTGCGCCTGCATAGAAGAGAGAGAGAGCAGGGCGAGGAGGGTAGTTAGTATTTTCTTCATTTTATTGGGGTTTTTAGGGCCGACGATGAATCGTCGGGAACGGTGACATTAATAGGAGCGGGTGACGGAGTGGAGGTCTGGGACCTTCTTTAGCGCCTCGATGATTTCGTTGAGCTCGTAGCGGTCATGAACGCGGACCTCGATGCGACCTTCGAAGATGCCTTCGTCGGAAGTGATGGTGAGGCGATGGATGTTCACGTCGAGCTCATCGGCTATTACCATGGCGACATCCTTCGTGATGCCCTTACGGTCTATGCCCTGAATGCTGATGGTAGCATCGAAGAGCAGTTCGCCTCCTCGCATATCCCATTTAACGGCAAGGATGCGATGACCATAAGTGGTGCGCAGACGGTTTGCCGTTTGACAGGAGCGCTGATGAAGCTCTATATGGTCGTTGCTGTCGATGAAACCGATAACGTCGTCGCCAGGGATAGGGTGACAGCACTCGTCAGGCATTATGTAGCGATTGATGTTGTCCTCGTTGATGACGCATGCACGGTCTTTGTCGAAGCCCTCCGACACGGTGACGAGGTTGTTAGTATCCTTGGCATTCTCTTTCTTTGACAGGAAAGGAACGAACTTACGCCAGCTGTTTTTCTTCTCTTTCTTTACAACGCCGAGGATAGCGTCGAGATCTTTCTTGCCCAGTTCTATGGTGCCATTACCTATATCGAGGAGCAGATGCTCATGCTTCTCCATGCCATGCTGCTGAGAAAGACGGTCGAGGATGGAGGTGGTGATGGTGAGGTCATTGCCCTTGAGCCACTCCTGAAGCATCTCGCGACCTTTCAGCTGAGTGTCGCGCTCGTTGCGTCGCAGAACGGCCTGGATCTTGTTCTTTGCCTTTGCCGTAGTAACGAAAGTAGGCCAGCTTGGCTGTACATGCTGAGAGTTGCTCGTGATAATCTCCACCTGGTCACCACCCTTCAGCGTATGGCTGAGAGGGACAAGCTTATGGTTCACCTTCGCTCCTATGCAATGAGTGCCGAGGAAGGTGTGGATATGGAAGGCGAAGTCGAGAGCCGTGGCATTGGCAGGCAGGGTGACAATCTCACCTTTCGGAGTGAAGACGAAAATCTCCGAAGCGAAGAGGTTGAGCTTGATGGTATCAAGGAAGTCCATCGCGTCAGGCTGAGGGTCGTCGAGTATCTCCTTGATGGTGCAGAGCCAGTCGTTGAGCTCGCCATCGTTGCTGACATCCTTATCGCCAGCCTTATACTTCCAATGAGCAGCAAAGCCCTGCTCTGCAATCTCATCCATACGGTCAGAACGTATCTGGCACTCTATCCAACGACCCAGATGGCTCATGAGGGTAACGTGGAGCGCCTGATAACCATTTGACTTTGGATGGCTCAGCCAGTCGCGGAGACGGTCAGGATGCGACTTGTATATCTTGCTTACGGCAATATAGATGCGGAAACAATCGTTGATTTCATCCTCGCTCTTCTTTGACTTGTAGATGATACGCACAGCAAGGATGTCGTATATCTCATCGAAAGAGACATGCTTGTTGCGCATCTTGTTCCAGATGGAGTAGGGACTCTTCACGCGTGCCTTGATGATATATTCGATACCCATGGCATCAAGAGCCTCACGGATAGGGCGAGTGAAGTTGTCGAAGAGTTCGTCACGCTGCTGACGGGTATGCTCCAGCTTGCGCTCTATGTTCTCGTAAGAGTCAGGATGCTCAAACTTGAAGGAGAGATCCTCAAGCTCAGTCTTTATCTTATTGAGACCAAGGCGGTTTGCGAGAGGAGCATAGAGGTAGAGCGTCTCGCCTGCTATCTTCGCCTGCTTGCCCTGAGGCTGGCAGTCGAGAGTGCGCATATTGTGGAGACGGTCACATATCTTGATGAGGATGACGCGGATGTCATCACTCATGGTGAGGAGCAGTTTCTTGAAGTTCTCAGCCTGCTCAGAAGCCTTGTCGCCGAAGATACCGCCAGATATCTTTGCCATACCATCGACGATTTGCGCTATCTTCGTGCCAAAGACGTTCTCTATGTCCTCAACGGTATAGTCGGTATTCTCGATAATGTCGTGGAGAAGGGCCGCACAAATGGATGTGGAACCAAGTCCCATCTCCTGGGAGGCGATAATGGCAACGGCTATAGGATGTATAATATAAGGTTCGCCCGAAGGTCTTCTGACATCCTGCAGGGCGCGGCTTGCAAAATTGTAAGCCTTGTTTATAATGTCAATCTTCTTGCGATGGTTGCTGCTTAGGTAACCATCAACAAGAGATTGGTACATATTCTGTATTTGTGCTTCGTAATCCATGGAATTATTATTGATTGACAATTGACGATTGACAATTGACAATTTACAATTGAGAATTGACAATTATTTTACTTTCAGTTTCTTGCCGGCACGGATTGATGAACCGGAGATCTTATTGAGCTTCTTCAGCTTCGCTACTGTCGTGTGGTTGCGTTTTGCTATGGCAGAGAGAGTGTCGCCGTTCTTAATCGTTACACTTGAACCACCACGAGAACGCTTGCTCTTCTTGCTCTTCGTGCTCTTGCGTGAAGCTTTTCCGCGCGAAGAACTGCTAGATGAACTAGAAGAACGATAGACAGGAGCGTCTTCGTTGACGGCAACTTCTGCGCGCTTCATAAGCTGGTCAGCATTGAAAGCATAGATGGAGTCTTCGTTCTCGATGAATGCGTTGATGTATTCAGAAGGAAGACGAAGGTCTGTAGGTTCGCTGTAGCCAGTCACTACGTCGCGACGATACTGCGGATTGAGCGAACGAAGCTGGTCCATGCTGATGCCAATGACGTTTGATACCTGCTCGAAATGTACATCGCGATAGAGCATTATGGTATCGCTCTGCACAGGAAGGTCTGTACGCATAGGACAGATGTTGTGCTCGCAATAGTAGTTCATGATATAGTTGGCAGCGATGAAGGCTGGTACATATCCGCGAGTCTCACTTGGAAGATATGGATAGATTTGCCAGTAGTCGTTTACGCCACCTGCGCGCTGGATAGCCTTACGGATGTTCTCAGGACCTGCATTATATGCCGCGATGACAAGATTCCAGTCACCGAAGATTTTATAGAGGTCTGAGAGATAATGAGCAGCTGCATACGAAGCCTTGATAGGGTCGCGACGCTCGTCAATCATTGTCGTCACCTTAAGACCGTAGCGCTTACCCGTAGCTATCATAAACTGCCAAAGACCTGTAGCACCTACGCGAGAAACAGCCTTAGGATTGAGTGCAGACTCGATGACAGGGAGATATTTCAGTTCAAGAGGAATGCCATAGACCTCGAGTGCCTGCTCGAAGATAGGCATGAAGAAGTTATTGGCTCCGAGCATATAGCTTACGGAACGTCTGAGGCGACCAGAGTAACGGTCGATGAACTTCTGTACGATTTCGTTCCAAGGCATCTCCATCGCAGTAGGAAGGCGGCGAAGGCGATCCTTATACACCTCGATGTCAAATACAGGGTTAACATCAGACATATTGCAGTCGTTGTCTATCTGCATGTAGGTTTTTGCGTTGAATTCGGAAAGGAGAGAATCGAGTTCTATCATCATTCCTTCTGGCACCTCGATGATTTCTTCGTCGCCATTAGCCTTGTTGACAACGATTTCCTCGTCGTCATAGTCATCTTCATCCTCGTCGTCTTCAATGTCCTGTGCCATTGCAGGAACAAGAGAGGAGAAAATGAATGCGGTAGAAAGCAGTAAGCCTTTCATGTTGAAGGAAAGGACTTCTTTGATGTTGAAAATATTATTTTTAATAGTCATAGTCTTATTAGTTTTGCGTAGTATGTTTCAACGCTTTTTGCGTAGTGTGCCTAAGCGTGTATGTTTAGAAACTTAGAGAGCAGTTTATTCCGATTCCGGTATTGCTCTTCAGCATGTTTGAAGAACGTGAGGTGCTTACTATTCCCGGTTCGATGTGAAGGCTGAGGTCGTCTGTGATGTCAAACTGCGACAGCGAGGCGTCAACGTATGCATCGATGATGCTTATCGCATATACGCCGAGCATGCAGAAGAAACTCAGGTCGCGCCAACGACGATAGCGATCCTTACGGGACTTGAATATCTGCTGATATCTTTCTTTGTTGGCATCTGTTATCTGCGCTCCAAGATGGAGGAATGACTCATACGATTTTGTCGTGTCATCATCGTCCATTATGTCGAGGTATGCCTGTGAATAGTCTGCGAACATCTGGTTGTTCCATCTCATGGCATACGCACATCCCACGAATCCTCCATAGACGATAGGCAGCTTCCAGTATTTCCTGTTGTAGATCTGTCCCGCGCCTGGGATTACTATTGCCAGCCACATAGCGCGCTTTGGATCTGGCTTCCATGTGGCCCAGTCGCGCTTTGCCTTCTTGAACATCTTCTTGGCGTCGCTCGATGTGAGTGCGGAATCGACACTTGCAATCATATCGTCGGTATTGATGATGACGGTATCATTTAGCGTCGCTGCCTCCTGAGCATATACATTGCTTCCAAGAATCAGTATGGCTGTCAATAAAATGTAACGAATATGTCGTGTGATAATATTCACCTTTTTATATATTGTGACTTCTGAAAAACTACTCGTCAGTAGTATCTGTTACTTCAGTTTGTCGAACAAAAGAATAAGTCTTTCAAGTTCTTCTTCAGAAGAGAAAGGAATGGATATCTTTCCCTTGCCGTTTGATGAACATGTCAGTTTTACCTTTGTGTTGAGGAAACCAGAGAGACGGTCAGAGAGAGCGTTGTATGTGTCGTCGCTCTTCTTGCCGGTCTTCTTTGCTGGTGTTATGGTCTCTCCGTTCTTTATCTGGTTGACCATTTCCTCAACCTTACGTACGGAGTAGTTGTTCTTTATTATTTCCTTGAAGATTTTTATCTGGAGGGAAGGACTGTCGAGAGAGAGGAGGGCACGGGCATGTCCCATGTCTATCGTCTTCTTCTGAAGGGCAAGCTGAATCTGTGCAGGGAGGCGGAGCAGACGAACATAGTTTGCTATTGCTGCGCGTGACTTTCCTACTCGTTCAGATACCTTCTCCTGTGTCATACCGTCGTTCTCAAGGAGATGCTGGTATGCAAGGGCGATTTCGATAGCGTTGAGGTCTTCGCGCTGGATGTTCTCCACGAGTGCCATCTCCATGATGCTCTCGTCGCTGATGGTGCGGATGTATGCAGGAAGTGCTGTGAGACCTGCAATCTGCGATGCTCTCCAACGACGCTCACCAGCGATAATCTGGAAACGGTTGTCATCAACCTGGCGAAGGGTGATAGGCTGTATGATACCAATCTCACGAATGCTCACGGCAAGTTCCTGAAGAGCTTCCTGGTCAAACTCACGACGTGGCTGGTTAGGATTTGCCTCAATCTGGTTGATAGGTATCTCATTAATGGTAGATGAGCCTTGTGGGCGTACTCCTTCTGTGGAAAGGAGAGCGTCAAGACCTCTGCCGAGTGAATTGTATTTCTTGTGTACTGCCATTTTGTATTATGGTTGTTTTTGTTTCTTGTTTGATGGAAAGTCGAATCTTTTATGATGCGTTAATTTCCTTTGCGCATTATGATTTCCTTTGCAAGGGCAAGATGGTTCTTCGCACCTGTTGAGTCTGCATCATACAGAATGACAGGAAGACCATGAGAAGGACTCTCGGAAAGCTTTACGTTTCGCTGGATGACGGTCTTGAAGACGAGCTCCTGGAAATGGCGCTTCACCTCGTCGTAAATTTGATTTGCAAGGCGGAGGCGTGAGTCGTACATGGTGAGGAGGAAACCTTCTATCTCCAATGTAGGGTTGAGCTTGCTCTTGATAATCTTGATGGTGTTGAGGAGCTTGCTGATACCTTCGAGCGCGAAATACTCACATTGTACAGGGATGATGACAGAGTTTGCTGCCGTGAGGGAGTTTACTGTGATGAGACCGAGCGAAGGACTGCAGTCGATGAGGATGTAGTCATAGTCATAACGGATAGGCTCAAGCATATTCTTGATGACCTGCTCACGGTTCTTGATGTTGAGCATCTCTATCTCAGCTCCAACAAGATTGATGTGACTTGGAATGATGTCGAGACCGTTGATGTCTGTCGTGTATATTGCATCACGAACATCAGCGTGGTCTATTATGCATTCATACAGGGAACAATCCACTTCCTGCAGGTCAACACCCAGACCGCTCGATGCGTTTGCCTGAGGATCGGCATCGACAACGAGAACACTCTTCTCAAGTGTTGCCAATGATGCTGCGAGGTTAATGGATGTTGTAGTCTTACCTACGCCACCTTTCTGATTTGCCAAAGCAATGATTTTTCCAAGTTTCTTGTCCATAGTTATAAGTGTGTTTGTCGTATTGGTGCAAAGAAGCGTATGCCTCTCGCGCGTGTTATACGTGCATATTACGCTGCAAAGGTACATAAAAAAGTTTAGATAAATGCCTATTTTGGCTGTGAATATACAATTTTTAGCATTTTCACTACCATTTTAACCCCTTTTTTTTGTACTTTTGCATCCGAAATAAAGCAAAATCGATGAATAGACCACTCATACTGATATCAAATGACGACGGCTTTGAGGCCAAGGGAATTAATGAATTGACTAAGATTGCTTCCGAATTCGGAGACGTGATAGTGTGCGCTCCTGATGGTGGAAGGTCGGGGAAAAGTCGTGCTTTCTCCATGGATGCACTTCATCTCACCCATATCTCAACGGAAGGTTGTGTGCAGGTATGGTCTTGTTCCGGCACTCCTGTGGATTGTATCAAGATGGCATATTCCGAACTATGTCCTCGCAAGCCTGACCTTATCCTTGGCGGTATCAATCATGGTGATAATGCAAGTACCAATGCTCATTATAGCGGTACGGTTGGAATCGTCATAGAAGGTGCGATGAAGGGCATTCCAAGCATTGCCTTCAGTCTTTGCGACTATGACAGCAATCCTGATTTCTCGCCTATGTATGGCGTTGTTCGTATGCTGATGGAAAAGGTTCTGCGTGAGGGACTTCCGCGATATGTCTGCCTTAATGTGAATGTACCTCTTATGGATGAGTTGAAGGGAATTAAAGTCTGCAGAATGGCTTACGGACATTGGCGTAAGGAGGTGGAGAAATGTACTCATCCAACACGTGGATATAACTTCTATTTCATGTGCGGCTATTACCAGAATGATGAGCCAGATGCAGAGGATACGGATGCATGGGCATTGAAGAATGGATATATCTCCGTAACTCCTGTTACCGTGGATATTACGGCTCATGACTACATTCGCAAATTACAGTTAACAGTTAACAATTGACAGTTAACAATTGACAGTTGACAGTTAACAGTTAACAGTTAATAGTTAACAGTTAACAACTGGAGAAAACAATTTTTAGTTCTGACACAATTATGAAATACTATCTTATCGTGGGAGAGGCGAGTGGAGACCTCCATGCTTCTCATCTGATGAAGGCCCTGCAGCAGAAGGATAATGAGGCAGAGTTTCGTTTCTTCGGTGGTGATAACATGACTGCCGTGGGAGGTTATCGTGTCAGACATTTCAAGGAACTCGCCTATATGGGTTTCATTCCTGTATTGCTCCATCTTCCTACCATTCTGAGAAACATGAGCATGTGCAAGAAGGATATCGTGAAATGGAATCCTGATGTTGTCATCCTTGTGGATTATGCAGGCTTCAATCTAAGTATAGCAAAGTTCTTGAGAGACAAGACGAATATCCCTGTTTTCTATTATATCGCCCCTAAGCTTTGGGCATGGAAGGAATATCGCATAAAGAATATAAAAAGGGATGTGGATGAAATCTTTTCCATCCTTCCTTTCGAGGTGGATTTCTTTGAGAAGAAACATGGCTATCCTATTCATTATGTGGGAAATCCGACAGCTGACGAGGTAAGAGAATTTCGAAAGGAATATGATGAGACAGAGGGAGCATTCCGTTCAAGATATGCAATAGGGAATGACAAACCGATTATCGCTCTTCTTGCGGGTAGTCGTCGTCAGGAGATAAAGGATAACCTGCCTGCCATGATGGAGGCTGTGAGCCATTTCCCTGACTATCAACCAGTCCTTGCCTGTGCACCAGGAATAGATGATGAGTACTATCAGCAGTTTATTGCCGGTACCGATTTGAAGACGACGAAGAACGATACCTATGCCTTGTTGTCGCATTCCTGTGCAGCTCTCGTGACGAGTGGCACGGCAACTCTTGAGACTTCTATTTTCGATGTGCCTCAGGTGGTATGCTATAAGACTCCCGTTCCGCATCTTATCCGTTGGGCTTTCAAGCATATCATCAAGTGTAAGTATATCTCCCTTGTCAATCTTATTGCCGACAAGGAGGTCGTCAAGGAACTCTTTGCGGATAGTTTTTCCGTTAAGAATATCATCAGCGAACTAAAAAACATCCTCCCAGGCTCCGAAGAGCGAGAGAGGATGCTTAGAGATTATGATGTCGTTGATGAGCGTCTTGGTAGTGTCTCAGCACCTGAAAACGCTTCCAACCTTATTATTCGTCTTCTCCAAAGAGAGGATCATCGTATGAAATCATAACAGGCTTTTCATTCTCCAGTTTGAGAATGTTCTGCGGAACGTATTTCTTATCCACAACGAGACGGAACATATACTCGCGGAACCATTCGTCTGTCATGATGGCATAGCCGTTTACGCCTGAATCTGCGCCCCAGCTATTCTCAACCTTCCACTTTGTTGCCTTGCCGTTCTTGTCGAGATCAACGGCAACGAGTGTCATGGCATGTGCCGATACGCTCTCGAATGTAGAGATACGCTCAGCCTTTGTCATAGGGAAGTCAACGCCGAGGAGCGACTCGTAGTCGTATGTGTCGAGGGACATGATGCCACGCTTGCGGTCAAACTGCTTGCCTGTATCATAGCTGCTATACATCTTCTGGTCGTCCTTGAGACTTTCGATAGCTATTGCCTCGATATCTTCCATAGGCACGTTGATGTAGCGCCAGTTGTGTCCATCGTATGTGTGGCGGTCATATTCCACCTCATAAACCTTATAGTAAGGCTTGCGAGGGTCGTTCATGAGCATAGCGAAAGTGCCGTCAACAGGCTTTCCTACAGTCTCAGCATAGAATTCCTGAGGAGTGTATTTCTTCTCTTCGCCGACAATCTTGCCTTTCTTGTTGCGATGAGCATAAGTGAATTCCTTGACAGGTTCGCCCAAGGTGAGGGAGAGAAGACGATAGACGGTAGAGAGCATCTCTGTCTTACGACCTTCTATAGCATTTGCCTTCTTCTTGTCAGCAACCATCTTACGAAGTTCAAGACCATATTCGCGCAGCTTGCTCTCAATCATCTGTGCCATGTATCGAGTGTTCTCCGACTGATAAGTCTCTGGCTGAACACACATAGGAACAAGACCATACTTTGCTGTAAGGTCAACGATACCGCAGAATGTGCCACCATCGCTCAAAGGAGCCTTGAAGAAGAACTTCACCTCTGGGTCATCCATGCTCTTCGATGCTGTATTGATGACTCCCTGAAGGAAAAGGTTTGCCTTCTCGAGCTGGTCATAGAAGAAAAGGTATGACTGGCTGTATTCTACGGCGAGAGTGTCCTGATGCTCACGAGCAAAGCGGGAGCGGAGAACGTTCATGCTTGAGAACATCCAGCATCGTCCTGAGGACTTTTGGTTGTGAATGTTCTGCTTTGTTGTCTCAATACAGAATTCATTATCAACAGATTGCAAAGTGTTGGCTGTCTTTGCGAGGTCGTTGATGGAATTGAGGGCGATAGCGTTGGCAATAGCACGTTCAGCCCTTGACATAGGCTGTCCCTGTTCTATCTTTTTAAGCATTTCCTTTGAAATGCCACCTTGTGTCTGGGCATTAACGGTTAGTGCGGCAAATGCCAGACCTATTAATATTGCTTTCTTCATTTTTCAAAATGTTGTTGGAAGTTATATCAAGAACCGATTATCCCTCGTTGTTCTGTTTCTCTTCTTTGTCAGAAGATGCTGGTTCTGAATAGCCTGACTCACTTATGGCTTGACGCACCTTTGCCTCAAGTTCCTCGCAGAGTTCTGGGTTGTCAAGGAGAGTTCTAAGTGCAGCATCTCTACCCTGAGCAAGCTTAGCGCCCTCGTAAGAGAACCATGAGCCGCTCTTCTTTATGATGTCCTTGCTAACAGCGAAGTCGAGAATCTCACCAGTCTTTGAGATACCTTCTCCGTAGATGATGTCGAATTCTGCCTTGCGGAAAGGAGGAGCCACCTTATTCTTCACAACCTTTACCTTGGTGAGGTTGCCTATAACGTTATCACCTTCCTTGATTTGAGTGCTCTTGCGGATATCGATACGAACGGAAGCGTAGAACTTCAAGGCGTTACCACCTGTAGTCGTCTCTGGGTTTCCGAACATCAAACCTATCTTCTCGCGCAACTGGTTGATGAAGATACAGGTTGTGTTTGTCTTTGAAATCGTTGATGTGAGCTTACGGAGAGCCTGCGACATAAGGCGAGCGTGAAGACCAACCTTATTGTCACCCATAGTGCCCTCTATCTCTGCCTTTGGAGTAAGGGCAGCTACAGAGTCAATAACTATGATGTCAACGGCAGCACTTGAGATGAGCTGGTCGGCAATCTGAAGAGCCTGGTCGCCATTGTCTGGCTGTGAAATAAGGAGATTTTCCATGTTCACGCCGAGATGCTCTGCATAGAAGCGGTCAAAGGCATGCTCTGCGTCGATGAATGCTGCTATGCCTCCTGCCTTCTGTGCCTCTGCTATTGCGTGGATAGCAAGTGTTGTCTTACCTGATGATTCAGGACCGAAGATTTCTATTATTCTGCCTTTTGGATAGCCACCAACGCCGAGAGCGAGGTCAAGACCAAGGGAACCGGTAGGGATAACCTCTACCTGCTCTATCTTTTCTTCGCTCATTTTCATGATGCTTCCTTTGCCGAAGTCTTTTTCTATCTTACCCATAGCGGCCATAAGGGCTTTCATCTTCTCAGCCTTTGGGTCTAATGGTTCGCTTGGTGCTGTTGTTTTCTTTGCCATTTGTTTTGTCTTTTTTTTTGAGGTTTTTTTTCGAGGTTTCGATTTTTTTCGAGGTTTTCTTTCTACAGTTCGAGGTCTTCGTTGAAGATTTCGTGCCAAGGGAGTCCCTGGATGTTAAGTTGCTCCATGAATGGATCTGGGTCGAACTCCTCTACGTTGTGAACGCCAGGATTCTTCCAGAGTCCTTTGAAGAACATCATCGCGCCGATCATGGCAGGCACACCTGTTGTGTAGCTTACGCCCTGCATGCCAGTCTCGTTGTATGCATCCTGGTGCTTGCAGTTATTGTAAACATAGTATGTCTGTTCCTTGCCATCCTTGAGACCACGGATGCGGCAGCCGATACTTGTCTCGCCATCATAGTTCTCGCCAAGTTCCTGTGGGTTTGGAAGAACTGCCTTGAGGAACTGCAGAGGAACAATCTTCACCTTTGCCGTGCCTGAGCCGTCTGCGAGAGGAGCGTCATATTCTACCTCATCGATGCGTGACATGCCGATGTTCTGTATCACGTCAAGGTATGTGAGATACTGCTGACCGAATGTCATCCAGAAACGTGCACGCTTGATAGTTGGATAGTTGATAACGAGAGACTCAATCTCTTCGTGGTGAAGGAGATATGACTCGCGAGGACCTACGTTAGGGTAGGTGAGAGGCTTGTGAATCTCCATAGGCTCTGTCTCGATATACTTGCCGTTCTCGTAGTAGAGTCCCTTCTGGGTAATCTCGCGGATGTTGATTTCTGGGTTGAAGTTCGTTGCGAAAGCCTTATGGTGATTACCTGCGTTGCAGTCAACGATGTCAAGATACTGGATTTCATCGAAGTGATGCTTTGCTGCGTATGCTGTATAGATGCTCGTAACGCCTGGGTCGAAGCCGCAACCGAGGATAGCTGTAAGGCCAGCCTTCTCAAAGCGCTCACGATATGCCCATTGCCATGAGTATTCGAAATGTGCCTCGTCCTTTGGCTCATAGTTGGCTGTGTCGAGATAGCTGCAACCACATGCCAGACATGCATCCATGATGGTAAGGTCCTGATATGGAAGGGCAAGGTTCACAACGAGCTCTGGCTTGTAGTCGTTGAAGAGAGCCTTGAGCTGCTCCACATCGTCAGCATCCACCTGAGCGGTAGAGATAGGACAATGGTTTGGTACCTTCTTGTCGATGTACTCAACTATTGCATCGCACTTCTTCTTTGTGCGGCTTGCAACCTTTATCTCAGTAAAGATGTCGCTGTTCATTGCCATCTTCACAATGGCTACGGTAGCCACGCCACCTGCGCCGATAACTAATACTTTTCCCATGATTATGTTGTTTTTTTGATTTTTCGATTTTTCGAGAATTCGGGGTTACATTCTGCTGTTTATCTCGTCTGCCTTTATACCGAGGGCGTTCATCAGAGAGTAGCCTAATATCTCCTGACGGAAGTTGCCTCCAGGAAGAGGCTGCATGGCAAAGACGGTAATGCGTTTCTCGTCGTCAGCATCCTTCAGGGCATGGCGTATCATGTCCACCACGTTGTGGCTGTCGGTATTTGCCACTACCATTATCCTCTTCACATCCTTATGGTTGGAAGCTGTACGGAGAATGTCGGTAAGAAAATCCTCCTTGCTAACGATTTTCTCCACCTTGTATGAACTGAGAAGGAATTCTCCAAGGTTGTCCTTGAATGCTTTTCCGTCCAGATCGTTGTCGTATGATGCAGGAGCGAAGTTGGTGAGAGAGTCAGTCTCCGGCAGATGCAGGAAGATAACCTGATTCTCATGCTCGCCTTCCTTTATGCCGCCATCCAAAGCGATGCAGTCAAGCCATCGTGCCATGTCTGCATTCGGGATGTGTCGCCCTATCATCCTCTCGAAGTTCACGATAAGGTTGAATGCCACGCTGTCGATGTATTCTCCGTCAACGATGATGACATTCTCGCTCCATTTTTCGTCTGTCTGTAAATTGCTCATGATAAAATGGCTGGTTGGTAGAAACCGGTCTTACACTATTGTTTATTTTACGTTTTTGCAAAGGTACGAAAAATCTTTTATTCCCACAACATATTTATTCTTTTTTATAATAATGTAATAAAAATAGCCTTTACCCTTGCAAGTTGAAAAAAAAGTATTATCTTTGCATTCGATTTGCATATTTTATCAATGCCAAACCAATAAAACCTAAATATTTATGAATCAGAAAATCATTCTTTCAGTAATGTCCATGCTCTCGATGGCAGGTAGCGTAATGGCTGGTGCCAATGTTAAGAGCGAGGAAGTCATTAAGTTGAATCAGGTAGGATATTATCCTGCTCAGGAGAAAGTTGTCGTTGTTGAAGGCAACGGCGTGAAAAGTGTCAGCGTCGTTGATGCTAATGGCAAAAAAGTACTTACGGCAAAGCGTATTGCCACTACCGTTTCTCCTATAAGTGGAAAGAAACGTTCCGCTTTCGACCTCTCCTCTATTGCGAAAGAAGGCGAATATACTGTAGTAGCAGGTAAGGACAAGGTGAAGATGACCGTGTCGGAGAATGCCCTTGACGAACTTGCTGCTGCTTCCATCAAGTCTTTCTACTATCAGAGAACTGCCATGCCACTCGTAGAGAAGTATGCTGGCAAGTGGGCTCGTCCTGCTGGCCATATGGATACAAAGGTGGAGATTCATCCTGCTGCTGCAAGCGAGATGCGTCCTGCAGGCATTATCGTAAGTTCTCCAAAGGGATGGTATGATGCTGGTGACTATAATAAATATGTGGTAAATTCAGCCTTCTCGATGGGCTTGATGCTTTGCATGTATGACCTCGTTCCTGACTATTTCAAGAGTCATAAGGTGGACATTCCAGAGAATGGCAACTCAACTGCAGACCTTCTCGATGAGAATATGTGGAAC
Source organism: Prevotella sp. (assembly GCA_045627725.1). GTDB lineage: Bacteria > Bacteroidota > Bacteroidia > Bacteroidales > Bacteroidaceae > Prevotella. The sequence goes on along the minus strand of JAZQOH010000005.1, from coordinate 115,257 downwards.
CTCGACTGGCTCTTCACCATGCAGGATTATGATGGTGGCGTGTATCATAAGCTTACAACCCCTAACTTCGAAGGCTTTATCATGCCAAAAGACTGCAAGCAGCAGCGCTATATGACACAGAAGTCAACCTGTGCCACTCTTGATTTCGCGGCTATCATGGCTCGTTGCGCAAGGGAATATGATGGCAGCAAGGATTATCCTGAGGTAAGCATCCGTGCTATAAATGCGGCTCGTGCTGCCTATGCCTGGGCAAAGCAGAATCCAAAGATGTACTATCGTCAGGATGCGCTTAATAAAGAGTATAAGCCACAGGTAACAACTGGTACCTATGGTGATGGTAATGCTACCGATGAGTTCTTCTGGGCAGCTGTTGAAATGTATCTCACCACAGGCGAGAAGGCATACCTCGATGATGCCGTACAGTATGCTCCAAAGTCGTTCTCTACTCCAAGTTGGGCAGGCGTTTCCGCCCTCGGCGTGTTTGCTATCGTGAGTGCGAAGAACCTGAAGGCAGAGGCAAAACCTTTGCAGGAGTCTATGAAGTATTCCCTCTGCAAATATGCAGAAAACGTTGCTTCCGTAAATCTCAAGAATACAGCATTCTATAGCGCATACGGCAATAGTAAGAACGACTTCTATTGGGGATGCAACTCAGAGGGTTGTGGCGTTCAGGGTGTCAGCCTACTTGTGGCATATTGCCAGACAGGCAACAAGGCATATCTTGAGCATGCTATGCGCGATGTTGACTACATCCTCGGCCGTAATGCTACAGGTTTCTGCTATGTGACTGGTTTCGGAGGCAAGTCGCCTATGCATCCTCACCATCGCCTTTCTTCTGCTGATGGCATCGAGGAACCTGTTCCTGGTCTTCTCGTAGGTGGTCCTAATGCTGGCAGACAGGATGGTATGGACTATGGCAATCTGCCTGCTGATGAGTGCTATCTTGATCAGGAGCCATCATACGCTACAAATGAGATTGCTATCAACTGGAGTGCTACTCTCGTTGCTCTTATCAACGGAGTGGCTGCGATGAAGTAAGGCCCCTCTCCCCAGCCCTCCCCCGAGGGGGAGGGAGTGGTTTGTAATGAAGAGAATAGATTTGTTCTATAAAAGACTTAATGACGATGAAAAAATATCTTTCCCTAATATTCCTTGCACTTTCGCTTTCTGCAAGTGCCCAGCGCGAGACATCCTTGATAAACGAAGGATGGAAGTTCTCTCTTGGTGACGCCTCTTCCCCTGCTAACGACTTCGGATGCGGCACGGAATATTTCAATTATCTCACAAAGGCGGCATCAATACATAATGAAGGACCTTACTCCTTGAAGTTTGATGACTCGAAATGGCAGGATGTCCGCATCCCACATGATTGGGTGGAGAATCTCCCATACGCCTCCGAGGCAAGTCATTCCCATGGCTATAAGGCTGTTGGATATAAGTTTCCGAAGAATAGCGTGGGATGGTATCGCAAGAAGTTCACTCTTTCGGAGAGTGATAAGGGAAAGCATTTCGAGATACTCTTCGACGGCATCTTCCGCGATAGCCGAGTGTGGGTGAACGGTTTCTATTGTGGAGGTGAGCGTAGTGGCTATCTGTCTCAGAACTATGACATTACCGATTATCTCAACTACGATGGCGATAACCTTATCTGCGTTCGTGCCGATGCCACTCTTGAGGAAGGTTGGTTCTATGAAGGAGCAGGCATCTATCGTAATGTCTGGCTCGTGAAAACCTCCCCTGTTCATTTCCGTCAGGATGGCATTTCCCTCTCCACATCTTTCGTTGGAAACGGTTATGACAAGGCATGTCTGAATATCTCAGCCGACATACAGAACAACTCTCATTCCTCTTCAAACTGCACCATTTCCTATTCCATTCTCGATAGCAAGGGGAATGTTGTTGTGAAGAGCAATCCTGAGCAGGTTGCCAAGGTGAATGCAGCAGGTGTTGCAAGCATTTCAAGCGTAAGTCCTGTGTTCAAGCCAGAGCTATGGTCAACGGATTCTCCTTATTTATATATGTTGGAGGCAAACGTCCTGGCAGATGGTAAGATTGTGGACACGCAGAGGGTTAAGTTTGGTGTCCGCGAGGTGAAGTTCGACAAGGACCGTGGTCTTCTGTTGAATGGCAAGGAAGTGAAGATAAAGGGCGTTAATCTGCATCAGGACCATGCAGGTGTCGGTTCTGCAATACCTGATGGCTTGCAAGTTTATCGTATCCGTCAGTTGAAGGCTATGGGATGTAATGCCTATCGTTCTTCCCATAATCCTATGTCTCCTGCCATGCTCGACGTGTGTGACTCTCTCGGCATCATGGTAATAGATGAGAATCGTCTCTCGGGCATTTCTGAGTATGAAATCTCGTCCCTGAAGAAGATGATAGAGCGTGACCGCAACCATCCTTCCATCATTCTCTGGAGTGCCGGCAACGAAGAGTGGGGTATCGAGTGGGATGTTAAGGGTGAGCGAATTGCAGCAACTATGCGCGACTATTGCCATATCTTCGACCCTACCCGTGAGATGACTTTCGCAACGAGTAGCGGACCTACCGTAGAGGTGCCTGTTGACGTGGCTGGATATAACTATATCATGCAGAATCCCGTAGAGGAGCATCGCCAGAAGTATCCTGAGCGCAAGTGCTATGGCTCGGAAGAGACAACAGGATGCGGCACCCGAGGCGTGTATTTCGATGATCCTGAAGGTCGTTGGATGGTAAGTCTCAACCGCATTCCTAATGGAAAGGACAGCATCATGAACTGCATCGAGCGAGGATGGAAATTCTATGCTGAGCGCCCTTGGGCTGCAGGTTTGTTCTATTGGACAGGCTTCGACTATCGTGGCGAGCCAAATCCTATGAGTTTCCCTGCTGTAGGCTCTCAGTTTGGTATCCTTGACTATTGCGGTTTCCCAAAGGATGAGGCTTATTATCTGAAGGCTTGGTGGACAAACGAGACAGTTCTCCATCTCCTTCCTCATTGGAATCTCAAAGGCCATGAGGGTGAGAAGGTTAGCGTATGGGCTTATTCCAACTGCGATGAGGTGGAACTCTTCGTTAATGGTAAGTCCGCAGGTCGTAAGAAGATGCCTCTGAACGGCCATCTTGAATGGGATGCTACATACAAGCCTGGCAGTCTTCGTGCCGTAGGATATAAGAATGGCAAGAAGGTGAAGGTGGAGACCGTAGAGACCACGGGAGATGCTACGCAGATAGCACTTAGCGTTGACCGTCAGCAGATTATGGCAGATGGTCGTGATGTTGCTGTCGTTACCGTTGCTCTCAAGGATAAGAAAGGTCGCATCGTGCCTACTGCATGTAATAATCTTCGCATAAGCGTGGATGGTTGCTGCCGCATTCTTGGCGTGGGCAATGGCGATTCTGCCTTCAAGGGCGAGGAGCATCCTGCAGGTCTTGAGTGTAAGGAGTTCTCCGTGCCAGCCTTCAATGGCTATGCCCAGATTATCCTGCAGTCGGACGGTAATGCCGGAAATGCTGTATTGCGTTGTGCTTCTGATGGTTGTAAAGAATCTACTGTTATATTATCGTTAGTAAAATAGAGTATAATTTGTTATGTGATCTGTTGTATAAATGGATTTTCTTTATGATTATTTTAAATATTTTCATCAGATTTCTGAGCGTAGCGAAATAACAAAAAAATAATCCTATCTATATTTTTAGAAAGATTTTATATTGATTTTTAGCAAAGATTTTATAATTTGCATAATTGGCAACTATAATCTAAAATGAAAATCTTGAAAAAATCTTAGCTTAAAATATTTTAATGGTATATTTATTTTCATTTCGCTGCGCTCAGAAATCTGGTGAAAATCAGAGATAAAATTTTGATAAAATCTACATGAATCAAATACGATTATGGCTGAAATAATTAGTGAAATAACACAACTGACGGAGAAGGACAGCTATATCCTTCGTGAGCGCAGAAAGAAGATGCATACCTATCCTATGCATCGTCATGAGGAACTGGAACTCAACTTCGTCGAGAACTGTAAGGGAAACCGTCGTATCATAGGTGATAGCATAGAGCTAACGGATGATTACGACCTCGTATTGATGGGTAGCAGACTTGAGCATACCTGGGAGCAGGGAGAGTGTGAGAGTGGTGATATTCATGAGATTACCATCCATTTCTCTCGCGACATCTTCGCTGATTCCTTCCTCAAGAAGACACCTATGGCACCTCTTGCCACTCTTCTTGAGCGAAGTGAAATGGGCGTTGCCTTCTCCCTGAAGACCATCATGCATGTATATAACGACATAGAGCAGCTGGCGAAGATGGAGCCGGGCTTCAATAGCGTGATGAAATTCATGGAGCTGATGTATAAGCTCTCGTTGAGTACCGACTATCGAATTCTCTCCTCTGGTGCGTTCTCGCATGCCACCGTGGCTGTTGATTCGCGTCGTGTGCAGAAGGTGAAGGAATATATAGATCAGAACTATCGCGAGGAGATTCGTCTTCAGACGCTCGCCGAACTGGCTAATATGACTCCTACAGCCTTCAGCCGCTTCTTCAAGTTGAGGACAAGTCGTAATATTTCAGATTACATCATCGATGTCCGTCTTGGTCATGCCACTCGTCTTCTTGCCGATAGCACCATGGCTGTGGTGGAGATTTGCTATCATTGCGGCTTTAATAATATCAGCAATTTTAATCGCGTTTTTCGCAAGAGAAAGGGCTGTACGCCAACGGAATTCCGCGCAAACTACCATAAACGTCACGTTTTAGTGTAGTTTGTGTCGATTTTCCGAACGCGGTAATGCATAGCTTTAGCCACCGAGAAGCATAGAAACAGGCCTCCTAAAGCATAGAAACAGCACCTCTAAAGCATAGAAACGCGCCTTTTGAGGCATAATAACTGTAATTTTATTGCCTTGTAAGGAAGAAGTCGAAATGCGAAAGTGTTGATACTTAATGCTTTATAGAGAAATGGCGTTACAGTTACAGTTATTACAGTTAAAAAAAAGCTATGCCCATTCTCTCTTTTTATCTATATATTATTATATATATTATTGATTATTAATAAGTTATATAATATAAAAACAGAAGGAGGGAGAAATGATATACCTTAAAAATAACTGTAATAACTGTAATTGTAATGCTTTTATATTATATAATGTAAAAGAATAAGATAAAAAAGTGCAAGAGGGATGTTAGGATTTTTGCTACTTTTGCAACCAAAATAAAACTTTCTAACTAAAACATTATGAAGAAAATATTATCTTTGTTGCTTTGTTCGCTTTTCTCTATGATGGCATATTCGCTTGAGTTGCCAGAGATTTTCGGCGACAATATGATGCTCCAGCAGCAGACGAAAGCTCGCATCTGGGGATGGGCGAAGGCAGGAAGCGTTGTTGAGGTGAGAGTGAGCTGGAACAACCAGAAGTGTTATGCTACGGCTGACAAGAGCGGCAGATGGTCGCTCGAAGTTTCCACCTCAAAGGCAAGCTATGACCCTCAGTCGGTAACCGTTAAGGGCGATGGCGAGACAATCGTATGCAACAATGTCCTCATAGGAGAAGTGTGGTTCTGCTCAGGACAGTCGAATATGGAAATGCCACTTCGCGGTTTCTGGAACTGTCCTATAGAAGGCGCCAACGAGGCTATCGCTCTGTCGGGAAAATATAAGAAGGCAATTCGCGTGGCAACCATAGCAAAGGCAGATCCATTGACACCTGCTGACAAGGTGGCTGGCAAATGGATGACCTGCGAACCGAAGAATGCTCCTGAATTCTCTGCCTGCGGTTATTTCTTCGCTACGGCTTTGAATGACATCATCGACGTGCCTGTGGGCATCATCAACTGCTCTTGGGGCGGTTCATGTGTTGAGGGATGGTTGCCAAAGGAGATTCTCGAAACATATCCTGACGGTCTTGTTCCTATGGACGACACAGATTATCACAGAAAGATGGTGATGTATAACGGTATGCTTCATCCTCTCGCAGGCTATACCATCAAGGGCTTCCTCTGGAATCAGGGAGAGTCGAACGTAGGCAAGGAGAAGGAATATATCGACCGCTTCTCTACTATGATAAAGCTTTGGCGCAAGATGTGGAATCAGCCAAATGACAAGCTTCCTATCTATACCGTAGAGATGCCTCCATACAGTTATGGAGACGTGAATGGCACATGGGGCGCAGACTTCCGTGCTGCACAGCATGAGATAGCAAAAACGCTTGAGAATAGCGGATGTGTATGCACCAGCGACCTTATCTATCCATACGAGCCAGAGCAGGTGCATGGCACACAGAAGAAGCAGATAGGTCAGCGTCTTGCCTATATGGCAGCCACTCGCGACTATGGCGTGGAGGGTATTGCTGCTGAGGCGCCTGAGTTTAAGCTAATGGAGGCTCATGAGGCATCCAAGGCTGACATACAGGTGATTGCAGGTACTGCCGTTGCAAAGAATGAGAACGAGAAGGGTACCGTTTATCATCTCTATTTCTCAAACGCAGAGGATGGTTTTGACCGCCTTGCCAATATCGAGGGCTTCGAGGCTCAGGGTGCTGACGGCAAGTGGTATCCTGCTACCGTATGGGCTGACTCAGCATGGAAGGATGTGAAGATTCAGGGATGCTTCCTCAAACTCGTTTGTCCTGAGGCTGGTGAGGTGAAGAATGTAAGATATTGCTATCACAACTTCATGCCTGGCAAGCTGCATAATGCAAAAGGACTCCCAATAGTTCCATTTACAACAGAGAAATAGAAGATATAGGGAAGTTAAGCGCCTTAGGGCGCGAAGATATAGAGGAGATATAGAGACGTATGTGATGAGCATTTAGTACTATTGTCCCTTTATCTCCCCTTTATCTCCCCAATATCTCCCTAATAACTCCTTTTAAAATAGAAAATATGAATAAATATTTGTTTTCTTTAGTTGCCGTGGTGCTGGTTCTCTGCACCTCATGCTCATCATCCAAGAATGCTGCGGAGGATAGTCCTTTCGTTACCGTGCAGGATGGTAAGTTTTTCCTTAATGGCAAGGAGTATCGCTATGTAGGTACTAACCTGTGGTATGGTGCCATCCTCGGTAGTGAGGGACAGGGCGGTAATCGTGAGCGACTCGTTCAGGAACTTGACGATATGAAGAAGGTGGGCATCGACAATGTTCGTGTGCTCATCGGAGGTGATGGACGTGATGGCATTCCAAGTCATATTGCTCCTAAACTGCAGTCGGAGCCAGGCGTATATAATGACACTATCCTCGCAGGTCTTGACTTCATGATGGCAGAGTTGGAGAAGCGCGACATGAAGGCTGTGCTCTATTTCAATAATGCATGGGAATGGAGCGGAGGCTATGGAGCATACCTCGACTGGGTAGGCTTTAAGGGCGATGTGCAGAGCTCTGACGGCTCAGGCAAGATGAAGCATTTCGACCTCACTCCTGTGCCAAGTATCGATGGCTGGTGGGAGTATATGCAGTATGTGGGCAATTTCATCCTCAACGATAAGGCAAAGGAACTCGCTGCGCAGCATGTTAGGAATATGGTGACACGAGTAAATCGCTATACAGGAGAACCATACAAGGACTCGCCTGCCATCATGTCATGGGAGATAGCTAATGAGCCACGATGCTTCGTGAATGACTCGATACATAAGGCAAAGTTCGTGGAATGGATTGACGAGCAGTCAACACTTATCAAGAGCCTTGACCCTAACCATCTTGTTACTACGGGTAGTGAGGGACAGCATGGCTGCGAAGACGATTGGGATTTGTTCAAGCAGATACACAACGTAAAGAACATCGACTATGCCTGCATACATATCTGGCCAAACAACTGGGGATGGCTGGGTAAGTTTAATCAGAACTATGACTCAGACAAGACCATCACGGGTGATGATCCTATCGTATTGAGAGTGGATACTGCTTGCCAGAATACCCTTGAGTATATCGACAAGTCGTATGAGCTGATGAATGAGATTGGTCGCCCTGTAGTATTGGAGGAGTTTGGATATCCTCGTGACCGTTTCAGTTTCACTCCTGGAAGTCCTACGGAAGGTCGCGATGCATATTATGAATATGTGTTCTCTATCATCCGCGACTCAGGAAAGATTGCTGGTTGCAATTTCTGGGGATGGGGCGGCAGAGCAAACGTGAAGCATACCATCTGGCAGCGCTGGGATGACTATGTATGCGATCCTGCACAGGAAGAGCAGGGACTTAACTCTGTATTCGCCGTGGATAAGTCAACGATGGAGATAATAAAGAATATGACAGAGGAGATAAAAGCCCCCCTCTAACTCCCCCGAGGGGGAGGAAATAAAGAATGGTGAAGCAATAACGAAATTTGTTATATATTAAGGAATAAGGAATGGTTTCATTTTCAAGGACAGATTATAGCCAGTATGGTGGCTGGGCTGAGGAATCTACTTTTTCTGCAGGAAATGTGAAGGAGTGTCACGTTATGCTCCATGTGTCTCCGCAGGGTGAGATGTTCGGCAGCCAGCTCAATCGTCTCATGCATGTGTTTTCCGATTATATGCAAAACCATCCTGATATGCAGGTGGTAATGAGGCGTTTCTTCCTCAGCGATATCTCCAATCAGAAGGGATTGCTCATGCAGTCGTTGAAGGAATATGGTGCAGAGAAAGGGGCTTTGTCCATTATTGGTCAGCCTCCTCTTGATGGCAGTAAGATAGCATTATGGGTGTATGCTCAGAATGGTACTTCGGTATATTCTGCAGAGAATCAGACGATAACGAGGCATAATGATGTGGAGCATGTATGGAACACCAACTATCTCTCATCGCTGAAGGATTCCTCTAATCAGACAAGAGAGATACTTGAGACGCTGGAGTCGCATCTTGAGCAGCATGGTTGCAAACTGGCAGAGAATTGTCTCCGCACATGGTTCTATATCCGCGATGTGGATACTAATTATAAAGGTATGGTGCAGGCACGATGCAGCAATTTCCTTGTGCAGGGCTTGAATGCAAAGACTCATTATATCGCAAGTACCGGCATTGGCGGTCAGCCTCTTGAGAGGGAGAGTCTCGTGCAGGTGGATACTTATTCTGCAAAGGGAATAAAGCCTGAGCAGATAAGCTATCTCTATGCTCTCGATCATCTTAACCCTACATACGAATATGGTGTGACGTTTGAGCGAGGTACGGCTGTGCAGTATGGTGATCGCAGACATCTTATCATTAGCGGTACGGCAAGTATCGATAACCATGGTAGGGTGGTGCATGTAGGCGACATCACCAAGCAGGCAGGTCGTATGATAGAGAATGTGGAGGCACTTCTGAAGGAAGGTAATGCCACTCTTTCTGACATAACCCATATTATCGTGTATCTTAGGGATGTGGCTGACTATAAGGTTATTGCAGAGACTATGAAGCAACGATTCCCTGATACTCCGTTGGTTATCACGCTCGCACCTGTTTGTCGTCCAGAATGGCTGATAGAGATGGAGTGCATCGCCGTGACAGATGAGGCAGATTCACGCTTCGCTGATTTCTAACGTCCCCATATCTCCCCCATATCTCCCCTATAACTCCCCCATAACTTCCTCAAAAAAGAACAAACAATTAAAAATATATAAAGTATGGAAAATAAGAACTATGGTTATTTTGACGACGCGGCTCGCGAGTTCGTCATCACCAATCCTGCTACACCATTCCCTTGGATTAACTACCTTGGTAATGAGGATTTCTTTGGCTTGATCAGTAATACTGCAGGCGGTTATAACTTCTATAAGGACGCTAAGTTCCGTCGCATCACCCGTTATCGCTATAATGGCGTGCCTATGGATAATGGCGGTCGTTATTTCTATATCAACGATAATGGAACTGTCTGGAATCCTGGTTGGAAGCCATGCAAGACTCCACTCGACTCTTATGAGTGCCGTCATGGTATGAACTATACTCGCATCACAGGTAGCAAGAACGGTATCGAGGCTTCTGTTCTCTATTTCGTTCCTCTCAAGACATGGGCTGAGGTGCAGAAGGTTACTCTTAAGAACACAACTAACGAGGTGAAGAAGATTAAGCTCTTCTCATTCGCAGAATGGTGTCTCTGGAATGCTGCTACCGATATGGAGAACTTCCAGCGCAACTGGTCAACAGGTGAGGTGGAAATCGATACTGCTGACAACAAGACTGTTATCTATCATAAGACAGAATACAAGGAGCGTCGCGACCATTATGCATACTATGCTCTTGCAAATGCAAAGGCTGATGGCTATGATACAGACCGTGAGTCGTTTATCGGTCTTTATAATGAGTTTGCTGACCCACAATGTGTTATAGCAGGCAAGCCAAACAACTCACTCGCTCATGGTTGGTCTCCTATCGCTTCGCATTATGTAGAGGTAGAGCTTCAGCCAGGCGAGAGCAAGGATTATATCTTCCTGCTCGGCTATGTGGAGAATGCTATGGAGGAGAAGTTCTGCAAGGAAGACCTCGCTCGTAAGCAGAATGGTGAGCTCATCACTTCTCAGGATTCTGACGTTACATTTGTAAACAAGACAAAGGCTCGTGCATGCATCGAGAAGTTTGCTACTGTTGAGGCTGTTGATGCTGCCTTTGCAGAGCTCGCTGAGATGTGGGACAATCTCCTCGACAAGTATGTTGTAAAGAGTGATGACGAGAAACTTAACCGTATGGTTAATATCTGGAGCCAGTACCAATGTATGATTACCTTCAACTTCTCTCGTTCGGCTTCATTCTTCGAGAGTGGTGTAGGTCGTGGCATGGGCTTCCGCGATTCAAATCAGGACCTCGTAGGTTTCGTTCATCAGGTGCCAAGTCGTGCTCGCGAACGTATCATCGATATCGCTTCCACACAGTTCCCTGACGGCGGTTGCTATCATCAGTATCAGCCACTTACAAAGCATGGCAATAATGATATCGGCGGTGGTTTCAACGATGACCCTTGCTGGTTGATTTTCGGTACCGTAGCATACGTGAAGGAGACTGGTGACTTCTCTATCCTTGACGAGCCTGTACCATTCGATAACAAGCCTGGCACAGAGGTTTCACTCATGGAGCACCTCCGTATCTCTTTCAACCATGTTGTGGAGAATCTTGGTCCTCACATGTTGCCACTCATCGGTCGTGCTGACTGGAATGACTGTCTTAACCTCAACTGCTTCTCATGGGATCCTAATGAGTCGTTCCAGACAACAGAGAACAACTCCGAAGGCTCTAAGGCAGAATCGCTTATGATTGCTGGTCTCTTCGTTGTTACAGGTAAGGATTATGTTGAGCTCTGCAAGCAGGTAGGCAAGGATGAAGAGGCTGCTCGTGCTCAGAAGTGCATCGACGATATGGTAGAGGCTGTTAAGAAGCATGGCTGGGATGGCGAATGGTATCTCCGCGCATACGACTTCTATGGCAATAAGATTGGCTCTAACGAGTGTGAGGAAGGTAAGATCTTCATCGAGAGCCAGGGCTTCTGCACCATGGCAGGTATCGGTCTTGAGGAAGGTATGGTTGACAAGGCTATCGACTCTTGTAAGAAATACCTCGACTGCGAGCATGGTATGGTTCTTAACAATCCTGCATATACAACATATCATGTAGAGATGGGTGAGATAAGCTCTTATCCTGCTGGCTATAAGGAGAATGCAGGTATCTTCTGCCATAACAACCCTTGGGTTATCATCGGCGAGACTGTTGCCGGACGTGGTAATGATGCATGGGAACTCTTCCGTAAGATCAGTCCTATGTACCTAAAGGATCAGGCTCTCCATAAGGTTGAGCCATATGTAAACTGCCAGATGGTTGCAGGTAAGGATGCCGCAAAACCTGGTGAGGGTAAAAACTCTTGGCTCACAGGTACGGCTGCTTGGATGTGGCTCACCGTCAGCCAGTATCTCCTTGGTATCAAGCCTACATACGATGGCATAAAGATTGACCCATGTCTTCCTTCTGAGATTAAGGAGTATAGCGTAAAGCGTATCCTCCGCGATGCAGAGTTCCATATCACGGTAAAGAATCCTAACGGAAACCAGAAGGGTGTCAAGAGTGTTATCCTTGATGGTGCTCCTATCGAGGGAAATGTTATCAAGGCAACTCCTGGTGTTCATACCGTTGAAGTTACTATGTAAGCAGACCGAATACCAATGACCTCAAATGTAAATAAGTCATTAGTAATTCGTAATTAGAATTTAACTTGAGCGAAAGTTGAATTATAAGAATAGTATAAATAAAGTGGTGGCTGATGATGATTTCTTGTCAGTCACCACTATTTTTGTGTTTCATTATGCAATATATTCTGTTTCATTAAGCAATATACCGTGTTACATTCAGGATGTGTGGAGTTGTTAAAATTCCCCCTCAGAATGTCCTAAAAGTATGCTACAGAGGGATAAATTGTATATATTTTCAAAAAAGTATCAAGAAAAGACAAAAAAATATACACGTAAATCAAGAAATTATTGTAATTTTGCACCCGATATAATGCCTAACTAGGAAATAACGGACCTAATGTTATTGTGAGTATAACACATCCGAGATCATAAAATTTTAATCAAATATTTATTATTAACTAAAAATTAATTTGCATGAAGACTGAAAATTCTTTCAGCATCAAGTCCGCGTTAGTGGCCCTCTTTATGCTCGTTTCTGCAACTGTCATGGCGCAGGTAACCGTTACTGGTTCTGTTCGTGACGACGCAGGTGAGCCTGTACTTGGCGCTACTGTACGTGAGGCTGGTACTCAGAATGCAGCTGTTACTGACTTTGATGGTAACTTCGCCGTTAAGGTTAGCAACGCAAATGCAACTCTGAGTGTTTCTTATGTAGGCTTCCAGACTCAGGAAGTCAAGTTGGATGGTCGCAAGACTATCTCGGTTACTCTCGTGAGTGACGATGCAGTTCTTGATGAACTCGTTGTCGTTGGTTACGGTACAATGAAGAAGAAGCTCGTTACCGGTGCTACTGTACAGGTAAAGGGTGAGGATGTAGCAAAGATGAATACTACACAGGCACTCGGCGCTCTCCAGAGCCAGACTCCTGGTGTTACTATTCAGGCTGTTTCTGGTAAGCCAGGTGACGGCTTTAAGGTTGCTATCCGTGGTGCAGGTACTAATGGCGATACAAAGCCTCTGTATGTTATCGACGGTGTTTCTGGTGGTGACATCAACAACCTCAACCCTGCTGACATCGAGTCTATCGACGTATTGAAGGACGCTGCTTCTTGTGCTATCTACGGTTCTGCTGCTGCTAATGGTGTTATCCTTATCACTACAAAGCAGGGTAAGGCTGGTAACATTGAGGTTTCTTATGATGGCAACATCGGTTGGCAGAACATCTATCGCCTCCCAGCTACTCTTTCAGCAAAGGACTATATGCTTGCTCAGGATGCTTCTCGTTTCGGTTCTGGCCTTACTCCATGGGATTGGGATAGCTATTTCCAGGATGTTCCAGGATCTACATACTATGCAGACCTCCTCAAGGCATATCGCGATGGCACAAACCCTGGTACAAACTGGGTTGAGCAGATTCGCAATAAGAATGCTGTTACAACAAGTCATGCTGTAAATATCGCAGGTGGTTCTGAGAACAGCAAGTTCTCTGTAGGTCTCGGCTATCAGTATCAGGATGGTATCATCGGTGGTGATGCTGCTCCAACAGACTATAAGCGTTTCACTTTCCGTATCAACTCTGATCACGTTCTCTATCGTGACAGCAAGGGTATGGAAGTTGTTAAGATTGGTGAGAATGTTTACTGGCAGCACAAGGGTCAGCGTGGTATCAACAACGGTAATCAGTATTCTAACCCTCTTTCTGAGGCTATCCGTATGAGCCCACTTGTTCCTGTATATAATGAAAAAGGTGATCTTTTCGCATGGGATGATCTCGTAAGCACAGGTCTTGTAAACTACAATGAGTATCTCAGCAACCCAGTTTATAAGCTGAAGAATACTCAGGATGGTAACAACGAGAACCGTTCATACGGTCTCAACGCTGTAGGCTATATCGAGATTCAGCCAATCAAGGGTCTTATCTATCGTGGTCAGGTTTCTTACAACCAGTCTTCTTGGAGCTGGCGTGCATACCTTCCAAAGTGGAAGATGAATGAGGCTGGCAACGAGTTTGCTAACAACGACGAGATTAGAAACCAGGCTGGTCTTGGCTGGGGTTGGAACACAACAAATACTTTGAACTACAAGTTCGATATCGCAAAGCACAATTTTGATATCCTCGTTGGTACAGAGTATGGTCAGAGCAAGCCTAACTATGGTATGTCTCTTACTGTAAATTCTGCTAATGCAGTTGTTCCAGGTCTTGACTATGCATATATCGACTTGTCAAAGGGTTATAACAGCGCTATTGCTAGTGGTTCTGGCTATACATATTCTAAGGGTATGTCTTACTTCGGTCGTTTGAACTACAACTACGCTGAGAAGTACATGCTTTCTGCAATCTTCCGTGCTGACGGTTCTTCAGCTTTCGCTCCTGGTCATCGTTGGGGTTACTTCCCATCAGTAAGTGCTGGTTGGGTTGTTTCTGAAGAGAAGTTCATGAAGGGTACCAAGTCTTGGATGGATTATTTGAAGATCCGTGCAGGTTGGGGTCAGAATGGTAACAAGAATGTTGCTGACGCATTCTCATACGAGGCTGCATTCCGTTTCTCTAAGAATTATAAGTATTCATTCGGTACTGATGCAGGCAAGCTCGATGAACCAACACCAGGTGCAGCTCTTTCACGTCTCGCTAATGAGGATATCACATGGGAGACTTCTGAGCAGCTCAACGTTGGTTTCGATGCTCGTTTCCTCAACTCTCGTTTGAATGTTAACTTCGACTGGTATCAGAAGACTACTAAGGACCTTCTCGTTTATGTACCAGTATCTCCTACAACAGGTTTCGATCAGCAGCTCCGTAATGCTGGTACTGTTCGTAACTCAGGTGTTGAACTTGCTCTCTCTTGGAATGACCAGATTGGTAAGGACTTCAACTATCACGTAGGTTACAACGTTGCTTATAATAAGAATAAGGTAACAAAGGTTAACTCTGAGCGTAAGTACAACAATAGTGATGGTAGCCTTCTCTCTCAGGGTACAACATACCTTGCTCGCTTCGAGGAAGGTCAGCCTATCGGTTACTTCTATGGCTATAAGACAGCTGGCGTAATCCAGAATGTAAAGGAACTTGATGCATATATCGCATCTCTCGGCGGTAAGGCTTCTAACTCTCTTCAGGGTGATGCTCTCAAGGTTGGTGACTTGAAGTTCGTTGACTATAACGGTGATGGTAAGATTAATGACGATGATAAGACTTATCTCGGCGATCCTCACCCAGAATATACAATGGGTATCAACCTCGGTTTCGATTGGAAGGGCTTCGACTTCTCTCTCACAGGTTATGCTGCTCTCGGTCAGGAAGTTGCTTATGCTGGTTATCGTCGTTTTGCTGACTCTGGTCAGGATAACTTCACAACTCAGATTTATGACTACTGGTTTGGTGAAGGTACTTCAAACAAGTACCCACAGCTCAACGTTATGAACACAGGTATGAACTGGCAGACAATCTCTGACATCTATATCCACGATGCAAGCTACTTCCGTCTCCAGAACATCACTCTCGGTTATGACTTCGCTAAGCTTCTCTCGAAGAATGCTCCATTCCATCAGCTCCGCGTTTACGTTCAGGCTCAGAACCTCTTCACAATCACTGGTTATGAAGGAATGGATCCTGAAAATGGTAGAGCAATCGGCGGTCAGTCTTGGGTAACAGGTGTTGACGTTGGTAACTATCCATGTGCTCGTACTTACCTCGTTGGTGTAAACGTTAAGTTCGCTGACAAGAAGAAGAAGGAGTCTAAGGTAGCTTCTTACACAGCTCCTCAGGTTGTTGAGAAGGTTGTTGAGAAGGTAGTAGAGAAGCCTGTTGTTAAGGAAGTTGTTAAGAACAACACTATCCAGAACACTTACGTTGTAACATTCGAGGTTAACTCTTACCAGATTGCTAACACAGCTGAGCTCGCAGGTATCCCAGCAAATTCAACTGTTGAGGTTGTAGCTTATGCTTCTCCAGAAGGTAATGCAGATGCTAACGTCGTTCTCTCTCAGAAGCGTGCTGATGCAGTTGCTGACTATCTGAAGTCTAAGGGCATTAATGTAACTCGCGTTGAGGCTAAGGGTGCAGATACAGAGCACGCTAACCGTATCGCTATCGTAACTGTTAAGTAAATGCTTTCTTTTAAAAATAAGATAGAATATATGAAAAAGATATTTTTTATGGCAGCGGCTGCTGCAACGCTTGGTCTTACTTCTTGTGATATCGACAATGTTGAGAACATTGGTGAGATGTCTGCAAGTGTATTCCCAGCTACAGAGGAAGATGCTGAGGCAGTTCTCGCAGGCGTATATGAAGTGCTGAACGAGACATGTGCTGACCCACAGTCTGCATCATTCCTTTATTATGCAAGTCTTGCTGGTGATGATCAGCTCGGTGGTGGTGGTACCAACGATAAGTTGATGCAGGCAGAAGACCTTTTCCTCGTTAGTGAGGCTGATATGACTAATAGTGCTTACACTAAGCATTATATGGGTATTTCTCGTGCTAACGTTATTATTAATGTGTATGAGAATAAGGATGAGCTCACAATGGTACAGGCTCAGACTTTGGGTGAGGCACTCACTTTGCGTGCTTTCTATTATTATGAGCTTGCTTCTATGTACGGTAATGTACCATTGGTACGTAACGCAGCTGAGGCTGACGCTAAGCAGGGTGACGTTAAGGTTCTTTGGGCTCAGATTCTTCAGGATCTCTACACAGCTTATATGATTATGCCTCCTATTCAGAAGAATGACGGTCACATCGACAGATTTACTGCTGCTGCTATGCTCGGTCGTGCTTGGTTGTTCTACACAGGTATGTACTGTAATGGTACTACTATCGCTGATATGACAAGCACAGAGTACAAGCCTCTCACTTCTGTT
This sequence comes from Prevotella sp., assembly GCA_045627725.1. Classification (GTDB taxonomy): domain Bacteria; phylum Bacteroidota; class Bacteroidia; order Bacteroidales; family Bacteroidaceae; genus Prevotella. The sequence goes on along the minus strand of JAZQOH010000005.1, from coordinate 98,349 downwards.
GAGCTGAATGATGCTAATAAGACTGTTCTTACTAAGGAAATGGTTGTTTTAGCTCTTGAGGATTGTATCACACGTTCTGACTATAAACTCGTTGATGATTTCCGTAATCTTTGGGCTTATACAAACAAGTGTACCATAAGTGATTATGCGTATGCTAGAGAGGCTAAGAATGCTAAGGGTGAAAGTGTTAACCTCGCATGGGTTGAGAACGATTGCGCTGTAAACCCAGAGTCTATGTTTGCTATCAAGTTCAACAAGTATGCAAGCTGGGATACAGGTAACACTATTGGTTTCGCTAATGGTATTGCTCTTCACTTCGGTGCTCGTGGTGGTCAGCCATACGCTGATACATTCCCATTCGGTCAGGGTTGGGGTGCTGGTCCTGTAGCTGAGAATCTTATGCTTGATTGGGCTTCTGCTGAGCCAAACGACATACGTCGTGAAGCTACTATCCATGACTGGAATCTTTCGCCTAATTACGTATATAATGATGACTACGTACAGGCTACTCGTTTCTACAACAAGAAGTGGTCTCCAATCACAAGTAAGAAGGATAATGGTGACTATTGGTGCACATTCGAGTGTCAGATGTTTAAGGAGCCTGCATGGCCTTCTGCTACTCTCGAAAACTTCCAGCTTTCAAACATTCATGATCTTGTAATGATTCGTTTTGCTGATGTACTTCTTATGCACTCAGAACTTACTGATGGTAAAGTTATCTACCAAATCAAAGACGGAGATGATAAGAAACTTGTGAGTGGTCTTGATGCTGTACGTGCTCGTGCTGGTCTTCCAGGTGTTGCCTATTCTCTCAGAGCTCTTCAGAATGAGCGTCGTTGGGAGTTTGCTTGTGAGGGTATCCGTTTCAACGATATCCGTCGTTGGCACATTGCTGCAAACGCTCTTGAAAAGCAGACAGATACAAACGTTAAGTTCTGTGGCGTAGATGGCTTGAATAAGAGACAGGGTGCAGGCTATGCCGCTCGTTACAATGCAACTGCTGGCTTTACAAAGATGCCAGAGTCTCAGGTTGAGCTCGGTGTCGTTGCACAGAACCCAGGTTGGGATGGCTCAGATAGTAACTATGGTGGCTGGGCTCAATAATGTCATACATTAAAAATAAGACAAACAAAATGAAAAAAGTATATTTAAGCATTCTGGCATCCCTTGCAATCTTTGCTTCTTGCGATCCATTGGTGGATGGTAAGAGTTGGGACGGAGAGAAGGTGTCAGCAAGTCAGCTTCAGAATGGTATCGTACTTGAACAGTTCGATTACAACGACGAAACAGGAGAATACACTCCAGCTGATGACGGTAACTATATCAGTTTCGCTACAAACCCAAGTAAGGTAGTTGAGGTTTACACTATCGATGCTGATGGTATAGAGTCTGTACTTTCTACAGGTAAGGCTAACGGTATGGTTGAGATTCGCCCAGGACGTGGTTCTGAACCAGACGTAACAATCTACTTCCGCACTCGTGAGTATGATGCAAGTTCTGTTGTTGCATCTAAGGATATCAAGGTAAAGGTTGCTCAGGAACTTCAGGCTGGTGTAGGTTATCTTGTTTCTTATGCTGGACAGAAGGTTTGGAAGTGGGATACTTCTGATGGTGGTGCTGTTTGGGGTAACTTTGGTTACACCGCTGGTAGTGGTGATGCTTTCGCTGACAATCGTGATGGTCAGTGGTGGGGTATCAATACTGATGGTCCATCTGATGATACAGCAGGTCTTTATGGCTTTGATAATCAGCAGCAGCATCGCGGTGACGACAAGGTAACTGGAGATGATTCGTTCGAGGCTTACATGGTATTCTATGAGGCTGGTAACGTGAAGAGCTTCGACAAGGACGGTAAGGAAATTCGTTCTGCTAAGTTCGCTCTTGTTAACTACGATCCAAACAACAAGAAGGAAATCAACGGTCAGCCATGGTCTATCGGTCAGCTCCAGATCAAGGGTGATGACGGTGGTATCCTTTGGCCATACGCTATCAACACAGGTGGTAAGAAGCCAACAGAGTATGAGATCGTTCGTTTGACAACAGAGCAGCTCATCCTTACCTATGCTGCAGAAGGCACAGGTTCTTGGTCTGAGGCTACATTCTGGCGTTTCCGTAGCGATTCTGACCAGGCTGGTAACATCGCTGGTTATAATTCAACAGGTGAGAACTGGACTTGGGATTCTAGCTTGACCGTATGGGGTAATGGTGGTTACCATGGTGGTGACTTCACAGCAACCGAGAATGCTGGTCAATGGTGGGGTATCAATACTGATGGTCCATCTGATGATACAGCAGGTCTTTATGGCTTTGATAATCAGCAGCAGCATCGCGGTGGCGACAAGGTAACAGGTGATGACAGCTTCAGCGCATATATGACATTCTTCCCAGACGGAACAATCAAGTCATTCGATAAGAATAACAAGGAGATCCGTAACGGTAAGTGGAGCATTACTAAGGGTATTGTTAATGGTCAGGCTCGTAACCTCCTTAACACAACAGCAGGTTCTATCCTCTGGCCATACGCTATCAATACTGGTGGTTATCAGCCAGAGAAGTTCGAGCTTGTTTACTCAACTCCTACTAAGATGGCTCTCGTATATGCAGCTGAGGGTACAGGTGACTGGTCTGAGGCTACATTCTGGCGCTTTAAGAAGAAGTAATATTCTTTGATTATATAACACACGAGCCGCAGGACATCTCGTTTTTGCGGCTCGTGTTTTTGTTTTGTAATAATATTTTATAAGAAAAATGATGAAGTCATTTAGCATATTTTTTTCTCTATTTATCTCTGCGTTGACTTTGTTTTCATGTGGAAAGGAGAATCAAGAGTGTGTAATTAATGGTGTTGTTGATAATCCCGACCTTAATGGTAAGATGATTTTCCTTGTTCCTCTCATGAATGCGGATTCAACAAATGTTGATTCCATAGAGATAAAGGAAGGAAAATTTGAGTTTCGCACTAAAGTTAATGATATGCGAAAGATTCTTGTTGATTATCACTTTCGCTATGGTACTCAGCCTCTTCTCGTCGTTTGTGAACCTGGTAAGGTAGATGTTACCATCGGTGCGACAAGTTCTGCAACGGGAACAAAGAATAATGATATCCTTCAAGAATGGAAGATAGCAACAGAGGTGTTTAATAAACAACGTTCTCAGATGATGAGATCACTTAATGATGCGAGACAATCTCATGATTCTGCAAGAGAGAGTGGTATTATGAAACGTATTGAGGAGATAAGTTCCGAATATGGGGAGAAATCTAAGCAGATTGTTTCCAAGGTTGAAGATGGTCCTTTGAAGGAATTCTTTGAAAAGAGATAATATTTCGTTTTCCCTGTAAAAGGGAGATAAAATTTGATTTCATGAAGAATAGATTATTATATTTTAAGATTTCAATATCATTGTTGTTTGCCTTTGCGGTATGGTGCTTTTGGGCGTTCAGATATCCTTATGCATTATCATTCCATGAGCAATGGCAGATGTTTATTGCAGATAGTGAGTTCTTCTGTGAACGCGCTTCCATGCCTGGTGGTATTGCCCGCTATGTGTCTGAATATCTGGTGCAGTTCTATTATAAACCAGTATTTGGAGCACTTGTCATAGCAATAGTCTATTCTTTGATACAGCTTGTTATATGGAAAGCTGTTAAGACACGATGCAAGTCTGAACTCGTTGCCTATGTTCTCTCTTTCATCCCATCAGTCTTTGTATGGATGTGCATGGGAGATGAGAAGGTGCGTTTTGTGTTTCCTGTGGCCCTTATGATTACGGGAATTGCCATGATGCTTTGTCCTTCAAAGGAAAAAAGAATAATGAAGTTGTGCTATATTCTCATAGTAACACCTCTTCTTGCATGGATTACAGGCCCAACGGTTTTGGCTTTTGCTTTATATGTAGCTCTTCGTGATATAAGAAAACCTATCGAGTATTATGGTATAGCAGCATTATTATATGCTCCTTTGTGTGTGTATTTCTCAGGGCTATTCGCTCCTGTCCCTACATACAGGCTGTTTTATGGTGTGGGCTACTACCTTATTGTTGATAGAATGCCAGGCATGTTGTATGCTGTAATGCTAACCTTTGCTGCCGTTCCTTTGTTGATACCTGTCATCCCGAAGATAAAGAAAAACAAAGTGGAATTGGGCATGTCTGTTACAATACTCATTCTTATATCCTTGTTCTGTTGCATTTCATTTCCTCATTCATATTTAGAAGGTGATTATGAAGTAATGAAATACGATGCAATGGTACGTTCCCAGCAATGGGATAAAATAATTTCAACGGCGGAGAAAAAGCAACCAGATACTCCTCTAACCGTTACTTCGCTAAATCTTGCCCTTGCCATGAAGGGACAATTGAATGAAAGATCGTCGGAATTCTTTCAAAACGGAACAGAGGGAGCCTTCCCTCAGTTCAACAAACAGTTCCAGGCTTCCATGATGACAGCTGAAGCCTATTATTATGTGGGACTTGTAAACACAGCGCAACGTTTCTACTTCGAAGGAATGGAAAGCTTGCCAGATTCGTATAGCAGTAGAGTCTTTCGCAGACTTGCAGAGACGAATCTCATAAATGGACAATATGATGTGTCAAGAAAATATTTGCAAATCTTGCAGAAGACTATGTACTATAAAGACTGGGCAACACAGACAATGCAACTGCTCGGCGATGAGAAAGCCATAGACAGTCATCCTGTGTATGGACATCTTCGCAAGATGCATCTCACGGAAGACTTCCTCTTTAGCGAGGATGAGATAGATAAGATAATGGGACAACTCGTTATAGCAAACAACAAGAATGTTGTTGCGATACAGTATCTGCTCCTCCTTCCTCAATTGCAGGGTGACAGACAGAAATACATGATGTATCGCCAGTTCATACAGAATGAATTGAAAGGTGTAAATAACGATTCTACAAATAATATTTCAGAATAATGAAGACATTCATATACTATACGCTTGCCTTGCTTCTCTTTGTGTCGTGCAATGAGAACGTAAAAGATGCTCAGCGTGTTGATGCTTTGCCAGACATATATCCCGATTATATCGGAGTGACCATTCCCGCCAATATTGCCCCTATGAACTTCAATATGGCAGATTCTCTCTGCGAAGCTATTGATGTGGTGGTAAAAGGTAGTAAAGGAGGAGAGATGCATGTGACAGGTGATGTGGCAGACTTTGATATAAAAGAGTGGCATGAACTTACAGCTCAGAATATAGGAGGCGAGCTGATCTTTTCTGTCTGTATGAAGAAGAACGGTATATGGAAAGAGTATAAAGACTTCAAGATGTATGTTAGCAAACAGCCTCTTGATGAGTGGGGACTGACCTATCGTCGCTTGGCTCCTGGGTATGAGGTGTATAGTCAGATGGGACTTTATCAACGTGAACTATCTACTTTTGACGAATATGAGATTATCGACAATAACAGAATGCCAGGAGAATGTGTGAATTGTCATACAAGTAACCGTACAAATCCAGAACAGTTTCTGTTTCATGTTCGCGGAAAGCATGGTGCCACGGTCATTCAGAAGTCGGGAAATTCGGAAATCCTGAATACAAAGACAGATAAAACTTTGGGATTGTGCGTATATCCGTATTGGCATCCAGAAGGTAAATATGTTGTCTTTTCAACAAATACTACCCGTCAGGCATTTCATGTTGTGAAGGATGAACGTATTGAAGTGTTTGATGTAGAGAGTGATCTTCAAGTATATGATTCGGAAACACACGAACTTATTCTCTCACCACTTACAACAAAACCTGATTTTAACGAATCTTTTCCTGCCTTCTCACCAGATGGAAAGAAGATATATTTCTGTTCGGCAGTAAAGAGAAGCTATCCTCTCGAGTCACGTCAAGTGCGCTATAATCTCTGTTCTATAGATTTTGATGCAAGTACGGGAAAATATGGCGAAAAGATAGATACTCTCATAGATGCTGAAAGTGATAGCTTGAGCATATCAATTCCTAAGCCATCGTATGACGGTAAGTACCTTATGTACACATTGGCAGACTATGGTACGTTCCCTATATGGCACAAGGAAGCAGACCTTTGGCTCCTTGATCTTACAACAGGGGAGAGACGACCAATGACTGAAGTAAACAGCGATGATACGGAAAGTTATCATAACTGGAGCGACAATTCAAGATGGTTTGTATTCTCATCACGTCGTGGAGGTGGTCTTTACACAAGACTTTACATATCATCAATAGATGAGAAGGGTAGGGCAACAAAGCCTTTCCTGCTGCCACAGAAGAATCCAAAACGTTTCTATGACCGTCTGTTGCATAGCTATAATGTGCCAGACTTCACTAAAACAAAAGTTGAAATAGATAGTCGCTATACGGCAACAAAAGTATTGTCTGATAAGAGAACGAATATAAATGTACGCTAATAAACTTAAATCATATATACCAGAGATGCTTAGCCTATTGTTGGCAATCTGCATTTTTGTGTTCTGGTATGTATTCTATCCTCAGGCTTTGTCCTATCAGGAACAGAATCAGTTATTCCTCTGGAGTTGTGACTATTTCGTTGAGGATGTTTCCAAGATTGGAGGACTTGCTGACTATCTCGGTGAGTTCCTTGTGCAGTTCTATTATGTTGAGTGGCTTGGTGCGTTGGTAATTGCTATCGTATATGCTATCTTTCATCGTGTGCTCTCTGGTATAATGCATACATCATTGGCTCTCATTCCATGTGTTCTTCTCTTATGGTATATGGGAGATGAGAATGTATTGATGAGTTTTGTCGTTGCAATTATCATAGCAGCGGCATCGTATCTGCTGCTTCGCAAGACATCTATTTGGCTTGATATAATAGTTTTACCAATTTTATATTGGCTAATAGGTCCAATAGTATGGATATACGCTTTGCTTAGACTTCTCTATCATGATGGCAAACTGAAGGTTAATATCCGCTATATGGCTCTTGTTGCGTACATGGCTGTCATGCATATTATTGCAGTAGTGGTACTTCTTAATCAATGGCCAATGTTGAGCGCTTTGTTTGGAACCAACTACTATCGTGTTCCATTGGAATACCCGGCAATGCAGTTTGTTATTCCTGCTATTGTAGTTCTTCTCCCTATTGTTCGTATAGAAAAGAAGTGGTTTTCTTTAGTTGCGCTACTGATAGCATGTGTGTTAGGATTCTGTGCAGATCATTATGGATATGAGAAAGATAAATATGAATTGATTTATCAAGACTATCTTATACGTAATGGAAGATGGAATGATGTCATAAAGCGTGCCGAGAAATATCAGGTACCTGTCAATTTCAGTTCAGAGAGTGTGAATCTGTCTCTTGCCATGACAGGACAATTGGCTGCTCGTATGTTTACTTTCTATCAAAGCGGAGAGGATGCTCTTATCATGCCGAGAATGAGAGATAATACCTCAAACCTTCCTTCCATGGAAGCATTCTATCAGCTTGGAATGGTGAATGAGGCAATGCGTTATGCTTTTGATATTCAGGAGAGTATCCTGAATGGAAAGAAAAGTGGACGAATGATGAAGCGTATTGCTGAATGCTGTATTATCAATGGAAGATATGTTACGGCAGAGAAATATCTTAATCTTCTCTCACAAAGTCTTTTCTATAAAGAATGGGCAGAGAAGGCAAAGACATATCTGGGACATGAGGAATGGATTGACACCCATGACCAATGGGGACGTATCCGCAGAATGAGATACAAGGATGATTTCCTTTATAGCTATCCGGAGAAGCACAAGATGTTTTATATCCTGTTCAATGGAAATACAGATAACAAAATGGCTCTTGAGTATTTCCTTGGTCAGACACTTCTGAATGGCGATACAAAACTGTTCAAAGAGTATTTGCCTTTGGCAGAACGATATGGAGGATATAGTGCCGTACCTTATGGCTATCAGGATGCTTGGCAATGTATAGAGGCTCACGGTAATCTGCCAGGTTCTTCTTATGCAAACTATGTAAATCGCATGATGAAGACTAGCAAAAGCAATACAGATGGCGTGTCAGGTGCAAGTATGATAAATCATTAATATAGACTGTTACATGAATAAGATATACAATATATTAGGTTGCCTTTCCCTGTTTGTTTGCCTGGTGGCATGTACCAAGCAAGTGACGGATCCTCAGATGCAAATTACCAAGCCATCCATCTTTCCTGACTATGTTGGTGTGACCATACCAGCAGACATAGCTCCTATGAATTTCTCTATGGCAGGTGATGAGTTTGAGTGTATTGATGTGGTGGTTTCCGGAAGTATCAAGGGAGAGATGCATGTTCAGGGTGATTATGCAGACTTTGACATAGATGAGTGGCATGAGCTTACGCGAGACAATAAAGGCGGAAAGTTGACCTTTACTGTATCGGCGTTGAAGGATGGTGCATGGTTGCAGTATAAGCCTTTCGACATGATGGTAAGTCCTTATAGTCTTGATGACTATGGATTGACATATCGTCTTATAGCTCCTGGCTATGAGGTAGGTGGCGACATCGGCATATATCAGCGCGATTTACATACATTCGACGAGAGCAAGATACTTCATGAGAGTGCTGTACCTGGACAATGTATGAATTGCCATACAGCCAACAGAGGTAGTGCTGATGAGTTCCTTATCCATGTGAGAGGAACGAAGGGCGGTACCGTTGTGCAGCAGAATGGAGAGCAGACATGGCTCAATACAAAGACTGACTCCACAAAGGCAAATATGGGATATAGCTATTGGCATCCTTCTGGTCGATATATAGCTTCTTCCATAAACAGCATTCACCAGAGTTTCTTCGTTGGAAAAGACCGCAGAATAGAAGTCTTTGATACTATGAGCGATGTGCTTGTATATGATGTAAGGACAAATCAGCTTCTTCTGAATCCATTGCTCCAGACTTCTGACTGGGAAACCTATCCTGTATTCTCTGCTGATGGCAAGACATTATATTATTGTACGTCAAAGCCTTATAATGTGCCTGCAGAATATGATAAGCCAAGATACAGTCTTTGTAAAATTTCTTTCGATCCCGAGAAGGGCACTTATGGTGACAGGGTTGACACACTTCTTAAATCCTATGAGCCGTTAGGAGACAGGGATAGCGTATCTTACACTTATCCACGACCTTCATACGATGGTAAATGGCTGATGTATGGTGTTACGGATTTTGGCAATTTCCCAGTCAATCACAAGGAGGCAGACCTATGGTTAATGGATCTCAAGACTGGTGCTACACGTTCGCTGACAGAGGTTAATAGCGATGATGTAGATAGTTTCCACAACTGGAGTACAAACTCACATTGGTTTGTGTTCTCTACTCGAAGAAGCGATGGCATGTACACAACGCTGATGCTTTCCAGCCTTGATGATAACGGCAAAGCTACAAAGCCTTTCCTATTGCCTCAGCGCAATCCAAAGAAATTCTATCATGAGTGTCTTTGGTCTTATAATTGTCCTGATTTCACAAAGGATAAAGTGAAGTTTGATGCTCGAAAAGCAAGTGAGAAATGCCTTGATGGAGAGCGTAAGCAAGTAACTATAAGATAACCCTTTTTCGTGTTTGGGCCAAACTCGCCCTCTGTTTGCCCTAAACTCATTATCTGTTTGGGCCAAACTCAATACCTTGTTGTTTCATTGCCTTGCTTACGTCGTGAACATCAAAAGGTAATGGACCTGCGCCGGATTCAGGAGCATTAAACGACTTCAGACAGTTGTCATAGAAGGTAGGATGCTCTTGCGGAAGAACAAATGGCTTTGAGCATTTACCCGATTTGTCAATGTATGTAAAGTAAGGTTTGCCGTAAAGACCATCGTCACGCTTTGAGGCAAATACCAGCCAGCGAGAATTACTGCTCCATGAGTGATAAGTGTCTGACAAAGGTGAGTTTGCCTTTTCCATACTCATGATGTTTCCTGAGGCAAGCTCTATCATACAAAGGTCTGATTCGCGATGCCAGATAGGGAATGTGCCATAGTCAGCAATAGTAAAAACCAGGTATTTCCCGTCAGGCGAAATGCGTGGATGACACACACTCTTGCCCTCTTTACTTGCACTATATATGGTATCGACCTGATTGCCGAATTCTCCTTTCGCCTCATCGAAAGGAATGCGACAAAGACTATACTTCATTGTCTTTAGTGCTCCGATGCTGTCAATAGTGTGAGCTGTGCAGTAATAAACGAATTTGCCGTCAGGAGAGAATGTAGGGAATGTCTCCAACTGGGTGCTGTCGCAGAGTAGGGGAGACTCTATGAATTTATTGTTTACAAGGTCTGCGGCAAATACATCGCTCTTTGTGTCAAACACTTCCAGACGTTTGCTTCCCTCGGAATGGAAAGCTGGTATTATGACATTCGTGGAGAAAGTAATAAATCTCTTTGAAGGGGAGAAACCGAAATATACGCTTCCGCTGACCATGTCGCTACGCTTGAGGTTCAGTTTCTTCAATTCGCCATTCATGTTCAGTATGGCACCGCCTCCTTCTCCTCTAACATAGAACATGGAGGTGCCAGGATCCTGTGAGGCATAGGTATGGCAGTTCATGCATTTGTTGCCTACGATATTGTAGTCGGAAAAGTTCTTCGTATCGAAATTCTCAACACATCTCTCCTGTAGCACAAGGTTATTGAAAACCTCGTAGTCAGGTTCGATGAGACGATATGTAAGATAGGGGTCAACCTTGTCGGCAACTACGGTCCAGCAGAAAGGCTTATACTCCTTCCAACCATCTGTGTATCTTGCTGCTATCCTTATGTTTATTCTTTTGCCGATGTACTTTCCAAGAAGTTCCTTCCAATCGTTGATGTTGAAGATTACTTCGTTTCCCGTTTCGTTGTAAATCACGTCGTTGTCAGCATATACACAAACCTGCTTGGCATCATCGCGTAATAGGAAATTTAATGGTGCGATGTTCTCAGGTATAGTGATATCTGTGTAGTCAGGATACATTGGGGCAATAGCATCGGTCTTGCTTACATCAGATGGTAACTCTGTGCATGCAACAAGCAGAAAGGCTGTTATTATAGTGTATATGATTCTTTTCATCTTTGATGTTCTTTTTCTTCTTTACTGTTACATCTTCTCTCTCTCTTGGGGATGGTAGGGACTTACTTGTTCAGCGCTTCATGATAGAGGCGCTTATTTCTCGGACCATATTTCTCATAGTCGCTCATGAAGGTATCTCGCTGGCGTGCAACAATATCGCTGCATAGCAGATAGTCGAGAGCTATGGTGTTATCCTTATTGCTGTCAAGCAGCTGGGTTAGTATGATATAACAGTCATCTCCGAGACGGATTCTATCACTCTTGTTGATAAACTGCCTTTTGTATTCCATTTCTTCTTTTACTCTTGGAGACATGGTTTCGGGCATGTGAGCCTTTGCCCAATCCTTATAGACGATGGTTTTTTCCAGCAGTCGAAGGTATTTCTTAGCCGCTATAGTATCTCCATTGATAATGTTTGCTTCTGCTATTCGCTTGATCATCCTTGCGTTTCTGCCATTCTTGGAGAATGTGTTTGCCAGAAGGGCAGCACGTTCTGTGTATGTCATGTCTCCTATGAGATAATACAGCTCGTTGATCATCTTGATAGTAAACATCGGAGTATCGGGACCTATCTTGAGGAAGGTTCCGAGATTCGGGTTCTTCATCGTCATGAGCTTGTCAGGCAGCATATTCATCTGTGCCAGGCTAAGGCAATAGAAGAAGCACATTTCGTCTATTTTCTTTCCTCCTCCCTTTTCATACATATCTGCTACCTTGCTGTAATTGCCGAAGTAGTACTCGTTGTCATAGGCGAGAAGTTGCTCCTTAGTGTCACATTTTTCCCTATCTGAAACATAGTCTATCGAAGGAGACATACGGCAATCATCAGGCATGACATTATAGCATTTTGCCAAGAGATTGTTTTCGATGATGAATGCGAAACATAATAGCAAAGGGAATATGATAGAAAGATATTTCCTTGTCTTTTTCATGTATGCAAGACACCATGCTGTTTCGAGGATGATAATCATCAGAGAACCGTAACCTACTGACCAGCAAGCAAGGATAAAGGCAATAAGGATGAAGGCAATTCTGATGGCATGAGATTTAATAATTCGGCTAATTGAGTGAGCGCATAGCCATAAAATGGTGCCTGTGGTAAGAGAAATAACACAATGTATGTGCTGTTCAGCCTGAAGACAGACATGAGCACCGAATGTCATAAGTATCAAGGAGATGGCAAACATGCAATTTCTCCATATCTTATTGCGTGATATGCAGCCCAAAGAAGTGTTGAGGAAATGGCCGAAGACAAGTAGTGAAAGCGTGGTGATCAACGCTCCGGCATAGATGTAATAGAAGAACTGAGTGAGAAAATCTCCCATCATGCAGGCAAACCATGCAGGCTTTTCGAAATAATGAGTGAGATATTCCTGTGACATCAGGAATAGCTGATTCTGCTCACGATAGAAGAAAGAATAGTGGCAGGTGCGTTCCAAATAAGCGAATGCCAGCAATGCCCATATCAGAAGTAATGCCACCTTTATATATTTATATATTTGGGATCTGTTTATTTTAATTGTGTTCATTTTCTTACGTTGTGTGGAAAAACAATGCAAAGGTAGTAAAAAAACTGATAAAACAAAGAGAATGAAAGTTGAAAATAAACAAACCATTGAAATTTGCAAAATAAAAAGCATAGCTTCAGGGCATGAGAAGCTAAGCTTTAGGGTGGCTAAAGCTATGCTTTACGATATGAGATGCTTAGTTTCTCCTTGTGTGTTATCTTTTGATAACAAATGCAAAGAGATAGTATCCATATTTGTGTATCTTTGCAACCAAAATAAAACCTAACCATAAAAAGATATGAGAAAAGTATTAATGCTTATTGCCGTGGCATTCGCTCAGACACTTGCTTTCGGCGTGCCAAAGGCTATTGTTACTCCTGCAAAGCAGCTCTTGCTGCGTATGAATAAGATTCAGGAGAAGGGTTACATGTATGGTCATCAGGATGATCCGTTCTATGGTATCACATGGGATTGGGATCTTGACCGCTCTGATACATACGAACTCGTAGGTGACTATCCTGGAGTTATGGGCTTCGAACTTGGTGGTATAGAGAAGGGCGACGAGAAGAGTCTTGACTCTGTTCCTTTCACTCGCATCCGCGAAGAGGTCATCAAACATTATGAGCGTGGCGGTATCATTACAATATCTTGGCATCCTCGCAATCCGCTTCTCGGAACTACCGCATGGATAGAGAAAGATGTAAAGGCATACGACGAGGCTGTATCTGCACTTGCTAATATAGGACGTAAGGACCTTATCGGGAAAATCGATAATCCTAAGAATACTGTTGCTTCCATCCTGCCTAATGGCAAGGAAAACAAAACATTCATGAAGTGGCTTGAGCGCCTTGGTGATTTCTTCACTTCTTTGAAGGACAAGAAGGGTAATCAGATTCCTTTCATCTTCCGTCCTTATCATGAGAATACCGGTTCATGGTTCTGGTGGGGAAAGGATAACTGCTCAGAGCAGCAGTATCTTGAGCTCTGGAAGATGACACAGGAGTATATCAATAACCAGATCAACCTTAAGGACTATATTGTTTGGTCATACTCTCCTTCATGGTCTTCTCCTGATGCTTTGAAGCGTTATCCTGGTGATGATAATATTCAACTCCTCGGTACAGACGTTTATCAATGGGGCTCAACAGAAGATTTTCAAAAGAATCTTGATACAGAGCTTAGTCTTCTAACGCAGCTTGGCAAGGTACACAACAAGACTGTGGCAATTACGGAGTGCGGATATCAGAATTCTCCAGATCCAACATGGTGGCAGAGGGTCTTCAAGCCTGTTATCGAGAAGTATAAGTTCGTTTATTTTCTTCCTTGGAGAAACTATTCGAAAGAGCATTTCGGAGCATCTAAGGATGCAAAGACTGCTGATGACTTCAAGGCTTGGGCAAAGCAAAAGAACTTCCTGTTCCTTAAGGATATTAAGAAGATAAAGTAGGAGCCCCTCTCTCCGCTCCCCCGAGGGGGAGGACCGGAATGCCGAAAGAGGCGACGGTTCAAAGGAGAAGACCTATGTGTTAAAAAGTAGTATATAAAAGATTAAAGTATGAACTTTCAAGAAAGAGTAAAGTTTGTTCGTGAGAAGCATGAGGCTCTCCTCACACGTGCCAACGTACCTATGGAAAATGGCAATGGTATCTATGACAGATATCAGTATCCTATCATAACAGCCGAACATACACCACTTGAGTGGCGTTATGACTTCTGTGAGAAGGATAATCCATACTTCATGCAGCGTATCATGATGAATGCAACGCTCAATAGCGGAGCAATCAAGCTGGATGGTAAGTATCTTCTTGTTGTCAGAGTGGAAGGTGCTGACCGTAAGTCCTTCTTTGCTGTTGCCGAGTCTCCTAACGGTATTGATAACTTCCGTTTCTGGGATGAGCCTATCACTATGCCAGAGGATGTCATTCCTGCAACAAACATTTATGATATGCGACTCACACAGCATGAGGATGGTTGGATCTATGGTCTCTTCTGTGCTGAGCGTCATGATGATTCACAGCCTAATGACCTTTCTGCTGCTACTGCCACTTGTGGCATTGCTCGCACAAAGGATCTGAAGACATGGGAGCGACTTCCTGATTTGAAGGCAAAGTGTCAGCAGCGCAACGTTTGTCTGCATCCAGAGTTCGTGGATGGCAAATATGCTCTCTACACACGTCCGCAGGATGGCTTTATCGATGCAGGTTCTGGTGGCGGTATCGGTTGGGCACTTGTTGATGATATGACAAATGCAGAGGTGAAGGAAGAAAAGATCATCAATGCTCGTCGATATCATACTATTATGGAGGTGAAGAATGGTGAGGGACCTCATCCAATAAAGACTCCAGAAGGATGGTTGCATCTTGCTCATGGTGTTCGTGGATGTGCTTCAGGTCTCCGCTATGTATTATATATGTATATGACATCATTAGAGGATCCAACAAAGGTGATAGCACAACCAGGTGGCTATTTCATCGTTCCTCAGGGTGAAGAATACATTGGCGATGTGATGAATGTTGCGTTCGCAAATGGTTGGATTGCTGATGGCGAACCAACTGACGGACTCCACAAAGGCGATGAGAGAGTGCTCATTTATTACGCATCAAGTGATACTCGTATGCATGTGGCAGTTTCTACGATTGACAAACTCGTTGATTATTGTAAGAACACTCCTGCTGACCAGTATTATACAGGTAAATCTGTAGAGACGATAATGGCACTCGTAAATAAGAATAAAAACATTAAATAGTAAATTGTAAATAGTTAAATTATAAATGCTATGGCTTCAATAAAAGAAAAAATAGGTTATGCCCTTGGCGATGCTGCTGCAGGTGGTATTACATGGAAGATAATGTCTATTGCCTTCCCATTCTTCTTCACAAACGTATTCGGACTCTCACTTGCTGATACAGCTGCTCTTATGCTTATCGCTCGTATGTTCGATGTTATTACCGATCCATTGATGGGCAGTCTTGCTGACCGCACCCAGAGCCGTTTCGGTACTTATCGTCCTTGGCTCATCTTCGGTGCCATCCCTTATGGTCTTGTGTTCGCACTATTGTTCTTCACACCAGACTTTGATCCAACAGGCAAGCGTATCTATGCATACACATTGTATCTGCTCATGATGGTGATGTACACAATGGTGAATGTGCCTTATGGCTCTATGCTTGGCGTTATGACAGACGACGATAATGATCGTAACCAGTTCTCTTCATATCGAATGGTAGGTGCTTATGCAATGGGCTTTATCACTCTGCTTTCTTTCCCTTACCTTCAGAAGATGATTGGCGGCTCTGATCAGAATCAGTATGCTATCCTCGGTGCAGGTTTCGGTATCCTTGCTGCAGTTATGACACTTGCTTGTGGACTTCTCACCAAGGAGCGTCTTAAGCCACAGCGTGCAGAGAAGTTCTCTTTCAAGCAGTTTGTAGATCTCTTCAAGAATATTCCATGGGTCTATATTACTCTCATGGGTGTTTGCACAAACTTCTTCAACGGTTTCCGTTATGCTGTAGCAGCATATCTCATCGACTACTGTCTTGGTGGCGATATTACCGTAGGTTCTCTTATCATCAACTATACTGTGCTGATGGCATTCGGCGAGGTTACATGTATGATATTCGGTGGTGTTTCTCCTAAGTTTACAGAGTGGGTAGGCTCAAAGCGTATGGCATTCGTATGGTCATCGGTTATCTGCTGCGTACTTTCTGTGATCTTCTTCTTCATCCCACAGGATCCCGCTTACATTTGGGTAATCGTTGTTTTGGTAGTGCTCACATCCGTAGGTGTTGGTCTTTATTCTCCACTCCTTTGGTCTATGTATGCAGATGTAGCTGACTATGCTACAGAGAAATACGGTACATCATCAACAGGTCTTATCTTCTCTTCTGGTACAATGGCTCAGAAGTTCGGTGGTGCTGTTTCTGGCTCTCTCATCGCATTGCTCCTCGGTGTGGCAGGTGCTACAATGATTAAGGACGAGATGGGTAATGAGTCTATTGACCCAGCTTCAATCACAGAGTCAGTTAAGACTATGGTATGGGCACTCTTCTCGCTCTTCCCAGCTGTAATAGCTGTTATCATGGGACTCTTGGCTTATAAGTTCCCATTGAAGAAGTAAAAAGATAGATTTGTATTATGAATACATTAATTCATACATTACGACAAGAAGTTCAGGATGTTTTGCATAATAATATCCTGAATTTCTGGCTAAAGATGCAGGACGAAGAGAATGGCGGTTTCTATGGTCAGATGCGTGGTGACGGCACTCTCGTGAAGGATGCTCCGAAAGGTGGTATCCTTAATGGTCGCATTCTTTGGTCGTTTTCTGCTGCCTATCGTGTGGAAGGAAATGCGGAATATCTCAATGCTGCCACTCGTGCAATGGATTATATCGTGGAGCACTTTCTTGATATGGAGTATGGAGGTACTTATTGGAGCCTCAATGCAGATGGTACTCCTCTCGATACAAAGAAACAGTTCTATGCCTTAGGGTTTATGCTCTATGGTATGACGGAATATGTTCGTGCTACTGCATGTCAAGGAGTGGAACTTGACAATGCAGAGACTGCCCTGAAGGTTGCCATTCATCTTTATGCGATGATAGAGGAACATGCTCTTGACGAGAAGGATAATGGCTATATAGAGGCATGCACGAGAGAGTGGGGCAAGATAGCAGATATGCGTCTATCAGAACTAGATGCCAACTATCCAAAGTCGCAGAACACTCATCTCCATATCATTGAGCCATACGCTAATCTCTATCGTATGATAAAGGAACTGCGTCAGACAGAGAGTCCACTCGCAACATTTATCAGCGATGAGTTATCTATGGCTGTTGAGGCATCGCTTCGTAATCTCATTGATATCTTCTGTGATAATATTCTCAACCCAGAGACACACCATCTTGACTTATTCTTTGATATGGACTGGAAGCGTGGTGCAGGCTGGCTCGAGTCATACGGACATGATATAGAGTGTTCTTGGTTACTTCATGAGGCTGCCCTCGTACTTGGCGATGCAAGTGTTATCGCAAAGGTAGAACCTATCGTGCAGCTTGTGGCTGAGGCTTCAGAAAAAGGACTTAATGCCGATGGTTCTATGACTCACGAAGCAAATCTCGATACAGGTCATATAGATGCAGACCGCCATTGGTGGGTGCAGGCTGAGACTGTAGTGGGCTTCTATAATATCTATCAGCATTTCAATGATGGTAAGGCTCTTGAGAAGGCTCTTGACTGCTGGAAATATATAAAGGAAAACCTTATTGATGAGGAACTTGGAGAGTGGTATTGGAGTCGTGACCCTGAGCGTAATATTAATAAGACCGATGACCATGCTGGCTTCTGGAAGTGTCCTTATCACAACAGCCGTATGTGTCTGGAGTTGATAGAGAGGATAAATTAGACTTATGAAACCATATAAATTTGAACCATATCTCAAGACTACCTTGTGGGGAGGCTATCAGATAGCACCTTTCAAGGGAATCTATACTGCGCAACCTAATATTGGTGAATCGTGGGAGATAAGTGGTGTGCCAGGTCACGAGAGTGTAGCCATCGATCGTGGGTTGATAGATGATGTTGATGTAGGACTCACTCTTACAGAACTCATCGACAAGTATAAGGGACTGCTTATTGGCGATAAGGTGTACAAGAAATTTGGCAATAAGTTTCCTCTTCTTGTCAAGTTCATCGACTCTCGTCAGGATCTTTCCGTTCAGGTGCATCCTGATGATAAACTTGCAATGAAGCGCCACGGATGTGCGGGAAAGACAGAGATGTGGTATATCATTAAAAGTGATGTCGGTTCAAAAATATATGCAGGCCTTAAGGAAAGCATCACTCCTTTAGACTATGAGGAATTAGCTACTGCTGCTCCTGTCAATGGTCGCAGTCCTATGCAGGATGTTATTGCCACTCACGAGGCACATCAGGGAGACCTTTTCTTCCTTCCCGCTGGTCGTCTTCATGCTATTGGTGCTGGATGTTTCCTTGCAGAGATACAGCAGACTTCCGATATCACATACAGAGTGTATGATTTCGGTCGTGTTGATGCACATGGAAAACCTCGTGAGTTGCATATCGAACAGGCAAAGGATGCTATCGACTATCAGGTGTGGCCGGAATATCGCACATCTTATGATACCACTCAGCCTACTTCGCAACTTATCAACTGCCCATATTTTGTGGTGCATAGAGTCGTGGTGCAGGTAGCTCAGCAGATAGATTTCCATTGTGATTCCTTCGTTGTAGTCGTCTGTTTATGGGGCGAGGCTAACATCAATGGTGTAAAAGTGCGTCAAGGCGAGACTCTTCTCGTGCCTGCTTCAGAGAATGTACTCTATATCTTCGGCAACGCAACTTTCCTTACTGCGCACATAAAGTAGTTGCCGTTAGTGGCAATCCATTGTCGTGAAAACCAAATCAACAAAACAAAACCAAATATGAAAAAACTATTATTCGCAATTCTTGCATGCTTCTCTCTTACTGCCAACGCAGAGAATGTGGAGATGCATACAAAGAATAACTCACTTGTTCTCAATCTATGGATAGGTGGAGAACCAAAGTTCGTGTATTATGGTGGACGTCTCTCTGCCTCTGATCTTGCATCTTTGCCAGAGCCAACGAATGCCAATTGGTCTCATCTCGAACTATATCCTGCTTATGGTGCAACACATACGCAGAGTGAGACTGCATTTGCTATGCGTCATGCTGATGGTAATCTGTCCACACAGTTGCTCCTTGATTCATATAGTGTTAAAGAGGTGAACGAGAAGGCTCCTAATGGCGCAGACCGCAAAGGACAGCTTCTCACCATTACTTTGAAGGATCCTAAGTATGCTGATGTGGTAAATCTGTATTATCTTGCATATAGCGATGTGGATATCATAGAGTCTTGGATGGATGTGACAAACAATGAGAAAAAAACTGTCACTCTCACTCAGTTCTATTCCACTTGTATGCCAATCCGCAGAAACAATGTACATGTAACTCATTTCCACGGTTCTTGGGCAAGTGAGGCTCAATTTATGGAGCAGCCTTTGAAGAATGGACTTCTTGAGATAAAGAATAAGGATGGTCTTCGTAATGCCACTACCGATCGTCAGGAGATAATGTTCTCTCTCGACGGAAAGGGTAGGGAGAATGAAGGTGATGTGATTGGTGCTGCTCTGATGTATTCAGGCAACTATAGCATCTCAATCGATACTGACGATACAGAATACCATTACTATTTTGCGGGTATCAATGCCGATAACTCAGAGTATTATCTGAAGAAAGGTGAGACCTTCACTACTCCTCATGTGGCATTCACATATTCCCAGCAGGGACTTTCTGGAGCATCACGTGCTTATCATAAGTGGGCTCGCAAGTATCAGCTTCGCCATGCTGACCAGGAGAGAATGATACTCCTTAATTCATGGGAAGGTGTATATTTTGATATCAACCATGAAGGAATGAACCAGATGATGGCAGATATCGCCTCTATGGGTGGTGAGCTTTTTGTTATGGATGATGGATGGTTTGGAGAGAAGTATCGTCGTCTTACCGATAATGCTGCTCTGGGTGACTGGGTTGTAGATAAGAAGAAACTCCCAGAAGGCATTGAACGCCTCCTTGCCGATGCTAAGAAGAATGGTGTGAAGTTCGGTATCTGGATTGAGCCTGAGATGGCAAATACTACATCGGAACTCTTCGAAAAGCATCCTGACTGGGTGATAAAGGCACCTCAGCGCGACCTTGTTATGGGACGTGGTGGTACGCAGGTGGTTCTCGATCTCTGCAATCCTAAGGTACAGGACTATGTATTCTCTATTGTAGATGATCTCCTTACAAAATATCCTGAGATTGCCTATATCAAGTGGGATGCCAATGCACCTGTGATGAACCATGGTTCACAATATCTCTCAATGGCCGAGCAGAGCCATCTCTACATCAAGTATCACGAAGGTCTTATCAATGTGTGTGAACGAATCAGAGCGAAATATCCAGATGTAATCATTCAGGATTGTGCCTCAGGTGGTGGCCGTGCCAACTACGCTCTCCTTCCATACTTCGATGAGTTCTGGGTAAGTGACAATACTGATGCTCTTCAGCGTATCCGTATGCAGTGGGGTACTTCTTATTTCTTCCCTGCAATTGCTATGGCAAGCCATATCTCAGCCGTTCCTAACCATGCTGTATTCCGTACCACGTCTATGAAACTTCGTGTTGATGTAGCTATGTCTGGTCGTCTCGGTATGGAGATCCAACCAAAGAATATGACAGAAGAGGAGAAAACATTCTGCCGCAAGGCTATCTCTAACTACAAGATGATACGTCCAGTGGTGCAGTTCGGTGATATCTATCGCCTCCATTCCCCATACGAAGGTGATAATCTCGCATCTCTTATGTATGTTTCCGAGGATAAGCAGAAAGCTGTATTCTATTGGTATAAGCTTGAGACCTTCAAGGATGAACATTTCCCTGTAGTAAAGATGCAAGGTCTTGACCCACAGAAAAAATATAAGGTTCAGGAGCTTAATCGTATAGATAAGAATCCTCTTCCATATGAGGGAAAGTCATTTACAGGTGCTTATTTGATGGCAAATGGTCTTGAAGTTCCTTATTCCCACGATGTGGAACATTCTAAGCTCAATGACTGGTCATCACGAATCCTTTATCTCGTAGCAGAGTAGATATAAGAGTGAAAAGGTAAAAAAGTGAAAGAGTGAAAAGATGCTTCACTCTTTCACCTTTCTATAGGTTCGCACTCTCCGCTTTTCTTAAATAATATGCTGAAGCGGGATCCTATATCAGGACGACTATCGATGCGAACTTCACCGCCCATTCCTTCAACGAGAGTCTTAACGATGTTCAGACCGATACCGATACCAGGAACAAACTCATTATCTTTCCAGAACAATCCGAACAATGCACTCTGCTTGTCGAGTGATATACCAATACCATCATCTTCTACAAAGATTTCCATCATCTTCGTGTTAAGGTGATATTGCCATCCTATACGTATCTCGCTGTTTTCAGAAGAGAATTTTGATGCATTGCTGATATACTGCATAAGGATATTCGTCAGGTGGAACCTGTCTGCGTGAATCAATACTTTGTCGCGCCCAGCCATCAATTTTACATTATTGTTAATATGCAGTTTATCTACGTCATTTTTATAGAAATCTGTGACGAATCTTGCTGCGTCAATATCCTCAAAAACATACTGCACGTTGTTTGTTTCCAGCTTAGAGAAGAGCAGGATGTCTGTAATTATCTTTGTGAGGCTATAGTTGTTTGATAGGATAGACTGCTTCATCATCACATATTCTTCCTCTGGGAAGTCGCCATAATTGGTCATCGCGAGAATATCGCAGAAACCAAGGATTGCATTTAGAGGAGTGCGTATCTCGTGGCTCACGGCTGTAAGGAAATCTTCCTTTTTCTTCGTCTCGATTGCTATCTGCTCCATTTTCTTCAGCATAGCCTCACGACGCTTGTTTTCGTCCACGTTTATGAGGATACCCTGTATGTCGAAAACGCCGTTTCCCATTTTCTCGATGTTGATGATTGCTCTCCACCATTCATACACTTTCTTACTCTCATCCCTTTGCACTATAGCCTTTCTCTGCATTGGAAGCAGAATATCCTTCACATGTGTTCCTTCTACAAAGAGCAACTGGCGCAGTTCGTCTGCATCCTTCTGATATTCTTCATCAACATCCTTTAGAAGCATCTCCAACTCGTCTCCTGATCTTATAATTCTTCCATCTGCGGAAGCCAGAGCTTCCCTACTGAGTTCAGCAGACTCTATAAGTCCTTGCAGTTCACTTTGCCTGTTATATTCTCTGATACGGAGAAATAGAACAGCGATGCCTGTCGTAATACCTATGCAGAGCAGAATGATACCAATAATGAGTATGAGATATAGTTGTGGGTGTGCCACGCTGAAAGGAACATTCTCTATGATGAACGAATCCTCATAGTCTTTGTATTCCATCCCAAAGTGTTTCATGACGTTGTAGTTCATCACGAAATCCTTCTTATGGTCGTGACTTCTTAATTGGCTGATGTCTGTACCATTGAGAACCTGTGCAGCGTGCATAGCAGCATCGTGAGCCATAGTCTTGTATGTTGCGAGGAAACCGGCAAGTACCTGACTATCTTCATCATAAAAACAGGCCCTCATTGGAGTGAAGGTCATTATATCATTGTTGCCAGCCTTCCTCTTGGCAAATGACATACGGCATTTCCCCACCTGGATATCGCTAGTATTGTCGTTGGCATCCAACCCTGTTATTATGATGCTGTCCCTCAAGGTAGTCCTCAGTATTTCTTCTGTAATGTGTTCTTTTCGAAGACTATTGTTGATGAAAGGAGGACGCATGATAGCCTTGAGTAGTTCCGAACGTATGTTAGAGGCAAAGGAATGTAGTTCCTCATCCACCTCTATAACCGCCTTCTTTGATATCTCGTGAGCCATCATAAGGTTGGTTATATAGTCTATGTAGTCCGTAAGAATGACGATGTTGGGATAGTCGCGGGCAATCTCCCAATTAGGATAGTGCACACCACAGGCTATCGTCTTCATATTCCTAATGTTTTCGCGAGGAAACATCTTATCCTTCATCATCTTGTAGAGCTCGTTGAGCGAAGCATCACCGTCACAGATAATGATGTCAGGATGCCAATCTTCCTTCATTACCGTGTCCTTATAGTGTATGATGCGATGCCTTGCAGCCTCCTCGCCTTTATCGAAGTCAAGGAAATATTCCCTTATCTCTGGCGTGATGCCCTCCTTTTTAAGTGTGCTTTCCAGTTCGCGATAGTATGTGTCGTATCCATTATTATCTTCTGAGAAAGTATGCAGCAGGACTATTTTTTTATCCTTGCTCTGCTCGCCACCTCTAAATCTGACGATACAGATAACTGCCACTACCGTCATCAACGCCAGTAGTAGCACAAAAATCAATGATGTTCTTTTCCTTCTATGCATTTTCCTCCGTCTTCTCTGCCAGCGACTCGTAAGCCACCTTATTAATAATTCCGAGCAAATCCTCGGTGTTTTCGTGAATGATGTTTGACAATTCTTGCTTGTCTTCTGTCGTCAGGTCGCCCTTGTCGTGAGCAAACAGCTGGCTCGTGCCGATGATAGCCTCGAAAGGAATGTTCATCTTCGTACCGATGTTAACAATAAAACTCTCCTTCGCCTTAATTTCGCTCTCTCTGTGCTGTGTGTCAATCATCTTCATTTCATTCTCCACCACCGTCATAATGTTGAGCATAAGACCAGCCAGGGTTCCTTTCCTTGCCGTTTCCTTGGTCACACTATATACGAATTCATACCATTTCCAGGTTTCTCCATCATAACTCAATTGCAGTCTCTTGCTTTTATATCCCATTTCTGCATTGATGTTGCATATTTCGTCATATGACTTCATGCTGTCAGGATGTACTATTGCTCGAAACTCCTCTAATGTAAGTCGGCTTCGCTTTATTCTTCTGTCATGAGTCAGTCCTGGTGCGATGGTTATCTTTCCGTCCTTTATCTGCCATAGTCTTGCCTTAGCATTCTCCAGCAGTAGATCTCTCACTTTTGTGTCCTCCTCCTGTTTCTTCAGATGAAGTGAAATGTTCTTGTCGCTTGTGCGATATTTTATAAGACCACCGAAACCGAAGACAATCATCAAAGCCATAAAGGCAAGTATCCATACTATGCTAGCGTCTATGTTTCTTGTTCCATCGCTATTGAGCAGTACAAAACCTATGATAAGCATCACGATGCCTATCACGGTTGCCGATCCCGATAATAGTATGGTTTTCTTAGCTCTTTTCATTTGTTATTTTTTTTCTCGATGATTCGAATTTTTCGATGGTTAGGTTTTTCGATTTTTCGATGGTTCGATACTCGATTGATTCGTCTTTCAACTTTTCTCTGGCTCCTTCGTTTTTAATCTTACGCTGAACTTACTTCCAACACCCATTTCGCTACTCACTTGCACATGACCATTCATGCCCACGGCAAGTAAAGTTGCAATGTTCAGTCCAAGTCCTACGCCCGAGATATATACATCGCCTTTATAGAATGCATTAAAAATCTGCTGACGCTTGTCTTCAGGAATACCACATCCAGCATCTTCCACAAACATCTGTGTAATACCGATAGATAAATGATTCTTATATCCTATGGAGATGGAATCCTTTTTCGTGAACTTTACGGCATTACTCATAAACTGTGAGAGAATCTCCTTTACGTGTTTCTCATCACCCCAGTATGTAGCATCCTCTCTGCCGTAGTTCTTCAAAAGTACAACGCCAGGAGGCATCTTATCCTTCCATTCCTCATATACTTCATCACATACAGCCCTCGTGTTATGCAATGACATTTTGTACTCAGTTTTTCGACTCTCAAGGCGTGAGAAACTCAAGACGTCATTTATAAGCGCCATAAGCTCCGCGTTGCTCTCGTTTATCTGTCGATGTAAAGTCATTCTCTGCTCATCGCTCATCGCTCCATCATCATTAGCAAGGGCATCGCTCGCCTTAAGTATCTCGCTGAGAGGCTTGTTGATAGCCGATGTCATATTGCGGATGAGCATACGCTTGTCCTTGGCTTCCACTGCCTTCATCTTAGCCTCTTCGATGAATTGCTCCGCCTCTACGAGTTGTGAGATATTGCGAAGCATACCGCTGATTATCGGTGTGCCATCCTCTCCGTTTGTTACGGCAAATCTCATCTGCCACCATTCCTCTTCGTCGTTGTCAGTAAGGGCAAAGTGCAAGCGGAAGACGTGTGAACCTTCTTCTCTGTATTTCATTCTTATGGCAGAAGCGATGGACTTATCGTTGTCGTTAAGGCGATCTATAACATTTTCTATATCCTGAATGCTTGTTAACGTATATGCCTTCATCGTAGTCATTGCCAGCATCGTTATCTCGCGTTGTTTCTCCAGTTCGTGACGTAGTTTAGTGACGTTCCTCATCCTTATCTTGTTGATGACTGAAGCAAGAGTCACTACAAATGCCAACAGAGAGATTAGTGCAAGTGCGACGAGAGAGATGATAATATATGGGTGTCTCTTGTAAGCAGGAGCCCCCACAATGTTGAAGCGATCTTTATAGTCATCATATTCCAACCCCCATATCTTCATCGCCTTATAATCCATAAAGAATTCCTTATGGTGTTGGTGGTTACCTCTGCGGTAGTCCCTGCCAGTAGCTATCTTTGAGACACAATGTGCAATATCAGTTGCTACGGTCTTGTATGATGCGAAATATCCACAGAGGAAACTACCCTTGCCATCGGCAAAGCCAGCCTTTACGGCTGTAAACTGTGGCTTGTCCGTCTTCTTCGCCATCATCTGGCTATATATATCCCTCTTCACCACAAGGTTAGGGTAACGATATGCGTATTTGAATATGTTTGTAGTGAATGCCTTACCGCTTAAAGTGTCGGCATCGCTCACGTTCATTTCCGGTGATGCAGCACTCAGGGCGAGCACCATTGTCGAATCCTTCCATACAGTAACTCTGTCTTCCTCCGAGAGTCTCCTGTCGTGCAGGTCGGTGTTGTCCACGTAAGGCTGACGGGCAATAGCCTTCCTCAACTCCTCGCGTATCATCTTGTCCTGCTTCATATTGTCTATCTCTATCTCTATGATGTTCACACCCGAGAATTCCTGTGCCAGTTCAATATTGGTACAGTAATCCAAAGGGTCGGTGAAAATCACGAAGTTACTCCATTTTCTCAGCATATTCCAATCGGGATGGTGCAATGCTCCAATGATAGTCGGTACTGTTTTTATCTCCGTCAGAATACTATCGTTTCCGTTTTCTGTCAGTGCAATGAGTGCGCGGTCTCCCTCTGCTATAATTACATCAGGTTTCCAACCTTCATTGTCCATTTCCTTCCTGAGACGTTCCAATTCCTCTCTTCCCGTTTGCGAAGGGAATATCTGGTTCATGTAAACGTTCTTTACGTCAGCAATGACACTGTCGTTTTCCATTGTATTCAACAAAGTGCGGTCAAACTCCTTGTAACCATAATATTCTGCATCATAACCGTGAACCACAAGCACACGGATATCACAGTTCTTCTTTTCCTTGCCATCCTTGGAGGATAAGAAGAGTGTGATGCATATGGCTATCAGGATAATAGCCGTAGTGCAGACTGCTATGATATGGTTCTTGCTGAACATTTTTGTTATAATTCTATATTCCGATTATTCAATAGGTCGATTACTCGATTGATCGTAATTGAGAAATTTCAGTCTTATGTAGAATGTGCTACCTTCTCCCAGTTTCGACGTCACTCCTATCGTGCCGTTATGCTTCTCAATGATTGTTTTGCTGATGTTAAGACCGAGACCTGTGCCTTTGTCGCGCTCCGTCACCTTATAGAATCGATCGAATAGATGCTTCTGATCCTCGTCGCTGATGCCTTTACCCGTATCGCGGACGTATATCTCGATGAGGGATGAAGGAATTGGGGCCTCATTATCATCTCTTTCGTCATTTACATACCTCCATCCTATTACAACCTCGCCCTCTGCCGTAAACTTGAAAGCGTTGCTGATGAAGTTGTTGAGTACCTGCTTCATTCTATGCACATCGATGAGAATCTCACAATCTGGTTCACTATATTCCATAGCAAAATGCAGATGTTGAGGCGCGAGGATAGCGTTGGTCTTGTAGCATTCATTAATGAGTGTTGACACAGAGCGAGGCATCATCTTCATCTTGATATCTGCCACGCCTTCGATAGTGTTGTCCACTACGTTGTCTATCATCGTGAGCATCATTTCTGAGTTTTGGTGTATGATGTCGCTGAATTCCTTCTTGTCCTTGTCGGAAATAGGGGTGTCCTTACTTGCCATTGTCAGCAAGTTCGAGAAACCCGTTACAGCGTTCAGCGGAGTGCGAAGGTCATGACTGATGTTGGCAAGGAAGCTCTCCTTCAGTTCTGTGTCGCTTACCTCTTCGTATGCCCTTTTCATCTCATCCTCCTTTGCTACCACGTCGTCGATGTTGACGAGTAGTCCGGATAATTTTCCTGTCTGTGCAGTCTCTTCCGTAGCATTGTATATCATCTCATACCAATGCCAGGAGTTCCCCTTGTTCAGTGTTACATGAAGGCGCAAGCGTTTTCTTCCGAGGTTTTTGGTGTGGTTTTTAAGTATCTCCCATGATGCCAGACAGTCCTCATGAAGCATCTTCTCAAAATCCTCCACTCTCGTCTTTGACGATATATGATACATTTCCGCTATTTCCTTCGGCATCGTTATCACCCCATTATCTGATGACCATGTCGATGACTGTGTATCAATAAACAACTGTGTGTGCGTATCATTCTCCTTTTTGAGCAATTCAAGGGTGTGCAGTTGTGAACTATTGAACCATTTGTATAATTTATATACGAGGAATGCGAGGAACAGTATGAACGCAAGTATGGCAAGGATATAAGCCGTCATTGCCATGATAGGATACCTGAGTCGGAGTGGTAGATTTACAACCTCAAACATCTCCATTAGTTCCGGCGTCGTCAGTGCACCCTTGTATCTCGCCATCGCGTTATAATCGAGATAATAACCCTTCTTATGCTCCGCGATAGGTAGTGCGGAGGTCTTCGTGCCTCGCAGGATAGCAGTAGCATATTCTACCTGATCCTCCACCTGAGTCTCCATAGAGGTGAAATATCCGCAAAGGAAACGAGTGTTCTCCTTATCGTTAAATTGCTCCCTGATACATGTGAACTGTGTCCAGCGCGAACGGTCCACAAAACTATTCGAGTAAATGTCATACTTCACCTGTATCTGCCACGCCGTCTCCGCCTCGCAGTATGACAATCCCAGAATCTCCTTGCCAGCGATGATGTCGTCATTCTCCATCTTTTCGCTCTTCTTCCTCTTCTGCCAGAAGATGTTGCTGTTGGCTTCAGGGCTCTCCGCTGATATGAAGTTCACCATGATACATCCTGGATGATGCGCCTCCAGACTGTCGCGGTTGAACCTCTTCATGTGGAAGTCATAGTCGTTTATGTATCGCGTCGTATCTGCTATTTGCGCAAAGAGATATTTCCTCATCCTCATGTCGTAAGGCGTGAAATCAATCTCGATGGCAGGATTAGGTCTGCCCGTAACTCTCTTGTATATATTAAGGTTCTTTGGCAGGTCTATCTTATCCTCAAAGCCCGTCATGTTCGTATATCGGTAGAGCGAATCGCGCTGGAGCAGGTTGATGCCAGCAAAGACTGACGGCGTCGTGTTGAAGATGTGATCGTGCTCGGGATGTTGTATTATCCAGTCTAGTATTGCGTCATCGTTGATGAGAATCACCTCCGGCTTCCAAATTTCCATGCTGTCTTCCATCTGCATCCATTGGCCAGAAGCAATGTGTTTTTCTCCCGTATGCACTGCGTTGAAGTATATGTGATGCAGTTCTGCGTTGATGCCTCTCTCGCGAAACATTCTGTCCATCGTCTCGCGGAAAGGACGTCCCTCCTCACCTTGGTCGTTCCATGAATGAAGCACCACGATGCTGTGTCGCTTATCCGCGTCATCCCCCTTACACGATGTCATCATCGCGCATATCGTGAATGCCCAAAGGCACATAAGCATCAACTTAGTGTTTCTTTTCATAATATCGCTACAAAGATAGGGAAAAATTATCAAACGACCAAAAAAAAGGCTTTTTCTTTTTGCGTTACGCGGAAAAATAGTATATTTGCAACGCAATTAATTTATATTGAAAATGAAGAATAGAACTTCCTTTTATCTCCTAGCGATGCTGATGGCATCTGTTGTATGCCTTGCATCTTGTGCAAGACAATCTTCTGTACAGACGGAAATCCTCGTCAATGCGGGAACGAAGACCTTCTGCTATAAGGACTCGTGTCGTCATCTCATCCTCAGCCTCTCGCTCGAAGTGCCTATGGGAGAGGATAGTGCTTCCCTTCAGATACGCGACTCGCTCATTGCCGACTTCATCCTCAATGCCAACTGTCCAAACTATGGGGAAGACTTCCATATAAAGCCTTACACGGGTGATATGAGTGATCCTCAAGCGATTGTGGAATATTACGGCAAAGCAGATTATGAATATCTCTACAAGTTGGCAGAGTCTGATTATAACGAACGCCTCAAGTATCTCAACGAGGATACTACCCTGACCGACGAAGAGCGTCAGGAAAGGAGCGAGGATGTGCCTGTCTGGGACTATGATCTCAACATAAAGCAGATAACCGACACGCTCGGCTTCGTGGTCTATAATTCCGAGACCTACATCTACTGCGGTGGTGCCCATGGAGGCGTTGTAGGTACAGGAGCAATGACTTTCGATAAAGCCACGGGGGCAAAGATTTCCAACTTCATTCTTCCCGATGCCACCAAAGCTCTCCAACCTCTCATTCGTAAAGGACTCATCCGTTATTACGGCGAGTATGGTGAGACTATGACCGACTCCGAACTCTCTGATCGTCTGCAGATTGAGGGCTCTGTCATACCTCAGCCTCGCATGACTCCATTCCCTAATGCTACTGGCGATTCCCTTATCTTTACCTATGGCCAGTATGAGATAGCCTGCTATGCAGACGGCATGCCTTCCTTTGCTCTTTCCGTGAAGGATCTCATCCCTTATCTCACTCCCGAGAGTAAGGCTCTCCTTATTCGAAAGAACTCCCCTATAACTCCCCAATAACCTCCTTATAACTCCCCAATAACTCCCATTAAAATAATGATAACACACCTTGACTTTGAACCTGAACGACTCGGAAACTACATGGAGTTCGTGCCATATATTACGACGATGGAGGAACTGTATAGTGCCGAGACTCTGTATGAGGGATTTGATCCGAATGATTCTGATACGTTTGCTTCATGTTATGACCAAAGGGTATATGCGCACTTTCTGGAGACAGGAAAGCGCACAACCAAACCATTGGAACTGCTGGCACGAACGATACACGATCATTGTATGACGAGAGAACTGAACCGCTTCCTCGAGAGATATGAGAAGAAGCAGGTTGTGGCGGTGATGGGTGGCAATGCTATGATGCGCACCGATGAGGCATACAGGAAGATTGTGATAGTGAGCAAGATGCTGACGGAAAGCGGGAGCCTGATGGTGTCGGGTGGTGGCTCAGGTGCTATGGAGGCAACTACGCTGGGTGCCATGCTGGCAGGAAGGTCGATGGATGATGTGAATGATGCATTGAGGATGCTGTCGGTAGCACCTTGCTATAAGTCTAAAGGATATATGAAGGCGGCATATGACGTGATGGCGAAGTTTCCAAGGAATGAAGACTATGAGAGTCTTACCATCCCTACGTGGTTCTATGGTCATGAGCCTTCAAATCCTTTTGCCACACATATAGCAAAATTCTTCGACAACAGTATTCGCGAAGATACCCTTCTCACCATCGCCTATGGTGGGATAATATTCACGCCTGGCAGTGCCGGGACGATGCAGGAGGTGTTCCAGGAAGCAGTGCAGAATCATTATCTGACGCTTGGCTTTGCCAGCCCTATGATTTTCCTCGATAGGAATTTCTGGACTTGTGACACTCACGTATATCCTCTCTTGTATCTTCTCACAAAGCGGGGAAGATATAAGAATCTCCTTCTACACCTCACCGATAGCACAGACGAAGTAGTTGAAATCATCAAGGAGTTTCAGAAGAAGTAATTTTTTTTCATGAAAAAATCAAAAAAAATCTTCATATCTTCATAAATCCTTGTATGTAGTTGTATAATAATAAGTTGTATTATGAAGATTATGGTGCTTAATCTTCATTGATCTTCATAAACCTTCATAGGGGGTACACTTCGTTCCCTTCGCAGGAAACAATCGTTTCCACCGTGAGAAACGACTGTTACCACCGTGAGAAACGAGCGTTACCACCGTGAGAAACGGGAATAATGGGGATGATGTTAGTTCCTTTTAGAACTCACTTGTGAAGTGGAACTTGATGTTTTCGAAGTCCTGTTGCGCCATAGAGAGAACGTAACCGGAGTCGGCAAGGAAGACATCGCGCCCATCCTTGTCCTTTGCCATATACTGATACTTGCGCTTCTTGAAGTTGTCAAGTTCCTGAGCATCATCGCTCTCTATCCAACAAGCCTTGTGGAGATGAACAGGTTCCCAGCGACACTTGGCATTGTATTCATTCTCAAGACGATACTGGATAACCTCAAACTGAAGTTGTCCTACGGTTCCTACGATGCGACGACCATTGAACTGATTGACGAAAAGCTGTGCTACACCTTCGTTCATCAACTGCTCAAGACCTTTCTGGAACTGCTTTGACTTCATTGGGTCGTCATTCTCGATATACTTGAACATCTCTGGAGAGAATGAAGGAAGACCACGGAAATGTAGCTGTTCGCCCTCGGTGAGAGTATCGCCAATCTTGAAGATGCCATTATCTGGAAGACCTACGATGTCACCAGCCCATGCCTCATCGATGGTAGATTTGCGCTGCGCCATGAACTGAGTAGGGGAAGAGAAGCGGAGAGTCTTGTTCTGACCTACATGGAGATATGGCTTGTTGCGCTCGAACTTGCCCGAGCATACCTTGCAGAAAGCGATACAAGAGCGATGATTTGGGTCGATATTAGCTGTGATTTTGAAGATAAAGCCCGTGAACTTCTTCTCGTCAGGCTCTACCATACGTTCCTCAGCCTTTGTTGGCTTTGGCGAAGGAGCAATCTCAACGAAACAGTCTAGGAGTTCCTGCACACCGAAATTGTTGAGGGCTGAGCCGAAGAAGACAGGAGCCACCTCGGCAGAGCGGTATGTCTCAACGTCAAACTCAGGATATACACCCTCTACGAGTTCGAGGTCTTCGCGCAGTTTCTCTGCATCCTGCTCACCCACCTGCTCATCGAGAGCCGAAGAGTTGATGTCAACAGCTACCTTCTCCGTAACACGCTGCTTGTCAGGAGTGAAGAGATTGAGCTGGTTCTCATATATATTATATACACCCTTGAATTTCACACCCTGGTTGATAGGCCATGAGAGAGGGCGCACATGTATCTGCAGTTCTTCCTCAAGTTCATCGAGGAGGTCGAAAGGATCACGACCTTCGCGGTCCATCTTATTGATAAAGATGATAACAGGAGTGTTGCGCATACGGCAGACCTCCATCAACTTACGTGTCTGAGCCTCCACGCCCTTTGCTCCATCCACAACGATGATGGCTGAGTCAACGGCGGTGAGAGTGCGGTAGGTGTCCTCGGCGAAGTCCTGGTGACCAGGAGTATCGAGGATGTTTACCTTATAAGGAGCAGCGCCTTCCTCGCGCATAGCCTCAGGAAGATAGTCGAACTCCATCACGGAGGTGCTGACAGAGATACCACGTTGCTTCTCAATGTCCATCCAGTCAGATGTTGCTGTCTTGCGTATCTTATTGCTCTTTACGGCACCAGCCACCTGTATCTGTCCACCGAAGAGAAGGAACTTCTCGGTGAGGGTTGTCTTACCAGCGTCAGGATGGGAGATGATGGCGAAGGTGCGCCTGCGTTCTATTTCTTGATTCATATTTTTGTTTTTCTTTTTTCTAGTTTTTCTAGTAGCTCTAGCTTTTTTGTTATTTTACTCTTCCCAATCTATGCCTTCCTCCTTATCCTTTTTATAATAGTCGGAAAGCATACCGAGGAAAGTGGTTATCTCCTTTACGGCAGTCTCGGTGTTGCGAGACACCTCTTTCTTCTGAAGACGGAGAAGCATGACGCCATAAAGGGCGTTGAGGCAAGTCTCCACCTCGCTGAGCTCCTTGCTGCCGCGACTCCTGAGTTCAACGATGAAAGGTAATACCTTATAATATTCAGAGGAATAGAAAGGGAACTTCGGTGAAGAGATGAGTTGCTCGTGGAGCTCGCTGAGCTGCTGAACAACGATTTTGTTTATCTGCAGGTGTCCGCTCTCGGTGCATCCCTCCTCGCGAATCATGCGTATGAGGTTGCCATACCAGTCGGTGAGGTCCTCCTTCTGCTCGTCGTCGAGGTCAAAACGTGAGATGTAATCGCGACGAATGGCTGTAAGGTTGCATCCGTAAGCGCGTATGATGTCCTCTATCTGCCACATATAGAGCAGATATTCGGCGATGTTTTCTTTCCTTAGTTGTTGAGAGATAAACATGGGTTATATCAATGTATTAATGGAAGGGATGGGAACATCGAAGGCGATGTTGAATAATGTTCCGATAAGCATCACGAAAGACACTATCATAACGATGGAACCGATGATGCGATTGATGAGCTGTATGCCGTCAGCATCAAACTTTCCCTTCACCTTCTCGACGAGCCATGTGAGTCCCCACCACCATATCATAGCACCGAAGACGATGCTTATGTAGCCTATTCCCATCTCAAAATGATGGTCGGGAACGATGAAGGCAAACTGAGCGAAGGTTGCCATGAAGAGGAAGATGATGAGAGGATTGGAGATGGTGACAAGAAAGGCAGTGATGCCATTATGGACAAGCGTTCCCTTATTGCCGCTGACGTGAATCTTCTTGGCTGGATTGCTTCGGAAACAATAGAGTCCGAAGATGAAGAGCAGCACGCTTCCGAACAACTGAAGATAGAAGCGCGTCTGAGAACCGTTGACTAAATCCATCACGAAACTCATTCCATAGCCTGTGATGAGAGCATAGATGAGATCGCTGACGCAAGCACCGATGCCAGTAACGAAACCGAACCAGCGTCCCTTGTTCAAAGTACGCTGAACGCAAAGCACGCCTACGGGTCCCATAGGAGCCGAGGCGATGATGCCGATCATTATACCTTTAATGATGATATCGAGTATGTTAATATGAAATTCGAATGGCATAATTTTATATTGTCCACTTACAAGTGAGTGCAAAAGTACTCAAAAATTCCCGAATATGGATATTTTTATAGGAAAAACTTTGTTTTTGTGAGATAAAATTCTTAATTTTGCTGAAAATTTATAAAGAAAATACTTAAAGTAATGAATATCAAAACAGAAACAAAAAAGCCTTATGTAATAGGCCTTGACCTTGGTGGCACGAACTCTGTGTTCGGAATTGTAGATGAAGAGGGTAACATCCTCGATACTGTATCAATGAAGACTGGTGGCTATGAGAAAGCCGAAGACTATGTGGATAATGCTGTGAAAGCATTGATGACCATCGTGGACAAGGTCGGTATTGACAAGATAGAGCGTATGGGAATAGGTGCGCCTAATGCCAATTATCTCAACGGATGTATTGAGTTTGCTCCTAACCTCCCTTGGGCTCACGACTGCAAGGTGCCATTGGCACAGATGTTCTCTGAGCGTCTCGGCGGTCTGCCTGTAAACCTTACCAATGATGCCAATGCTGCAGCTCTCGGCGAAATGATGTATGGCGTGGCAAAGGGTATGAAGAACTTCATCGTACTGACACTCGGCACTGGCGTGGGTTCGGGTATTGTCATCAACGGACAGATGGTATATGGCTGTGACGGTATGGCAGGTGAGCTTGGTCACGTGATAATGCGCAGGGAGAATGGTCGTCCTTGTGGATGTGGTCGCACAGGATGCCTTGAGGCTTACTGCTCGGCAACTGGTGTGGCACGTACTGCTCGCGAGATGCTTGAAACGACTGACCGTCCTTCACTGCTTCGCGATATGGAGCCAGAGAAGATAACATCGCTCGACGTGAGCATCGCTGCAGGCAAGGGTGATGAGTTGGCAAAGGAAATATATGAGTTCACAGGCAATATGCTCGGTGAGGCTTGCGCTGATTTTGCTGCCTTTGCTTCTCCTGAGGCTTTCATCTTTTTCGGAGGTATGACAAAAGCTGGTGACCTCATCATGAAACCTATCGAAGATGCATATAATAAAAAGGTGTTGAATATCTTCAAGGGTAAGGCGAAGTTCCTCGTAAGCACTCTCGAAGGTGCTGGCGCTGCCGTGCTCGGTGCTGCTGCGGTGCAATAGCCCCACCTGACCTCCCCAAAAGCCCCTCCTGATCTCCCCTAAGGGGAGGAATTTAGATACTAATATTGTGCTTTTTCTCAGTATGATTAGTGATTTGATTCCAAATACATTCGGTATTGATGCCAAGTGTGAGACTCTTCTTGAGCCTAGAAGCGAAGATGAGTTTCTTGGTGCCCGTTCTGTTGTGGCAGAAGCATTGGCAAAGAATCGCCTGTTGATTATTGGCAGGGGAAGTAATCTTCTTCCTACAGGTGACTATGAAGGCGTTGTGCTTCGCTCAAGGATTATGGGTGTTGAGGTGGTAAGCGAATCGGATGATGATGTGATAATCAGATGCGGTTCCGGAGAAACTGTTGACGATATAATTCAATGGTGCGTTGACAGTGGGTATCATGGGATGGAGAACCTGAGTCTCATACCTGGAGAGGTGGGTGCTTCTGCTGTGCAGAATATTGGTGCTTACGGCTCCGAGGCGAAGGATGTGATAGATTGTGTTGAGGCTATTGATATATCAAATGGCGAAAAGGTCATCATGTCTAATGCGGATTGTGAGTATTCCTATCGTCAGAGTAAGTTCAAGAATGAATGGAGGAACCGTTTCTTCATCACCTTCGTTCACTATCGACTGAAGAAGACCTTCGTGCCAAACATCGACTATGGCAATATCCGTCAGAGTCTGGAGCAGAAAGGTATTACAACTCCTACTGCACAGCAGTTGCGCGACGTGATAATAGAGATACGCAGGGAGAAGCTTCCTGACCATGAGGTGGAGGGGAATGCTGGTTCTTTCTTTATGAATCCTATCGTTTCAAAGGAGAAATATCTGCAACTCGCAGCCTTGTATGTCAACATGCCTCACTATACCGTTGATGAGAATCATGAGAAGATTCCTGCAGGATGGATGATAGACCAGTGCGGTTGGAAGGGAAAGACTGTAGGTCGTGCAGGCGTTCATGCCCGTCAGGCTCTCGTACTTGTCAATCGAGGGGGTGCTACGGGACAGGAAATTGTCACTCTATGCCAGATGATAAGGTCTGACGTGAAGGAGAAGTTCGGCATAGAAATATATCCGGAGGTGAATATAGTATGAGGTTGATTTTTTTAGGAACTGGAACATCAATAGGTTCTCCTTCGATAGGATGCCAGTGTGAGGTGTGTAGGAGCAAGGACGAAAAGGATAAGCGACTGCGCACGTCGGTGCTGATAGAGACCGATGGCGGATTGAGGATACTGATAGACTGCGGTCCAGACTTCCGTCAGCAGATACTGCGCCAGCGCTTTGGCAAGATAGATGCCGTGTTCCTCTCGCATATACATTATGATCATGTGGCAGGAATGGATGACCTGAGACCTTTCTGCATCTATGGGGATGTGGATGTCTATGCTCAGAAGGATGTCGTGGATGGTCTTCATCAGACAATGCCTTACTGCTTTAAGGAGAATCTTTATCCTGGAGTGCCACATCTGCAACTGCATACTATAGCTGCTCACAAACCGGTGTTTATATCTCGTCCTGAGACGATAACGGCAAAGTTTCCACCAAGTGGTGCTGACAGAAACGGGGTACTCGTGAAGGAAGGTAGGGTGGAGATTGTGCCAGCCTTGGAGGAAGTTGCTGAGATTATGCCGCTAAGGGTGATGCATGGTAAGCTTCCAATACTTGGATACCGTATTGGAAAGATGGCTTATATCACCGATATGAAATATATGGAGGATGCGGAACTACCTTATCTTGAAGGTGTGGAGACGCTCATAGTCAATGCCTTGCGCTTTGAGAAAGTACATCATAGTCATCAACTCGTGGATGATGCCATTGAGTTCTCAAGGAAGATAGGTGCGAAGAGAACATACTTCGTGCATTGCACTCACGATATCGGTTTTCATTATAATGCTAACAAGAGACTTCCAAAAGGTTTTGAGTTTGCGTATGACGGACAGGAAATTATAATATAGAACATGGAATATATAGTATCAGCAAGAAAATATCGCCCATCATCATTTAATGCCGTTGTTGGACAACAGGCATTGACGGTGACGCTGAAGAATGCTGTGGCATCAGGAAAGCTTGCCCATGCATATCTTTTCTGCGGTCCTCGCGGTGTGGGTAAGACCACTTGCGCACGAATCTTTGCGAAGGTAATCAACTGCCTTTCGCCATTGCCTGACGGAGATGCGTGCGGAGAGTGTGAGAGTTGTAAGGCTTTTGACGAGCAGCGTTCGCTGAATATCTTTGAACTGGATGCTGCGAGCAACAATGGCGTGGAGCATATCAAGAACCTTATGGATCAGACACGCATCCCTCCTCAGGTGGGAAAATATAAGGTGTTCATCATCGATGAGGTACACATGCTCTCACAGGCTGCCTTCAATGCTTTCCTGAAGACTCTGGAGGAACCACCTGCACACGTTGTGTTCATCCTTGCAACGACTGAGAAGCATAAGATTCTTCCTACTATTCTCTCCCGTTGTCAGGTGTATGATTTTGAACGCATGACCGTTCCTAACATCATCAATCATCTGAAACACGTGGCAGAGGATCAGGGCGTGATATACGAGGAAGAGGCTCTTAACCTCATTGCAGAGAAGGCTGATGGCGGTATGCGTGATGCTCTCTCCATCTTCGATCAGGCAGCTTCTTTCTGTCAGGGAAACATAACATACGCAAAAGTTGTTGAGGACCTGAATGTCCTTGATGCAGATAACTATTTCCGTGCAGTGGATCTTGCTCTTGAATGTAAGGTAATGGAGGAAATGACTCTGCTGAATGGTGTGCTGTCGAAAGGCTTCGATGCAGGACATTTTATCACAGGATTGTCTGTCCATGTGCGTAATGTGCTCATGGCTCGCGATGCTTCCACACTTGCCCTCATAGAGACAAGTGATGCTATGCGGCAGAAGTATGCTGCTCAGGCACAGAAATGTCATCCTCAGTTCCTCTATAAAGCATTGAAGATTCTAAATGATTGCGACGTGAACTATCGTCAGAGTAGCAACAAGCGACTTCTCGTGGAACTTACTCTCATCGAAATGGCGCAGATACTCCAGAAAGATGATGATGCCGGAGTGGGGCGTGGCCCTTGCAAGAAGTTAAAATCCCTGTTTAAGAAAATATTGGCAAACGCCCAGGCAGAGACGGCTCAACAGGTGGCTGGCACTGGGAATGGTGTTGCTGGACAGGCAACAGAAAACGTTGTGTCTCCTGCTGTCGCTGTGAATAATGTACAGAATTCTCCTCAGGCTAACGGACTCGGTGCGGCGATGGGCTCTACTATCGCCAAGCCTGTCATACAAGGTCAGGCTAATAGCGGTGGCGTGAAACCGATAAAGCTGGCATCTATCAGCACTACTTTCAGGAGTATAAGAACTGGTGGCAGTGCTGTGGCAGATACACCTCAGGTGGTTGAGGAGAAAATATGTGAGAATGAAACGTTCACTAATAGCGACCTGCGTATGCAGTGGCTCGCTATGTGTAATCGTATGGCACAGACGGAAATGGTAAGTACGGCTCGAAGATTGAAGAATATAGTGCCTGCCATAACGTCATTTCCTGAGATAGAAGTCGTGGTGGAGAATGAGATGCTTTTGGAAGACCTTAACAAATTGAAGGCGCGTCTCACCATTACCATGGCGAAGTATCTGCATAACGGCAATCTGAAACTAAATGTTCGACTTGCTGAAGCTTCTGAAAGAAAGAAACTGCTGACGCCAAAGGAAAACTATGACCTTATGCTAAAGGAAAGTGCAGCATTGGCTTACCTCAATGAGGCTTTGTCGTTGGAATTGGAATAGCTTTATTCGTTTATAGTTCCGCATTCAGGGCATCTGCCCTTGGCATGCATCCTGTTTCCGCAATGTCCGCAGATATAGTTGTTGCGCACGTTGCGGATATATCTGCTTATGGCAAACCAATAGTAGGCAATGAGCAGAGGGTATCCTATATAATATAAGGTGGAAATGCTGAAGATGATGTAGTCGATGGCGCAGAATCCTATCATACCACAGAGATAGAGGATAGCATCGGTGGTGTGGAGCTGATGGTAAACGTCATCGATGGCTGCAATAGCTACTATTCCCATAGCCCATACTGATGCTATGAAGATACTCAATATCCATGGCATGTTGAATGGATTGAGCGATGGATGGTAATAGAAATGTCGCCATGTATCAGGACCGAACATCTGTATTGATGCATAGAACGTGGCAGATGTGGCTACGATGAGGCAGAGCAACGTTGGATAGAACGAAGGAATATCGCGAAGATGTACTATCGGTGCTCCATGTCGGTATATGTTTCTCGCTGTATAGGCTATGAGAATGAGTGACAGTATGATTAGCGAGATGATGATATGACTGTCGGAGAAAAAGATGATAAACTGCGATATCGGGTCATCAGGAACCACCCTAGGCAGTAGTTCCGTCTCATGAATCCATCCCCATTGTCCTTCGTCGGTTGCCAGTTGCACCCATACGGAGTCGATGCTGTCCTGTGGAACGATGCGGATATCTCCCACAACGACATGATGCTCCTTCATGACAGGGAAGGAGTCAATAGGCATCTCGCTGACTTTCTCCTCTGGTTGCTGGGCGATAAGCATTATGGAGTCTTTGTAAACCACAAAGTTATAGCCGTCGGTATAATGGTGGGTGGAATAGAATGAAATGGAATCAATCTGCTCTTCACTGTATTCTATGAGAGCATCATGCTGCTGCTCTTCGTTGTCTATGTTTTTCGTATCGCTATAGCACGAGGCAAGCATACCATATATAAACAATATGGATATGGATAAGAAGAATCTGTTTATGAATGATTTGTTCATATATTCGTCTTTATACTTTGCCTGCTTTGGTTCGTTAGTGCTAATGCTTATATCTTTTGTATGTTATTATCTATGCCAATACGTTCATCTGGCAGTTCTTGCAATCAAACTGCAGTTGGAATGACCTGCCATCGGAAAGGCTTATGCTTAGTGGCTCCTTCCATGGAGCACGTTTCCCGCTTTTGGTGCAGAACCCCATCTCGTTCCTCAGACAGTATCTGCATTGCATCAAAGGTCCTTTTCCTCCTTCGTTCTCAAAAGCAGAAGCAGTGATGTTCATCTGATGGTAGAACTTTTTCGCCTTGCTGTTTGAGGCGTTATATAAATAGGAGGAAGGGTAGAAAGGGGCAGATGCCACTGTTTGGGATGTCGTTTCGATTGAATCCCCTGATGTCGTTTCTGCAAGTTTTCTTGTTGTTCCTGCAGATTGCTTTGATGTTGTTTCTTTTGAAAGTGCTTCTATCAGGTCTCGACGTAGTGTGGAGAGGATGCTGCTTGGGATGAAAGCATCCGTCATTACGTCGATGGAAGAGACTTCATATATCGTTCCTCCTACCTTTGACAGTTGGCGGATGATGTTTTCTTCCTGAGGTTTCTGCGCCTTCTGTAGTTCGCATTCTGCTATTACCTCTGCCTCTCTGCCGCATTCGTCCTTGCCATGGAGGATTACTTCATGGTCGGAGGTGGTGAGGGAAAGGCATAAGGTGATTTTCCTCTCTGCGGATGGTTTGGATAGAAGCGATGTGAATGCCTGGTCGAGGTTGCGGAAAAGCATGGTGCCAGGACGTAGAGACGATGGCATTCTGAGTGGGAAGATACGATTTCCTTCCACTCTGTTCACTCGGAAACCTATGAGCTGACGGTTGTTGTCGAGATAACAAAGGCCGTCACCATTGGCAAATGATACCGTTGTTGCCACGTTGAAAGAATGGCCACGAATCTCTTTTACCTTGCCTATAGGCTCACCCATTGCCTTTGGAGTGTCGAAAGAAACAAGGTCTTGCTGTCTTCCGTCTGCGAAGTAGGTGGTGAAACCGCGATTGAAACTCTTCTTCACATCAGGCGTGAAGGTGTAAGTGCATCTTCCGAAACTAGCTCTGCGGAACCTGTCAGGATGCTTAGCGACGATTTTGTTTAATGCTTCGCTATATGCTGCGGTGATGTTCTTCACATAATTCACATCCTTCAGTCTTCCTTCTATCTTGAAGGAAATTGCACCGGCGAGGGCAAGACGCTCCAGATTGTCTATCTGGCACATATCCCTCAGTGAGAGAAGATGACGCTCTTCTTCTATCACCTTTCCCTCTGCATCGGTGAGAGTGAATGGGAGACGGCAGAACTGGGCACATTGTCCGCGGTTTGCTGAGCGATGGAAACAGTAATGCGAGGCATAGCATTGTCCGGAATAGCTGACACATAGTGCGCCATGAACGAACACTTCCAGTTCTGTGTCTGGCAGTTTGCTGTGTATCTCGCTAATCTCGTCTATGCTCAGTTCGCGAGCAAGGACAACTCTCTTGAAACCATGCGACGAAAGCCACTCTACTTTCTCTGCGCATCTGTTGTCCGTTTGCGTTGAGGCATGGAGTGCGCAATGGAGTTTTTCCTTCAGCAATAGTGTCAGCAGTCCCATGTCCTGTATGAGAAGTGCATCGACACCGACGTTGTCCAGTTCGTGTATCATCTGCAGGATGTCATCGAGTTCGGCATCATAGATGATGGTGTTGACAGTTACAAACACCTTTGCGCCAAACTGATGGGCATACTTGCAGAGGGCGGCAATGTCATCAATGGAATTGCCCGCAGACGCTCTCGCACCAAAGCGTGACGCTCCGATGTAAACGGCATCAGCTCCATGGTCGATAGCTGCTATGCCACATTCGAGATTCTTCGCAGGTGCGAGCAATTCCAATGATTTCATAATCTTACCTTATCTTATTAATGTTGTAAGGAGTTTTCTGATAGACGTAGTAGTTTATCCAGTTCTGGAAGAGAAGGTTGGCATGAGCGCGCCATGTCACCATAGGTCCCTTCTTAGGATTGTCATCCTTGTAGTAGTTCTTTGGGAGATCTACATCATCACGTATGCCACAGTCGCGTTTATACTCATTGTCGAGAGTATAAGGGTTATATTCCATGTGACCTGTGATGAAGAACTCACGTCCCTTTCGGCCCATTACCATGCTTACGCCACTCTCTGGTGACTCTGCGATGAGCACGATGTCAGGATGAGCGATGATATCCTCACGATGTATCTCCGTATGACGGGAGTGAGGCATGCAGAAGGTGTCATCAAATCCACGGAAGATAGGATAGCGTTCCTTGCGAACACAATGCTGCTGGAATATGCCGAACATCTTCTTTGGCAAGCCGTATTTCTGAATGCCATAATGGTAATAGAGTCCTGCCTGTGCAGCCCAACAGATATACAGCGTTGACTGAACGTGAGTCTTTGCCCATGAGAAGATACGTGTAATCTCTTCCCAATAGGTTACCTCTTCAAACTCAAACTGCTCTACAGGAGCACCGGTGATGATAAGACCGTCGAACTTCTCCTTCTCTACCTCATCGAAGTCACGGTAGAAAGCCTGCATGTGTTCGATAGGGGTGTTCTTTGATGTGTGGCTCTTCAGTTTCACCAGAGTGATGTCTATCTGTAGAGGAGTGTTTGAGAGAAGACGGATGAGGTCAGTTTCCGTCGTAACCTTGATAGGCATCAGATTGACAATGGCTATCTTCAGTGGACGGATATCCTGCGAATGACCACGTGTTTCGTCAATGACAAAGATATTCTCTTTCTGTAGGAGGTCAATCGCAGGTAGGTT
Organism: Prevotella sp.; assembly: GCA_045627725.1. Classification (GTDB taxonomy): domain Bacteria; phylum Bacteroidota; class Bacteroidia; order Bacteroidales; family Bacteroidaceae; genus Prevotella. Next base: position 55,251 of record JAZQOH010000005.1, on the reverse strand, counting down.
ATTTGGAAGTCTTAATGGCATAGTGTGATTTGATTACTAATTACTAATTAAGAATTACTTATTTACTGAATTCTTCCTTGTATTACGCCAAAGATGACCAATTATCATGTAACAAAGTAATTCATAATTAGTAATTCGTAATTATTAATGATTACCAAAGCTTGAGTCTCTCTTCTGCTGGGATGAACATCTTGTCACCCTCCTTCACACCGAATGCCTCATACCACATGTCGATGTGTGGGAGAGCACCGTTTACACGCCACTCACCGAGCGAGTGAGGGTCAGACTTAACCCGGTTGCGAATCTCCTTCTCAGTGATGTTCTGGCCCCATACGTTAGCGTATGCGAGGAAGAAGCGCTGCTCAGGAGTAAATCCGTCGATTACAGGGAGAGGGTTATTCTTTGTTGCCTCTTTGAAGGCATAGAAAGATACCTGCAGACCACCGTGGTCAGCAAGGTTCTCACCAAGTGTGAACTTACCGTTTGCGTTCAGGTCAGGGAGCACCTTGATAGCCGAGAAGAAGTCTGCGTACTTGTTAGCACGTACCTCGAAGTTGGCTGCATCTTTCTTGTTCCACCAACCAGACATATTGCCGTTCTTGTCATACTGGCGGCCCTGGTCATCGAAACCGTGAGTCATCTCATGACCGATAACCACACCGATGGCACCATAGTTGAATGCATCGTCGGCACTCATATCGAAGAAAGGCACCTGAAGAATACCTGCAGGGAAGCAGATTTCGTTGGTTGTTGGGTTGTAGTAAGCGTTTACTGTCTGAGGAGTCATGTGCCACTCATCCTTGTCAACAGGCTTACCTGCCTTCTCTTCGATGTTGAGGGCATTGAAGAAACGTCTGCACTCGCGAAGGTTCTCATAGAGAGACTTCTCTGGATCGATGTTGAGAGCAGAAACATCCTTCCACTTGTCAGGATAACCAACCTTTACATAGAAAGCATCAAGCTTCTCGTGAGCAGCCTTCTTTGTCTTCTTGCTCATCCAAGTCTGAGCATCGATACGCTTACCAAGAGCTATCTGCAGGTTCTTGATGAGTTCCTGCATACGTACCTTGTTCTCAGCAGGGAAGTGACGCTCAACATACATTCTGCCGAGCTGTTCGCCAAGGATGTTGCTTACGAGACTTGTAGAGCGCTTCCATCGAGGATAGTTCTGAGTACGACCAGTCATTACCTTGCCCCAGAAGTCGAAGTTAGCCTCTGTGATATAGTCTGCTGTTTTGCCTGGTGCACTGCCGATGATGTCCCACTGGATATAAGCCTTGTAGTCCTCGATGTTGATATCAGCAAGGAGAGTGTTAAGACCATCGAAGAAAGCAGGCTGACCGATGATGATAGTCTGGATATACTTTGAATCAATGCCGTCATCGTTGGCATTCTCCTCGATGCGGATGTTAGGCCAGCGCTTTACTGCATCGTTAAGTGTGAACTTGTTGTAGTTAGCCTCTGGGTTGCGAAGTTCTGTCTGACTCTTGCTCACCTTTGCAAGGGCTGTCTCTATACGAAGTATGCCCTCCATCTTTGCAGTAGCCTGAGCCTCGTTGTAACCGAAGAACTTGAACATACGAACTACGTGCTTCTTGTAGGCGTTGCGGATGTTCTTTGTAGCGTCATCGTCGTCGAGATAGTACTCTTTCTGGCGAAGAGTGAGGCCGCCCTGTCCGAGCTGATAGATATTCTGCTTAGCGTTCTTCTCGTCAGCAGCGATGTATGAGCCATAGAAAGAAGAGAAACCTGACTGAGCATACTTCTTGTTCATGGCATAGATGTCGTTGAGGCTCTTGCATGCTTCCACTTCCTTCACGTATGGAAGGACAGGCTGAATACCCTCGCGATTCAGGCGGTCAGAGTCCTGTGCCATCTTATAGAGGTCAGAAAGCTTCTGCTCTATTGTTCCCTTTGCGTAGGTGTTTGTCTCCAGTTCTTTCAGGATGTCATTAATGCGCTTGTCGTTGTCAAGCTGAAGCTGGTCAAACGAGCCGAAGCGTGAATAAGCTGCAGGAAGTGGATTGTTCTTCATCCATCCGCCGCAAGCGAACTTGTAGAAGTCCTCTGCTGGATTAACAGAACGGTCGAGGTTCTGGAGTGCAATGCCAGACTTCAACTGAGTCTGTGCCATTGACATCATAGGCATTGCTGTGAGTGCCATTGCGATTGCTAGATTCTTTAGTTTCATTTTTCTTTTATGATTTAGTTTTTGTAATTTCAGTTTTGAGAAGCTATGCTTTAGACCTCGTGAAGCATAGCTTTAGGTGGTCTAAAGCGGTGCTTTAGGGTGTGTAAAGCTATGCTTTGTGATTTTGCTTTGTACACAGGAGTTATGAGAGACCTTCAATCTGCAGGCTCAGTTCCTCCCATTTCTCCATTTCCTTCTCAAGGGCTTCCTGTGCTGCAGTATAGTCATTCACGAGTTTCATGTCTGAGGCATTAGCAGGATTCTGCAGTTTCTCGTCTATTTCTCCAAGGCGCGACTCCAGTTCCTCAATCTTCTTCTCGCATTCCTTTATTTGCTTCTGTATCTTGTTGATGCGCTTTTGCTCTTCCTTTCGTTCTGCATAGCTCATCTTGTTCTCTGTTTTTACCTCTTCCTTTGCAGGTACAGATTCTACCTTCTTAGTCAAGGAAGAAGTGAGCGCCTCGTTCATGGTCTCGGCGTTATGGCTCTGCAGGAAGTCGTAGATGCCTCCGAGATGCTCGCGTACCTTTCCTCCTCCGAATTCAAACACCTTGTCAACGAGTCCGTCGAGGAAGTCACGGTCATGGCTCACTATGATTGCTGTGCCGTCGAATGCCTTTATCGCTTCCTTTAATACATCCTTCGACTGCATGTCGAGATGGTTCGTTGGCTCGTCGAGGATGAGCAGGTTTACTGGTTCAAGAAGCAGACGTATCATAGCCAATCGTGAGCGTTCACCACCGCTGAGCACCTTCACCTTCTTCTCCGAAGCCTCACCACCGAACATAAACGCACCGAGGATATCGTTTATCCTTAAGCGAATCTCTCCCTTTGCCACGTTGTCGATGGTTTGGAAAACGGTGAGACTCTCATCGAGAAGCTGTGCCTGATTCTGTGCAAAGTAGCCTATCTGCACATTATGCCCCACCTTCAGGGTGCCATCAAAAGGAATCTCTCCCATGATACACTTCACGAGCGTTGACTTACCCTCTCCGTTCTTTCCCACAAAGGCAACCTTCTCGCCGCGCTTTATCATCAAATCCACGTTTGAGAATACCTGATTGTCGCCATAGTTCTTTGCCACTTGGTCGCAGATTACTGGATAGTCACCGGCACGGAGGCATGGAGGAAACTTCAGATGCAGGGCGCTGTTGTCCACCTCATCCACCTCGATAGGCACGATTTTCTCCAATTGCTTGATGCGTTGCTGCACCTGAACTGCCTTTGTTGCCTGATAGCGGAAGCGCTCTATGAATGCCTTAGTGTCTGCAATTTCCTTCTGCTGATTCTCGTAGGCACGCAGTTGCTGCTCCCTACGCTCAGCGCGAAGCTTCACATATTCGTCATACTTCACCTTATAGTCGATGACCTTACCACAGGAAATCTCGAGGGTGCGGTTTGTTACATTGTTGATGAAGGCACGGTCATGGCTGACAAGCACCACGGCACGCGAACTCTGTGCCAACTGTTGCTCAAGCCATTGTATTGATTCTATGTCGAGATGGTTGGTAGGCTCGTCGAGAAGAAGAACGTCAGGCTTCTGCAGAAGAATCTTTGCAAGTTCGATACGCATACGCCAACCACCGGAGAACTCACTCGTTGGGCGCTCGAAGTCAGAACGGAGGAAACCGAGACCTACAAGTGTTCGCTCTATCTCAGCCTCATAGTTGTCGCCTCCCATCATCTGGTATCTCTCATGTTCCGAAGTGAAACGTTCCACGAGAGCCATATAATCCTCGCTCTCATAGTCGGTACGCTCGCTCATCTCGCGATTTAGACGCTCAATCTTCTCCTTGAGTTTCGTAATCTGCGAGAATGCCTTTCGTGCCTCCTCACGTACCGTTGTGTCGTCCTGCAGTATCATCACCTGTGGCAGGTAACCTACAACATAGTCGTTAGGCACGGCAACAGTGCCGCCTGTTGGTGTCTGCTTTCCGCAAAGTATCTTGAGCATGGTGGACTTTCCTGCGCCATTCTTGCCAACAAGGGCTATGCGGTCACGGTCGTTTATCACGAATCCCGCATCCTTGAACAATGGCTTCACACCAAATTCCACCGTTAATCCTTCTACTGAAATCATCTTATTCCTTACTTCTGCGCTATCGTTTCATCTCACGTATGCGCGCTTTATTATAATAATGTGTATGTCAAAAGACGTGCAAAGGTAAATAATATTGTTGAGAAAACCAAAAATATAAACGTTTTTCGATGTTTTTTATCTTGCTTGTAAACAAATCAAGAAAAAAGTTTACAAAAAGTTTGCATTTAACTAAAAAATGTGTAACTTTGCAACATGAAACAAATCGTAGGTACATATTGGTGGTGGCGTTGCTCAAGATTTTAAAAGTCGTGAGTGGTTTAGACCGTATATGTACTTCGTAAAAGATACAAGGAAAAAGAGAAAGGTCTGTCGCACTTGCGGCAGACCTTTTTTCTTAAGCCTCCTCTCCCCATGAGGCGGAGGGAGTGGTTACAGAAAATGTAATTATCTAATTATCGACTAATCGAAACATTGAAATAAAAAAATATAAGAAAATGAAGGAAATACTCTACAGAATGCTTTCAAACGAAGAGCTCTCACGTCAGGAGATGTGCGACATTCTTCATGGTATCACACAGGAAAAATATCCTACAGAGCAGATAACAGCCTTGCTCACAGGACTTCAGATGCGCGGTATTACCGTGGATGAACTTCTCGGTTTCCGTGATGGAATACTTCAGACAGGTGTTCCTGCCGTTCTTGACTGCGACCGTTACATCGACATCGTTGGTACTGGTGGCGATCAGAAGAATACCTTCAACATCTCTACGTGTGCTTGTTTCGTAGTGGCAGGTGCTGGATATAGGGTTGCAAAGCATGGCAACGTGGCTGCAACAAGCGTTTCTGGTGCAAGTAATGTCATTGAAGGTCACGGTGTTAAGTTTACTAATGATATTGACAAACTCAACCGTTCCATCAATGAGGCTGGCATCGTTTATCTCCATGCACCATTGTTTGCAAGTGCTATGAAGTTCGTTGCTCCAATACGTAAGCATATCGGTTTCCCAACAATCTTCAATCTACTTGGTCCTATCGTGAATCCTTCACAGCCACATTGTCAGCTTCTCGGTGTGGCAAACCTCGACCAGATGCGTCTCTACAGCAATGTTTATCAGAAGATTGGCATTGATTATGGTATCGTAAATTCCCTTGATGGCTATGATGAAATATCTCTCACAGGCAACTTCAAGGTTACGACAAACAACTACGAGCGCATCTTCTCTCCTCGCGATCTCGGCATGAAGCCAGCATATCCTGGTGACCTTTGCGGTGGTGAGCGTTCCACCAAGGAGGATGCTGTACGAGTATTCGACTCGGTTCTCGACAATACTGCTCCTGAGAGCCAGAAGAACGTTGTTCTTGCCAATGCAGCCTTCGCTATTCAGGTGATTGAAAAAGGCCAGAAGGACATCATGGAGTGCCTCGCTATTGCCCGTGAATCTCTTGAGAGTGGTAAGGCCCTCCAGACACTTAAGAAATATGTAGAGATAAATAAGTAATGAAAGACGTTCTTGACGAAATAATTGCAAACAAACGCATTGAGGTTGAGGCATTCAAGGCTTCCATGCCAGCCTCTGTTCTCTATCCAAAGGTAGAGATGATGCTCGACACTCCTGTGCCTTCCATGAGCAAGGCTTTGATGGCAAGCAACAGCGGCATTATCTCTGAGTTCAAGCGCAAGTCGCCATCGAAAGGATGGATAAAGGAAGAGGGTAGGGCAGAGATAATTCCACTCTCTTATCAGCAGAACGGTGCTTCGGCATTGAGCATTCTCACCGACACAAAGTATTTCGGTGGTGATGATAGCTTCATCGTTGAGGCAAGGAAGTCGGGTGTTACCATTCCTATTCTGTATAAGAACTTCGTGATAGATGAGTATCAGCTCTATCAGGCTCGTCTTTGTGGGGCGAGTGCCGTGCTACTCATCGCTGCTGACCTTTCGTTGAAGGAATGCAAGTCATTGATGGATAAGGCTCATTCGTTAGGTCTGGAGGTGCTCCTTGAGATGCACTCGGAATCAGAACTTGAGTATGCAGCCCTCGGTCCGGATATGTGTGGTATAAACAATCGCAACCTCGGCACGTTCATCACGAAGGTGGAGAACTCCTTCCGCCTTGCCGAACTCCTTCCAAAGGATATCTGTAAGGTTAGTGAAAGTGGCATATCAAATCCTGATACGGTGCGCGAATTACGTCAGGCAGGCTTCAATGGCTTCCTCATCGGTGAGAACTTCATGAAGACTCCCAATCCAGGTGCTTCGCTGAAGGAATTCATTTCAAAAATTACTAATGACTAATGACAAATTACTTAGTTAGTTTTTGGTTGATAATAGTTTCGAGTTAAAGAGTAAAAGATAACGTATAAGAATAATCCCTCAAATACAAACCACTCCCTCCCCCTCGTGGGGAGGGCTGGGGAGAGGGGCTGGACTGTTTTCTAAATATGCTAATAAAAGTATGCGGAATGCGCGAGCCGGAGAATGTCAGAGAAGTCTCCTCGCTTGATATAGACCTGATGGGCTTCATCTTCTATCCCAAGAGTTCGCGCTATGTACAGCAGATATCGATGCATGCAGGCATAATCCCTGACCGTGCAGATGATGAGATAATAGATAAAAAGCGCTGTCGTTATGTTGGCGTTTTCGTGGATGACATGCCGCAGAACATCGTGACACGCGTGTATAACTATCACCTTGACTATGTTCAGCTTCATGGCAATGAGTCGCCTGTGATGATAGAGAATCTTAAGCGCACTCTCATTCCTGATATCGTGCCTGACATCAAGATTATCAAGGCGTTGAGCATTCGCGAAGCAGACGATGTGAAGCGATGGCGACAGTATGATGGTTATGTGGATATGTTCCTCTTCGACACACAATGCAAGACCTATGGAGGCAGCGGAGAGCAGTTTGATTGGTCCATCCTTGATGCATACGATGGTGACATTCCCTTCCTCCTCTCCGGTGGCATAGGTCCTGATGATGCAGAGCGCGTGAAGGCATTCCATCATCCAAAGTGTGTTGGCATTGATTTGAATTCGAGATTTGAAATCTCTCCAGCCCTTAAAGATGTGGAGAAATTGAGAGGATTCATCAAAGCAATAGACGGAAAATAGTAAATTGTAAATAGTAAATGCTAAATTGTAAATAAAACAATGAACAAGATAAACAAACTTTTCAGCGAAGCAAAGGATAGGAAACTCCTCTCCCTTTACTTCTGTGCAGGTTGTCCTACGCTCGAAGGCACAGCCGACGTTATCAAGACTCTCGAGCGCCGTGGCATAGATATGATAGAGGTTGGCATACCTTTCAGTGACCCTATGGCTGATGGTGTCGTTATCCAGAATGCAGCCACAAAGGCACTAAAGAATGGTATGACATTGAGAAAACTCTTCTCCCAGCTTGAAAGCATCAAGGATGAGGTAAGTCTTCCTCTTGTCCTGATGGGTTATCTCAATCCTATCATGCAGTATGGTTTCGAGGCTTTCTTCGCAAGATGCGTAGAGACAGGCGTCAGCGGTGTCATCATCCCTGACCTTCCTTTCAAGGACTATCTTGAGGAGGTGAAGCCTGTGGCAGACAAATATGACGTGAGAGTCATCATGCTCATCACTCCTGAGACCACAGAAGAGCGTATCCGCTTCATCGATGAGCATACTGATGGTTTCGTTTATATGGTAAGTTCGGCAAGCACTACAGGCGCGCAGAAGTCTTTCGACGATGCTAAGCAGGAGTATTTCCAGCGCATCAACGCCATGAATCTCCGCAATCCTCGCATGATAGGTTTCGGTATTAGCAACAAGCAGACTCTCGAGTCTTCACAGCAGAATGCTGCAGGAGCTATCATCGGTTCGAAGTTCGTGCAGCTTCTCGATGAGAGTAAGAACGCAGACGAGGCAATGGATAAGCTTTATGAGGCGTTAGAGAAGTAGCCCCTCTCCCCACTCTGTCACATACTCCGATATTATTAACATCGGACTACCCCACGTGGGGGAGGGAGTAGATAGGGAAAAGACTATTAATAAACATACAATTTACAAGATAAAACTTACAAGAAATATGTCCTATTCAGTGGATAATAATGGCTTCTACGGCAATTACGGCGGAGCCTACGTACCAGAAATATTATACAAGACAGTAAAGGACCTTGAGGCAGCATACCTCCCAATCATCGAGAGCGAGGAGTTCAAGAAGGAATACCACGCTCTGCTGAAGGATTATGTAGGTCGTCCATCACCTCTTTACTATGCAAAGCGTATGAGTGAGCGCTATGGTTGTCAACTCTATCTGAAGCGTGAAGACCTCAACCATACGGGTGCTCATAAGATTAACAATGCTCTTGGTCAGATTCTCCTTGCGAAGAAGATGGGCAAGACACGCATCATCGCAGAGACAGGAGCAGGACAGCATGGTGTGGCAACGGCAACAGCATGTGCCCTTATGGATATGCCTTGCACCGTTTATATGGGTGCTCTCGACGTTCAGCGTCAGCATGTCAACGTAGAGCGAATGAAGATGCTCGGCGCAACGGTCGTTCCTGTGGAGTCAGGCAACAAGACTTTGAAGGACGGTACCAACGAAGCTATCCGCGACTGGTGCTGCCATCCTGCCGACACCTTTTATATAATAGGATCTACTGTAGGTCCTCATCCTTATCCAGAGATGGTGGCTCGTCTGCAGAGTGTTATCTCAGAAGAAATCAAATGGCAGCTTCAGGAGAAGATTGGTCGTGACTATCCTGACTATCTCATGGCTTGCGTGGGTGGTGGAAGTAATGCTGCAGGTACCATCTATCACTATCTCGATGATGAAAGAGTGAAGATTATCCTCGGTGAGGCAGGTGGTCTTGGCGTTGATAGCGATAAGACAGCTGCATCAATGCAGGTAGGTACTACAGGTATCCTTCATGGTTCGCGCATAAAACTCATGCAGACAGAGGACGGACAGATTATCGAACCATACTCTATCTCTGCAGGTCTTGACTATCCAGGCACAGGTCCTCTGCATTGCAATCTCTACGAGACAGGTCGTGCCCAGGTGCTTCCTGCCAATGATGATGAGGCTCTCAAGGCAGCCTTCGAAGTCACTCGCACCGAGGGTATCATCCCTGCCCTTGAGTCTGCCCATGCCCTTGCTCTTCTGCCAAAGGTATGCGGTCAGTTCAAGAAGGATGATGTAGTCGTTCTTACCGTCTCAGGACGCGGTGATAAAGACCTCGATACATATCTAGCCTCCCTTACTCCCTCCCAAGGAGGGAAACTTTGAATGGGAATGAAGATTCATACATTTCAATAAAAAAGATTCATACTTATGAGCAATAATACAAACCAATCACAATCCCCCTTAGGGGGAGATGGAGGGGGCTTTACATATACTACCAAATCCAAGACTCTCCTTGCCGACCTCTACACACCTGTGGGAGTGTATATGCGTCTCAGAGACCTCTATCCTCAGTCGGCATTGATGGAGAGTTCCGACTATCATGATAAGGATAACTCCCGCTCGTTTATCGGAGTTAATCCTATCGCCTCTGTCTCTGTGGGACATGATGTGGCAGAACTCCGCTATCCTGACGGTGAGATAGTTACCGTTGATGTAAATGATGCTTGTCCGGTAGAGAAGGTTGTCAATGACTTCATCTCAAGTTTCAAGGTGGAAGGTGACAACTCCAACTACTGCGGACTCTATGGCTATACCACCTTCAATGCTGTTCGCTATTTTGAGCATATCGCTGTGAAGGACGAGACACAGGAGAAGAACGATGCTCCTGACATTATGTATATCCTCTATCGCGATATCATCGTCTTCGATCATTTCAATAATTCGCTCACCATCGTTACCCTTGGCGACGACTCTGATATTGATGATCTCTTGAAGAAGATGAACCGTGCCAATGTGCAGCCATACGAGTTCCATCCTGTGGGCGATACCACATCAACCCTGACCGATGATGAGCATAAGGCAAACATACGCCAATGTATCAAGCATTGCCTCCGTGGTGATGTGTTCCAGATAGTTATCTCTCGCCGTTTCATCCAGAAATATGAGGGCGATGACTTCAAGCTCTATCGCGCACTTCGTAGCATTAATCCTTCTCCATATCTCTTCTATTTCGACTTCGGCGGTTTTCGAATCTTCGGTTCTTCACCAGAGACACATTGCCGCATAGAGGGCGAGACAGCCTTCATCGACCCTATTGCAGGAACAACTCCTCGCACGGGCAATACCGAGCAGGACAAGAAGAATGCGGAGTATCTTCGTCAGGACCCTAAGGAAAATGCCGAACACGTTATGCTCGTTGACCTTGCCCGCAACGACTTGAGTCGTAATTGCCATAATGTGCACGTCGATTTCTATAAGGATATGCAGTTCTATTCCCATGTCATCCATCTCGTCAGTCGCGTAAGCGGTACTCTCGGAGAGGGAGCAGACAAGATAAAGTCGTTCATCGACACCTTCCCTGCAGGCACTCTCTCCGGTGCTCCTAAGGTTCGTGCTATGCAGATTATCTCCGAACTCGAGCCTCATAGCCGTGGTGCCTATGGTGGCTGCATCGGTTATATCGGTCTCAATGGCAATCTCAACCAGGCTATCGTTATCCGCACCTTCATCTCACGCAATGGCGAACTGTGGTTCCAGGCAGGTTCTGGCATCGTAGCAAAGAGCAATGAGGAATACGAATTGCAGGAAGTAAATCATAAACTCGGCGCTCTCGTCAAGGCAATACATACAGCAGAAAAATTGTAGCCTCCCCCTTCCCCTCCCAAGGAGGGGTGATGGAGATACTAAAAGGATATAAAATATTCGTTTTTTTATAAGGAAAGTTTATGAGCAATAATACAAACAAAACACACTCCCCCTTGGGGGGAGAAGGAGGGGGCTCAGTTGTCATCATCGACAACTACGACTCGTTCACCTATAATCTCTCCCATCTCGTAAAGGAGTTGGGAGCAGATGTGACGGTTTATCGCAATGATAAATTCGAACTCCCTCAGCTTGAGGCGTTCGACAAGATAATACTCTCCCCAGGTCCTGGCATTCCAAGTGAGGCTGGATTGCTCCTCGATGTCATCAAGACCTATGCAGGCAAGAAACCTATGCTCGGTGTCTGTCTTGGTCATCAGGCTATCGGTGAAGCCTTCGGTGCTTCGCTCACCAATCTCTCCGAGGTGTTCCACGGCGTTGCTACGGAGGCAACCAACCTTCATAAGGATCCTATCTTCAACGGACTTCCAGACCGTTTCACCATAGGTCGCTATCATTCGTGGGTGGTGTCAAAGGATAATCTCCCTTCTTGCCTTGAGATAACTGCCGAGAGCGATGAGGGACAGATAATGGCTTTGCGTCATAAGGAGTATGACATCCACGGTATTCAGTTTCATCCAGAGAGTGTTCTCACTCCTGAGGGCAAGCTGATGATAAAGAATTGGCTGGATATGTAATGTCTATAATAACTTAATCATTTACCTTTAAAACAATTTCCCCATTCAAAAGTCCCCCTTTGGGGGATAGGGGGCTTATTATGAAACACTTTACTAAAATCTGTATGGCAACAAGCATTATTGGTTTGGCAAGTTGTACAACCGATCCTCAGTATGGCAAGGACTCTATTGAGGATGTGATAGCAGCAATGACTATCGAAGAGAAGGCACAGTTCGTAGTTGGTACTAACCGACTTAAGGAAACACCGCCAGACTCTCCTGAATCTATCAAGAGATACCCGGAGTTTGACCAATCCGTATTGGATAAGTTGAAGGCTGAAGGCAAGGGCGATGCTTGGGAAAACAAGGAGGATGCCGTTGCCACTCTCCAGACAAAGGGAAAGGTGCAGGGTGCTGCCGGTCAGCATTTTGAAATTCCTCGTCTTGGTATTCCTGCCTTCGTTTATGCTGATGGTCCTGCCGGTGTGAGAATAGACCCTAAGCGTGATGATGACAATGGAGAATACTATTGCACGGCTTTCCCTACTGAAACGGCTCTTTGCGCTACCTGGGACACGGAACTCGTAGAGAAGACTACCTCAGCCATGGGTGAGGAGGCAAAGGAATATGGTGTTGACGTGCTCCTCGCTCCTGCCATCAATATCCATCGCAATCCACTCTGCGGACGTAACTTCGAGTATTTCTCGGAGGATCCTCTCCTTGTGGGTAAGATGGCATCTGCTTATATTAATGGTGTGCAGAAGAATGACGTAGGTGTTTCCCTCAAGCATTTCGCTGTAAACAATCAGGAGACACATCGCAATGGCGTGAATGCCAAGGTTAGTATGCGAGCTTTGCGCGAGATATACCTCCGCGGCTTTGAGATTGCTATTCGCGAGTCTCAGCCTTGGACCATCATGTCATCTTATAATAAGGTGAATGGTGTCTTTGCTTCGGAGAATAAATGGTTGCTCAATGATATCCTCCGTGGCGATTTCGAGGCTCCTTTCCAGGGCTTCGTGATGACTGACTGGTGGGCACAGGAGAATGGTGTCCGTCAGCAGTTGGCTGGCAACGACCTTATCATGCCTGGCACTCAGCGTCAGCTTGATGAGATAATAAAAGGACAGCAGGATGGCTCTCTCCCTGCAGAGGTTATCAACAAGAATATCTATCGCATACTGAAGACGATGGAGAAGTCAACGGCTGCCACAGGATATAAGTACAGCAATAAGCCTGACCTTGCTGCTCATGCAAAGATTACCCGTGAGGTGGCTTGCGAGGGTATGGTGCTTTTGAAAAATAGCCCCCTAACCCCCGAAGGGGGAAACGCTTCCGAGTGCACCTTACCATTGAAGAAGGGCAGTAAGGTGGCCCTCTTCGGCAATTCCTGCTATGATATCCTCGTTGGTGGCTCTGGCTCGGGCAATGTGAATCGTAAGTATAAGGTGTCGCTCCTCGAAGGTATGCAGAGTGCTGGCTTCGTGGCTGATAAGGCTGTTGCAGATGCCTATCAGAAGTATCTCGATGCAGAGAAGGCAAAGGTGCCAGCAGAGAATTTCTGGACCGTTCCTGTCTTTGCAGAGGTGAAGCTTACTGAGGCACAGGTGGCAGAAGCTATGAATGATGCCGACTATGCCATCATCTCTATCTGTCGTATGGCAGGTGAGGGTGGTGATCGCAAGGCTGTGGCTGGTGACTATTTCCTTTCCGACACAGAGGCAACCAATGTCTCTCTCGTCTGCAAGGTGGCTCACAAGGCAGGCAAGAAGGCTGTCGTTGTGCTCAATATGGGTAATATCGTAGATCTCAATGCCGTAATCTCCGCAAATCCTGATGCTATCCTTCATTCTTGGCTCGGCGGTCAGGAGGCAGGCAACAGCATCACCGACGTTCTCTCAGGCTCTGTCAATCCTTCTGGCAAGCTCCCTATGACATGGGCAAAGCGCTATGAGGACTATGCCTCTTCCAAGAATTTCCCATTCTCTGAGGGCGACTCAGTAACTATCTATGCAGAGGATATCTATGTTGGTTATCGTCAGTTCGATAAGGGTAGCGTAAAACCTCTCTATCCTTTCGGCTTCGGACTCTCATACACCACCTTCGAATACTCCGACCTACAGGTGGAGAATACCTCTGATGCCGCTGCCTTCATCAAGGCAAAGGTTACTGTAAAGAACACGGGTAAGGTTGCTGGTCGTGAAGTCGTTCAGCTCTATCAGTCAAGTCCTTCTGCCGATATGCCTGTCAAGGAACTCAAGGCTTTCGCCAAGACTAAGCTCCTCCAGCCAGGAGAGTCGCAGACGCTCACTATGACCGTCTCAAAGACCGACCTCTCTTCTTGGTCTTCAGAGGATAAATGGTCTCTCGCTTCTGGCGAATACACCTATTCCGCTGCTGCCAATGCAGAGGATGTACGTCTCAGTCAGAAGGTAACGATAGAATTATGATTAAGAAATTTATGACATTAGTAATGGTTACTTCCATTATATATTCTATATATTCATGTTCTACAGTTCGACATGGTACATGGTTTGTAAACTGTACTAATGATACATTGTATATGGGGATGGCCTGTTGTGATAATTTTGACAGTATTAGATATAGCTTGGAGTCAAAGGAATTTATTAATGAATTATCTGAAATCCCTATTGATAGTATGGAACTTATAAATAAAATAGAATCATATATGGATTGGGATGAAATAAACTTTCGTAAGATACCGGTTTTTCCGGGATCTGGATGTATTCAAGATGATGCAGTTTTATTTAATGCTTATCGTAATGATACAACCTATATTTTTGTGATTAAAAAGCAAATAGCTCAAAAATACACTTTAGAAGAAATACGCGACAAAAAACTATATGACAAATTCCCTTTTGTACTAAAGAAAACATGGAAATATGTTTATGTCAAATATAAAGGAAAAGGAAAAAAGCAGGAGATTTTTCTTTCCGATGATTATATTTTATGACTTGATTTGGAAAAAGGGAGTAGTAATAAGAATTAATGGCACATATTGAAGGACTCGTAGTTATGAGATTCAGACAATTATTGACTTTTGTGTTTATGATGTGTGGCGTATTGTCTGGGAACGCATATATAATCCCCATTTTCCTTGAGGACACAAGCGGCAGGAAATTGCTGGGATAGGTCTTTTGAGAAGAGAGTATAAGGGACAGTTGTTGTTCCTGTGATAAAAAATAACTGAAGATTCGTTATTTTTTTGTGATTTATATTGCTTTATCAAGTATTTTTAGTACTTTTGCAAACAGAAAAATAGTAATACTATAAAAAAGGAATAGCGTATGACACCGATTGTTATAAATACGATTATCGTATGTTCTATCGCACTCTTCATCGGAGTTGTTGGTTATATCTTGTCTCAACCTGATAATAAAAAACTGCAGAGTAATGAGATTCGATAGTTCTCAGCGAAAAGCTTTTGCTGATTGGATTTTGAAGTTCGCTTTGTATTGGCTTACTTCACTACCAGTCAGCCTTATGTTTGGTAATAATGATATTCCTTGGTATGTTGCATTTGCAGTGGGTGTCATTGGTATTTTCTTGCTTTTCCTCGGCATCATCCTATCCAAGAAAGATCCAGAGGAACAGATGCACACCGAAATTAAGAAAGGCATCTTCCATGTAGGGAATGCAGAGATCAAACATTGACTCTAATTAATTATAACTACTCAGGTAGGGGGTACATCTACTACTCCGCAAGATTTTCGTAAGAAAGTTTTGCGGATTTATCGTTCTTGTGCGCGAACACACAACGAGTTATGATATGATGTGAGAAGAAAAAAGAGAGAGATTATTTGGTCGTTAAGGAAATAATTCTTACTTTTGCATACAGAAAAAAGAATCTGTAATATACAGTAACATTTCAAATCTATAACAAGATATAACATGTCAAAGATAGAACAAGACAAGTCATATTTTTTATCATTCTGTATCGAGCAGTACAAAGCAACTAAGGGACTTGATGGTGCAGAAGTAGCACGTCTATTCTTTGATAGTGGTGTAGCATCCTATCTGTCTGACAATTTTGAGGTTCTTCATACCCAGAGTCGCCAATGGCTTATGGAAGAAATTGATGACATGTTGGAATCAGAAGCCAAACTTCAAACGATTATTTCCGATTTTGACAAAACAAAAGGTGATCTAAAAGATCTCGAAGTAACCCAACAGAACCTGCACCTCTTCCTTCCTGGAAAGATAGCCAATGTAACAGCTATCATTGCAGACAAGACACATTGCTCCATGTCAGAGGCAATGCAGCGTTTCTATGCCTCCAAGACATACCAACAATTGCAGCAAGAACACACAAAACTATGGCATCTCGGAGCTGTCGGTCTGTATGAGTTGTACAGTGAGATTTAGGAAAACCTTCAATAATAGCAACACGATAATTAGATACAATCAGCAAAATAGTCAGTCGATTATTTTGCTGATTGTTTTTTTGTGTGCACACAACGAGTTATGATATGATGTGAGAAGAAAAAAGAGAGAGCTTATTTGGTCGTTTGAAAAATAATAACTACTTTTGCAAAATGTATGTATTCCATTTTTCAGCGTAACACAATGTTACGTTACGCATGAGTGTTTTGAAGTTTGAAAGTGAGTTAGGGGACGGTTCTCCGACTCACAAACGGTCGCAAAACTGGGATTATCTATGATCTTCGTTGCAAAACAATGGATGGTGGTCTCCCTTTTCTCATACTCTATATCGTTTGTATGACAGAACGAATGGTGCCATTATTGTTAATAAATGCCATCGTATGACTGTGCACTATATTGTCTGTATCGCTATAGCGGAAAATATGCAGTTGATTGCCATCGGAAGTTGATAGTCTATGAATAGTTGTAAGTGTACGAGGTTCAACACCATAGACCTCATATAAATGTTTGTCTACCACTTTTCTAATGTCAACCAGATTATTATTCACCATATTACGTACATGCTCCAGTAATGATGTATTCTGTACTGTATCTATCGCAGAATAACCATCATAACAATTGTATTCTTCTGCTATTGTTTGCAAGTCTTTATCGATAAGACCAATATCTGATGTTTTCATTTCAGGTGTACGTATAGTCTCAGCAACAGATTGTCGTTGTTCTGTGGCTTCTGCTCTGAGCAGTGGGTCGCCAAAAAGATTGAACTCCACAAAACACAGTAAATTAGGTAGAGATTGAACAGCAGGGTCGGTCATGGTATGCAGCATGTCATACTTTGCCCTAAGCATAGCCTCTGCCACAGGAATTCCCTGCATGACGTAGTGTGCAAAGAAGTTTTGTAATCCCTCTGCTCCTCCTATGGTATTATCTGGAGCTGCTGGTGCCGAACGTGATGCACCTAGGAATGTCAGTATATTAGATTCGAATATTGCAGTAAGCAACATTGATCGGTCGCGGCGGTAATTTATGAAACGCGCACCCCAGCAGCAAACAGGAGCTAGAACGGAAGCTGATGTTGTATGAATCAGCTCAGGATTCAGTACTGTTGGATGACTATCGCCGTTAATGGAGTCGCCAACATATCCTGACCCCATATCACTGTTAGAAGCGCATCCATGGGTTACATAAACTAGCATGTCCGTTTGCTGGATTCGTTCCTTGTATGCCTCATTGACCGAAGCATCTTCCGACAGTATGTCAAGCGTAGGACTTACGAAATAACCCTCTTTTGCCAATCCTCCCTCATTGCCGTTACACAACATTGGCAAGTTTCTTACACTCTTTCGTGCGTGGTTGAAGAAGCGTTCAGCTACGGTACACAGAGCGTTTCTTACATCAATCCCAGCAGCCCTCTCTTGTTGCATGTTACTGGTATCAACATGCAGAAAGCGTCGTAGCATTTTTAATGTGTAGATGTCAAAGTCACCAAATCCCTTTGGATGCGAGAAATCGGTCTCCATTAGTCCTGTCTCCATTGGTAACCTACCTACAATGAAGCGAGGTCCGGCTGTTCTGTGTAACAAAGTGTCATACTTCAGTTCTCCAGCTTCGCCCACTTCAATTTCGTCCTGTGCAAAAGCATATGGAACATCAGTATCCACGTCTGCTTCAAGTGCATCGACCTTGTCATGCCTTTTGAAAATATTTGTCGGATTTTCCACCTTAGGCATAGGTATTACGTCATCTCCACCAATAATAAACAGTCCCCATGGATTTGCATTGCTGATGTTGTTACTTTGAACGAAAGCCTCCAATGCCTCCAAATGCTTTTGCCATGAGAAATCCTTTTTGATGAAATGTGCGTATTCAGGCGAACTCATATCCAGCAGTACATATTCATTGCCTGCCAGTTTGCTAAGTTCTATGTATTGCTGTATAGGTTCTTTGATGCTATTGACAAATGTCATCAGTCCTTCCTCTCCATACACATTTATTCCCTGATGATATTTTAAGGAGAGTTTCTCTATATTTGTCAGAATGACCCCACGTCGTATCTCGCCCCATTTCTTTAAGGCTGCACCTGATTCATAAAGTGTACCATTATGTGTCCGAGATGCTTTAGGATGTTGATTCGTGTCTTCCGTATTGACGTTATTGTTATCATTGCCGCAGTCATCAAAGATACCTTGTATGCTGTCCAGATAGTCGCGGTCGGCATATCCTGCATAATTGGCAAAAGTAAGACCAGACGAATTCTTTATCTCGTAATTCTCATTATGTCTATCGTTTACACCTTTGTTGCCTACTGCCAAATCTCCGTTTCGCAAATCTTTCTTTAGTTGTAATAAATGTGGGAGCAATGTATCATAGAACGTATGGAATGCGTTATTGTAGAAATCCTTAAAACGTTTCTTGTCTATCACCACCCCATGTGATGCATCCCTGCGTACTACGTTTATCTTTGGCAATATGCTATTCAGCTTATCTGTATATTCAAAGAATGGTTGCATTATCTTTGCAAAATGCTGCACACAACAACATAACCCACCCAATGTCTGTCGTCCTTCGCTTAATTCTATTGATATTCTGCCATTTCCAATACACTTTGCTCCGCGGCAGTCTTTGTCAAACCTGCTGCGCATGTCCACACCATTCAATGCACGAAGCAACTGGTATAAGGAGAGGTTTGTTTCTATCTCGACAACGCCAGAGAGGAGACTAACCAATGGAGCATAGTCCTTTGTGTCAAAGTCATATCCATACGTTTGACTGGAGTATTGTCCGCGAAGTATCTCAAAAGTTCCTATTTTTGCTTGTGACTCGTTCTCTAAGTCGGTATAATGAGTAAGGTCGGAAGAAGAGAAGTCTGGCTTTATCTGTTCTATGGATGAAACTATCGGACTTGTCTGTGTCTGACTATCTTCCATATTAGGTGCAACATCTTCCAAATCCTTCAGATCTGCACCACAATATGGGCAAAACGTCATAGATACCTCAATGTCATGACCACAATATGGGCAGAATCTTGTTTCTGGTTCAGAGCGACGTGGCATAAGGTCATTAAGATAAGAATCCATCTGACGTTTATGTCTGTTCATTTCTTCCTCTATGTCTCTTAGATAGTTGTCAAAGTTCATTGAATGTATTAGGTTTGATATATTTATAATGACAGGATTACAAAATACCCATTGCCGCACGCAGTTCCTGTGGTGTAAGTCGTACGTCCTCAATGGTTATCTTATCGAGATTATGTCCCGAGAGCTCATTGCGCAGCATTCTGTTTGAAGCCTTTGAGCATATTGTCTCATAAATGCTGCGTATAGTTCTGGCATTTGCAAAACCACGAACATTGTCACGTTTGCGATATAATAGGTCAAATACACCGCATAGTGTGGCTATTGCTTCATCACTCAGTTGATAGTGGTCTCTTGCTGCCATGCCCATGAATATTGTCAGCATCTCCTCTGCGTTGTAATCCTCAAAAGTTATTGACTGGCGGAAGCGCGACGCAAATCCAGTATTTACCTGTGATAGCATTTCGTCCATTTCCTTATTATATCCAGCAAGTATTACCACAAGGCGGTCGCGATAATTCTCAAAAATTGGAGTCAAAGCATCTATGACTTCCTTTCCAGCATCACTGTGTTTGCCTTTTCCACCATTAAGGGCATAAGCCTCATCAATGAAAAGAATGCCTCCAATAGCCTTCAAGGCTACATACTTGGCAATTTTTGCAGACACGCCGATATAAGGGTTGATGAGAGTGGTGGCATCTACCTCCACTAAGTGACCGCTCGTAATAATCCCTTTGTTTCGCATGATACCAGCTAACAGGCGTGCCACGGTAGTCTTACCCGTACCAGGTCTTCCCTTGAATATGGTATTAAAGGAAAGTTGCTGATGTATGTCGGGGTGAAGTGCCTGACGTTCTTTCAGCATCAGATAGTTGCCAATGTGCTCTGTCAGACTTTTCTTGACAGACCCCAATCCCGTCAGTCTCTTCAATTCTGCCTCATAGTCTTTGTCTTGCGAGAAACTGGTAATGGTAATATGTGGCAAGTGTTCACCTAACTCTATCTCCAGCGTTCTTATCTCTTTCTCTAATGGATTTGCGGAGTCTTGTGTACAAACAGTAGGAGAGGACGGTGACGTGGCTGATGATGGAGAAGAAGATGTAGATGGAGAAGAAGATGTGGAAGTTTGTCTCCCTCTCTCAATACTGCGTTTCTTCATTACAACAGCGAATATCTTCACCATTTCGCTTGCAGTGTGTTCATCCAATGGCATGTCAAGCCAATAGAGTAATATGCAAACCTCAACGAGTTGGAAATAACAGTCTCGCGTGTCTTCTTCTGGTGCATTGCTTTCCTGTAAGTATGTAAATACGTTCCCCAAATAGCCGTACACTTTCAATAGCTGCTCCAGTTGCTCTCTCGTAACGATGAAACTTACAATTTTTTTTGCATAAGGCAGTATAGCTTGCAGGTTGTCAATCATGCATTGACAATCCTGACTTCCTTCATCCGCGATGGGATGAAGGAAGTCTATGGTATCCTGAAGGATAAGCCTTATAAGTTGTTCGTCAAGTTGTATTTTTTTTTCTGCCATAGTGGTTATTCCTCATCTCTGTCTATAGGAATGTTGCGCAGGATGATGTTGCCCGTTGGGAAAATGCTGGATCTATCTATAGGCAACATAAGTCGTGCAATGTTTTCGACAGAAGTAGGAACATTATTAATACGAATCTCTACAGTCTTCTTCACATCAGACACAAGGTCAAATTGGTTAGCTTGGTTGCCCTGCGTATAAATCTGTATTTGGCTACCAGAGTACTCGTTACCACCGTCATCCACTGCTGAATATCGCCAATTGTTAAACTGCAAGTGGTCATCCTGTTCTGATACATTGGTTATCTCAACTGTTATCAACACCTTCTTCTGGGCGGCAACGCATCGTTTCACACGAACCTTCAAATCTGGATGCACGCTCTGTATTTTCATTGTCTTGCCGTCCGGTCTTGTTTCTGTTACCGTGGTAGTACTTGGATTTTCTGTCTCTGATGTTTGGGTTTGGGTTTTTGTGGTAGAATTATTTTTAGATCCGCCCAAAATACCTGTTATGGAGTTTAAAACGTTGCCAACACCTTTTAAAACTTTGTCTGTTTTTTGAGCAGATGTGGTTGTTGCCGTGAAAGGAATGAATGTCAGCGTAACGGCGCTAATGATAGTTAGAAATGTCTTTTTCATATTTTCTTTAGTTTATTATGTTAAAATTCTATTGAAGTCTGCTGGCTGCTTTCTTGTGTCCACGCTCTGCTGCCTGTTCATACCACGAACGAGCCTGGGCATTGTCGCGACCACTATACAGGTTCCCCAATTCGTACATAGCATTGGTGTTACCAGCGCGAGCTGCCATAGTGAAATAGTTGATGGCAGTCTGTCTGTTTGCACGGTCATAGTTATTGTTGCTATAGAGCAATCCTAAATGATAGTATGCCTCGGTGCTACCCTTGTCGGCAGCATGCTTGAGTAGTTGTGCTGCCGTATCATAATCCATCTTACGTATGGCCTTGGTACCACGTGACACCAGTTCAGAAGGTGTTGCGGTGGTTACTTCTGCGACAGCAGAATATGTCGAAGGGGCAGGTGTTGTTGCTTCCGTTGGAGCTTCTTGTTTGTCAGTTCTTTCTTTGGTTGGTTCATCCGAAGATGTTGTAGAAGTTGACGTTGTATTTCTTTCGACTTTCGTTTTTTTCTTCGATTTCGTGTTCTCGGAATTGGTTTCTTCTTCTGCACGAACATCATTTGTTAACTCAGTCCGTAGGCTATCCTCTTGGTTTGTCTCATCGCTGCCACTGCATCCTATGCAACTGCGGAATCCCCAGATCACTAACACAGCTACTACTACAAGTACGAGGCAACCCTTCAGGACTCCACCATTGCTTTCATCACTTGCCGTACTTCTCGAAGACGAATTGGAACTGGTAGGTTCTGCGGTGGGTTGTATTCTGACATTCTGTCCAATGCTTCGGGCAGACTCACGTGAAAGATATTGGTCGGATACTGGCGCAGGTCTTACACTTGCAGTAGCTTGTCGTCGTTTGTTGGTAAATTCCTTCTGATATTTCTGGACAAGAATACGGCGGCGGCTTGCCTCCAAACGATTAATCGCTTTTGATTTCTCTTGGTTGTCAATTGTAGCCATTTCATAAGCGAATACTGTTTCATCCTTTGCTTCTTTCAAGCTTTTCTCCAGCAAGATACGTTCGTTGTAATAGAGTTCCTCTTGCTGCTCGGGTGTCAAGGATTCAATGTCGGAACCACCTTGAATGTTAATCACGTTCGTCGTGTGATTCGTTACATTGCTGGTGTTGTGAGTACTCATGTCACGATTGTCATTTGTACTCATGTTGCGATTGTCGTGAACACTCATGTCGCGGTTGTAATGATTCTCTATGTGGTTGTCTTGGGTACCGGAACCTTGATCCATAACAGGTTGTTCCATTCCACAGTGTGGGCAGAAATCTCTATAATTTTCGTCTATCTCTTTGCCACAATGTACACAATATCTTCTTGTCATTGTTTTATTTCTTTTCTGAGTTTAAAAGTTAATCTTGTCCGCTTTGCTTTTCTTTTTCTGCATTGCCAGCATCCTTTTGAGTGCGTGTAATGTAATCCAAGGACTGCTTTTGTGTATTGTCAATGCGTTCCTGTTCATGCTGCATCTGCTGTCGGTATTCATCTTTCATTTGCTGCATGTCCTGCGTGCGTTCACGTTCGCGCTGCATTGCTGCGTATTGATTGGCAGAAAATGCGTCCTGCGTACGACCAGCCATGCGTTCCATGCGATCCATCATGTCACGCTCACGCATCATATCCTCCCTGCGTCGTATCTCATCACGCTCCATCTGCTGTCGCAAAATGGCATTCTCTCCTTCGCTACCAAGTGAGTGTGCCAGTTCTGCCTGTGCTGATGCATCGATCTTGGAAATCTGTGCCGCTGCTATCTGTTGTGCCGACATGTGAGCATAGTCACTCTTCATCATCTCCACCTGGAAGTTCTGCTCCTGTTCCGCCATGCGCTCTTCATGCTCCATTCGTGCAAAGTCCATCTTGCGACGGTGTTCAGCATCGTCCTGCATCATATCCATCTGTAGCATTTGCTGCATACCCTGCATAGCCAGCTCCTGCCTACTGCGCATCATTGCTATCCTTTGTTCTTCCTCGCGACGGCGTTGTTCCAACTCCACTTCGTGTCGATGGTCGCGATAGTTGTCCATCATACCATGCTGCGTCAGTTCTTCATTGAGCAGGGTGGTATTATGACGTGCATCTTCCAAGCCATGACGCATGCTTCTCTCACGGCTCATGTCTTCAAGCTGATCGGCTATCTGTTGTTTCTTTAAAGCCAAGGCACTAAGACCATCCAAACGCATGTTCTCTGCTACGAGTTCTCGCTGGAAACGGTTATTCTTCAGACTGTCCTCTACCTTGAGCATCTCTTCTGCGTTGAGCATCTGGCTCTGGCGCAGTTTGAGCAGAGCAGCCGACGTATCTGTTTCGGTAGTGGCATTCTGAATAATGCGCTGACTGGCAAGCATCTGCTTCATGCGCTCCAGTTCCTCCTCGTGTAACAATTTATCCTTGTTGATTTCATCCAAGGCAATGGAGATATCCATCTCGCTGCGCGCCTGTGACAAACGTGCGTTGTTCTGTTCTGCTGCAAGACGATTCTTGAATGCGTTGGTACGGATGAGGTTATCCAGTTCTTTCTCGCTGAGGTACATCTCGCGTGCGACATCACGCAAGCGTGCAAGTGCCTCATCGTCAGTAACGATACTGACAACACGATCAATCCGCAGACCTTCCAGGTATCTGTTGATATCCAACAATTGCTGGGATAGTGCCGTTTCTGTAGCATTATCCATTCGTCCATTTGTCAGCTCAACATTTCCCAAACCGTTTTGTACTACGCGTACAACGTCTGGCATGATAGCCTGCTGCACATCGGCAAGAGTAAAACTGTTCTTGCCTGCCATATAGCGCTGTACAAGAATCATAGGGTCAGAGACAGACATTGACACAGTGATTCCTACGGTGGCATCCAGATATTGTGTCCTTACTCTGATAGGAGCAAACTCCATTCTGCCTTCATTGCCCATACGCGAACCAAACATAGCATGGAACGCTCCTGTTCGTATGAGATATACGGAGAAGAGACTGCGTTCCGTCAACTTACGGATTGCCTCATCGACGGTCATTCCTGACTTGCCATTGGCAGCATCATCAGCACCTTCCTTCTTGCTGGAGAAGAGGTTGCAGATACCTTTCCACAGACGCTTCATGAATGAACTGTCGGCATATGACTGCTGTATGCCTTTTGTTAGGAAATCAATATCTCCATTGTTAATGAAATTATAAACACCGCCATCCATACGCTCGACCAATTTACCGTCCGTATAAATGATGGCTGTCACACCTTGTTCGATTAAAACACCGCTTACAGCATCCATCTCTGCGAGTTCTTTCTCGGTGATGTGACGCACTATTTCGCATGGAGATAATGTCCAAATAGCCTTATTCTTTACTGTCTCTCCTTTAACGGGATTTGGATTGTCAGCCGACGAATTTGTAGTTCCATAACTGTTTGTCTGTAGGGATACAGATGGTGTTGACTGTTGTTCATCTACTCTACAGCGACATTTTGGACAGAATCGAAAACCTGGTTTCAGTTCTGTATTGCATTTGGGACATCTCATAGGATATATTGTTATTATTTAAGATTAGTATACGAAAATATCTCAATAAGTTTTGCTAATAACGCCAAATCTTCCATCTCTGTCACCAACAATAGTGAAACAAAAATGGGGAAGATAATAGACTTGGTTAACCATACTTGCAACATTCTTCTCCTACTATCTTATTAGAAAGCGGAATGTTTTTTAAAATTGCTCAATAGGTTAATAGACAAAGCACCGTTGACGCTTTCGTAGCGTGTCGTTTTCCACTCATCCGTATGTCCTTTCAGAGAGTATGGTGGCACGCCGTTGCAAAGTTACATTTTTTTTTTTGATAAAAACCTTAAACCCGCAGCGAAATAATTAACTATTTTTATAAGTTCCTGAGCAACAAAAAGTTACTCAGGATTTTGCCATGTCAATAATTTCACCTAAATTTGTGCTGCGAACCAAAATTCAACAAAATCATAGAATGACATGGCAAAGGTACAAATAAAATCTGAAATAATAGCATCTTATGGTGGAATTTTTAAGATCATGGAGCTTTTTGAGCGTCTTGGTCTCGGCAAACTCGTAGATTCGAGCCTTGGCAAGAGAGATGCGAGTTGGAACGCATTTCAATATAGCGAGGTGGATTAAACACTCTTCTGCAACTTCCTTTGCGGTGGTGACCGTCTGGAGGATGTCAACATGCTTGCTCCTCAGTTCTCGCTACGCCCAAATACACGGGTTCCGAGTTCTGATACTATTGGACGTGTCCTGAAGTCTTTGGCCACGGAGAATGTATCCTATTCTTGTGAGAAGTCAGGAATTTCGTACGATTTCAATGTGGCTGAAAAACTTAACGTATTGTTGCTCAACATGATTAAGAAGATAGGAAAATGATATGAATTAAAAAAATGCCTACACCCTACACCAGAGGTAGGATAACACTCTGTATTTCAAAGCGTTTGGTGCGGTGTAGGGTGAGTGTAGGGTGGTGTAGGGTTAATCGGCACCCTACACCATAGATAAGATATTAAGAATCAATGCGTTTGGTAGTGCTTGGTGTAGGGTGTAGGCAAAATGATGAAACTATTATTTTTTGGCGAGAGCAGAGTCGCGATGACTGAATCTCAACGAATTTATGCTTTAACTCTTCACTCCTCATAAATATCCTGTATCTTGTTGATTATAAGATAAATGGATGTATGAAGAGTGGTTTGCGACTCTTCATACACTCTTCATGGGTGCTTAGAACTATGCATAACTCTTCATTCACTCCTCATTCAGATATCACCCTATTAATCAAAAGGTTATATGCAGAATATGAGGAGTGAGGAGTGTTTTTAATTTCGTTTGATTTCGGACGAAACCTAAAGCATTGAGTTAGGGTACCTAAAGCGTTGAGTTAGGATGCCTAATAGGCTGAGTTAGCACACCTAAAGCAAAGCTTTAGATATCGTGTATTTTGATAGACTATAAAATGCCCCAAACTCGAGGTGAGTTTGGGGCAAACAGATGTGCTAAAGCTATGCTTTACATGTGCTGAAGCTATGCAACTCAATGTGAGAAGCTATGCAACACAATGTGAGAAGCTTCGTTTGTTTATTTTACCATAATCTTAGAAGCAGAACCGCTGATGGCATTCTTGGCAACATAGATGCCATGCTTGCCGGTGAGAGCCTTTATCTTGTCCTTGAGCTCACGACTGCCATTGGCTGTAACCTTACCCACATAAGAGCCTGAAACGCTATAGATAGAGTATGTGCAATCTGATACCTCTACTGCGTTCTCGATGCCAGTAGAGTTGACATCAACGAACTCAATATTATCGATAAGGAAGTCAACGGTCTTTGATACAGAAATGCGAATGACATACTTACCTGGCGTAAATTCACGCTCGGTAGAGTTTGAAACAGTCTCATATTCTGTATCTTCCTCTGCGCTCTTGACTCTCAGGAACCAGAGTGTGCTGAGTGTCTTGTTGTTGACTTTTAAAATATTAAATGTTCCTGCTATCTTGCCGCGTTTTACCCTTGCCTTGCAGGTTACCTTGCACTTCTCCTTCACATTGATGGTGTATTCTGTCCAGTCACCTTCTGTCAGGTATCCAAGTGCATAGGCATCATTGTCTTTGATAATGTCAACGCCAGCATTGTCGGTACGGTATTTCGCGCCACCTTCATCCTTTGTGTCGGAATCGTGGAAGGAAAGTCCTTCCTCGCCCTGGTCGAAGTCCTCTGCCTCGATTATGCCAGGAATGTCAATTTCCTTGTAAGGCATGCGATAGGTCACTACCTCGATGTTGTGGGAGGCAATCTTAGACTGCTTGTCGTTTACATCGGTGGCTATTGCCATGATGCTGTATGTGCCCTTGACGGTAGGAGCATATTCGAAAGTGAATGGCGCCTCGGTAACGGTCTTTGTGAGAATACCGTCAATATAATACTTAACGTTCTTTATCTCCGTTGGCGACTGAATCTCAGGGGTGATAGGATTTGTTATCTTCATCATGGCTGTCTTTGGAGCATTTGCCAGAGAGAAAACGATATCCTCGTTCACATCAACCTTGTTGAAGGTAATCTTGTCAATGTTTGTGACATATTGCTCAGAACCACCAGCAATGGTGAGTCGAAGAATCTGCTCTCCTTCCTTGAGAGGGAGGAGCAAACGACCGTGAACAGTCTTGAATGAAGACCAGTCGCCGGTGTTAGGAAGAGCGAGTTTCTCTGGTGTGAGCAATGTGAGGTCGCCTGCCGTGTTGAGGGCAAGGTTTATCTCAGGATTAGCTGAAGGGGCGGAGTAGTAGATGTCGTAAGAATATATTCCTGCCTCCTTCACGTTGACAGTATATTCCATCCATTCGCCCACCTCGGTGTAGCCAACGGTGTATCCTGTGCCACCCTTCTCAACGTCTATGCCACCAGTATCGGTGCGATAGCTTGAGCCTGTGCCCTGCTTTGACGAATTGCTGTCATGGAATGCGATGCCATCAGCACCGGTATCGAAGTTCTCTGCCTGAAGAACGCCAGGAAGTTCCTGAGGAGTGTTCTTATAGGCTGCTCGAGGATTGCAAGATGTTACGGCTCCGTAGCGCTCGTAAGTGCTTCCGTCTGTAGTTGTTACTATTGCCTTGAGAGTCTTCGATCCTGTTGTGGAAGGGGTATAGAAAGCCTCGTAAGGTGCCTCTGTCATCGTAGAGACGAGGGTGCCCTTTGTTGATGAAGTGACATCATAGAGTTCGATTTTCTCGATAGTCTTTGTCCTCATGGCTGCACGAACGAGAATCTTCGCAGGCTTACCCTTCTCAATATTGAGAGCAGCAGGCTTGATATATACTGAAGCTTCCTTCTTCATGCCAGGGAAAGGACTCTTTGCATTCTTGGCAGCATCGCTCTTCATATATTCGCGGAGCCAGGTCATGGCAGGGCGATCCTTTCCGTCCTTGATGATGCCAGAGTGACCGGAGTTGATGGTATTGCCATTGGCATCCTTGCCATCGTTTGTCCATGTTCGGCCATAGATATATCCCCAGAGAGTGACACCGGCAACATAATCCTGCTCCCACATATATGGAATCTGCTCCTTATAGCGCTGAAGCTGTTTGTTGTCATCTGTGGTACCTATGTCATACTCCGTGCTGTACATAGGCATCTTCAACGCATTCTGCAACTTTGTCATCGCATTCTTGAAAGTAGTGAGACTACAGTCGGTAAGGTCATGCGACTGACATCCATAGGCATCGATAGGCGCTCCGGCGTTGCGGAGTGTCTTCACGAGGTCGATATACTGATCCACATTCCATTGGAACGTGTTGAAGTCGTTGTAGATAAGGATAGCATTAGGCCAACGCTCATAGGCAAGTTCGAATGCCTTGATAATCCAGTCGTAGCCAGTAGTGCCAGTACCACCGAGTGCCTCGATGAAGTATTTTGTGCCTGCCTGATGACCGGATACAGCCTCATTGACAACATCGATGAGCTGGAGGTCTGGATATTTCTTCTTGACGGCATCCATCCATTGCACTATCTCCTTGTAGCGCTGCTCAGGAGTCTGGCTCTCAAGCCATTTCGGATACTGTGATCCCCATACGAGCGCATGGAACTTGAATGGGAAATTGTGAGTCTTGGCATAGTTGACGGCATTGTCGGCACCACCCCAGTTGAAACTGTTGTTAGTACCTTCCACGGACTCCCATTTTGTTTCGTTCTCACAAGTTATCTGGTTCCAGAGGGTATAGAATTTTTCATTGCCATACTCCACTCTGCCAGACGTAGTGATGTTGCCCAGGAACTTGTCGGGGTTGCTGGACAATTGCGCTTGTGCATTGCCAGCCAATGTAATACCCAGCGCGAGCAATGCTGTTTTACGTATTTTGTTTAGGTTGTACATGTTTTCTTATTGTATGTTTAATCTTGTATGTTGTATATTTATGGTTTGTATGTTGTATGTTTATTATTTGTATGTTGTATATTTAATCTTGTATGTTGTATATTTATGGTTTGTATATTGTAACTTTAATTCTTCACTCTTCACTTTCCACTCTTCACTCAAACCTACCAGCTGCCGACGCCGCCTCCACCGCCGCC
Organism: Prevotella sp.; assembly: GCA_045627725.1. Taxonomy (GTDB): domain Bacteria; phylum Bacteroidota; class Bacteroidia; order Bacteroidales; family Bacteroidaceae; genus Prevotella. Next base: position 25,888 of record JAZQOH010000005.1, on the reverse strand, counting down.
TCCGCCGGAGAATCCTCCAGAGAAACCGCCGTGGGAACCTCCAGATTTGCCACCTACGTTAGGATCGTGACTTGCGATGGTGATAGAATCCTTTATGGAATGGGACATGGCACGAGTGATATGGTCACTCGCCATGAGACCGTTCATAGTGCCGGTAGTGGAGTAAGGCTGATACCAGTCAGGAGCCTGGATGTCAATCTCCTTGAACTTCTTCTGCCACTTCTTTGTAAGGCCGAAGACCATGGCATAAGGCAGAACGTCGAAGAAATAAGATGGATTCTCATCCACCTGCTGCTTGAGCATAGGCAACTCAGACTTCTCGATAAAGTCCTTGAAACCGAGCAAGAGAGCCATCTTCTCCTTGCGATACTCTGAGTCGCGTATCATCCTGCCAGCCAAAAGCGCTGTGAGCCAGCCACCTGCGATGAGGCCGAGGGCCACAGGGAGGGAGAAGAATGAGTCGTTCTCGTTCCAGAGGAAGAGCCAGAAGACGAGGCATTCCGCAGCACCTAATAATATTATAATAAGGTATTGGATGAGTCGGCTACGGAAACTTGATATCATATCCTTTTGGGACATGGCGATGCGAATCAAGGCAACAAGGAATACCGGCAACGCCCAAAGGAGAGTACCGAAGAGAATCTTGTCGGAATCAAGCTGCATCACGCTGCTGCTCCTGCAGAAAGTGAGGGCACCGAAGCATAGGAAGAGGAGGAAGGTGATGACAGAACGCCAATGTATGTGAGTCAGGGAAGTCTTCCCATGGAAGTGATTGCTCAGGGAAGAGATAGCCTTGGCAATCTCTATATGACGGTCGCCAAGTTCGGAAAGAAGGACGGTGTCACTCTTTTCAAAGAATACTTTCCAGTAGTTCTTCTGATATTTAGGAGCATCATCAGGCAAATCGCGAAGCTTGGTGAGCTCGATGTCAGAATCCTTCTTGTCCTCTGTCTCGCGAATCTTCAGGTATCCCTTTGATGCAAACCATACTATGAGACTGTTGATATCAGAGAGGTCGGCGCTGTCATCTATTATAACACCTACCTCTGCCGAGCTGATACCCTCTGGAGCGCTGTATTCAAACACCGTGACTGGGCGCTGGCGACGATGGAAGATGAGATATCCCATGGTGAGGAGGAAGAAGATTGCGGCAATAGCGAGGAAGAGATAGAAGCAGAAACTGCTCTCGCTCTTGCTTCCCTCCCAATAGCCCTCAGGCAGTTCTGCAGCAATGGTGATTGCTTTGTAAGGCTCGATGTCGCTCACATTGCCGCTTATCTCGTTGCGGGATGCATGTGAACCGACACTCATCTCATTGCCCGTAGAGCCCCATTCTCCGCTATAGATATGCAGGAGAGACTTGATATCCTGTGGCAGAGGCTTGTCGAAATGCAGACGGAAAGAGAAATTGTCGATGCTGGTATTGCAGTCAGCACCCAGCACGGAATGGAATATCTGGTCGCTTACCTCATAACGGTCATCGGGATAATGTATGCGATAGGATATGATATAGGTATGCTGACCTTCGAGAGTGATGTTCTCATTTCCTATGCGGAGAACGATATTCTCCTGGCTGTCATCGTTGCTGTATGCCTCAAAGTTATATCCGTTCACGCTGATGCTGTCGATAGCAGTATAATAGGTGAACTTCGCATCGCTGCCATTGGTGTCCTTATGGCGTACGAACAAGCGAGGAATGTAGCGATAGATGCCGTGGCGAGGTTCGTTGAAGGTCACGGTCATCGTCTCTGTCACATCCCATACGTTGTCGGCATGTATCTTTGCATCATACTTCCAGTCGTTGATGTGATAGCCGTTGTCAACCTGTGCAGAAGCAACGATAGGGAAGAGGGATAATAGAAGGAGGATAAGATATTGTTGCATGATTTTTTTTAATTACGGGATTTCGATGTTACGATGTTTCGATAATTCGATAATTCGATGTTTCGATATTTATTTCTTTTTGAAAACGAGTACCTTTGGGAGTTTCTGCCATTTGCGGTTCTTGGCGAACTTGATGACAGCGCCTTCCTTCTGGCGAAGGGTGTATGTGGAATCCTTCGGATTATAGGTGATAGTAGCTGTCAGGTCCTCTGAGCCGTAGTCGTTGATGACTTCTATGGTGGCAGTAAGTCCCTTCTTGTCAATCTCGGCAGAGGTTATCATCCAATAGCGGGAGTCGTATCTCGCCTTGATGTAGCCTGCCATCTCGCCGAAGACGTCCTGTCCGGGTATGGTCATCGCCTGATTGGTGAAGTCCATGTAGATATCCACCTGCTCTTCATCGCAACCGATGGTCGTGTTGAAGATGCTGTTTTCGGTCGGATTGTCGTCATTTATAGCATTGCTATATGCGAGGGTCGTCTTATGGAAAACCATCGAGAAAATGCCGACGAAAAGGAGAAATCGTAGGAAAAGTTTCATGTTAAGAATTAGTAGATTTATTTTTTCTATATGCAAAAGTACACAATGTAAATCAATTATTGCGCCATTTTTTGCATTTTTTTACAGAAAATGGATATATTTTTGTATATTTTGTGTTATCTTTGCACAAAGTTTAAACTTAAAGTAGGCTTATTTTATGCTAAAAGATTTGATGACTCCTGATTATATTTTCGAATCAAGTTGGGAGGTTTGTAATAAGGTCGGCGGTATTTACACCGTACTCTCTACAAGAGCGAAGACCTTGCAGGATGCAATGACGGACAAGATTATTTTCATTGGCCCTGATTGTTGGCATGAGAATAAGAGCCCTTATTTCATCGAAGATGAGAAGGTTCTTGCAAAGTGGAGCAAGAATGCAGCGAAAGAGGGACTGAAGGTAAAGGTTGGACGCTGGGACATTCCAGGACAGCCAATAGCAATCCTCGTGGATTTTGAACAGTTCTACGAAGAGAGGGACAAGATTTATTTTGAGGCATGGAACAACTATCAGGTTAATTCCATGAACGGATATGGCGACTATGATGAGGCAAATATGTTCTCGTATGCTGCTGCGAAGGTAGTGGAGAGCATCTATGCTTTCAATAAGTTGCAGGATAAGAAGGTTATCTATCATGCTAATGAGTGGATGACTTGTATGGGTCTTCTCTATATCCAGAAGTATCTTCCAAAGATCGGCACAATATTCACGACACATGCTACGAGCATCGGTCGTTCCATTGCCGGCAACAACAAGCCTCTCTATGAGTATCTTTGGGCTTACAACGGCGATCAGATGGCAGATGAGCTCAATATGCAGGCTAAGCACTCTATCGAGAAACAATGTGCTCACAACTGTGACTGCTTCACAACCGTGAGTGATATCACAGCAACGGAGTGTAAGGAACTGATGGACAAGGAGGTGGACTTTGTTCTCCCTAACGGTTTTGAGAATGATTTCGTGCCAAAGGGTGCTAAGTTTACAGCAAACCGCAAGGCAGCAAGAAAGATTATGCTTCAGGTGGCTAACTGCCTCACAGGTATTGACTTCCCAGAGGATACACTCGTGGTAGGCACAAGTGGTCGCTATGAGTTCCGCAACAAGGGCATCGATGTATTCATCGAGGCTATGAATCGACTGAAGCGCGATAAGGATCTCAAGAAGCGTGTTATCGCTTTCGTAGAGGTTCCAGCATGGGTAGGTGATCCTCGTGAGGACCTTATTGAGCGCGTGAAGAGCGGTAAGAAGTTTGACACTCCTCTCGAACTCCCAATGCTTACCCACTGGCTCCATAATATGCCACACGATAATGTGCTCAACATGATGAAGCACAACGATATGTGGAACCTTAAAGATGATCAGGTAACGCTTATCTTCATTCCTTGTTACCTCAACGGTAAGGATGGTATCGTCAACGTACCTTATTATAATATTATTATAGGTAAGGATCTCTCGGTTTATCCTTCTTACTATGAGCCATGGGGATATACTCCTCTTGAGTCTGTAGCATTCAAGGTGCCTTGTGTTACTACCGACCTTGCTGGCTTTGGTCTTTGGGCAAACAGCGAGAAGGGGGCTTATAGTGAGATAATGGATGGCGTGAAGACTATTCATCGTACTGACTACAACTTCTCTGAGGTGGCTGATGCCATCAAGGATACCGTAGCGGAATACAGCGCTATGACTGATGCTCAGGTGAAGAAGTGTCGTGCTAATGCAGACAAGCTCTCTAAGAAAGCTCTTTGGAGTGAGTTCATAAAGTATTACTGGCAGGCATACGACCTCGCTCTCCGTAAGGCAGCAGAGAGATAATAGAAAGAATTTCTCGAGTTCTCGAAATCTCGATAAATCGAGCAATCGAAATCTCGATAAATCGAATCATTGAAAAAAGAAGTAAATACTTAATTAATACCAAAATAATAACAAGATTATGAAAATCAAAGCAGATTATGCTAACTCCCCTGTATGGAAGGAGTTTAACGTAAAGTCAACTCTCCCAGAAGAGTTGAAGTGCCTCGATGAGATTGCTCACAACATGTGGTGGGTATGGAACTACGATGCTCGTGAAATGTTCCGTAGCCTCGATGAGGATCTCTATGAAAAGGTTGCTCATAACCCAGTACAGCTTCTCGAGCTCCTTTCTTACGAGCGTAAGGAAGAGATTGTGAAGGATAAGAAGATTATGGCTAACGTGAAGGCTGTTTACAAGCACTTCCAGGAGTACATGTCAGTTCCTGCTGACGCTAACCGTCCTTCTGTAGCTTACTTCTCAATGGAGTTTGGTATCCACAACTCTCTGAAGATTTACTCTGGTGGTCTCGGTATGCTTGCTGGTGACTATATCAAGGAGGCTTCTGACTCTAACGTTGATATGTGTGGTATCGGCTTCCTCTATCGTTTCGGCTACTTCAAGCAGAGCCTTTCTATGGATGGTCAGCAGATTGCTAACTATGACGCTCAGAACTTCAACTCACTCCCTATCACCAAGACTCTCGACGAGAATGGCAATCAGGTAGTTGTTGACGTTCCTTATACGAACTATATGGTTCACGCTCTCGTATGGCAGGCTAATGTAGGTCGCGTAAAGCTCTATCTCCTTGACACTGATAACGATATGAACTCTGAGTATGACCGACCTATCACTCACGCTCTCTATGGTGGTGACTGGGAGAACCGTCTGAAGCAGGAGATTCTCCTCGGTATCGGCGGTATGCTCATGCTTGAGAAGCTCGGCATCAAGAAGCAGGTTTACCACTGCAACGAGGGCCATGCTGCTCTCTGCAACCTCCAGCGTCTTGTTGACTACGTGAAGAGTGGTCTCTCATTCAACCAGGCTATGGAAGTTGTTCGCGCTTCTTCCCTCTATACTGTTCACACTCCAGTACCTGCTGGTCACGACTATTTCGACAAGGACCTCTTCGGTAAGTACATGGGTGGCTATCCTCAGATGCTCGGCATCACATGGAACGAGTTCATCGGTATGGGTCGTACAAACCCAGAAGACGACAACGAGCGTTTCTGTATGTCAACATTCGCATGTAACACATGTCAGGAGGTTAACGGTGTATCTATGCTCCACGGTTGGGTATCACAGAAGATGTTCTCTAACATCTGGAACGGTTACTATCCAGAGGAGAACCACGTTGGCTATGTAACTAACGGTGTTCACTTCCCATCATGGTGTGCTACAGAATGGCGTAAGGTATATGACAAGTATCTCAAGAAGGGCTTCTATGAGGATCAGTCAAATGAGGATCTCTGGCACGGTATCTACGATTGTCCAGATGCTGAGATCTGGGAGACACGTAAGGCTCTCAAAAACAAGCTCGTGAAGTATATCCGCGAGAAGTTCACAGAGTCATGGCTTAAGAACCAGGGCGATCCTGCTCGTGTGGTTTCTCTCCTCGAACGCATCAACCCTAATGCTCTTATGATCGGTTTCTGCCGTCGTTTCGCTACTTACAAGCGTGCTCACCTTCTCTTCACAGACCTTGAGCGTCTTGCTAAGATCGTAAACAATCCAGAGCGTCCAGTTCTCTTCTTCTTCTCTGGTAAGGCTCACCCAGCTGATGGTGCTGGTCAGGGACTTATCAAGCGCATCTTCGAGATTTCTCAGCGTCCTGAGTTCCTCGGTAAGATCATCTTCCTTGAGGACTATGACTTCCAGCTCGCTCGCCGTCTCGTTTCTGGTGTTGATATCTGGATGAACACTCCAACTCGTCCTCTCGAGGCTTCTGGTACTTCTGGTGAGAAGGCTGAGATGAACGGTGTTGTAAACCTCTCAGTTCTCGATGGCTGGTGGGTAGAGGGTTATCGTCAGGGTGCTGGTTGGGCTCTTAAGCAGGAGCGTACATACCAGAACCAGGGTCACCAGGATCAGCTCGATGCTGCTACTATCTACAATATGCTTGAGAACGAAATCGTTCCTCTCTACTACGATAAGGACAAGAACGGTATTTCTAAGGATTGGGTTAAGGTGATCAAGAACTCTATCGCTACTATCGCTCCTCACTATACAATGAAGCGTCAGCTTGACGACTACTATTCAAAGTTCTACTGCAAGCTCGCTGATCGTTCAGCTAAGGTAAATGCTGACGAGTATAAGATGGCTAAGGAAATCGCTTCTTGGAAGGAGACAGTTGCAGAGCGCTGGGATTCTATCAAGGTTGTTTCTTCTGACACTTCAGTTCTCTCTGAGGGCGCTGAGACAGGTAAGAAGTACAAGCTCCAGTATGTTATCGATGAGCAGGGTCTCAACGATGCAGTAGGTCTTGAGCTCGTTTCTCTCAAGAACGACCAGAGCGGTTCTGACCGTGAGGTTAACAAGGTTGATCAGTTCAAGGTTGTTAAGCAGGAGGGTAATCTCTACACATTCGAGTGTGAGATCGAACTTAGCAATGCTGGTGCATACAAGACTTGTGTTCGTATGTATCCAAAGAACGATCTTCTCCCACACCGTCAGGATTTCTGCTACATCAAGTGGCTTGAATAATCAACTGCATTTCATAGTCAGTCATCTGCTTGATTTTTCAGGTACGGCTGATTGTAACATAGATAAGAAAGCCTTCGGATTCATTTCCGAGGGCTTTCTTCGTTTTTTTTAGTATGCCAGAAATGTTGTTTTTCGTTTCCTATAGTCTCTTATCCGTATAAATGTAAAAATAAATCGGGAAATATTTTGTTATATGAAAAAAATATATTACCTTTGCACTCGCAATTGAGAAAATGATTTAGCACAGATCGATTTCCTGCACTAAGGAAGGTTGGGTGAGTGGCTGAAACCACCAGTTTGCTAAACTGACGTGCGGGTTACCGTACCGGGGGTTCGAATCCCCCACCTTCCGCATTTATCTCTCTTGTATTGTTGGTGGGTTCATCTAGTGGCCTAGGATACCGGCCTCTCACGCCGGGTACACGGGTTCGACTCCCGTACCCACTACAATTTTTTGAGTCAGACATTTATGGTGGGTTCATCTAGTGGCCTAGGATACCGGCCTCTCACGCCGGGTACACGGGTTCGACTCCCGTACCCACTACAAGAAAAATGGTAGTCAAAGTTCTTTTTGACTATCTTTTTTTTATTATGGCATTTCAGTCAAATTTATCTCTTTGTATATTCTCTATGGAAAATAAGATACTAAATATATCGTACGGAAAGAAGGTTCTGGGATTCTTCTTCCTGTTTCTCATCGCTATCGGCAATGGCGTTCAGGCTCAGGTGAAATGGAATTCATCGTATCAGACATATATTGATATGTATAAGGATCTGGCAATTGAACAGATGCTGAAACATAGGATTCCTGCCAGTATCACTCTTGCGCAGGGACTTCTTGAAAGTGGTGCAGGAAAGAGTACCCTGGCTGTTATGGGTAATAATCATTTCGGAATCAAATGTCATGAGTGGGCTGGGCGAACGATGCGTAAGAATGATGATGCTCCTGATGAGTGTTTCCGTGTCTATGACAATCCTCGTGAGAGCTATGAAGATCATAGTATTTTCCTTGAGCGCGAAAGATATAAGAAACTATTTGCCTACAAGATTACGGATTATCGCTCGTGGGCGTATGGATTGAAGGAGTGTGGCTATGCAACGAATCCTGTGTATGCTCAGACGCTCATAAGTATTATTGAGACATATAAGCTGTATGAATATGATAAGGCGAAGTCATATGATCGTTTCGTGCTTAATCATTCTGTAACGAGCAAGAATGCAATTCTTGAAGGACAGCAGCCACATCAGTTGTTTGCATATAATAAGAACTATTATGTGAGAGCGAGAAGGGGAGATACCTTCTATTCTCTGGGTAAGGAACTTGGAGTAAGCGCTCGTAAGCTTGCCAAATACAATGAGAGAAACAAGCATGAGGAGCTTTCTGAAGGCGATGTCGTGTATTTGATGAAGAAGCAGAAGCGTGCTAAGAAGGAGTATAAGAAGGTGCCTCATATCGTAAAGCCAGGAGAAAGCCTGTATTCCATTGCTCAGATGTATGGCATTCGACTCAAGAGCCTCTATTCAAAGAATAGGCTCGATGTCAATTATTCTCCACGAGTTGGTGACAGACTTATCGTGTATTAATCGGAAGAATGGCGTTGTCCTTTCAATCGTTGATAGGATTAATGTAAATAAATTGTTGCAAAAATACATATATTATAACATTTTTTTACTTAAAATTTGCAAGAATAAAGAAAAAATGTTAACTTTGCAACTGCAATGCGCAAATAACTGTTAATTATGTGCAATTGTGTTGTTCTAAATGATAGGAAACGCATACATTAATCGGATAGGTCTTGAATAAAAATTATTTTTCCTTGTTCATGCATATCGTTGCTTGCGGTCTTGCAATGTTGTGCCTTGTAGGGTGTACTGAGAAAGCCTTTGTTTCTCGGGACAGCCAGGAGGAATGTCCTATTCACCGATATGATCTTTTGGAGTCGAGGTATCTCACTACCAATGACTATTCTGCTTTGCAACAGATGAAGACTCGCTATGTGCTTGAGACGCGAGTTTTGATAGAGAATCTGCTTTGCATCGGAACGATAGATAGTCCGGGAATAAATGTCCGTCTTACTCAATTCTATAGCGATTCTACTCTTTCGCGCATTGTGGAAGATGTGGAGATTGAGTTCATGAATATGGACAAGGAAAATGAAATGCTGTGTGATGCCTTGGATAATATGAAGGAAATGTATCCTGATATTGAGCTTCCGCAGGTTTATACGCTGATTGGTGACCTTGGACAAAGCGTGATTGTCTCAGGTAGCAAGGTGGGCATTTCCCTTGACAAGTATCTTGGTGAGAACTATCCAATATATGCCAAATATTATAGTGCGGAACAGAGAAAGCAGATGAAGAGGGAATATATTGTTCCAGATTGCCTCGGTATATATCTGCTGAGCCAGTTCCCGTTAAAAGACTTTCAGCATGCTTCTCAGTATGAGCGCGACCTTCATGTGCAGTGTATATGGAAGGTTGTGAATAAGATTCTGGGTTTTGAGTTCTTCAAGGGAGATGTGACTCCGGAGATAGACAAATATCTGGAACAGCATAAAAATGAAAAGGCGGAAGATATATTACTTAAATACAAAAGAAAAGACTAAGTCATTTTTGGCTTAGTCTTTTCTTCTTCTTCTAAGAAATAAAGGAATGCTCCTTCTTTCATTTCTAATTATCCTATGAGCGGCAAGCGAGGTTCGAACTCGTGACCTGTGGCTTGGGAAGCCGCTGCTCTACCAACTGAGCTATTGCCGCATCTAAGTTGTTTTCTTGGAAAAAGTAAAAGGTTAAAAGTAAACTTCTAACCTTTTGACTATCCTTTTTATTTCCGGATGAGCCGATAACGAGACTCGAACTCGTGACCCACGCATTACGAATGCGTTGCTCTACCAACTGAGCCATATCGGCTTGATTATTTCAAAATCGAATGCAAAGGTAGTAAAATTTATTCATATATCTGCTATATCGTGCGCCAAAATTCCCGCAATTAACTAATTTTATGTTTAATATAATTAGATACCTTCCTTTTCTCGCTTTTTTTTATTACCTTTGCACTAAAATAAGTAATAATATAAACATCGAAAATGGAAAAAGTTATTCTAACTGGTGATCGTCCTACAGGAAAGCTCCACATCGGACATTATGTAGGTTCTCTGCGCCGTCGTGTAGAACTTCAGAACTCAGGGGAGTTTGACAAAATCTTTGTGATGATTGCAGATGCCCAGGCTCTCACCGATAATGCTGACAATCCAGAGAAGATTCGTCAGAATGTTATTGAGGTAGCACTCGATTATCTCTCTGCAGGTCTTGATCCGGAGAAGACAAATATCTTCATTCAGTCTGCTGTACCAGAACTGACAGAGCTCACCTTCTATTATATGAACCTTGTTACGGTTCAGCGTTTGCAGCGCAACCCAACCGTAAAGACGGAGCTTGAGATGAGAAAGTTTGAAGGTGGAACACCAACAGGATTCTTCTGCTATCCTATCTCGCAGGCAGCCGACATCACTCTCTTCAAGGCTACAACGGTACCTGTAGGTGAGGACCAGAAACCTATGCTTGAGCAGACAAACGAAATCGTTCGTCGTTTTAATAATATCTATGGTCCAACACTCGTTGAGCCAAAAATTCTCCTTCCTGATAATGCAGCTTGTCTTCGTCTTCCTGGTACTGATGGCAAAGCAAAGATGTCAAAGTCACTTGGCAATTGTATCTATCTCTCTGATACTCCAAAAGAACTGAAGAAGAAGGTTAATTCTATGTTCACCGATCCACTTCATCTGAATATTGAGGATCCTGGTCATCTTGAGGGTACATATACAGATGCAGAAGGTAATGAGCAGAGCTATCAGAACACGGTATTCATCTATCTTGATGCATTCTGTCAGGATTCAGACTTTGAGAAGTTCCTTCCTGACTATAAGAACCTCGATGAGATGAAGGCCCACTACTGCAAGGGCGGTCTCGGTGATGGTACTTGTAAGAAGTTCCTCCTGAATGTCCTCAACGATCGTCTGGAGCCAATGCGTCAGCGTCGTAGGGAATATGAGCAAAATATCGAGGGTGTATATGAAATCCTTCGCAGGGGTACAGAGGAAGCTCGTAAGGTTGGTGCTCAGACTCTTAATGAAGTTCGTGAGGCTATGCGTATCAATTATTTCGAGGATAAGGAACTTATTGCTGAACAAGCAAAGAAGTATGCCGAGAAAAAGTAAGTTTGAAAAATAAAGGAATATAAAAAAGAGGATAGGTCAATCGACTTATCCTCTTTTTGTTTATTTGAGAGAGTGAATTTTTACTTGATGATATCCATTTCCTGGAAGATTCCCTTAAGAATCTCTACGGAACGGTCAACCTGCTCTTTGGTGTGTGTTGCCATAAGGGCGTAACGCACGAGAGTGTCAGAAGGAGCACATGCAGGTGGAACTACAGGGTTGATGAATACACCACGATTGAAAGCTTCTGCTGTAACAGCGAATGTCTTTTCCATGTCGCGGATGTAGAGAGGGATGATTGGAGACTCTGTTTCGCCAATCTCGAATCCTTCTTCCTTGAAACGCTTGAGAGCATAGTTTGTAACATCCCAAAGCTTCTCGATACGCTCTGGTTCGCTCTTGATGATGTCAAGGGCACACTTTGCTGCTGCTGTAGCTGCAGGAGTGTTTGAAGCAGAGAACATATATGTGCGAGCGCTGTGGCGGAGGTAGTTGATTGTGTCCCAGTCGCCAGCGATGAATCCGCCGATAGATGCAAGAGACTTAGAGAATGTACCCATGATAAGGTCAACCTCGTCTGTAAGACCAAAGTGGTCACAGACACCACGACCCTGCTTGCCGAATACACCAAGACCATGAGCCTCGTCAACCATGATAGAACAGTTGTACTTCTTCTTCAACTCAACAATTTCAGGGAGCTTACAAAGGTCACCTTCCATTGAGAATACACCATCAACAACGATGAGTTTGATTGCGTCATAAGGGAGCTTCTTGAGGATGTTCTCAAGGTCTTCCATGTCGTTGTGCTTATATTTGAGCTGCTTTGCGAAGCTAAGACGGCGTCCGTCAACGATAGAAGCATGGTCACGGTCATCACAAAGGATGTAGTCTTCACGACCACCGATAGCAGAGATGACACCTGAGTTTACGGTGAAACCAGTTGAGAAGCAGAGAGCCTCTTCCTTGCCTACGAATTCTGCCAATTCTTTTTCCAACGAAACGTGTATGTCCAATGTACCGTTGAGGAAACGACTTCCTGCGCAACCTGTTCCGTATTGGTCTGTTGCTGCCTTAGCCGCATCGATGATGCGTTGATCGCCTACGAGACCTGTATAGGCATTGGAACCGAACATCAGCACGTGATGATCGCCCATGGAAACTTCTGTACCCTGCTTGCTAGTGATTTCGCGGAAGTAAGGATAGAGACCTTTCTCCTGCAACTGCTGAGGGATTCGGTAGTTTTTAAATTTTTCTTGTAACTGTCCCATTATATTTATAATGTATGAATTCCAATCGATTTTGGTTGTATAACAACTGTCATCTATACTTTTCGGTGTGCAAAGTTATAAAAAAAAAAGTATATCATAGCATAAAAACATAAATAATTGCTTTTTTTCATTAAAAAACAAGGAATAAACTTCTATAATTAGGCAAAAATTACTACATTTGCACTCGTAATTACATTCTTTTACAAAGTAAATAGGGGTGGGAATACCGTATAGAATATAAATGACGAAAAATAGGATAGTTTTCATAATAAACCCGATTTCAGGAACTGCGAATAAGAAATCAATGCCTTCGCTCATAGAAAAATATATTGACAAAGAGCGTTTTGATGTCAATATTGTTTTTACTGAGTATGCCGGTCATGCACAGGAGATTGCGTGCAATGCAAAGAATGACGGTGTTGATGTGGTTGTTGCAGTGGGCGGTGATGGAACTGTAAACGAGGTTGCAAGGGCTTTGGTGGATAGTCGCACTGCTCTTGCTGTAATTCCTTGTGGGTCAGGAAATGGCCTTGCTCGTCATCTGATGCTTCCTCTTAATGTGAAAGGGGCACTTGGAATAATTAATAATTTTGAGATTCACGACCTTGACTATGGCATTATAGATGGTCATCCTTTCTTCTGTACCTGCGGCATGGGATTTGATGCTTTTATAAGTGCGAAGTTTGCAGAAGCCGGTAAGCGAGGACCTGTGACATATCTTGAGAATGTCCTTAAGGAAGGTTTTGCCTATAAGCCAGAGACCTATGAGATGACTTTCGATGAAGGGGAAGTTACTTATGATGCATTCCTCGTTTCCTGTGCCAATGCCTCGCAGTATGGTAATGATGCATATATTGCGCCAAGTGCAAGCATGTCTGACGGACTCCTTGATGTCATAGTCATGGAACCATTTGATATCATAGAGGCACCGAGAATCAGCATCGAGATGTTCAATAAGACAATCGACAAAAATTCAAAGATAAAGACTTTCAGAACGAAGAATCTGCATATTCGCAGGTCGCAGCCGGGATATATTCATTACGATGGGGATCCTGTAATGGCACCTGCAGAAATCGATATCTCGCTCGTCGCTAAAGGCATCAGAGTAGTAGTGAATCCGAGTGCAGATAAGCGCCGTCGTCGTCCGAATGCTGTTCAGACGGCCTTCAGTCAGTTCTTCAATGAAATCAATATGGTAAGGAACGAGGTTACTCATCCAGCAAAGCATGTAAAGGCTATAAACACATATTTGCAGAGTAAATTGAAGTGATGAAGATTGATTTTTGTTAAATAATATTAAAGTGATAAATAATATTCAGTGCGGGATTAATGTAATTCGTTAGAATTTAGTAATTTTGCATCCGCTTAGCGTATTTGGGTGATGTGTGCCGTGGAAATACAGCTCAGCAGAACTTTTTTAATAGTTGAATGAGAACAGACAAAAAACAACAGAACAACAAGCAGCAGTATCGCATCAACGAGCAGATTCGTGTGCGTGAAGTGCGTATCGTAGATGAGGATGGATCCTCTGTAATGCCAACCCGCCAAGCCCTTGACATCGCACGTCAAAAGGGTGTGGACCTCGTTGAGATTTCTCCAAATGCTCAGCCTCCTGTCTGCCGTATCATCGACTATTCAAAGTTCCTTTACCAGCAGAAGAAGCGTGCTAAGGAGATGAAGCAGAAGCAGGTGAAGGTAGAAGTGAAGGAAATTCGCTTCGGACCTCAGACTGATGAGCACGATTACAATTTCAAGCTCAAGCATGCAAAGGAATTCCTCGAAGAAGGCAATAAGGTTCGTGCCTATGTGTTCTTCCGTGGACGTTCTATCCTCTTTAAGGAACAGGGCGAGGTTCTTCTCCTTCGTTTCGCAAATGACCTTGAAGAATATGGAAAGGTAGAGCAGATGCCTAAACTTGAAGGTAAGAAGATGTTCCTTTTCCTTGCTCCAAAGAAGGCTGCTCAGGCAAAGAAGAGTCAGCAGAAGCTCGATCGTGAGCGTCGCGAGGCAGAGGCTAAGGAAAACAGCAAGGCAGAAATGGTTGCTGATGTAGATGCAGAAACACCTGCAAATGGAGGACTCTTTGCCAATATAAAGGGCGGTGAGGATATCTTGAAGAAACTTCAGGATTCTGATGCAGAGTAATTCAGATCTACTTAGAATGGAAAAAAGAGTGCGTAACGCCCGGTATATGCGTTGCCACCATTAATTAATAACAATTTAAATAAACAAAAAAATGCCAAAAGTTAAGACAAACTCCGCTGCAAAGAAGCGTTTTTCTTTCACCGGAACAGGTAAGATTAAGAGACGTCACGCTTACCACAGCCACATTCTTACAAAGAAGACCAAGAAGCAGAAGCGTAATCTCCTCGGTTACACTATTGTAGATGGTACAAACATGAAGCAGGTTCGTGATCTGCTGTCTCTCCGTTAATCCTATTGTCGAACATTTTTGAAAAAGTAAAAAACTATGCCACGTTCAGTAAATCATGTAGCTTCTCGTGCTAAGAGAAAGAGAATTTTGAAGCTCACCAAGGGTTACTATGGTGCTCGTAAAAATGTTTGGACAGTTGCCAAGAACACTTGGGAAAAGGGTCTCACCTACGCTTACCGTGATCGTAAGAACAAGAAGCGTACTTTCCGTGCTCTCTGGATTCAGCGTATAAATGCTGCTGCCCGTCTCGAAGGTATGAGCTACTCTGTACTCATGGGTCTTCTGCACAAGGCAGGTATCGAGATCAACCGTAAGGTGCTCGCTGACCTCGCAGTTAACAACCCACAGGCTTTCAAAGCCATCGTTGACAAGGTAAAGTAAATCTCGCGATATATTTTATCCAGTCATACAACCAGCCACAATGAATGCTTTTGCTGTATTCATTGTGGCTTTTTGCTTATTTTATCTTTTTTTGCGTTAATAAATTTGCATAAGTAAATAAAAAAATGTACTTTTGCAGACAGAAATGAAGATTAATCGTCTTCTTATTGTAAAAACAAATTGATTATTAACTTAAACACTTAGCCTATAGACAGACATTTACTTAAACTAAAAAATTAAGAAAATGAAGAATCTGACAGAGATGACCAACGAAGAGTTGGCTGTCTGCTATGTAAAAGGTGATAATCGTGCGTTCGACCTTCTGCTTAGTCGAACACAGGAAATGCTTTTCTCATATATACTATTCGTCGTTCATGATGAAAACTCGGCAAACGATATCTTCCAGGAAACGTTTGTCAAGGCTATCGTGTGTCTTCAGAAAGGCAAATATACTCCAAACGGTAAGTTCTCTGCTTGGCTGATGCGTATTGCTCATAATGCGATAATGGACTGGTTCCGTCATCGCAAACAGAATAATATAGTTGATGTTAATGAAGAGAATGATTTCTCTAATTTTTCTAATGGGGAAATTATGGAAGTCAGCAGGGAGGATTTGTTTGTGAATGATCAGGTAATGTCTGATGTCAAGAAGCTGATGGAATTTCTCCCAACTACCCAGCGTGAGGTTGTCTTCATGCGTTTCTATCAGGATATGTCATTCAAAGAGATAGCCCAATCGACAGGAGTGAGCATCAATACATCCCTCGGACGTATGCGCTACGCACTCATCAACATGAGAAAGATGGCAGTTCAGAATAACATGGAACTGACATTGGTATAATAAATCTCTTTTTGGATTTCCTTTCTTTAAAGACTTATGAGCTGGTGGATTATCTCCTTAGGATTTTCTGCCTTGAAAACGTAACTGCCAGAAACAAGTACATCAACGCCTGCTTCTACAAGTCGTGGAGCTGTATCTTCCTGGACGCCTCCGTCCACCTCAATGAGTGCTTTTGAACCGCTTTCGTCAATCATCTTGCGCAGTCTCTTTACCTTCTCGATGGTGTTCTCGATAAATTTCTGTCCTCCGAACCCAGGGTTTACACTCATCAGCAGTACCATGTCCACATCTTTGATGATGTCTTCTAGTGTAGAGACCGGGGTTGCAGGGTTCAGGGTTACACCAGCCTTCATGCCTGCATCGTGGATTTCCTGTATTGTGCGATGTAGATGTGTGGTAGCCTCCACGTGAACGTTCATCATCATTGCGCCGAGTTTTGCTGTTTGTTTGATGTACCTTTCTGGGCTCTCAATCATATAGTGCACATCGAGTTTCTTGGTGCATGCCTTTGCTACGGCTTCCAGAACAGGGAAACCGAAAGAGATATTTGGAACGAAAGAACCGTCCATTACGTCGAGGTGCAACCACTGCGCCTCGCTTTCATTTATCATTGTGATATCCTTGTCGAGATGCAGGAAATCAGCGGCAAGGAGAGAAGGTGAAACTATTGTCATAGGTTGGATTAGACTCGTGG
This sequence comes from Prevotella sp., assembly GCA_045627725.1. Classification (GTDB taxonomy): domain Bacteria; phylum Bacteroidota; class Bacteroidia; order Bacteroidales; family Bacteroidaceae; genus Prevotella. The sequence continues at coordinate 9,139 of JAZQOH010000005.1, read as the reverse complement.
AAATGCGTTATCAGTTAAGGTGGATCATTTCCGCGTTGCCGTTAATTTTTTTAGCGCTGTATGTGTAGGCTATCTGTTTGATGATGTTGATGGTTTCCTTTGATGGAGATTTTTTTTCAAGAGTAAAGAAATACTTCATAGGCAGTCTGTCTTTGAGATTTGTATAACGTTTGCTACTTACATTATAATAACGTAGCACGTTTGCCGTTTATTGTGGCGAACATAGAAAAAATCTTCAAAGGAAATAACTTCAATAGCAATTCTATTTTATGAGCTATTTTCTCAGTTTCCTATAAAGTTTCCATCCCAGCAGTGCTCCGTCTATTATGCCGGAACTTGTTGTGGCGAAGGAAAGGAACTTCTGGGTAGGTGAAAGAGGGTTGGTGTTTTTTGCGTGGAATATGCTGTTCCACAACTTTGCTATTTCCTTCCCGTTTTTATCTATTTCAGTTCTCAGTTCTGCCTTCTTTGCCTTAATGGCTAAGAGAGAATCATATTCTTGTTCGTTCGTTTGCATAGCCTATCTGTCTTTTTTTTTGTTTGTAAACTCGTGTGATTAATGTGAATCGTTGTTCCTATTCGAGCAGTATGCTTGCAAGGAATCTCACCAGAGGACGTTCAATCCAGCTTTTCCTCTTTATTATTACGAGTATGAATACGAGGAAGTAGAACGCTGTGACGCAAAGGAATCCGAGAACGTATGAATCGAGTAGGGAGGCGAGAGCGTATGATGCTGCAAATGAAAGATATATGAGCAATAATAATGCTAACAGCAGAAGCACGACGGAGAGGGTGAGTGCCGTGATTAGGCGCACCACCTTTTCTATGATGTCAAACTTTGCCAATCTTATCCTTTGTGTAGCATATTTCTTCGATGCCTCTATCAGTTTGGCAATGCTTTCTATGTTTTGGTCTGTTGAGAACATGTCTTTCGTCGTACGGGTCAATAATTAGGTGGTTTGGAGTGATTGGTAATGTTCAATCCAAACCACCATAGATTTTCTTTTTTGCGGGAAGGTTCCCGAATTCTTTATTCTGCAGAGTCAACTTCCTGAACTTCCTGTACGAGTTCCTCCACCTGCTTGCGAGTGAGCTTGATGTCGTGCTTGTCGCAGAAATCCTTCACTGCAGAAGTGAGTTTCGAACGTGTATCTGCACCTTTTTCAGGAGCTGCGAGGATACCGAGTGCTGCGCCAGCAATGGCTCCGCCAAGGAATGCGCCGATGTAACCTAATGTTTTCATAACGATAGATAATTAATTGTTAAACGTAAAAATTCTTGTGCAAATGTACTAATTCTTTCTTTAATTGCAAGTATTTTTGTGTTAAAAACCCTAAACCTATCTTTCTTTTTGCTTATACCAAGGCATTTGACTGCATATTTAACAAACTTTAGGCACATATTGTTTCCTAATTAGAATGTTTTTTAGTACCTTTGCGACAAAATATAAATCTATTTAATAGAAATAAGGAATTAAATTAACAAATATCGATTAACATGAAGAAGATTTTCGTTATCAGCGCAGCCGTTATTGCTGCAGTAGTAATGTCAAGTTGTGGCTCAAACAAAGAGAGCGCTTATCGTAAGGCTTATGAGAAGGCAAAGTCTCAGGAGCAGGTGGTTGAGCAGCAGCCAGTTCAGCAGGCTCCAGTAGTAAATCCTGTTGTTCAGCAGCCAGTTCAGCAGCAGGCTCCAGCAACAACAAACTACGATAATGTAAGCGTACGTCAGGAGAACCTCACACTCGTTAGCGGTGCTGGTCTCAAGGCATACTCTGTTGTTGTAGGTTCTTTCGGTGTAAAGGCTAATGCAGAAGGACTCACACGTACTCTCAACAATGCAGGTTACAACGCACAGATTGCGTATAATTCTGCTCGCAACATGTATCGCGTTATTGCTACTACATTCGACAATAAGATCGATGCAGCAAGAAGCCGTGACCAATTGACAGGAGCTTATCCTGGCGCTTGGTTGCTCTATAACAAATAAAAAACGCTGATGGGACGCATCCTGTCTATCGACTACGGTCGTAAACGTACGGGGCTGGCAGTGACCGATCCACTAAAGATTATTCCTGGTGGGTTGACCACTGTCAGCACTCATTTGTTGTGGGACTATCTCACCGATTATATCTCTCGCGAGCAGGTGGAGCGTGTCGTCATTGGTCGTCCATTGCAAACCAATGGGCAGGCTAGTGAGAACCTTCAGCGTGTGGAGGCGTTTGTCAATAGGTGGAAGAAAGCTCATAGCGACATTCCTATTGAGTATGTTGATGAGCGTTTCACTTCCGTTCTTGCCCATCGCACCATGCTCGATGCCGGTTTGCGTAAGAAAGCACGTCAGGATAAGGCTCTCGTCGATGAGATAAGTGCAACGATAATCCTGCAGTCTTACATGGACTCGCTGAGATAATTAAACTTACAACTTACAACATAAAAACTTACAAGTAGTAAATGATACTTCCTATATATACATACGGGCAGCCTGTCCTTCGAAAGGTGGCTCAGGACATTACTCCCGACTATCCAGAGCTGAAGCAGCTTATCCTGGACATGTGGGAAACGCTCGCTAATAGTGAGGGCATCGGTCTTGCAGCACCACAGATAGGCAAGGATATCCGTCTTGTGCTCATCGACCTCGACCTTCTGTCAGAGGATTTCCCTGAATATAAAGGTTTCCGCAAGGTATTTATCAACGCTCACATAGTTGAGACTGACGATTCTGAGAAGGATACATCCGAAGAAGGATGCCTCTCTCTTCCTGCCATCCATGAGAAAGTGGTTCGTCCAAAGCGTATTCACGTGACATATCTCGATGAGGATTTCAACGAACACGATGAATGGGTGGATGGTTATCTTGCACGCGTTATGCAGCATGAGTTCGATCACCTTGAGGGCACAATGTTCATAGATCGTATCTCACCTCTACGCAAGCAACTCATCAAGTCTAAGCTTCGCTCTCTGCTTCAGGGACGTTTCCGTTGCGCCTATAGGGTGAAGTTGCCACGTCTCAAGTAAATAGGATTGTTTGACTCGTATCTTGCGTCACATAGTATGCTCTTTCAGCCTCTGCCTAATGCTCATGGCATCGGCGTCTGTGTCGGCACAATATAATGTCGATAGGCTTATCACGTCTGGTCGTGTTGCCGTATACTATGAGGATTATATCCTTGGCATCCAATATTTCAATCAAGCACTTTCGCAGAAACCATATCTATGGGAACCATGGCAGTTGAGAGCGATAGCCAAGTTCAATCTCGACGATTTTCGTGGAGCAGAGGCTGATGCTTCAGAGGCAATACGCCTCAATCCATATATCGTTCAGTTGTATGACCTTCGTGGTATCTCCCGCATCCGTCAGGATAACTTTGCAGGGGCTATCGAAGATTATGACAAGGCGATAAAACTCCAGCCGACGAGTCAGAATTATTGGTACAACAGAGCCATCTGCCGTTTTGAGATGAAGGACTACGAGCAGACCCATCTCGACCTCGATTCCATTATCCGTCGATGGCAGAAGTTTGCCTCTCCATATCTACTCAAGGCTGACGTCTTCCTTCAGCAGCATGACACCGTGTCTGCAGCGGAATGGATAGGAAAGTCGCTCGATGTGGATCCCTATAATGCCGATGCATGGAGTGCGAGGGCAAGTATCAGTCTTTCCAAGGAGAAATGGAAGGATGCTGATGAGTATTTCTCCAAGGCGATACATCTCAAGCCAAAGAAAGCATCCAACTATCTCAATCGTGCCGTTGCAAGACTTCGTATCAATAATCTGCGAGGGTCAATGTCCGATTATGATATGACTCTCGACATTGAGCCGAACAATTTCCTTGCCCATTACAATCGCGGACTTCTCCGTCAGCAGGTAGGTGATGATAATCGTGCCATAGAGGATTTTGACTATGTCCTTTCGCTCGAGCCAGACAATGTGATGGCATTGTTCAATCGTGCCACGCTTCTCGATAAGACGGGTAATCTTCGTGCCGCTATACGCGATTATAGTAAGGTAATAGACCAGTTCCCTAATTTCTGGACGGGCCTTCATTATCGTGCCGGATGCTATCGTCGTCTCGGTATGACGGCCAAGGCAGAGATGGATGAGTTTCGTATTCTGAAGGCGCAGATGGACAAGCATCTTGGCAAGCAGCCACGATGGACAAGGCAGAAACTTGCCGAGACGCGAAAGAAGAGTGAGATAGACCCAGAGAAATATAATCAGATTGTCGTAGAGGATAGCACTCAGGCAAACTATGAGTATAAGTCAGAGTATCGCGGACGAGTACAGAATCGTCATTCCTCATCAGAGTATCAGTCATATATCTCTCTGTCTTTGTTCGGTTATAGCAATGCGATGACCAACTATCATCCGTTCCTCAGGCAGTTGGATGCTATGAATGGCAAGCTCTCCGTATGTCCTTTGACGATTTCCTCCGTGAAGACGCAGTTGTCTGAGCTGGAGATACAGAGGCAGTTCCATGCTGTCGACACCTTGACGGATATTCTCTCTTCTGCAAATGAAAGAGATGCGGTTCCTCTCCTTATTGCGAGAAGCACGGCATATAGCGTAGGGCAGAATTTCGAGGATGCTATGCGCGATATAGACACTGCACTTGCCATTGATTCTGTTAATGCTCTTGGATGGTGGCAGCGTGCTGTATGCGGAGCTCGCCAGAGCGACTATGAGCTTGGCACGGACGTCCATACCAATTCGTTGAGACTGAAGAGTATCATCTCCGATTTCGAAAAAGCTGAGCGACTCGATCCGGACAATGCATATATTCTCTATTGTCATGGAACGTTCTATGCCCTTCGTAAGGATTATGCCAATGCCATTCAGTATCTCACGAAAGCCCTTATGCTCGACGATAAGCTCGCTGAGGCATACTATAACAGAGGTCTCGCCCGCCTACATTCCGGCGATAGGGTAGGAGGTATCTCCGACCTTGGTAAGTCTGGCGAATTAGGCATATATTCCGCCTATAGCATTATCAAGGCAAGCAGCAAGAAATAAATACCTACGAAAAAAGTAGTAAAAAATTGCTATTGTCAGAAATAATTGCTAATTTTGCACGATAATACAAGTTACAAGATACAATATACAAGATTAAACATACAAGGTAAGATATTATGATAAAGATCACATTTCCCGATGGCTCCGTTCGTGAGTACGAACAGGGTGTTACCGGCTTTCAGATTGCAGAGAGCATATCACCAGCTCTCGCACGCAACGTTGTAAGTTGCGGTGTGAATGGTGAGACAGTAGAGCTCAATCGCCCTATCAACGAGGATGCAAGCATCGCACTCTACAGGTTTGAGGATGAAGAAGGCAAGCATAGCTTCTGGCATACTAGTGCCCACCTCCTCGCAGAGGCGCTCAAGGAACTCTATCCTGGCATTCAGTTCGGTTTCGGTCCTGCTATCGAGGCTGGCTTCTTCTATGATGTGCAGCTTCCAAACGGAGAGCAGATTAAGGAAGGCGACTTCGCTAATATCGAGAAGAAGATGCTCGAACTCGCTAAGAAGGACGAGCCACTCGTTCGCAAGGAAGTGAGCAAGGCTGATGCCCTTGCATCATTCGGCGCTGATGGTCAGACATATAAGTGTGAGCACATCGAAGAAGACCTCGAGGATGGTTCTATCACCACATACACTCAGGGCAACTTCACAGACCTCTGTAAGGGTCCACACCTCGTAAGCACAGGACTCATCAAGGCTGTTAAGCTCACCAGCATCGCAGGCGCTTTCTGGCGTGGTGATGCCTCTAAGGCACAGCTCCAGCGTCTCTATGGTATCTCTTTCCCAAAGAAGAAGATGCTCGACGAATATCTCGTTATGCTCGAAGAGGCTAAGAAGCGCGACCATCGTAAGATTGGTAAGGAGATGGAACTCTTCATGTTCTCTGAGCGCGTAGGTAAGGGACTTCCTATCTGGCTTCCAAAGGGAACAGACCTTCGCATCCGTCTGCAGGATATGCTCCGCAAGATACAGAAGCGTTATGGTTATCAGGAGGTTATCACTCCAAACATCGGTGGTAAGAACCTCTATATCACCTCTGGTCACTATGCACACTACGGCAAGGACTCATTCCAGCCAATCCACACACCGGAGGAGGATGAGGAGTATCTCCTTAAGCCAATGAACTGCCCTCACCACTGTGAGGTGTTCGCAAACAAGCCACGTTCATACCGCGACCTTCCATTCCGCTGTGCAGAGTTCGGTACCGTATATCGCTATGAGCAGTCGGGCGAGCTTCACGGACTTACCCGCGTTCGCTGTTTCACACAGGATGATGCCCACATCTTCTGCCGTCAGGATCAGGTTAAGGGCGAGTTCCTCCGCGTTCTTGAGATTATCCAGGCCGTATTCTCTATCTTCGGTTTCAAGGACGATCAGGTAGAGTTCCAGATTTCACTCCGTGACCCTAACGACAAGGAGAAGTACATCGGTTCCGATGAGGTTTGGGCAGAGGCAGAACAGGCTATCATCGACGCTTGTGAGGAGAAGGGACTCAAGGCTACCAAGGAACTTGGTGAGGCTGCCTTCTATGGTCCTAAGCTCGACTGCATGGTCAAGGATGCTATCGGTCGCCGTTGGCAGCTCGGTACTATCCAGGTTGACTACAACCTCCCACAGCGTTTCGAACTCGAATACACTGCAGAGGATAACTCTAAGCAGCGTCCTGTAATGGTACACCGTGCACCATTCGGCTCTATGGAGCGCTTCACGGCCGTTCTTATCGAGCATACAGCAGGCCACTTCCCACTTTGGCTTACTCCTGATCAGGTTGCTATCCTCCCTATCTCAGAGAAGTACAACGACTATGCAGAGAAGGTACGTCGCTTCCTCGATGGTCAGGGTGTTCGCGCTCTCGTTGATAACCGCAATGAGAAGATTGGTCGTAAGATTCGCGACAACGAGCTCAAGCGCATCCCTTATATGGTCATCGTCGGTGAGAAGGAAGAGGCAGAAGGCAATGTTGCCATGCGTCAGCAGGGCGGTGGCGATCAGGCTGTAATGTCTATGCAGGACTTCGCTAATCGTGTCAACGCAGAAGTTGCTGAGCAGCTTGCTGCCACAAACATCGAGCCAACTCTTTAATGAATATTCATTCTCGTTAAGAAAAAAAGTGCAAAATATTTGGTTATTTGAAAAAAAATAACTACCTTTGCACTCGCAATTGAGGAATCAATTCGTTTCTACCAACATGGTGCCCGTAGTTCAGTTGGTTAGAGCGTCAGATTGTGGTTCTGAATGTCGTGGGTTCGAGTCCCACCGGGCACCCAACAAGATTAAACGTCTGAAACCCTTGGAAATACCTGATTTTCAAGGGTTTTTTAATTATCAAGGTTCTATAAATTTACTCTTCCAAATCGTTTTGTAACACGATGTGGTGTGGCAAAAATTGCCACAAAATCGCCGCAATTTTCAAAAATTGCCACAAAATTGCCACAGAATTGCCACAAAATCAGAACAAAATTGCCACAAAATCAGTCTAAAATTGCCACAGACTGAATAGGAAATTTTGATTTTGCATTTGTTCACAAACTTTAACAAATAGGCATTTCTGTAAGTTTTTTAACCCAGCAGTACAATACTGCACAAAACAAACTATTATGACCATTATTATAGAACTTGGGTCATTAAGATCAGACGGTACCAAAAAAGCTTACATCAAGGTATCACACCAGGGAACAAGAAAAAGGATTCCTACTCTCGTTTCTCTCTCCTCTAAAGAATATTCTGCTACAAAGCAGGGTATAAAAATCAAGAACTTGGAGAAAAAAAAGATTCTGGATGACCAGATGAAGGTTGTACAGATGCAGTTTATGGACATGTCCCAAGAAGACTATGTGATAAATAAGGTTGTTGACGTAAATGCAATAGCAGACGCAGCAAAGATTAAGTCACCTGTAAGCGGACAGATAATAGAGGATGAAGAAAAGAAGGGTATAAATCTTCCACCAGACTTCTTCGAGTTCACAGACCAATGGCTGAGCATCTGCACGTTGAAGGGTAAGAAGAATTACGCAGCAGCCGTCAACTCTTTCAAGAACTATCTGCAGAAGACCTATCTCCCATTCAAGGATATTAAGCCAATGCTCGTTTTGGAGTATCAGAACTCGCTTGCAAACAAGCCAAGAGCTCAGTCCTTGTATGTGAACGCCCTCAGTCATCTTTGGGAAGAGGCAGACAGATTGTTGGATGATGAAATTCCGAAGTCACCATTCAGGAAGATAAAGATTGCAAGACAAAAGCCCGTAGGACAACGTGCAACTACCATAAATATCATCAAGAAGATTTATGAGTACAAGGGAGGTGGTAGAGCTGGACTTGCAAGAGACTGCTTCATCCTTTCGTTCTGTTTGATGGGAATGAATGCTGTTGACCTCTATAACTGCAAATACTTGAAGAAGGGTTTACTGTGCTATGACAGGTCTAAGGTTAAGGATCGTCGAGTTGACAAGGCTCATACGGAAATCAATGTTCATGACTTTATACTTCCTATTATTAAGAAGTACAGGATTGAATCAACCTATGTTTTTGACTTCCATAAAAGATATTGTCGCTCCGAGGACTTTTCAAGAGCTCTGAATATCGGCTTGAAACAAATCTTAGGCGAAAGGACTACTGTAACATTCTATTCAGCAAGGCACTCATGGGCAACCATTGCACGTAACGACTGCGGAATTGACAAAGGAACGGTCAACGATGCACTTGTACATGTCGATAGGGAGATGTCTATCACTGACTTATATATCAAGAAAGACTATCGCCTGATAAACGAAGCCAACAAGAAGGTCATTGAATACGTCTTTGGAGAGTACATCAATAAATCCAATAAGATAGGTAAGTAACAGGTAATATATAGTACTACAGAAGGACTTCCAGGATACAATGGTCTTGGGAGTCTTTTTTTACAAACACATTTCCCCTTAATATGGGTATATCCATGTAAGATTGGTTGAAAATGAGGTAACTCACGATATTCCACTAATTTATATTATTTTAAAGTTGTAAGAAATATGTAAGATATATATAAGAACGATGAAAGCAGAGAAATTTACTATTACATTTTGAATTTATATATGAATATATAACATTATATAATAATATATGTATTTATATTAAAATATATT
>JAZQOH010000004.1:0-3465 GCA_045627725.1 Prevotella sp. | reverse complement strand
CGTACTCCAGCTGCACGAGAGAGTTGAAAGCTGAGCCAGAGGGCTCTTTACCTATCCTCTCCCACAGGCTCTTGCCAAGGATGCTGAGGGCAATGGCCAATGAAAAGACCTTCGATATACTCTGTATGGAGAACTTCTGGTCGTAGGCTCCAAGAGTGTAGGTTTCTCCGCTGAGCAGTTGCAAAAAGATGCCAAACTGATCAGGATTGACTTGTGCCAGAGTAGGAATATAGTCGGCCTGTTTGCCTTCATCTGCATGAGGCTTTATCTCTTCGTAGATATCTTGTAGTATCTGTTGATAGTTCATCTGCTTCGTTAGTTTATTATATAGGGTGTAAAGTTTAATGCCTAATTTTTTTGTCACGGTTTAATGCCGTTTCGAAGTGATATTAGTACTTGCTTTTTAACATTTTAGAGTGCAAAATAATTATTGTTATTCTTGTGTATATCGCTAACTTTTAGCAACTTTGTAGATAAATTCAAACCTTTTCAAGTTATGACAAGTCAGGAAATTTTACACCCTATTTATTTACCTAAAAAGGTCTGCCATGGTTAGCTGGCAATGTATGTCGTTTGAGTAACCTCCAGGAGTCAAACCGAAGGAGGTTATCATCGTCAGTAGAACGGTCTTCTCCGTTTCGGTTTCACGGACGAATGCCTCTTTACGGTTTCTTATCTTTTCGTCCTCGTCTTCGGTGATTGTATGTTCAGCATTGGTATATTTCATCTCACAGAGGTTGATGGTATCATCTTTTCTGTCTATCAGCAGGTCTATCTGTGCTCCCTTATGAATCGTCTTACCACTTACATGATCCTTCTCGCCTTTGTATGACCAGGAGTGAACGCTACTTACCACTGCCGAGAAGCCAAGCGCTTCCTTAATTTGATTTACGTGCTGCATACAGACGCGCTCGAAGGCTCTTCCTGCCCATCCTGCATGTATGGACGTACCTGCCTGTGATGTCCAGAAGTGTTCATCGCCATTAACATTCTCGCGTATGAAGTCAAAATAGAACAGCGTGTAGTTGTCTATCAGTTGATAGATGGCTTCTTTGTTCTTCTTGCCTATTGCCGTATATTTACGTATGAAGCCACATTGTTCAAGTTCCTGAAGTGCCTTGGAGAAATCCGTATTGTCAGTCAGCTTTGAGGTTTTCAAGACTTCCTCCCTCAGCAATCCACTCTTCTTCTTTGCGAGTGCTGTAATAATGGCGATATGGCGACGAGGTTTCTTGAAGAGCGAGGCATAGAGAGCATCAAACTCCTGCGAGAGCTCACCACCCATCTGGAAGAACATACGATCGAAGTTCTGAGCTACACTTTGTCCTTTCTTCAGGAAACTCCAGTAGTATGGTATTCCACCGAGAGCCATGTATGCTTCAAGTATCTGCCTGTCTTTATAGCCGAGGTTCTTTGATTCGCAATATTGCTTGCATTCTCTGAGGCAGAAAGGCTGAAGATGCACCTTACAGGTCAGACGATTGTGAAGACCACCATAGTTCATTATTACATTATCAATGATCCATGAGGTAGCACTACCGCAGATAACCAGTATGATATCCTTACGGGTTGTTGCCCATGCATTCCAGAAATGATCCAGCGAACGCACAAAGTTCGACTTCGGCGTGTCCATCCATGGAAGTTCATCAATGAAAATAACCTTCTTCTTGCCATCTACAGGCATTGCCTTCAGGAAATCCCATAGCAGATGGAAGGCATCTGACCAAGTCTTAGGCATTGTGCATTTGCCCATACCTGCATTATACAGAGACTCACGGAAGTCACTCAGTTGCTGTTTCCTAGTTGCTCCGTAGGTTCCCGTATGCTGAAACACGAAGTCATAGTTGTAAGCCTCACGAATGAGGAAAGTCTTACCCACACGTCGTCTTCCATAAACTGCCACAAACTGCGATTCATCAGAACCAAGCAGTCCTTGCAGCGTTGCTATTTCTTTTTATCGACCAATTATCATATTGCTGTTGTTTTGTGGGTGCAAAGTTAATAAAACTATTCGATAATCCGTGGAAATCTATCTAATTTTAACACATTTCCACGTAAAATGAGTACATTTCCATTGATTTGCTGCAAGTCTTGCCAAAGCCTAATCTCTTTCTTCTTATGGAGCTTCTTTAAAGAGCCATAAGCTTCATCTTTTTCTATGAATTATATTCATTATGGAATCCATATGCGTCTGATCGCAGTAATTATTCCGTTCTCAATGGTTACACGGGTATTCAGTTGGAAGAAGTCTGGTCTGTTTTTCTTCATCTTCTCAATGTAGAGCTTCTGGTCGGTGCGGATGGTGTCCGAAGGGTCTTTTGGAAACTCTCCACAGTCGATTATCAGGAAACTGTCGGCAAGTTTGACTTCTGCCTTGCCCAGCTTCGAGTACGACGAATGGTCATCCCATTCTGTGCCTCGGTATGTTCCACCTTCGTTACCGACCAGCCAGCAGCCTCCCTCTTCAAGACCACCGTTAACTTCCAACATGCCATGCGCACTCTGGGTAAGGGTGGCTATAACAATCGGTTTCTGTCTATAAATCAGCGTATCACCTGTCCGCATCAGAGAAATGTCCACCGCGTCATACAGATCCTCGTTATACACTGTCATCTTTAAGGTTTTGCCTGTCCAGTTAAAATCATCGGGTGAGAATGCAGCAGGAACCGTGCAGTCCTGCAGGTTGTCCACATCGATGCCGGATGACAGAGGGGCGATCCTCCTGTACACATCTACAATGTCCTCTATTATGTTTTCTCCGCCTTCATGTGAGATTCTAACTCTCTTCGTGAAGGTGATGCCCATATCTATAGCCGTGTATTTGTACCATCCGTTTCCTTCGTCTTCAATGCTGGTAATTACGTGCTCTTTGCTTGGACCATCCTGGGCTCCACTGCGGAATTCCCATACTGCATAACCTTCCCCCTCATAGTCGTATTCCTCGGAAAGTTTCGCCAAAAGGCTCTTTGAACAATGCTTTTCAAGGAATGAGTAGTCCTCATACAGGCTTTTCTCATACATGTTGCGGATAAATTCCTTGTCATTCGGACGCTGTGTACATGCTACAAGCGCACAGATTATGATTGAAACAATTGCTATTCTTTTCATATGCATAATGTTGTTAATGATTTATGCCTAAAGTGCGAGACGCAATCCAAGGCATTGTGAATCCAACTTCCACCACGACACATGCCTTCGCCTTCATGCTTACCTTCGGATGCAAGTGGTGCTGTCTGCACAGCCTGACTTACAGATTCAGATTTCTGTTCACGAACCGTCCTGACATTTTGGCTATCCTTTCCTGAACATCCATAGATTGTTACAGCTATACCAGTAAGAAACAGAATAATGAGTATATGATATAGTTTACACATTGCCTTTTACAATAGTTGCTATGTAATTATTTATTTGAATAGACTTTTCGTAAATTTAACTGAGGTTCCTTTCTCAAAGGTCTTGAACATT
>JAZQOH010000003.1:0-12660 GCA_045627725.1 Prevotella sp. | reverse complement strand
AGCATAGCCGTAAGAATGGGATTACGCAAGGGCAAACTGTTCAGCAATGAAGTTTGCGCCTGTTACATAGAATGTCGCTTCCCATGCCTATGCGTAACTGCCAGTGGAGTACCATTGTCGCATAACACGCTCAAGAACCTTACTGTCACTTCCAACAGCGATCAGATTCATTGTGACAATCCCGGAGAAAGACGGATTGATGTTCCATATCCCTTCACAGCTTGGAGTGAAGTAAGATAGAGCACAAGCAAAAGATCGCCAGTTGCCCCATAATTAGTCTGTACATTCAGACCGCCATATTCAAGCCACATCGGAACCTCATTTCTGCTGTGGCTTTTTCTGTCGCTTTTTCCACGTTGCATGCAGAATTATGGTTCGGAACACAGTAAAATTCCAGCTGTTATTCGTTATCACTTCATATTTGTAACTGCCATAACTCGCCATAAAACTGCAATTTATCCACGAACAATGACCAAAAAGAAGGCACTTCTGCGTGTTTGTTTCGTTTTGCAGGAGTTATGAAAAAGTGGCTTGCCCTCCGATTCATCACGCAGTTCCTTTGCGGCACGATTCCAAAAAAGGAGTCGTGTGCAATTATGCAGAATAAGGAATTAACGTTCAACGACCTTCCACAGGTCGTTGCCCAGCTTCGGGATGAGGTGATGGGCATGAAGGTGTTACTGCAGAGCCTTCAGAACAACAGACCAACTCAGCAGAGAGAGAACAGACACCGCCCTGTTACGCCAGAGCGAGTTGCCGAGTACACCAACATTCCCCTTGCGACCATCTACCAGAAACTCGCAAACGGAGAGATTCCAGGAACCAAGCCAGGCAAGCGATGGGCCATTTACCTTGACGAGATTGACAAGTGGCTTGAAGTGAACCGCAAGAATCCTATTCCTTTGACGGATGAAGAGCAGAATGCGGCAATACTTGCAACCCATAAGCGCAAGCCAAAGGCTCAAAAGTCGCAGCAATTCGAAGATACACTTTATTCAAAATAGTTATCGCTATGAGAAAGAAGCGTATCTTCTGCCTGATGCTGGATGAGTTCCAGATACAGGCACTGTCGAAGTACAGCAATGGTATCGGCAGATTGGCTTGCTTCGAGCACCTTCTACTTCATGCAGAACGTCAGGACACTGTCCACACAAAGCGTGGTATTTCCTATACTGTGCCAAAGGGCTGTCTTGACATCAGCGAGGAAGAACTTTCTGTGCAATGGCAGTGTAACCGCACTACCGTTCATAGAATGTTGAAGGAGTGGCAGGGACTTGGGCTTATCACCATGAAGGCAAACAATGTCACGACAATCGTCAGTGTCACTTGCCTCCAGTCATGGTATGTCGGTAGGGATGAAGGAAGCTTCGCCAAGAACGATGTTTTCCGTTATCCAAACCTGTTTACTGACCAACCACTTGAAGACTTCGTGCCAGTTCGCAAGCAGAAACCTGCTGCGACTTCCAAGAAGATATCATCCAAGGGTAAGGCATCAAAGGCATCACAATCTGGTGCTACAGACAGTGAAGCCAATGATGCTGATGGAACAGAAGAAGCCACAGATACAGTTGCTACCTCTGCTTCCGTTTCCCTTTCATCTGATGATGATTCTTTTGGTCAGAACTAGGGAGTTCCAACCTCACCTAAGGATGCTAACGCACCAGTTGTAGGTGTCCCAGTTGAGAACAACGGACAGGATTTCCAAGAGAACATATCTAATGATAATGTGCACACGCACGAGGGGGCATCCACAGATTCAGTTCATGAGACTTCTGATGTAAATCCAAAGCCTCAGGACAAATCTGACGATGATAACTCTGGTACCGACAAAGCGCAGCAGAATCAGCGTCCTCAGACAGAGCCTTCCGTCTAATTGCTATACCCCTCTATAGTGAGCATCCTCAACTATGATGATGGCTCGCCATTATCTCGATTGGGGATGTTCACTGAGGGAAGCAGTTATCCAAGGTACAGTCTTTCGGAAAATCCACAGCATACTCAGTTTTCGGATCCTGCTGAGCACTCAGCCCGAACCGACTCCGGAGAGTGCTTTTCAAGCGGTTCTTAGACGGCTCTAAGCAATGCATCGACGCTATCGACTGCCGCTACATTTTCTGAGAGAGCTGAAACGAAGAGCTTGCTCTATAAGACTTCGTTTAGAAGTGAGGAACATAATCCTCATTTTTGCAAGCAAGAAATGAATTATGCCCTCGTATCTGTCGCTACTTCGGGGGTATCGAGCAAGCTCTCTGTTTCCGTTTCCTTATACGAGACATGATTTGCCCACCAAGAGCATTCGGGAGGCTCCAGAGGGCATTTGCAGGCTTCGGAAGGGAATTGTGCCTCACTTCTAAGAATTCTAATGTCTAACTTAAAAACAAATTGCCTATGGCTAAAAAATATCAGGTAGTCCACATGAAGAACCTGTCGAGCATGTCAACTGGCGAAGCCAACGAGCATCAGAGAAGGTTCACAGAAAAGATGTGGGAGAACCGTCAGAAGCGCAGAAAGAACGCAATAGACCGCAGCAGAAGCAATTGTAATTTTGAGCTTGTGCGTGGTTGCAAGATGGTGCCACTTGGATCAGATAAAACCATCAAACAGCGTATAGAAGAGCGCTACAAAGAAGCAAAGGTCACAGACCCTAATGTGGCTTGTATGGAAAGGTACAAGGCCCAAGGAAAAGTCTATACAGGCAAACCTTACCGTACCATTTGTGAGATTGTCTTCAGTGGCAATGCCGACGAGATGCGTCGCCTTGCTTTTGGTGAGCAGAAACTTGACCGTACCAAGGGCGTTGACAACAGCCATCTGGTGCTACAGCAAGGCATCATTGATTGGGCGAAGGATGTCTATAATGCTATGGTAAAAAAATACGGTGAAGAGAACATCGTGAGTTTCGTTGTACACTGTGACGAGTCGTCACCGCACATTCACTGTTGCATCCTTCCCATCTATTATGATGAGAACAAAGGTCACAATCGTGTAATGTATCGTGATACCTTCGGAGGCGAAGCAACTGTTCTTGATGAACTGCACGATTACATGGCAGAAGTCAATGCCAAGTGGGGCTTGGAGCATGGGGAACCTGTGTCCGTTACTGGCAACAGACATATTCCCCGTGAAGAATATTACGCAATGCTCGGTCATGAGATTCAGGAGCGTGAGGAAAAGAAGTCTAAGCTGGAGAGTGCCATCAAAGGACTTGGTACGATGATTGACCACCTTACTACTGAGCGTGACGAATGCACAGCAGAAATCGAGGAACTCGAAGAGCTGCTTGCCCAGTGCCAGGGTGACAAGTCGGAGATTGAAGCAAAGATTGAAGCACTCAAGGCAAGAGTCTCAGATCTTGATGCAAGACTTGCAGATAAGCGCACCAAACTCATGGAGGCTGACCGCAAGTTGAAGGAGGCTAATACCAGAGTTCGTGAGGCAGTTACTAATTTCGAGAACATGGAAAAGGCTAACGCCATTGTTCAGGAGGAATTGGGCAAGGATGTTGACTCACTCTTCAAGACTACCTTCTTTGAAGATGCCGTTGATGGTGTCAAGACAATGCTTTCCAACAACCCTGACTTGAAGTTGGGTGACAAGGCAGAAGTCCTTAATGCCATGTTCCATGCTGGTGCAGAACATATGGTTGATGTCGTTGACAAGGCTAAGGAACTCTTCCTTGCTGGTATCAATGGCGCAGCAAATGTTCAGGCTTCAGGTGGTGGCGGTGGAAGTACAAGCGACATGCCTTGGCGAGACAGGGACGAGGATATTGCCAAGTACCTCCTTCGTTGCTTGCAGGCTGCTGGCAGACAGGTTCGCGCCAAGTATGCCAAGCCGAAGTACAAACCAAGACGTTCATAACTGCCCTTTTTCTACATCGAAGCGTGACATTCCATTTTGCAGGATGCCACGCTTCATTTTTCTGTTCTGTCGTCGTAAATGAGGTATTTTGACATGCCCCATTATAGTGCTACATTATATTCATAAGGACTTCTTCAACTACTGGGTATGGGGTGTATATATCATAGATTCCATCGTAGTAGGTTACGCATTCTCCTTCATTGATGCACTTCTCGGCATAGATTGTTGAGTCATACTTATCAGCAAGTCTCAGAAGCTCTGTCTTCATCTTTTCCCTTCTGTCTCTGAAGAAATTCACTATCAAGCTTTGCATCTTCTGCTTTACAGAAGCATGAAGACTGGCTTTTGAATATAGTGCCAAGAGCTTAGTGTATGGCTGTGGATTCCAGTATCGTCTTATGACTAGATGCTCATAGCATTTAGCCGCCTGTGCCCAGTTCTTTTCAGCCTCGAAAATCTCTCCATGAGCCATTATCTCGTCAGCTTCCTTTTGAAGCGCTCTGATGGCTATTACCGATGGATGGTATTCTGATACATCCTTGTCATTGTCGCCATTGTAGAAGTCGAACTCTGGAAGCGATGTAATCAGCTCATTGAGTTTGTAGATGTAGGTATCTTCTTCTGAAACCTCCATGTCGAAATGAGCTTCTTTGATATTATTCTTCCTTGATTCTTCGAAGGCGGCGAGTTCTTCATCCGTCATCCAAGGGGATTGGGGCGCTGGCTTAGGCTTTTCTTTTGGCTCTTCAAGCGGAATCATATTACCTTCGGCATCAAGTGTATAAACTGGAAAGTTGTATTCTTCCTCTTCTTCCTTGACTATGGGCTTTGGTTTAGGCTTCGGAGCATCCGACCGTTTGGTCTGATTGGTTGCAGGACGCATGTATCTGTGCGCTTCATACTCAGCCTTGAACTTGTTCTTCTCAAATTCAGCCTTTTCTTTCTCGGCAGCTTCATACCTCTGCTTCTCTAATTCATAGAGCCTGTTGATTTCCTCTTGTGGAGTATCGCCAATGAATGTTACTTGCTCGTATGTGCCTATGGTGAGTCTATCCACTGTTACTATAGGATAAGACTTCCCATCGAATGTGTGATTAGGGTGCTTGCTCGGCTTGCTTACAACAATAACTGTCTTACCATTGAAATCTCCGCCACTAATCACAATAGGGCGACCATTATCAGCATATCTCAGAAGCTTTTCTTGGCTATCTGCGCTGACAACAGGCATCTGGTACTCATTGACATTGGGCTCAACTTTTACTTCTCGTGTGGTTGAGTTCTTCTTTTTGCCAAATATGCTATCAAGTATGCCCATTTATAGTCAATCTTGTATCGTTACATTAAGTATTCTTTCGAGTTCAGATAAGGTTGCTTTTCGTTTGTTGCGAATCTTCTCCATATTCAGACAGTCGATGAAGTTCTCAATAGAAACACCTTTGGCATATATCTTTCCGCTTCGTTTGAACAAGTTGAGCAGCTTAGCATAGCCACTTGAACCTTTGAGCGAACTGGGTATATCTTTCTGTTTGAGGAATGTACATAATCCTTCCAAATCATCAAGCAACCAGTCTTCAATCGCGCTTTTTACTTCAATAGTACAGAATTCTTCTATACCCAGCCGTATTATAGATTTTCTAAGTTTCTTCCAATCTACAATAGGTGATTCGTCATCCTCAAATACGTCTGTATCATAACTGCAGCACACACCATATACCTTCATTCCCTTTCGTTCTGACTTCGGAATTATCTCAGCATCCAATTTGCCAACGAATTTACTGCTGGCATATCGGCTCACACCTTTCATGTTCTGTATCTCGCACGAGTGAATCGGTGTTGATGAGATTTGTCTATAGTAGGCTACAAGTCGTCCAAAAAAGACTTCGTCAGTATCTCCTTCAACGAATATCACAACATGAGGAGTCAATGCTTTTGTTACTTTTCTCATATCTGTGGTATCTTAGTCAAAGAGTTCTGTAATTTCTTCTGATTCGGGTTTCAGGTTCAGCATCAGATCAAACATATATTCTCCCAATGTCATCTCCATGGCAGATGCACGTTTGACCACAGTCTTAACCTTTGTTTGCTTCAGTTTGTGGAATGAAGCTACGCCCTCTTCTGTTGGCAAACCGAATGTCAGTTGACGTGATTTGAGGTAACGAACAAGATAAGGTGAGTGACTTGTTGTCAACACCTTGATGCCCTCGGCAAACGACTGAACCATGAGTATCATGTTTTCCAGTAGCTTAGGATGTACGGAATTTTCCAATTCCTCAATGCAAATCAATGATGAACCAGTCATCTCAGCCTTTATAATTTCAGCAATGATTGTGATTATCCTTCGGCTTCCACTTGACAGACGTGAGATACTGATGTCTTGATTATTTGATCTTTCATTGATACGCATATCATAGATAGCGTCCTCTATGCGATAAGGAACGTTGCTCGTTGCAAGTCCCATCTGCGAACACGTTGGCGTAATAGCCTTGATATTCGGTACAATATGAGTCACGGCATCTTCGAAGAGGGAATATCTTGTTGGCTCTTGTTCCTTCAGATTGTAGATAAACTTACACAATGTCTGTTTATCAAAGCCTGAAATCCCTACCATATTCAGTCCAAGGTTCTTCAGTCCAGAAACCACATCTTTATAGAATACATTATCGTTCCCATACAAAGTGTCTACAACCAGCTGAGTGCCGGAGACCTTTGCATCCTTGTTGCAACGTCCTGAAACACTCGACACATAAAGTCCTCCATCGTCCTTTGTTCTTTTTATAAGTGTATGAGGACGACGATACTCTTTGGATATTTCGGTTAGCGATTCATTTGTGATGCAGCATCCTAACCCTCCATTGTTCTTAGCCCATTCAAAAGAGAAGGAATATGAATATACAACTTCATCTGCACCATCTCCATTTGTCAGTTCTATACCAAATCGGAACGCATCTCCACTTGTGGCATTGTTGATAGGTATGAATGACGGATCACTCATCATAGTTTGTCGTTCATTCTCTGTTGCTGCGATAAAACGGAATGCAAAGCGAATGCCTTCAAGCACATTACTCTTACCATAGTTGTTGGGTGCAACCAGGGCATTGAACTCAGTAAGGTTTATGTCAAACTGCTTTATGTTGCAGAAACCAAAAATTGATATACTACGTATCTCCATGAAAAGAAAATTTGCGTGGACGTATGAAAAACGGTGCAAATATACACTTTTTCTTTCGTCCACGCAAGGTTTTCCTGCGATAAATGTCAGTTATTAAATATCTTTAACCACAATATTGGGAAATTGTCATCACTACCAGTCTCTACGTTCCCTAAAGTATTGCCTTATGACTATTTGGAGGCAGTCCCCGAATAAAATAGAATAAAGAACTGCTTTATTGCTTTACGAGCACTTTCTTGGACACGCTGCTGCCATCACTATAGACAACTCGTTGTATGACAATCCGCTCTGCTCCTATATTCGAAATTCTCTGCCCTTTGAGATTGTAATATTCTATATCAACAACCTGCTTGGTTCCGATATTCTGAATGATCCCATCATTTATATTCTGCTCGAATTTGGGCACTGTTATTTCCGTAGAAGTACAGATGCTGTTTATATTGCATATCGTAGGTCTTTCAAACAAAGCTAAAGAAGAACCACCATCAGGGTAACGACCATAAGTAAACCATCGTGGTTGAGCTTTGTAGCATATACTGTCGATCCATGATTGATCTTCTGCCATGATGCATACATATGCACTATCAGCATTCTCCAGTTTGAATGAAGTATGTAGCTGGGAAGAAGTGGGCTTGCCATCGCACCATACTATTTTGTAGCCATGTGCAGGAATAGTTGTATCTACTCCATTTGAGACGATTTGGAACTTTTTTTTCTTCTTAATGTTATCCGAAAGATATACTCCGTTCAAATCAAAATCATTATCTGTCATATTGTAAAGCTCTATCCAATCTGCCTTCTTACCATATTCGTTGATATAGATGTCATTACCAGCCGAAACCTCGTTGATGCGAATAGGAGGAACACCATTAGGAATGCGTTCTTCAGGAGTGTACGTTTCAGAAAAACATGCTTGAATCGTGTAATTTTCTGGTGCGCCCAATTTGTTGACAAACAAAGTGTCGCCAGCAATAAGACTATTGCCGCCACTGTTTATTTTCCATCCATTGAAAGTGTAACCGAGGGGGCATTTTGCTACAAGTATAATGCCTTTCCCGATACAATCAAAGAGGAAACCATCAAAATCGCCATATGGAATAGGCTTGCCATTCAAGCATATCTGAGCACAACCGAGGGTGCTAGAAATCGTGACGCGATAGCTTGTCGGCAAGGAAAGAGCCTCTTTTAAATGGCTGATGCGTATTTTATTGCGCTTTTCATTGATGGTGCTGACAAGCGTTCTGCTGCATGATTGTTTCTCAAACGAGAGAGCCTTCTGCCGTTCGTTGTACATTTCGTTGATGATGTCAGTCACTCGATCATTATTCATTAGTGTTCCGTCAACGATGCAATACGCATCTATGAAGTTCTGACGGAAAATAGGGTACGCCATAAGGTATCGCCACAGGTCGTCAGCCTCGCCTCCATAATCGTTGTTTAGCACTTTACTGATGTAGTCATCGTAGCAAAACGATTCTTCGGTATCGAAAAGTACAAAATGAAATTTTCCGCCATCACTTCTCGAGCGAAAAGCCTTGATGTTATTCTTGTTTGTAAGCCAGTCCTTGCCTCCAAGGTAGAATTCGTATGCCGTATAGTTGCAGAACTCATCAATGTCGAGCAACTCGCTAACCTTTTCGTAGTTGGTTTCCGATGGAGATGCGGCCAGAGACTTTGCCCGTTCCAACAGTTCATCCCACGCAAGGCGATCTCCAATATGCTGGTCATGCTGTCCATGAATCTCGAACTGATCCATATCGTTTGTGTTGATTCCGTAGTTGCTATCCCCAAAGTGGCGGTTATTTGTTTCACGAATGTTGAACATACCTACATAGTCTCCGTTGAAGAACACATGACATGGCTGAGTATCTTGAGTGTCAATATAGAAGCCTGCACGAATAGGTATCTGGCATTGTGCGGCACAGCGGATACGTGCTTTCGTGTCGTTACCGCCGTTGCGGATAGTCCATGTCTTGTTCTTGATGTATGGCTTGTTACGAAACACCGGGTAGTCGATGAAATTTTTTCCTTCGTACCTCTTGTCACACTTCAGACGGAAGCTTGAACGCATCTCCCAGTTCCTGCCATCAAGTGTGGTTTTACCGAACGTACGTGGAAGACCTCCACAAACCTCAAAATCCACTTCCTGATTGACTTTTGTGATGTATGCAGAACCGCCATTATCAGTAATTTCTGGCACCATATACTCCATGTTGACAGGCCGTTCCCAAAGATTGTTCCAGTTTTTAGGCACACTTGACCCATTGCCTCTGAACCCGTTCTTACCACTGCAATACACACCTATATAATCATCGAACAGATGATCGGGATTGGTAACGACAGATAGTACTGGAAGATAATAATCGTGGTTCTTGAATATAAAAGAACGCGTAACAACAGGACTTGGTAAAAAGCCGTCCATGTAACATACGAACCGTAGAACGGTGGTCTTATTGATGGTGAATCTTCCCGTGTCAGATTCCTTGCCGTTGGTTAGAGTTGGCGTACTGCCATCGGTAGTGTATATGAGTGTGGAACCAACTGGCTTGTCCACTGATAATTCTATTATGCTTCCTATTTTAAATACGCCTCCATCGTTAAAAGGTGTAGGAGGATCTAATCTTTCTTGTGCAAAAGAACATCCCTTATTACTTGCATTAGGAGTTGGCGTGCTTGTCATGCCCCAATAGTCCATTCCATCTTCCGTGCGAGCATACGAACAGCGAGGAACGCAAGAAGGGAAAGATGCCTCGCATACAATTTTCCCATCTGCATTGCAGAGCATTATGACTCCACCATCTGAATCGAGTTTGTATGGAATCTGAAGATGGGTATCGCCTGGTCTATCTAGTGTCTTGCTGAAATGATCAAACCAAAGAACACTATAACCATTGGGCTCAACGAATCCATGATCCTTTGTAAGTTGGTATTTCCTTGGATTATTGCGCTCGTCAGAAATAAACATTCCTTCAAGGGTAATCTGATTACTCGTAGGATTATACAGCTCTATCCATCCACCGTAGTTATAGGCAGGATCGAGAATGGCATCTGTATTAGCCACACAAACCTCGTTGATAATCAGATTGCGTTGTTGAGCCCACAAATTATTGCCAATGATAATCAGTAATAACGTAAGGTGGAGAGGTTTATTAACCATACAAAAATGCAGCGTTTGTTAGTATTTTATTTATAAGAAAATACCATTGCCATAATGAATGTCCGCTGCTGCTTCTGCTTGCTTTGTTAGAAACTGCAACGGACAAACACATTTATGGGCCAGAGAATTATTTCTTTAGTTTGCCTTTACTTTCGAGATATTCCGTGAAGGTTTCCCACTGTGTGGCGTTCTTTTCACGATTAGCCTTTACAACATCGGTGTCGACAAACTGAAGTGGGTAGCAGTCGTAAAGGTAGTATTTGCCATCGAGGGAAACTTCACTGTCCATCTTTCCGTAGCAGAGGACGAGGTTGTCGAAAATACGGCTGTCCCATATTCCGACGAAACTACTGACCGCAAACAGAGCATCGTTCCCCAAACGGATTTCAATCTCGTGGAATGGCTCCAACTTCTTGTAGATTGGTTCCTCTGTGTTTTTGAATTTCAATTCGCGAGTATTTACGTCAAACCAAAGTATATCGTCTTCGGTAAACACTACGTTGGCGACATCCGTGACACCTCTTGTTCCATGCTGATTTACGCTACATGCATAGAGTGTCGAAGACTCAACAGGATCTGTTGTGAAGATTTCTGTCGTCTCATAGTCATCACTGCTGCAAGCTGTCATTGACATTGCAAGACTGGCTGTGGCTATCGCCATCATCCAGAAACTGTTTCTGATTCTTTTGTCCATAATTCTGATGGATTAAATGTATTAACGATATATTTCTTTACTTATATTGTCCGCAAAACATCAAAAAGACTGCATCGATTACCAAGAAATTCTGATTCCTAATGGTAATGACAGGTCGAACGGATGCTCCGTGCGATATGTCTCGACGGCTTCCGACGATGGGATGTAATAGTTCAGACTCGGCTCCATATAAACCTTCAAATGTGGCACTATTTCATATTGTAAACCAGCACCAATGCCAAATGACCACTGCCATGGAGCATTGATGGTGGTCTCTACGGCAGGTGAGGTATCAAGGCCGGCGTATGGCCCACCATAGATGTACTGCGTGGAGAGTGTGCCGCTTACGGGAAGGTCGAGTTGTAGACCACCTGAGGTGTAGAGGCTCCAGCGCTTGCTACCCGTCAGTCGATAGCTCAAACGCAGTGGGATGCCCACATAATGCAGTTTCTGTGTTCGGTGGATGAGTGTGTTCTCATTGCCTCCTTGGAAGGTGGACTTCATACGGGTATAACTGAGGCCTGTAATGAGCGACCAACGGCTGTTGAGTTGCCGGCTCAGCGAGAGTTGTAGCAAGAGGGGACGCTCGTGGTGTTTCGTCTCTGCAAGTGGCTCTGACGGATGACTAGAATTGATGATGGCCATACGGCTCATATTCGAGGCACTTACAGAATCCATCATTGAAGCATTTACGATTACATACTCGAAGTAATCGCCCCAGTTGTAGAGTTTCGTAGAACGAGTGGCAGAACCCGAGTAAGATGGCATGGTCATATAGTTGTCGGTTCGGGTCATGTCTGACGAAAGCGTACCAGAGTATGCCAATGCTAAATTCCAATTGTTCTTTATCTGTTTCTTAATTGGAGAGTCGATTGTCAAGTCAACGAAATCGCGGCACGGTGTCTGCAGATTAGTCTGTATTGTTTGCGTCGTGTCAGTCTGCTCTTGCTCTGCAATGATATGCAAAAGTGTATCAACTGGCGCGATGGAGTCGACCTTGTATGCAATAATGCTTTGCAAAGTGTCTCGGATTATCGGATTTTTGCGAATAGGTATATTATCTACCACCTGTTCCTGCTTCTCTTCCATCTTTTTCTTTTGGTTCGACGTGTCTTCCTGCTTGGCTATTACAGTAGTTTTATCATTGACAACATGATTCCCTTTCCTAAGCAGGAAGAAGGTAAATGGAATAATAATAAGCAGCAAGAGCATAGCCCAGTACCGCTGCATCATGTTTCGTAGCATCTTCTTGGCTCGTGCCAATTGCGACGATGAAGAATGAGGTTCGATGCCCAACATGGCGGCAATCTCTTTGTGTGATAAACCATCAAAAACAGAAAGCCGAAACACCATGCCGTATCTTTCAGGCAATTTGTCTATTAGTTTCAACATTTCTTCCAATGAAACACCTTTTATAGAGGCCTCTTCACTAGATGTTGCTAAAGGCTCCGCCTCTTCCAACGGAACTAATGCCTGGTTTTTCAAATGATCTTTGTATTTCGAGGCCACGTTTCGCGTAATCGACATCATCCACGATTCTGCCTTTCTATTATCCCGTAGCCGGTCAAACGACGTGAATATAATTACAAAAGCATCGTGCAATACATCGTCCACCGCCTGTTCGTCACTGACATAACGACGGCATACACCCTTCATCCTTTGGGCGTATGCCTTGTACAGTTCTCCGAGCGCATCTGCATCGCCCTGTCTGCACCGTTCTATCAATCGGGTAACGTTCATTGAAAATATAATGTTTCTATATATAATGTCCGATAATCA
>JAZQOH010000002.1:0-119130 GCA_045627725.1 Prevotella sp. | reverse complement strand
TCCGTTCCTTTTACTTAGCCAAGCCGGTAAAAAGGATATAGAAATCATAGTCATCCATGTTAATTGTGACTGTGAACTTATCGCTATTCTTAACCTGGAAAGGAATGAAGCCTATAAGGCTCTCGCCTGGCTTGATGCTGTGGCAACATTAGGTAATGGCTTTGATGCGCCGAAACCAGTGATAGGGTACTGGTGTATGGTATATTCACAAGCACTTATGATGATCACCGAAATTGGGACATTAGTCGTAAGGCAAAGGTGGAGAAGAACAATGCAAGCTACTTGATATTCTCAGCTTCCTGCTTGTCAACAGAGCTTACCTTATACTGGGCATTGCCACGATTGATGCTATGAGGCAAAGAATGAATAGGATTTATTTTTTCATATTAGAGATAACTTTGTTTTAGTTATATGACAACCCCGGAGGCTGATGCCTTCGGGGTTTGTCGATTTATGAAGTTTCGTTATGTAATCAGAGGAGATTACTGCTTTGTGAGAGTGCCAGAAACCTCAGATGATGCAGTACTAGAAATGGTCATAGTCTTGCCATCATCGCTAATCTTACCAATAGTCTGACCTTCCTCTGCAACCATATAGACTGTCTTATTGTCGCTAGACATTGTATAATGGTCAGCAGCACCAGCATTCATACCTGCAGTTATTCTGTAAACATCTTTATCGAACTCAATTGTTATATTTGTAGTATAATAATCAGCTTGTTCGACATGACCAGACCATACTGTACCAGTGAGGATTGTTGACTTTGCATCATCATCATCATCACCGCAAGAAGCGAGGGTGAAAGCACCGAGAACGAGAACTGCCACGAAGGCAAACATTGAAATAAACTTTTTCATTTTTTTTGTTTGATTTAATATTAATATAATAATGTATTGAATTTACTTTACCACGAACTTCTTTCCGTTCTGCACATAGATGCCAGATGCAGGCTTGCCCTTAATCTCGCGACCGTCGAGGGTGAAGATGCGGGAGTCGTTGTTCTGACAATCCTGAGAGATAGTGCGGATATCGGTCATGTTGGCGTTGATGTATTTCAGTCCCTCCAGAGCGTTAATCATACCGAATCTACTGCTCTTCAGTTTATCCTCAAAAATAGAAGAGGTGAAACGGGTGGATGTCTTCTCAAGGATATCGCGAACATCTGCTACAGAGAGGTTTGGATTAGCCTGCAGCCAGAGAGCGACGATGCCAGCGGTGACAGGTGATGCCATCGAGGTGCCTGCCTGACATTGATACCAGTAGTCCTGTCCATCGACAGTTGCTTTTGTTGACATCCTCAGTTTCTCTTTCTGATCTTCAAAGAAGTCGGTTTTTAACACACCGTATCCTCCAGGGAAATTACCCTTGTGATAATTGTTTGCCGCAGACTGTATATAACTACCAGGAGCCAACACCTCAGGTTTTGGCATATGCTGTTCATTAAATGTGTAGCCATAAGCAGATGATGGAGCGACGTCATTGACTGTGTGATCAGGGAAACTCACTTCATAGTCAAAAGTGTTTTTGAAACTATTCCTAATGCAGTAGTTACCTGTGGCAATACAGCCAGCATTGCAGGCGTTGAGATTGATTGACCCACTGCATGTGCTTACCTTTGCACAGTCGAAACCTTCTGGCTTAATGAATTTGCCGCTTACGTCTTTAGCAAAGTTGCCTACGAGAATTTCTGTTCCTGCTGGGCAAGAGAAGCAGGAGCCAATATACAGGTTCTCAAAAGGTTTGAAATTTTTCTGTAGGATACGAAAAGACATCATACTCTTCTGTGTTACACCATCTGTACAGGTGTGGATGCTGTTCTTACACGCACCTACCTCCTTATGCAATTCGCGAAGTTCACGTAAGGTAACTACTTTTTTTATAGGATCATCCATATTTGATTTAGGATTAAGATGGTACACTGTTTTACCATCTTCGTCGTACTGATAGACGGTGGCAACGCCAACTTCAGTATCAGGGTCTTCAATCATATTCTTTTTGTCGCGGTCGAAGAATGTAAGCACATCTTCCCAGTTGTCAACAACACGGCTTGCCCAGGCTTGAACTCCTTCTATCGGATATTTAAAAGACCTTACTTTATGTCCTAATTGCGGGGAAAAATCCGGAAATGATATTGTGTCGCAAATGACGAAAAGTTTCTCATTGTCAGAGGTAAATGTGTGGGTCACCCATTTGTCTTCATTACCATTGTTACCAGCAGAGAGCGAGAAGATAACTCCTGGCTTAGTACCATTGTCAGTCAATTCTACAATAGCAGCAGATACAGGGTCACATCCGTCAGGCCATCCTCCATACGAGCCAATACTCATATTGATTGCAATAGGCTTTTTTACTTCTTCTGCATACTCGCACACGTCCTTCATACTTTCGATAAGGTTATCCTCTTCTATAATTTCAATATCTGCGGCAACGATGCCAGCCTTAGGAGCCATGCCTTGCAGATTGTTGCCGGCAACCTCCTGTCCAGCCAGAATGCCCAACACATGGCTGCCGTGATCCTGGTTTGTCGCCGGTACAGCTTTGAGTATTTCCTCAGGAGTGGAAAGAATAGTCTTTTTATAGGCGATTGAATCCCTGGTAGCAATGACGATGTATGAGCCTGTGGCTGAATCGTAGACTGAATCAACAGGTATTTTGTGGATTGAATCCACGTGCTGTAAAAAGACTTTCTCAAACCTGGTGTTGCCCTTCTCGTCACGGAAGGCATAATGCTTGAAGTCGATGCCGCCGTCAATAATGCCGACAAGTACGCCTGTGCCGTCATATTCATGTGGCAGACCTGCTGCTACAGCTTTCTTTGGGTCAGCAACATCATCAACAAAGACAACGCTGCGTGACAGGTCGTTTTCGAGTACTGCCTTCCTTGGCAGATTGATGTTTCGCACACCCTTTATGTCAGCGAGAGTCTCGAGCTTATCTTCCGCAATAACTACCGATGCAACAGACTTCATGGCAAACTTTACCTCACAGCCTACTGCCTCAAGGTCGGCAGCGGTAATGCCCGATGTAGGCACGAGCGATACGAGGACTTTCACCTTTGGTGATTCACTACTTGTCAGAGCCTTGGCATTATTGGCGTTCTTTCCAAGACTGACCTTCGATGCAAGATGCTGCTGCAGTTCCATGCCGAACTTGCTGCTTGGCTTCACCTCCTGCGCTTGCATGGCGATGGAGCATGAGAGCAGAGCCATCGCGAGAATTGATTTTACATTCATTTTTTCTTTGAGTATTAGACAACCCACGAGGGATTGTAACAATATTGTTTTTTTTATAATTTCTGTTGCAAAGATAAGAAAAAAGGGGGTAAGGACTACTTGCAAAACGTCCAAAAGACATTTTGCAAATATCATTTGTTGACGGAAGTCAAGGGTTTTACAATTTACAATTAACGATTGACATTGACGGTTGACGATTGACGATGTACGATTGCCGTGGGCCGGAAAATATCAACAAATAAAAATATATAAAAACAAATAAAAAACATGCTTCTTGCGAAGCAGAGACGCTTACGCTGAACGTAAATGCCCGAAAATTATCCGCAAATTTATTCGAAAATACTTTTTTAAAACGACCACAGATAGCACGGATAGACACAGATGTTTTACCAAAAATTACCCACGATGCGTCAAAAAATTAATTCCAAAAAAATGAAATTTTACTTCAAATTATTTTGAAATATGAAATTTATTGTATAATTTTGCCGCATCAAACAACATCCATTAAACAATGAGAATAATTTCATTTAGAAAATTAAAGGAGTTTTTTGAGACTCCTGGCAACGAAGACAGTGAAATAGCCTTAAGGACATGGAATGACAAAGTAGAACATGCAGAATGGGATTCACATGCTGACCTGAAACGTGATTTCCCATCAGCAGATTACGTTGGCAATGACAGATATGTGTTCAATATAAAGGGGAACAATTATCGTTTAGTGGTTGTGGTTGTCTTCAAACCTAAATGGGTGTTAGTGCGTTGGGTTGGACGACACAAAGATTATGACAAAATTGATTGCAAAACAATATAACAAGGAGGAACCAAGATATGGAGATAACAAAAGAACAGTATGAATATGCACTCGAACGAATAGAGGAATTGCTTCCATACATCGGAAATGATGTTCCCGTGAACGACAAACACATGATTGAGATGGATATTGTATCAGATATCGTCTGTCGATACGAGAAGATTCATTTCCCTATAGCAAAGCCAACCCTTGGGGAGATTATTGCTGACTCTCTTGATACAATGGGGATGACAGCAAAGGACCTTGCAAAACAGCTTGGCATCAGTGCTCCTCGCATCAGCTCATACATTCATGGCAAATCCGAACCAACGCTAAAAATAGCACGAGGGCTCTGTGACGTGCTTCATCTAACACCTGCACAGGTGTTAGGATACTAATTCGTTACAAGATTTCATAAAGATTTTCTTACGTTAATGTTTTCACCGTTAAGGTGTTTTCATCACAGCTTGCTGTGGAGTTTTCCAAGCTGAGAGCCATAACATAACAGCTTATTTTCGGTTTTATTTAAACAGAAAACGCACAAAGTGATCTGATTTTCTTGTGCTGGAAAACAGTGTCTTTTCAAGACACGGAAAACCGCCTAACGCGGAAAACAGAAACAGAGAAAACACCCTAAGTATTAAAGGTTGCCGTGGGCCGGAAGAAAAATAAATAAAAACAAATAAATATAATAAAAACAGGCTTCTTGCGAAGCATATCTGTGTAATCTGAGAAATCTGTGGGAGAAAAAGAAAAAAGATTTGTGAGATTAGTGTTCGAAAAAGAAAATAAATTCGCGTTAGGCGATTTAGTCTATTCTAGAAATGAGTGTCTCAGGAGATTGGCGGGTATCCCATAGGTCAACAAAAATCACGTCACCTTCATACACAGTATATATAATCTTGAAGAAAGGGCTGACATGCACCCTCCTATATTCTATAGGGAATTCCTCCAACAACGGCTCTGTCTGACCAAGCATAGGATTTTCGGCAATAAGTTTCTTGAAATTCTTATATTGAGAATAAAGTGATTTTATTGTCGCACGAGAATAGTATCTTTGACCACAAGCCAAGATTTCCTCCATCGTCCTATTGAAAAGTTCCGTATGTCTTATTCGCCCAGCCATGGATATTTCGACTCAAACATTGATTCCATTTCTGCTGCGTCAAGGGTTCTACCAGCCTTTATGTCTTCCTCCGCTTCGGCAATGCGTCCACGCAACTGACTGACGGAGAGCCTAGGAGGCAGTTCCTCTGCCACCATATCATTATTGGCATCCTCATGTGAGAATTTTCCCTTATTAAGAATAAGGATTATGAGCTGACGCTGTACTTCGTCAGTCAATGTACCTATGCCATATTCTTGGTACACCTGATGCGCTGTTTGTTCTGCAACACTCATGTCGTATTATTTTTCTTGATTTCTTAATCTTGAATGCAAATTTACAAACTCTTTCCGTAAACACCAAACTTTTAACCTTGTTTTTTAAAATATCCGCTGAATCTGAATGAAAATATTAATGTTTTCACCGTTAAGGTGTTTTCATCACAGCTTGCTGTGGAGTTTTCCAAGCTGAGAGTCATAACATAACAGCTTGTTTTCGGTTTTATTTAAACAGAAAACGCACAAAGTGATCTGATTTTCTTGTGCTGGAAAACAGTGTCTTTTCAAGACACGGAAAACCGCCTAACGCGGAAAACAGAAACAGAGAAAACACCCTAAGTATTAAGGTTGCCGTGGGCCGGAAAATATCAACAAATAAAAATATATAAAAACAAATAAAAAACATGCTTCTTGCGAAGCAGAGACGCTTACGCTGAACGTAAATGCCCGCAAATTATCCGCAAATTTATTCGTAAATTAATTTATGAAGTATAATAGTATTTAAATAAAAAAGAAAATTTTTGATAATTCGCGGGACATTCACGGTCATTCGCGTTAAAAAAAAAAAAGCTTCTTTGAAGCTAAAACGCTGCGCTGGCAACGTAAATGCCCGCAAATTATCCGCAAATTTATTCGAAAATTAATTTTTGAAGTAAATTAAATTATTCTAACTCAAAATAAATAAAAAAGAAAATTTATGAAAATTCGCGGGACATTCACGGTCATTCGCGTTAAAAAAAGAAAAGCTTCTTTGAAGCTAAGACGCTGCGCTGGCAACGTAAATGTCCGCAAATTATCCGCAAATTTATTCGAGAATACTTTTTGAAGCGACCACAGATAGCACTGATAGACACAGATGTTTTTTTTGACAAGTAATGGAAATTCACCTTGCAAAACGTCCTGAAAGTGAAAAAAAGACGTTTTGCAAGGTGTTTTCGAATATTTTTTTGTATATTTGCACTTCAAACAATTGACAATTGACAATGGACGATTGACAATTCATGTACAATTATGAGATAAAAAAATAAAATATAAACTAAAAAAACAAATTATGAAAAAATTATTTAGCAGCCAGGAAGTCAATACCGGGCGACAGTTGGAAATAGACATAATGAAGGCTATTACGGTTGCCTTTTTCATGATTCTATGTCACGTTTACGAACATGATACAGAAGGTTTTGACTCAACCTTTACATGGATATCGGATGAACTGCTTGGAGGCCTCGCCGCTCCTGTCTTTATGTTCGCAATGGGTTTCGGAATGACTTATAGCAGAAGCAGCAGTCTGCAAAAGCAATACTGGAGGGGAGTGAAGCTGCTCACATTCGGTCAGGCGTTGAATATCTTCCGCTATGCAATCCCATATCAGTTGTACTGGTCGATTACCGGCGACGAGCTATACCTTAGGTCCCAAGCCCTGAATTTCTCCTCTGACATCATGCAGTTTGCCGGTCTTGCATTCCTTCTTGTCGCCTTGACCAAGCAACTGAAACTCTCCAGTCTCCAGACACTCCTGCTGGCGGTTGTGATGAATCTGATAGGCTCTTTGCTTGCAGGTGTGCAGACAGGCTGTTATGCCTTCGACCAACTTCTTGGAATGTTCTGGGGAACGGAGACAGAGTCCTACTTCCCATTGTTCAACTGGTTCCTCTTCGTAGCCGCCGGAAGACTATTCGGCAAGTGGTACAGAAGGCTGACCGACAAGGGTCGCTTCTATGCCATTACAGCTCCGATTAGCGCAATCTGCTTCGCTGCCTTCACCTACATAGTTGCCTGCACCGAACCAGGATTCTTCAGATTTAACGATGAGGTAGGTCATGGATTCTGTTGGATGCGTCTTCCTGATTTGCTGGCGTGCATAAGCTGCTTCCCTGTGATGTTCGGCATCTGCTACTGGATCTCAAAGTTACTTCCGGAAAGCACACACAAATACGTCTGCCATCCGTCTGTGAACGTCAACCCGTATTACAACGTTTCATGGGTGGTGATTATGTTCTTTCCATTCTTCTATGACGGCAAAAACGACGAGCAATTTGTCCTGATATGGCTCGTTGTGATGCTCCTCACCATTCTCTGCGTGGTCATATACAACAAGTGGTTCCGCACTCCATTTGAGACCTTCTTCGGTCGCCATCCATATTTCTGGACAGCTGTGGTCTGGATTATATCCCTATCCATCGCAATCTGGGCATTCGCAACTTATTCAACGTTCCCAAACCAGTTCAACGGTTACACATAAACAAAATTGAGAAAGATGGTCGCGTGTATAATATGGTAGGAAGCCCCCTCTAGCTCCCCCTAAGGGGAGTACCATGTACCATTAACCCACCCCGACCCTCCCGAGGGGAGGGGGATATGTACAATTTACTAGGGTGTAAAATTTTCTTTAGATTTTTTCTTCCTATTTTTACCTGATTTCTCGGCGTTAGCCGAATCACAAAATAAAACTCTTCTTTATATTTTTAGCTTAGATTTTCTTCCTGATTTTTAACTGGGATTTTTAAAATCTAAAATAAAAATCTGAAAATAATCTTCGCTTAAAATACTGAATGGCAAAATTTTATAATTTCGCTGCGCTCAGAAGGTTATAGCTCGGCGGCCGAAGGGAAAGCCAAATCTGATAAAAATTATTTGTAAAATCGAGATAAAAATCTTTATTATGTATTTTACACCCTAACAATTTACTATTTTATGAAGAAGATTTTTTGTTTTATCGCCTTTACGGCGCTGAGCGTGGCGATGCTATGCTCTTGCAAGGACAGCGACAGCGGTTCGTCTGATGAGGGGAACGATGGCGCAGACTATCTCGTGATGATGTATGGCGTGGGAGGCGGTAATCTTGATAAAGACATCCTCGCCAATATCATGCAGGCAATAGATGAGGGTGCTGACGACAAGGTGAAGATGACATTCGAGTTTAAGGCTTCGAAGGAGATTCAGGACAGTGCGGTGTTGGCTAACTTCCACGGAGTGAGACGCTTCACCTGCGAGGATAATGCGGAGCTGAAAGGTACGTTCCCAAAGATATCGAAGGATTATCCTTCGCTCGACAAGGATGCGCAGAAATACTATTGGCAGCATCTGAAGTCGGAGAGCATCGGCGGTGCCGACTATGACATGACTCGCAGCGAGGCTCTGGCAGACTTTATAAAATGGAGCAAGGAGAAATATCCTAAGGCAAAGCGCACGATACTCGTTCTCAGCAACCATGGCGGT
Source organism: Prevotella sp. (assembly GCA_045627725.1). GTDB lineage: Bacteria > Bacteroidota > Bacteroidia > Bacteroidales > Bacteroidaceae > Prevotella. The sequence continues at coordinate 110,508 of JAZQOH010000002.1, read as the reverse complement.
GGATGGAACATACACACCGACGGCAAGACAAGAGCTATTCTATATGATGACAACGTGAAAGATGCTCATCTGACAGCACAGGACGCAGTGGATGGTATTAACGGCGGTGGCGGAGTGGATATGATCTACACCGATGCTTGCTTCATGTCTATGTATGAGAATCTGTACACATACGCCAAGGGAGCGAGATATATTCTCACATCGGTAGAGGGTGTGCCCGACAAGGGTGGCGACTACAGGAAGTTGCTCAGTCTGCTGAAGAATGCCGGCACCACGGAGGAGAACATGGAGAATGCCATTCACAGATACATAGACCACTGCACGTCAAAGGACTGGTGGGAAGCAAAAGGAGATACGGAGGAGGGATATGCTGACATTGGTCTCTTCAACCTGTCAAAACTGAGCATCCTCTCCCCTACCCTGAAGAAGATTGCCGACACGATGGCTGAGAAATTCAGCAGCACGGAGTCTATACTGCCTGCGAAGGAAGACTTACCATTTGAAGACCACTTCGCTCCATACATCCGTATGGCTGTAAATAATTGCACGGCATCCAGCAGGGACTCACTCTATCCATGGAACAGTATTCCAAACGTTTTCAAGCCATATTTCCTCAAACTGGCAGAGCCAAAGAGGGATCCTAACGAACCTGATGACCCAGACCTTTACATCCCTACCTCAATCGTTATCCGCTGGTTGAGATATGCTGACAGCGATGATGCTAAGGAGGCGTATGAGAAATATCCTGATGACTGGAAGAAACTGACGGCCGCTGTCATCTCTCGAAGCAAGGTGACATTCCCGCTTACTGACCTGCTTCGCAATCTGAACAACGAACTCAACGAGGTGGGAGCAAAGAATAATCCGTTCAGTCAGCTCAGGGAAGAACTCATTGCGGGATTGAAGTCGATGGCATATATCTCCTGCACTAAGTTTCATGAGTTGCCAGGCATTGACCAGGCATACGAACTGAGCTCTCCTGGCATCGTCATCGTTCCGTTCAATGAGAACTACAAGTCTATATACAATAAAGTATATTCGCAGATTGAGGACTATAATGTGGCTCTGAGATACTATCAGGCTTCCGACTTTGACAAAGCTATTGGTTGGAGCAAGTTCCTCCAGAGGCTGGATGTATGTCCTTCAATACTGTTCAATCCTGGGAGATGGGAGTTGAGAGGAATTGACGATTGACGATTGACGGTTGCCGTGGGCCGGAAATAAAAACAAATAAAAACAAATAAAAATAAAAAAAAACATGCTTCTTGCGAAGCAGAGACAAAAATAAAATTTACGAAATAATTCGCGGGCAATTCACGGTCATTCGCGTTTAAAAACAATGCCTACGGCGTTACGTAAATGCCCGCAAATTAACCGAAAATTTATTCGAAAATTATCTTTTTATGTTTTTATCTATTTTTATTTGTTGATATTTTTTTGCCTACGGCAATGCAGTTAACAGTTAACAGTTAACAATTGACAATGTACAATTTACAATTATAAGATTATATTTATGAATATCAAAAAAATACTTTCCATCGTGCTTTTGCTGATGATGGCATTCTGCGTGAATGCACAAAATAAGAGCAAGCGAGTGTTCACCTCTATTCTGGTGGAGAAAGGGTGCATCGTGGATGATGCTACGCTGGACTCACTCGGCTGCACCGTGGAGAAGCGTTGCGGCACAATCATCTTTGCCGACGTACCTGTCAGAAACCTTGAGGCTGTTGCCAAGATAAAAGGCGTACGCCGCGTAGATAGTGGCAGGAAGATGAAAACCTACAACGATGAGTCTCGCAAATATTCATTGGTGGATAAGGTACACGAGATGGTGGCGCAGAACGCAGTTGGCGATGTGCCTGTCAAGTACCGTGGCAAGGATGTGCTCGTTGCTGTCATCGACGATGAGATAGACTTCGGTCATCCTGCCTTCCGCGATGCCAACGGCAAGTCGCGCATCAAGCAAGCAATGACATACGTTGAGAAGATAGATGAAGGTGAAGATGGAGAAGAAATAAGAGATGTGAAACGTGTTTTCTTCAATGAAGACAATATAGAAGAATGTTTTGCGCTGTGCAACGACCCTGTAGAAGAGGGGCATGGCACCCATGTTGCAGCCGTAGCAGCAGGTTCTACCGACCTTCTTCCTGCCGATGATTCAGCAAAGAAACTCTACGGCATGGCACCGGAGGCAGACCTTCTCCTCTATGACGTGTCTCGCGAAAGTGGCAATGCCTCAATAAACTATGCAATTTCATGCGCCTTTGAAATGGCAGATAAGTTGCAGCGCCCTCTGGTTGTGAATATAAGTCTCGGCGACATTACGGCACAAGCTGACGGTACGGATGACTTCTCCGTTTTCCTGAAGGAAATAATGGAGCAGCACGATATGTCAGGAAAGATTATCTGCGCAAGTTCTGCAAACACAGCCATGAAAAGAGCTTCTGCCTTCATCACATGTGACCGCCCAATACAGAACGGCGAATGGACAGAGCAGAGGAAGGTGGCTTGCAAACCAGAGACGGGCAGAAATTCTAATGACGAACTATTCTATCACGCATTTCAGAGCATCTCATTCTATAGTAGCGACGAAAGGGAGTTTGCCGTGAAATATTCCTTTGTTGACCCAGAGACGATGACTCCTCTGTTTTCCTCACCACTGATAACCCCTGATTTCATTAATGGCCTGGACGACAAGTCTTACGACCTCAGAGAAACTATCGACTCATACGAGGAAAACCACGTCAAGATGAAGTTTGACAGTCATCTATCATCATCCAACCGTCTTTTCCACCATATATCAATAGACGAATGCGAAATTACAAGACCTGTAGAGATGGTTTGCACTATTTACACCAAAGATACAGGAATGACTATCACTACATGCAACCCGGATAATGAGTTCGCTGATGTTCCTGAGACTCTTGACCCTGACCATCTCTACGTCACACCAGACAATGAGGGTAGCATGTGTGTCACTGCTTCAAGTCCTGACGTTATCTCCGTAGGTGCATACCATACACGAAAGGATTACGTAAACATCGAGGGCGAGACGAAATCGCAGTTTGAATATTTCGACAATATCGTAGGACCTACACCTGTCGGTGCTATCGCTCCATATTCAAGCTTTCGCACGGAGAAGTATGGGCTCCCTGGTCCTGAGGTCATCGCTCCTGGCAGCCATATTCTCTCTGCCTTCCATCACACGGTGGGAGATAAGGAAAATGTCGTGGCCCTTACCAAATATAATGGTGTGGACTATCAATGGGGAATGGGGGTAGGCACTTCCATGTCGAGTCCTGCCGCTGCAGGCATCATTGCCCTCTGGCTTCAGGCAGCCCCAACGCTCACCACTGCCGATGTGCGCGACATCATCAAGCATACTGCCGACTACGATGAATATTGCAAAGCAAAGCCTGAGCGTGCCGGCATGGGAAAAATCAACGCCCTCCGCGGTCTTGAGTATATTCTCTCTACAGCTGGTGTAAAGTCTATCGAAATGAACGGCAAGAATCAGCCTATGAAGTATGTTGATGAGAACGGTCATGTTGTAATTTGCAAGGGCGACAAAGTATATAATGTCGTAGGCGCGAGAATCAATTGACGATTGACAATTGACGGTTGCCGTGGGCCGGAAAGAAAAACAAATAAAAACAAATAAAAATAAAATAAAACATGCTTCTTGCGAAGCAGACGAATCTTTTATGCGAACACGGAATGCACGGAATAACACGAAAATTATTTTTTTATGTTTTTATCTATTTTTATTTGTTGATATTTTTTGGCCTACGGCAATTCAATTGACGATGTACGATTGACAATTTACAATTATAAGATTATATTTATGAATATCAAGAAAATACTTTCCATCGTGCTTTTGCTGATGATGACACTCATCATGCCACAGACGATGAAGGCGCAGGAAGAAGGAGATGATGACAGCTTCTTCTGGGACATGCACGAAAAGGATAACAATCCATATATCACACTGGACACAGAGCCAGAGGATGTCATCAGCTACCTCCTGCTGGGTCCGGGAGGAGAAAACTACATGTTGAAGAGCGGCACATGGCCAGAACTGCAGAGGAAAGTGACGGACAGTTTCGGCAACACGCATGTGACCATAAACCAGAAGTCTGACCCGAAGGAATTCAGCGATTATCAGCTCGTTCTGCATTTCCGTCCTGACGGCTCGCTCTATTATAAGAACGGAACGCTGATACTTCAGTCAAGAGAGGCATCGCAGAACACGAAGTCACTAAAGCCTCAGAGCAGGATTTCTGCCGAGAGGGCGAGCATCATTGCTACAGGAAGTACGATGAGCGAGACGGTAGTGACCATCGCAAATCATGAGAACAAGCCTCGCGATGCATACAAGGTGAAGGATTTTGCGAGGATGCAATATGTGTATGTGGATGCATATAGCGGAGAGGTGCTCTATACTATTCCTGTCATTCGTTCCTTTGCTCCCTGGGGCAAGGTGGAGGGCATGCAGTGACTCTTACTGCCAACACTTCCTATAATGGTTTGCAGGAGCTCACTATGATGCAGACGGACAAGGGATACATTCTCCGCGACCCAGACAGGAATATCGTCACCATCGATGCAACAGACAAACTTGCTGACTGCGATTCCATAGACTTTCCAGAAGAAGACAATAATCAAGTCAACATGCTAATGGACGAAACCAACGACGTATCATTCGCCGATGAGGAGGAACTCCGCACCCAGCAATATACCACCAGCATCAATGGACTATCCATCTGGCTTGAACCAAACGTGGAGGAAACACCAGAGTCAATCACGCTTCGTGTTTCCTATAGCAGCGACGAGGAAAGCAATTCCGAGTCGGATATAATAAACTTCACAATCGATGACGCTGCATGGACCGACGACAAGGGCAGAAAGAAATGCTCGTTTACCTTTGATGAAAAACCAGGCATAGACCTTATTAATTATACACACGTAGTAGAGCTGACGCTGGACGATGATACGTACAGCTATGTCAATCTTATAAATGCAGGTGACAGGAAAATCAAAAAGATACAAAGTGTGGATAGTGAGTCGAAGGTAGAATGTCTCTTTGACGTTGAGGTGGATGCAAGGCAGCAGGCTATCGATGTACACTGGGCAATACAGAAGATATATGACATGTATTATGACAACTTCGGCATCAAAGGCTGTGACGGCAAGGGTTGTCAGATTGTCAACATCGTGAATCCTGGCAACAACATTCCTGCATTCAGCGCCTTCCCTTCAAATGCAGTTGCTTTGGGGCAGGAGGTGATAGACAGCTATGGAAAGTCATCATACATAATGTGCTATGGTATGGGAGATGCGGCAAGTATAAGACCCATGACTACATACGACGTTACCGCCCATGAGTTTACGCATAACGTAACGGCAGGATGCTGCAACAACCTGCTCTACAAGAATGAGTCAGGGGCTATCAATGAGGCTTTGGCAGACTGCATGGCGATGGTGGCAGAGGTATATCTGCTCGGTGGATGTACATGGGCTATTGGCGAGGATATAATGATAAACAGCGACAATCTGCGCAGTTTATCCAATCCTTGGTATTCGGGGGCAGAGCATGGTGAAATCGATGAGGATGATGCACAGCCAAAATACTACGCTGGCCGCTATTGGTTAGACTATACCAAAGACCCTAAAACAGACCATGGCGGCGTGCATTGCAACAGCGGTGTATTCAACCATCTGTTCTATCTTCTTTGCCAGGGTGCCGATGACGCAACAAACGAAGTGGGCGAGACCAGAAGTATCATCCCTGTGGGTATGGACATGATGAAGGATATCGTCTTCCATACCATGAGATACTATAACGCATCTCTCTGCGGCTATAAGGAAATTGCCGACAATCTCATGATGGCTATCGAGGATATGTATAGTGATAACCAAGAGACTATCGATGAGTTGCAGGGGAAGCTTCTCAATGCCTATGAGCATGTAGGCATGGAGTCAGGGATGTTCCCTACTGGTATCACGCGTCACCAGATGAGCAACAAGGCAAAGAACTCCCACACATATAATCTCTATGGTATCCCTGTAGGCAAGGACTATAAGGGCATAGTGATAAAGGAAGGAGTTAAACGATTGACAAATAACTGAACAAATATAGGATGAACAAAAGATTTCTGCTCGCATGCCTTTGGGGGATGATGATAGCATGTGGCGTCAGTGCCCAGTCGGTGCTCACTCCTGCAACGAAGATGCTTATTGCAAAGCAAAACATAGAGAGACAGCAGATGGCAAAGAGCATGGTGACAGCAAAGGAAAAGAAGATGCTGACAACCATTCTTCTGGAGAAAGACAGCAATGTCAGCAATGAGGACCTGGAAGCAGAGGGGCTGGAGATACAGAAGCGCCGCGGAACGGTGGTGTTTGCCTATGTTCCTGTAAGCAGGCTCGAGGCTCTGGCTGAGGTGAAGGGCATACGCATGGTTGACACCGGCGAGAGCGTGGAGATGAAGAACGACCTGTCACGTGAGGCATCGTCTGTAGTGATGGTACACAATACGAAGGTGAAGCAGAGCAATACTGATGAGCCTTTGACGTATCGCGGCAAGGGAGTGGATGTGGGTATCATCGACTTTGAGTTCGACCTTGGTCATCCTGCTTTCCTCGATGCCAACGGCAAGACAAGGGTAAAGCATGCTACCATATTATTAGACAAGGATGCAGATGATGGTCATGGTACTCACGTAGCTGGTATCGCTGCTGGTTCTACAGATGTACTTCCAGATGACGACCCTGCGAAGAAGTTCTACGGTATGGCTCCTGAGTCTAACCTGATACTCATTGAGCCAACGGGGGCAACAGCAGCAGATATTCTCCACGCCTTGAGCGAGATATTTGACAAGGCAGATGCCGATAAAAGTCCGGTGGTTGTGAATATGAGTCTGGGAACTAACAGCGCACGTCTTGACGCCACCGATCCATTCAACGTAGCGCTGAAAGAGTTGTATGCTCAGTATGACATGCACGGAAAGATACTCTGCATTTGTGCCGGCAATGAGGGCGACGAAGAATGGGGGATGTCATCCCAGATGGATTGCAACGTTCCTATAAAAGATGGCAACTGGACCGCACAGAAGAAGTTGGGATGGTTGCCAAACCAATATGCAGATCCTGATGCCACAGATGATTCTGAAGAACAAGATGGTCCTGGGAAGACAATATTCATGTCTCATAACAAGCTGAGTTTCTACAGTAAGGACGAGAGGGCGTTTGGCGTGAATTTCATCATGATAGACATAGAATCAGAAGATACTCTTGCCCAAACGGGCATCCTTACACCAGAGAGGATAGCTGAGCTTGGAGATGAAGGCTTTTATATGGAGAATGTTTCTGACAGAGGAGTGAAATACAGCCTTGAGATTGTTCCTGTAAGTGAGATAACAACGGCAAACAGATATCTGCTTGAGGCAGAAGTGAACGGCAATAGCAAGGAAGAGTTCGCCATTGTCGCCATGCTATATACAAAAGAGGAAGGTATGCATGTGGATGCAACTATCGGTCTAAGAAGTGGATTTTTCTTCCCAGGATATAGTGCGTTATCGGCTACTATAACCAATCATAGCAGCCTGAATCCATGGGCAGTGACGGACAATGTGATATCCGTGGGCTCATACGACACGCGTAGTACTACGCTGCCTCCATTGAAGCAGCTGGAAATCGGTGGAATGTCAGAATTCTCAAGCTGCCTTGGTCCTGAGTATGGTAATCAACGTCCTGACGTGGTGGCTCCAGGAGCTTATATCATTTCTGCCTATCATCATAGGATAAAGGATCAGAAGAATGTTACGGACAAATCAACATATAATGGTATAGACTATTTCTGGGGCGAGAAGAAGGGAACCTCTATGTCAACACCTGCGGTTACAGGTATAGTGGCATTATGGCTTCAGGCAGACCCAACTCTCACCGTTGACGACGTTCGCGAAATCATCAAGAAGACATCAGACTATGATGAGTTCTGCAAGGCTAATCCTTACAAAAGCGGATACGGCAAGATAAATGCGAAGAAAGGTCTTGACTATATTCTCTCTACAGCTGGCGTAAAGTCTATCGAAATGAACGGCAAGAATCAGCCTATGAAGTATGTAGATAAGAACGGTCGTGTAGTAATTCGCAAGGGCGACGAGGTATATAATGTCGTAGGCGCGAGAGTCAATTGACGATTAACGATTGACAATTGACGATTAAACAATTTACAATTAAGATAATAAAATTATTTTTTTTACGTTTTTATAATAAACAACAAACTACAAACAAAACAAAAACAAAAAATGAAAACAAAGACTTTAGCTATTGCAGCAGTTAGCTGCATGTTCCTGTCTTCTTGTTATTGCGACAAGATTTCAGTAGGTAATGTTAGTCCTGGTGATGAACTCGTACACGTTAGTAGCGTTCGCAACACTCACGTTCTCGGTGGTCTCATCGTATCTCACAACAAGGTAGAGAACCAGATGCAGGGTATCAATGACTACGTTATCGAGAACAAGATGACTTTCGGTGACCTCTTCGTTAGTGGCCTCACTCTCGGTATCTACACTCCTTCTACAACAAAGTACTACGTGCCAAAGAGCAATCCTAACGTAGTGGTTGAGAAGAAGAAGTCTATGAGCAAGGCTTATAAGGGACATTTGAAGTAAAGAGCCCCACCCCTTGAGATTTTAGTTAATATTTTATTTTAGATTTCGAGGAGCGTAGCGACGATCCCCTAAATAATACTCATAAAAGCGAGGTATTCGAGTGCATTTTAGAAAAGATGTTGTTTTTAGATTATAATTTCAGCTATAATCTTTAACAAAAATCTTAATAATAATACGCTCGAATACCTCGCTTATATTTGGGATTAGAAGAAGGATCGTCGCTACGCTCCTCGACATCTAAACAAAAATCCAATTAAAAATCTTGACAGTAGGGCTATTATCCAATTCTTACTATCTTCGCAAACTTCAGGAGCAACTGCTTGGTGCCTGCATTGTCGAACTCAACGGTTGCCTTGGCTGAATCGCCAGAGCCTTCGAGAGACTTCACCGTGCCCTTGCCGAAACGGGCATGAGAGATACGGTCGCCAGGGGAAAGAAGAGAAGAGGCCCCTCTCCCCTGCCCCTCTCCCGAGGGAGAGGGAGTGGTTTGTATTGAAGGCGATGGAGATGACTTTGTCGATGAGAGGCGAGTGAAACCTGCTGGGGCATTGATAGCTGAGGAAGGCTTGCGATCATTGCTGGAACTATATCTGGAAGAGAAAGAGTCTCTTGAAGCAGAGCGCTCCTCATTGAAGAAGCCGAAGGATGGGCGGGCTGGACGTGAACTGACTGATGAGAAGTCGGAATCCTGCGAGGCAATGAAACGGCTGTCGATATCCTTGAGGAAACGACTTGGAGCATCAAACTCCATACGACCATAGCGATAGCGACTCTTAGCACAGGTGAGGACACATCGCTCCTCTGCACGAGTGATGGCAACATAGAGCAGTCGGCGCTCCTCTTCGAGAAGGCGTATGGAACCTGTGCACATAGGTGATGGGAAGATATTCTCCTCCATGCCCACGATGAAGACAACAGGGAACTCAAGACCTTTGGCGCTATGGATGGTCATGAGAGTGACGCGATTATGACTGTCCTCGCCATCGTCGCTGTCGCGGTCACTCATCAGCGATACGTCCTGAAGGAAGTCTATGAGCATGACAGGAAGTCCTTCCTCACGGTTGCCCTCAACGAAGTCCTGCATGGAAGAAACGAACTCCTCAAGATTCTCCTGACGAGAGAGGTCATCAGGATTGCCGGAATAGATATCGGTAGAGATGCCCGTCAGCTTGATGATGTCGCGACCAAGAGTGAAGGCATCATCGGTATCAAGACGACTTCTGAAGCCTTCGATAAGTTCGCGGAAAGCGAGTAGCTTGGCAACGGTAGGTTTGTTGACCTTTACGCCATAGCTCTCAGGATTGCCACAGATGGTCCACAGACTTTCGTTGAATGCCTGAGCAGCAGCAATGAGGCGATTGACGGTGGTATCGCCGATGCCACGTGCAGGATAGTTCACTACCCTACGGAAAGCCTCCTCATCATGAGGATTGGCAATGAGGCGGAAATATGCAAGGATATCCTTTATCTCCTTGCGCTGATAGAAACTCATACCGCCATAGATGCGATATGGGATATTATCCTTCAGAAGCTGTTCCTCGAAGGTACGGCTCTGATAGTTAGTGCGATAGAGAATAGCGAAGTCAGAATACTGACGTCCTTCAGAACGAACACCTTTCCTTATATCACGACAAACGCAGATGGCTTCCTCCTTATCGCTGGAAAGCATGCGGAGAGAGAGTTTCTCGCCCTCATCATTTCGGCTATATACATCCTTCTTTATCTGTCGGTCATTATGGCTGATGAGACTGTTTGCTGCCTGCACGATGCGCTGTGTGGAGCGATAGTTCTGCTCCAGTTTGAAGAGTTGACTACCTGCATACTGCTGTTGGAAGTCGAGGATATTGTCGATGTTGGCACCACGGAAACCGTAGATACTCTGTGCGTCATCGCCAACGACGCAGACATGCTGATGCTCTGAGGCAAGCTGCCATACAATCTGCTGCTGGGCATAGTTGGTGTCCTGATACTCATCGACGAGGAAGAAGCGATAGCGAGTGGCATAATCGTGACGCAGTTCATCGTTCTTCCTGAAGAGGAGATAGGTATATAGCAGGAGGTCGTCGAAGTCCATCGCATTGCTCTTCACGCAGTTATCCATATACATCTTATATATGCGAGCCATCTCAGGGCGCTTGGAGTCGCGGTCAACGGAGAGGATGGACATATTCTCGGCATACTCCTTAGGGAATATCAGTTTATTCTTTGCCCACGATATGCGATTGTGCACATCGGCAGGCTTATATATTTTATCATCGAGCTCAAGTTGCTTGACGATACTCTTGCAGAGAGAGCGTGAGTCGGACTCATCATAGATGGTGAAGTTGGAGTTATAGCCGATGCTCTCTGCCTCACGGCGCAGTATTCGTGCGAAGACGGAATGGAAGGTGCCCATCTGGAGTCCGCGAGCCTCTGGTCCTACGAGGGAGATGATACGCTCCTTCATCTCACGCGCTGCCTTATTGGTGAACGTGAGAGCCATTATCTCCCATGGTCTGTAGCCGTTTTTCAGGAGATATGCTATCTTATATGTGAGGACACGAGTCTTTCCGGAGCCTGCACCTGCAATGACAAGTGATGCTCCGTCGATATATTCTACTGCTTTACGCTGCGAATCGTTAAGTTGATTGAGGAATTCCATTCTTATTTTGTGGTTGGAAACAAATCAATATGCCTCATCTGATTCTCTATCCATCTGCGACGCTTCTGCATATAAGGTGATGGATTCTTTGATGAGAACTTTCGAGGATTAGGCAGGGTGGCTGCTATCTGTGCGCACTCTGAGCGAAGGAGCTCAGCGGCAGTCTTGTCGAAATGATCCTGTGCCACAGCCTCTACGCCATAGATGCCATTGCCCATTTCTATGGAGTTGAGATACACCTCCATTATTCGTTCCTTCCCCCACAGACATTCTATAAGGACGGTGAAGTATGCCTCAAAGCCTTTTCTCACCCATGAGCGACCTGGCCATAGGAAGACGTTCTTCGCCGTCTGCTGAGTTATGGTACTTGCACCAAAACTCGCCTTTCCCCTCTTCTTGTTGCGCTCCACGGCTTTCGTCACGGCATCCATATCGAAACCATGATGCTCAAGGAACAACTGGTCCTCGCTTGCCATGACGGCAACGGGCATGTACTTTGACATCTCATCGAGGGGAACCCAATGATGATGCAGTTTCACCTCATATTCATCAGATGTAATCTGCTCAAAGACACGGATGAACATGAGTGGTGTGTAGTAAACCGGAATGAAACGGTAGGCTACAACAGCAAGAATAGTGGAAGCAAAGAATGCTCCCACTATCCAGCATATTAGTTTCTTAATTGTCTTTATCACAATATTAATTAAGTGTACCGTTCTTAGCAGCCTGGATCATAGCCTCAGAAGCGAAGAGGTAGATCTCTACGCGACGGTTCTTAGCCTTACCCTCTGCAGTAGCGTTGTCAGCAACAGGCATTGTAGAACCGAAGCCCTCAACAGCCTTGAACTGGTTAGAAGAAACACCGCAGTTGTTGAGATACTTAGCAACGCTCTCTGCACGCTTAACGCTGAGAGGATTGTTGATAGCGTCAGAACCTGTAGAGTCTGTATGACCGCGAACAACAACAGAGCAGTCTGTATTGCTCTTGAGAACGCCAGCGAAACGGCTGAGCTCTGACTGTGAGTTAGCGTTGAGGTCAGACTTGTTTGTAGCGAAGAGGATACCTGAATCGAAAGTAACCTTTACGCCTGTGAGACCGTTAGCGTCAGTGATAGTCTCTACTGTTGCATTGTTAGCAGCAGCCTGAGCCTGAGCCTTTACCTTATCCATGTGCTTACCGATGAGGTTACCTGTTGTGCCACCTACTGCACCGCCGATAGCAGCACCGATGAGAGCACCCTTAGTCTTGTCGCCGTGACCGCTTACGAGGCTGCCGATGAGAGCACCGAGAGCAGCACCGCCACCACCACCGATGAGTGTACCGTTCTTCTGAGCTGTACCACAGCTGCTGAATACCATAGAAACTGCCAAAAGAAGGGCAGCAAACTTTGTCTTTGTGAACTTTTTCATAATCGTTATAAATTTGAATAATAATAAATAATTGTTTTCTTCTAACTTTGTCAAATGCCAATAATGGCGTTTACAGAGTGCAAAGTTACATAATTTTTCCCGATAAAAGCACAAAAAAGGCAAACTATATCACTTCTTTCATCATTTTTTTGTATTTTTGCATCCGATTTTCACATTATTAAAGAATTAAAACAAAAATCATATAAGAAATGGCAAAAGAACTTAAAGAACTTACCAAACGCGCTGAGAACTATTCTCAGTGGTTCAATGACCTTATCGTGAAGGCTGACCTCGCTGAGCAGTCGGCTGTTCGCGGATGTATGGTAATCAAGCCTTACGGCTATGCTATCTGGGAGAAGATGCAGGCTGCCATGGACGCGATGTTCAAGGCTGAGGATGTAAAGAACTGCTACTTCCCTCTCCTCATCCCTAAGTCTTTCCTCTCTCGCGAGGCTGAGCACGTAGAGGGCTTCGCTAAGGAGTGTGCCGTTGTGACACACTATCGTCTGAAGACAAACGATGCTGGCGACGGCGTTATCGTGGACCCTTCTGCTAAGCTTGAGGAAGAGCTCATCGTTCGTCCTACTTCGGAGACTATCATCTGGAATACATACAAGAACTGGATTCACTCTTGGCGCGACCTGCCATTGCTCTGCAACCAGTGGTGTAACGTAATGCGCTGGGAGATGCGTACACGTCCTTTCCTCCGCACTTCTGAGTTCCTCTGGCAGGAAGGTCACTGTGCTTTCGCTACACGCGAGGAGGCTGAGAAGAACGCACAGACAATGCTCAAGGTATATGCTAAGTTCGCTGAGGAGTGGATGGCAGTACCTGTGATGCAGGGTGTGAAGAGTGAGACTGAGCGCTTTGCCGGTGCTCTCGACACATACACTATCGAGGCTATGATGCAGGATGGCAAGGCACTCCAAAGCGGCACTTCACACTTCCTCGGTCAGAACTTCGCCAAGGCATTCGGCGTAACATTCCTTAATAAGGAGAACAAGGAGGATACTCCATGGGCTACATCATGGGGCGTTTCCACACGTCTCATCGGTGCTCTCATCATGACTCACTCTGACGACAACGGTCTCGTTCTCCCTCCAAAGCTCGCTCCTACACAGGTTGTCATCATTCCTCTTGGCAAGCCAGAGCAGGTGGCACAGGTGACAGAGAAGCTCGAGCCAGTCATTGCTGGTCTTAAGGCTCTCGGCATCAGCGTGAAGCTTGATGACTCTGACAACAAGCGCCCTGGATTCAAGTTCGCTGAATATGAGCTCAAGGGTGTTCCTGTACGTCTCGTTATGGGTGCTCGCGACCTTGAGAACGGCACTATCGAGGTGATGCGTCGTGATACTCTCGAGAAGGAGTCTGTACCATTCGAGGGCATCGTTGAGCGCGTTAAGAATCTCCTCGACGACGTTCAGCAGAATATCTTCGAGAAGGCTCGCTCATACCGTGATGCTCATATCTATGAGTGCGACAACTACGAGGAGTTCAAGGAGAAGGTGAAGGATGGTGGTTTCTTCCTCTGCCACTGGGACGGCACTGCCGAGACAGAGGCAAAGATTAAGGAGGAGACACAGGCAACCATCCGTTGCGTGCCTTTCGCTTTCGAGCAGACTCCTGGCGTGGACATGGTTTCTGGCAAGCCAGCTAAGTATCGTGTGCTCATCGCAAGAAGCTACTAATACGATTGACAATTGTAAATTGTACATTGTACATTGTAAATTGTATATTTATGATTAGGGAAATCCCGCAATTGGACATTGTCAATTGTAAATTGTACATTGAAAAAAAAACTCCGTCAAACATCATTGTTTGACGGAGTTTTTTGTTAATTCTCCTTAATAATCGCAAAGCACACTTAAAATGGTGACAACAAGATGTCACCATCTTTTTTTTATTTTTGGGTAACTTTGCTCTTGATAATTTCCCCTTGCAGAGATTGTCTGCGAGGGGGGTAGTAATAACTTAAAAAATATCAAGAAAATGAGAACATTTATCACATTGTGGATGGGAGACCTTTACTCCCAGGTGAAGTCCAACAAAGGGTGGACAAGACAGATGAGCGACTCTTTACACATGAACAGAAAAGCTCTTAACGAGACTCTGAAGACCGATGGCACATGCACTCTCTTCCGCTTCGTACAGGTGCACATGGCGTTTGCTCGGTTGGTGACAAAGGAACAGTTCCTCATCTACTGGAATCAACTGGGACGTAAGCTCTATGAGTTTGCAGAGGCAGAAGGAGAATACTATAAGAAGGTATGATAACACCATGCAGATACTATCGCGATAGGGAGTGTACCACTCCCCTCGCCTCTTTCTTTGAATGTCAGCTATGCAGAGTGCTGACACCATTTGTCGTGGACTGCAAAATCTGTTTTTTCAGACTATGTGATGATAAACAATGAAGCTATGATGCTTATCGGCGAGGCAATGAACCATGCCGGTGAAGACACTAAAGACGTGGAACTGATGGAGCGCCTGGAACGAAGGCGTATCACTCCCGACACGGAACTGCCACCGATTGATTTCCTCTTCCGCATGTTCAACAAACCATGTTTCCCGCGAGGGGAACTGATAGCCGTAACGGGAAGGCCGAAGTCGGGAAAGACATTCGTGACGAGTATGCTGATGGCGCTCTGTCAGAACGACGAGGTGCTGGGGATAAAGCGTGAGTCTCCAGTGCCCCTCTCCGTGCTATGGTATGACACGGAGCAGAGTGACCTATCTACGCAAGACATTCTCAAGAACCGCATCCTGCCGATGATAGGCGAAGAAAGTGACACCCCATTCCACGTCTTCAACGTACGTCAGGAGATGTGGCGGGAACGTATGCCCTTGCTGGAGGTTGCCATAAAGCATCTGAAGCCCGACTTCGTGATACTCGACGGCATCCGCGACCTAGTGAATGACATCAACGATGGCGAACTGGCGCAGGAGGTGGTGGAAGGCTTGATGCATCTGGCATCGGAGTTCCACTGCTGCATCGTCTGCGTGCTCCATCAGAACAAGTCTGCGGAGGACTCCAACCTGCGCGGATGGATAGGCACGGAGCTGACACACAAGGCTTTCGAAGTGTATGAGTGTCAGAAGGATCCAAACACTCGCATATTCTCCCTGAAGCAGAAGATGACGCGAAAGTATGACATAATGGACGAACTGCGGTATGTCGTAGATGAGCATGGCATACCACAGGTGGCATGCGTGGAGCAGATACTGGCGGCAGAAAACGCAAAAAATGCGGCAGGAAGTCGTCCGAAGCTTTATGATCTGTATGTCATTGAATGGAAGGGAAATACTCCTGTTTACGATTTGGAAAGGCTCTATGCGGATGCAATACCAGAATGTGGAGTAAAGGTTTCAGCTCGCGAGCTCCAGGCCAAGGTGATGAATTTAACGAATATCACGTCTATTTTCTTCTACAACAAAGTGAGGGAACAGGCGCTGGCGGAGAACATCATCATAAAGTCATCAAACCATAACAACCATATCTTCTATTATCGTCCAGAGAAAACCAATGGCAACACCCTTCCTCCTTCTACTCCGACAGGGCAACCGCTGTTGTTTTACCCGGATGACGATGCACCCTTCTAACTCGCCCTATTATACTACCTTCCCCCTTATAAGGGGAAGTACGTATAGGGCAAGAAGGGGCAAGCGTCAAAACGATTTACAATTGACAATTTACGATTGACAATTTAGGGAGTTCTCCTAATCATAAACATACAACATACAACTTACAACTAAAAAACTTCATGTTTTCCCAAATAGCAATAGAATCCATCAAGGCGATAAAGATAGAGACCATCGCCGCACAACTGGAGATAGCAGTGAAGAACCACATGTGCTGCTGTCCGTTCCATGACGACAAGCATCCGTCGATGAAGATGTGGAACGAGGTGAACGGTTGGAAATGCTACGCCTGCGGCGAGAAGGGCACGAGCGTGGATCTCGTGATGAAGAAACTCGACATGTCGTACATCGAGGCTTTGAGATGGATAGCAAAGGAAAATGGGATATACGAAGAAATGAGAAAAGACAAAAATGAAAAAACAAAAACTGAAGAACAGAAAGAGACAATGACAATATCCGAAGAGAAAGTGCGCCGTTCACTATCGATTAACAATACGTTCTGTCAAGCATTAGTGGATAAGAGCATCCTCACAGCCTCCCAGATGCGCCACGCCTCGGAGGTATATCGCCTTGGCAGCACCCATGACGGCGGTGTCATCTTCTGGCAGATAGACGAGAAGATGCAGGTGAGGGAAGGCAAGGTGATGTGGTATGAGACTGACTGCCATCGCTCGAAGACGCGAAACCCTGTGACCATCTCATATCTGATGAAGCAGCGCAAGGAACTGCCGCAGGAATGGCGCGCCACACCCTGCCTGTTTGGGTTGCATCTGACAAACAGCGAAGGCATCACAGACAGCCAGTCCATTGTCGCCATCGTGGAGTCTGAGAAGACAGCCATCATCTGCTCAGAGCTATTCAGTTCCATCCCCTTTGGGGAGGACGGGGAGAGGGGTTCTTGGCTCGCCTCCGGCGGTCTCAACAGTCTCACAGCTGAGATGCTCCTACCGCTGAAAGGTCGCCGCATCATCCTGTTTCCCGATACAGACACAAAGGGCGAGGCGTATTCCAAATGGCTCGCCATAGCAGAGGAGGCAAAAGCCCTCCTTGGCCATCCCGTCTATGTCTCTGACGTCCTGGAGAAGAACGCAACAAAGGAGCAGAAGGAACGCAAGATAGACATCGCAGACCTTATCATCAGCTCAACATGATTGCATGCCACAGGCAACGTGTAAAAAAACAAGAACAGTGAACAGGTAAGGATTCTTGCGTTTCAACAGCAGACGACGTGGATTGTCATCAAGGTAGTGTTTCCAATTGTCCAGCTGTCCCTCGTGCATTAGGATCTTGTCACAATATCCATCCTCAAACAAACCTTGCCTTGGCGGTTTGTTCATTCCGTACAATCTCCAATAGGCATTATTACATCCAGACTTAAATCCTGCAATTACCTGCCCCAGATGCTTCTTCTCCCCCATATCCTCATTAACTCTGACTATCATGTGGATGTGATCTGGCATGATACATACCTTCCATACCTCCACCTGGGAATAATACATGTTTATCTTTTTTATCTCGTCTTTCAGGATGGTGTCTCCCAACCCAGAACACACAACACGAGGTGAATCGGGAGAGCGCAAAGGAGCTTCTGCCTCACCTTTCAGTTCGCCAAGAAGAGACACACGCCCTTCTACCACAAGCGTCAGCATATACGTTCCCTTGCGGCTATAGTCATGCCATGGAGTGCGTCTCTTCATCGAGTGCTGTATCTCATGCACCTCTATGCCTGCAGCTATAGCTTCTTCTCGTGTCATTTTGTTCACATATTATAAGGTAATCAATTATGTTAGAAATTCTTATCTTAGCAACAAATTTTCTGTATCAAGAAAGAATTTCTTTTTTGTGTCTTTACGCATATACTCACGGATATAATCTTCCTTTGCTCTGTTCAATTTCAAAACTCTAAGTGGTACAGCATAGACTCGCTCTGGAGCAGAAGGCGTACCGCCAATACCGATCATCACAAAAACTGGCATTTTTCTTTCCTTTTCAAACTTACGATAAAAGTCTGCCTGTTCATCAGAAGCCCACGTAATCCATTCGTTATTAAAACGACTTCTCCATTTACATTCAATAGCAAAAGATACAACTTTGCCATCAAGAGAAAACTCATACTCCAAATCAGGGTAACAATTTGATTTTGCATAGTGTCCTTTGTAATATTTGTCACTTCTCCATTCCTTT
This sequence comes from Prevotella sp., assembly GCA_045627725.1. Classification (GTDB taxonomy): domain Bacteria; phylum Bacteroidota; class Bacteroidia; order Bacteroidales; family Bacteroidaceae; genus Prevotella. The sequence continues at coordinate 91,959 of JAZQOH010000002.1, read as the reverse complement.
AAAGTGAAATACTTCTTATTAAAATGACTGACCACATATTCTTCAAACACACGACCTTTTTCTTCTGATTCTGTCAAATCATTATCAGTATCTTTCTCTACATTTTCAACCAATTTACCGACACCACGTTGCAGTTTTGACATAGATTCATTGGTAGCAAAAGTGTCTATCTTTTCGATAGTACTCTTCTGCTCTGCTACTTGCTCGTTTTTAGCATATTTTTTTTCATTTATTGCTATATTTGAATTAAACACCATCCAAGCACCAACTCCTACAAGCAACACGCCTATTATTACTAAAACATATCCCATTTTTTTGTTCTTCATTATATTTTCATCTTTATTATTGTTCTTCTAATTAAAGCACTATGAGTGCCACCTTTGTTTTCTGCACAATATTCATATTCGTCAGAAAATTTCTTTGACCGCAAATTTACGAAATTATCTGTAAATAACAAAAAGGAATGGAGGATTTTTATTATAACATATGAGTATTTTATGCGAATAGTGACAATAACTGACAAATAGCGACAAAGAGCGCAATAACGGACAATGTGGGACAAAGAGCGACAAGAGGGGGTGAGAATGCTGTAACTTTGCACTCGCAAGATGATCACTTAGCAATCCTAACACGCCCAGTTAGACCACCTAACACGGCCAGTTAGCATGCCTAACACAGCGTGTTACAAAAACCTTAACCTTAACGTTAACCCTAACCCTAACGTTAACCTTAACCCTAACCCTAACGTTAACCACTAAACTCAAAAACAATGTCAGCAGTAAAATTCAAAATCAAGCGCGACAATCGCATCGACAGTGACAACCTCTATTACGCTCGTGCCTACCACGAGGAGACCGTAACCCTCAACGAACTTGCACAGCACATGGCAGAGCACAACTCACCATTCTCGTATGGCACCATCAAGGGTGTGCTGACGGATATGGTATCCTGCATCCGTGAGCTCCTCCTCCAGTCGAAGAAGGTGAAGCTCGACAACCTCGCTATCTTCTCCCTTTCGCTCCACAGCACCGGCGCAGAGTCAGTGGAGAAGTTCTCCGTATCGGCGAATATCAAGTCGGCTCATATCAGTGCCCGTGGCACCGGCTCGTTCTCAAAGAAGGAACTCGACACCAGCGTGAAGTTCCAGGAGGTAGAGGAATATCAGAGTGGGAAGTAAAGCCCCCTAAAGCCCCCTCTAGCTCCCCCCAAAGGGGGAGTACTGGAGCGGCAGATAACCCAGAAGAAAAGTCCTTCTAATTAACCCGATTATTAACCTAACCCGCTTTACCCCTCAAGCGCTAACCACTCCCTCCCCCTCGGGGGAGGGCAAGGGGAGAGGGGCCGATTATGAAGAAAGACACTTGGAAATTCATCCTGCAGATGATCATCTCGATACTGACAGCTGTAGGAACCACACTCGGTATTACATCATGCGTACAATCACTCTAATAATCATCCACTGCTCTGCCGTTCGTCCTAATCAGACGAGTTCTGCGCGCCAGATAGACGAATGGCATAGAGCCCGCGGTTTACCCAACGGCATTGGCTATCACTACGTGATTCGTAGGGATGGCACTATAGAGCCTGGCAGACCGGAATATATGGTCGGTGCTCACTGCAAGAACCATAACCGTCACTCCATAGGCGTCTGCTATGAAGGCGGTCTTGATGCCAACGGCAATCCCGCAGACACCCGCACCGACGCACAACGCGCCAGTCTCAACGCTCTACTAAAAGATTTGCTTGTCTCCTACCCTCGCGCCCTCATCGTGGGGCATCATGACCTGGATCCAATGAAGGCGTGCCCTTGCTTTGAGGCGGCGAAGGAATTCATGCAATTGACAATTGATAATTGACAATTGACAATTGACTTCTACTCTTCCATCAACTTCTTCATGAAGTCATCGAGGTCCTCTTCAAGTCCCTGCATGAAGGGGCCTCCGATGATGATGGTATCATCGGTGTCGGCTATGAACAGTTCCTCGATATGCTCACCCTGCTCATTCTCAAGAACGAAACTGTAAGGCATTATCACGCCGAGGGTGTTACCAAGAGCCTGCTGAGAATCCCCCTCATTATGAGAGAGGAGCAACTGACGAATCTGCTTCGCTGCACTGGCAAAGAAGACGTCCTCATCATCGGTATTGTCAATCCATTCGTCGATGACAACGCGAGTGAGTTCTTCGTCGTCATCATTATACACCATGACGTCACCCGTCTCCTGATTGATGCGGATATGAATGTCTGTCATTACAACAGGCTCTTCCACGAGAGGATACTTCTGGATGGTCTTCTGCAACATACGCAGAAGCTGTGAGGATGTCTTGCTTTGTTCGAGGTTCATAGGCTTGGTTTTTATTTTTTGATCATAAATAAATTTATGATAACAGTGGCAGGATTATGCGAAATATTCTTCTAGGCGTAAACGCGATGCGCCATCGGAATTGTCGATGTATTCCAGCACCTTTCCGCTCTCCATAAGTGCCACATGGGTGGAGATATCCACGGTGTGCAGCAGGTTATGACTGGAGATGAGCATCGTGGCACCAGTGAGCGAATGATATTCAAGGAGAAGGCGCTTGAGACTGTTCTGACTTGAAGGATCGAGGAAGTTGAAAGGCTCATCGAGAATCACGAGGGAAGGACGGGCGAGAAGCGCTGCCACTATTCCCACCTTCTGCCTGTTGCCGGCAGAGAGGTCGCGGATGAGCTTTCCAGTTCCGAGTATCTCGCTGGTAAGGAAAGAGGAATAAGTGTCTATAGACTCCTTCAACTGCTCATCAGAGATGCCGTTGATTTCCGCAATGAAGGAGAAATACTCCTCAGCAGAGAGGAAGTCGATAAGGAAACCGTCACCGACGTATGCACCTGTGAACTTCTTCCATTCCTCGCTCTTGGCAGGCTCTATAGCATCAGAATCAGGATTCTCCACTATCGAGACACAGCCTTCCGTAGCCTCAACGAGGTCGAGGATAAGGCGGAAGAGCGTGGTCTTTCCTGCCCCATTATTTCCGACGAGACCCAAGATGGTGCCATTCTCGATTGTCAAATCGGGAATACAGACAGCCTCTTGGGTTCCGTAGGTTTTCTTTAAATCCTTAAGGATGAGCATAATTTACATATTCTTGCCGTGGCACTGCTTGAACTTCTTGCCTGAGCCACATGGACATGGGTCATTAGGGCGAGGCATCTTGTTCTTTACAATAGGAATATGACGTGGCTGCTGTAGCGCAGATGGGTCATTATAGCGTGGACGCTCTGGAGCCTCTGCAGGCGAGCCGTCAGCATTGAGTTCCTGCTTATTGGTAGTATATTGTGGCTGCTCCTGCTTAGGCATCTCCTTTGGAGCCTCTACCATCTGTGGCTGCTCCTCAGTCTTTGGCTGTGGGATGCGCGCACGAGTGAGAGTAGAAGCGATGGAGTCATGCATCTGATTAATCATAGCATCCCAGAGCTTTACACTCTCGAGCTTGAAGATAAGCAATGGATCCTTCTGCTCATAGCTTGCGTTCTGCGAAGAATGCTTGAGTTCGTCGAGCTGGCGGAGGTTCTCCTTCCAGTTGTCGTCGATGGAATGAAGCATTATCATCTTCTCAAACTGCTTGATGACATCCTTACCCTCTGACTCATAGAGCTGCTTGAGGTCGAAGTTCATATTATATACGAGACGACCATCAGTAACAGGAACGGCGATGCGCTCGAAGCGGTCACCATGGTTCTCATAGATATCCTTGATGACAGGCCATGCCACCTGTGTCATGCTGTCAGTGCGATTCTTGAACTCTGTAACAACAGCCTGGAATACCTTATCCTCAAGTTTCTCGCGAGACATAGAGTCAAACTCCTTCTCGGTGATAGGGAGTTCCATAGCGAAGGTCTTGAAGAAACGCTCCTTGCATCCCTCGAAGTCCATGTCGAGAACTGTAGAAACGCGATCCCAGAGGATATTGGCGATGTCCATACCTACGCGCTCACCCATCAGGGCATGACGGCGACGCTCATAAATAACGGTACGCTGCTTGTTCATCACGTCATCATACTCAAGGAGGCGCTTACGGATACCGAAGTTGTTCTCCTCCACCTTCTTCTGAGCACGCTCGATACTCTTGGAAATCAATGGACTCTCAATACGCTCACCCTCCTTGAAGCCGAGCTTATCCATCACTGTTGCGATACGCTCAGAAGCGAAGAGACGCATCAGCTTATCCTCGAGGGAAACATAGAAGACTGAAGAACCTGGGTCACCCTGACGACCTGCACGACCACGGAGCTGACGGTCAACACGACGAGACTCATGACGCTCAGTACCGATGATGGCGAGACCACCTGCAGCCTTCACCTCAGGAGTGAGCTTGATATCAGTACCACGACCAGCCATGTTGGTAGCGATGGTTACGGTACCGAGACCATTGACGCTCTTACCAGCCTCTGCCACGATGAGAGACTCGCGCGCGTGTTCCTTAGCATTAAGTACCTGACAAGGAATCTTACGCATATCGAGCATTCTCTTGATGAGCTCAGAGATTTCAACGGATGTGGTACCAACGAGACAAGGACGACCAGCATTGCGCATAGCCTCAATCTCCTCGATGACAGCCATATACTTCTCACGGTTTGTCTTATATACGCGGTCGTCCATATCATTACGGAGAACAGGACGGTTGGTAGGAATCTCAACAACGTCGAGCTTATAGATATCCCAGAACTCACCCGACTCTGTGCTTGCCGTACCTGTCATGCCCGAGAGCTTGTGATACATACGGAAGTAGTTCTGCAGAGTGATGGTAGCGTAAGTCTGCGTAGCAGCCTCTACCTTTACATGCTCCTTAGCCTCTACAGCCTGATGGAGACCGTCACTCCAGCGGCGACCTTCCATGATACGACCTGTCTGCTCATCGACAATCTTCACCTGTCCATCGATGACAACATACTGGTCATCACGGTTGAACATAGAGTATGCCTTGAGCAACTGCTGTATGGTGTGTACACGCTCTGACTGAACGGAGAAATGCTGGAGGAGCTCATCCTTCTTCTGAAGACGCTCTTCATCGGAAAGACCTGTCTCTGCCTCGAGGGCTGACATCTGACCTGTGATATCAGGAATGACGAAGAGCTCACGGTCGTTGACCTGCTTAGAGAGCCATTCAACGCCCTTGTCGGTAAGGTCTGCTGAGTTATGCTTCTCGTCTGCAACGAAATAAAGCGGAGCGATAGCCTCAGGCATCTTACGGTTGTTGTTCTCCATGTATATCTCTTCCGTCTTGAGCATACCTGCCTTGATACCCTCTTCGGAAAGGAACTTCACGAGAGGACGGTTCTTTGGCAGTGCCTTGAACGAGCGATAGAGAGCGAGGAAACCTTCGTCGGTCTTCTCCTTGTCGTTATTCTTCTGACCCTCGGCGATGAGAGTCTTGGCATCAGCAAGGAGTTGGGTGGCAAGCTTGCGCTGAACGGCAACGAGCTGCTCCACCAATGGCTGATACTGCTCAAACATCTGGTCGTCGCCCTTTGGAATAGGACCAGAGATAATGAGAGGAGTACGGGCATCATCGATGAGCACGGAGTCAACCTCATCGACGATAGCGTAGTTATGACGACGCTGTACGAGGTCTTCCGGCTGCATAGCCATATTATCACGAAGATAGTCGAAGCCAAACTCATTGTTGGTACCGAAGGTGATGTCGGCAAGATATGCCTTGCGACGAGCATCGGAGTTAGGCTGATGCTTATCGATACAGTCAACGGAAAGTCCATGGAACATATAGAGAGGTCCCATCCACTCGGAGTCACGCTTTGCGAGGTAGTCGTTCACGGTAACGACGTGAACACCATTGCCTGTGAGAGCGTTGAGGAATACAGGACAGGTAGCAACGAGTGTCTTACCCTCACCGGTAGCCATCTCGGCAATCTTACCCTGATGAAGAACAGTACCACCGAAGAGCTGCACGTCGTAATGCACCATCTCCCACTTCAGGTCATTGCCACCAGCTGTCCAATGGTTATGATAGATAGCCTTGTCGCCATCGATGGTAACGAAGTCCTTTGCAGGATCTGCAGCGAGTTCACGGTCGAAGTCCGTTGCAGTAACGATGGTCTCCTCATTCTCAGAGAAACGACGCGCTGTATCCTTCACGATGCTGAAGACTACAGGATAAACCTCATTGAGGGCTGTCTCATAAACCTCGAGAACCTCCTTGTCGAGCTTGTCAATCTGATTGAAGATAGCCTCACGCTCATCGATAGGAGTATTCTCTATCTGCGCCTTGAGTTCATCAATCTGCTTGAGAAGGTCGGCAGGAGCATTCTGAACGTATGCCTGGAGTTCCTTTGTCTTTGCGCGCAACTCATCGTTGCTCAACTGCTGTATTGCTGGATAAGCAGCCTTTACCTTATCCACTAATGGCTGTATAGCCTTGATATCTCGGCTTGCCTTATTGCCGAAGATACTCTGTAATATTTTATTGAAATTCATATTCGTGTATTATTTTTAAGATGCAAAAATAGCAAAAATATCCCTTAATACAAAAAAATTAACGCTTTTTCATTTAATAAAGCTATAAAAACACCTTATATCAAAGATAAAACGTCTCTATTCCTTAGAAAAGAGGCATACTTTTGCAACCATTAGGTGCACGAATACGAATAGTCTTGGTTATCGTAGGAGCAATACGATCGGTAGTTACCACACCCGTCACCTTCTCTGCCTTCAGACCTTCTCCGAGGAAGATGATAGGGAATGAGAATGTGGATGCGAGATGAGTGCTCGATTCTCCTGTATCTTCATTAATCAACTGCCATCCAGGAGCTACCTCAATGACTATGTCGCCGAGGAGAGTTGGGTTATAGCAATTACGAAGAAGGAACACGTCTCCTGATGAAGAAGCGAGTATGGACTGAGTAGTATGTACATCACGGACTCCCTCACTCATCTGAAGGAATTCCATAGCACGCGAAGAGACTTCAGCAAGACTTATATGCTGACGCTCCAAAAGTTTATGATTCAGATAGATATGATTACGATAGCAGGCATCCACATACTGCCCTGTTCCATATATCGAACTAAGGAACATGTTGAGAAGATTGGCAGTACGGTTGATATAGAAATTGCCAGTAGGAATATTGTATTTTTCGTAATCTGAGTTATCGCCTGAGCAATAGCCCGTAGATGTTATGACGAACAAGACGTCCCTCTTTCCTACACGGCGCTCAATGGTCTCGATAAGACGCTTTATCTCCTTGTCAAGACGGAGATATGTATCCTGCAGTTCTATCTGACTCTCAGAGATATTGCCATCTTTATAGAAGCCTGCATAATACTGAACGGAGAGCAAATCGGTGATTTCATCGGCACCCATGGCATTCGTCTGCTGGCAATAGAGGGCGATATCGGTGATGTCAGCATTCACAAGGGCGCTTCGCTTGTATTCTACGAAGCGTCTGGCCCCAACGAACTTATGCGCAAAGGAGTTCTTCTTTCCCTGATTCACGAAGAAACTGGCCGCCGTGGAGAACTCCACCATCGGTGTCCATTTGGCAGATGACACTATGCTTTCCAACTGATGACCGCGAGCGAAGTTAGTTATCCAATGGTTTGAAGGCTGGGTGTAATAACCCGTTGTCATCCAAGCACCTGTGTTATCATCAATCCATACTGCGCCATCAGCAGCATGTCCTGCAGACATTATCGCAGCATCGCAATCAGAGGCAACGCTGAACACCTTCGATGCTCCATGGGTGTAGAGTTTCAGTTCGTCGCCGATCGTTGATGTCAACAGTCTGCGAGCCGATGCTTTTGCCGTACCATAAGAGGAATCCACCTTCTTGTCATCAGTGCAAAGGACGGGGCGAAGGGTATTCCTATCCAACCAGGAACCTGCCACTACACCATTATAATAAGGTGTCGTGCCTGTAGATATAGTTGCAGTGGCAGAAGCCCTATCGGCAGGGGCGAAGCTGTTTATGCCATCAACATACACCCTACCCTCCTCCATCAGGCGCTTGAAACCGCCATCAAGATACAGACTACTGAATGCTTCGAGATAGTCAGAGCGCAACTGATCAATGGTGACATTCACGACAAGACGCGGAATGCCAGCCTTCTGCATCTCTGCACCTGCCTCGTTTGCACACATCGTTGCAAGGAGAAGGACTGTGAGATAACGATATATTGCTGAATTTTTCATTTCTTATTTTTCTTATATTATTGAGACTAATTGTCAATCGTCAATTGTCAATCGTCAATTGTTAACTATTAACTGTTAACTGTTAACTAAAAATCGTTTTAACGATATGACACGGAGTAGCAAAGACAGTGCCAAAATGTTCATTCCCTCTGCGTATGACTGCAGAACATTTCCGATAAAGAACAGTATCAGGCATACGAGAACTACATTATATCCCTGCTTCCATTTTTTCAAAGCCACTGACATCCAGAGCCATAGAGGACAGAAAACAAGTATCTGCAGATTAATTCTCACCGTAGGATGCTGACTGAATATCATTGCTGTCAGAACGAGTCCGAGTAAGCCGTAGATGAAGAACATTATTCTATCTACAACAAAAAGATGGTCGCAAAGGACGAAAGACTCAAACATGCAGAGCAAGGCCACAATAGCAAGCACTATGAGCGAGCACTCTAATGGAGTCAAAGGGAAACCATCCATCGTAACCTTAGGAGATGACGACGGCTGCAGTACCCAGAAAGCGCTGTCAACAAGAGCCTTTTCCGTTCCGTCAGCATAGACCACCTTGGCAGAATCATAATCTGCCATCAGAATCTCCGGCAGGAAATGGCGCTCCATCACATCCGTATTCCTATCTGCCTGAACACCAAGCAGCATATCATTGCCAAAGGCAGCCCATGGATATTCGGCGTTCTTCCAATGGATGAGTTCACGGAAACTTCTCTCTCCCCTCTGCATCTCAGTAGGAAGATATTTCACTTCGCCATCCAAAGCAGATGCTATCACGTCTCTGGCACGCGAGGTACAGTTGTCGTAGAAGAAATTATACCTATACACTCTGTTCTCAGGAAGATAATTCCTTTCAAGAATCTCCACCAGCGATTTCTTCTCTTTTAGAGTGAGATTGAGTCTCTGCTGATACACTCCACATCCGTAATAACGATATTCCTGGAAGAAAAAATCAGCAGGAAGGACTCCCATCATATAATCCGTCAGTCCGAAGACAAAGCGAAGAACGAAGAACGACATGGTAGAGTCGAACACTCCCCAGTTTGCAACAACGTCAGTTCCTCGGCGCGAGTCGGTCAAACGTATTGCCGTATGTCCATAGAGACTATACACCTCATCATGCGGCTGGCAGGTGAGGAGACTTAATTCCACAGCCTGGAACGCCAGACTGTCTTCTTTTGTCAATGTTTCACTATCATAACTCTGCGACGATGCTGGAATTGCAAAAAGCATCAAAACAGTTATTAAAGTGATATAAAAAATACTTATATTTCGTTTCACGATGCAAAAATAACTTATATTTATCACATTTAATGCAATTATTTCAATTTTTTTCAATAATTTTGCACGCAATAATAAAATTTACAGGAAAAAACTACACGATGAAGAAGAATTTATTAGTGTTGGCAATGGCTCTTGCCTCTTTGAACGTCTCTGCTCAAAGTGGCACCAATTCGCCATATTCACAATATGGATTGGGAGTCCTCTCTGATCAGGGTAACGGTTTCAACCGTGGTATGAACGGAGTCGGAATTGCTCTGACACGTCACAATCAGGTTAACTATCTCAACCCAGCATCATATTCAAAGACAGATTCCCTCTCTTTTATCTTTGACGTAGGAATGTCATTGCAGATGACAAACTTCAAGGAAGGAAAAGTTAGCAAGAATGCCAATAATGCAGACTTCGAATATGCAGTAGGTTCATTCAGGATAGCAAAGAATTTCGGCTTCGGTTTTGGTATCATTCCTTTCTCTAATGTTGGCTACAACTATTCATCAACAAAACCTATCAAGAACGAAGACGGCACTGCCACAACTTCGACTTACACAAACACCTTCGCCGGAAGTGGAGGCCTCAGAGAGGTTTTCATCGGTGTGGGATATGAGCCTATCAAGGGACTTTCTATCGGTGTCAACGGTGGATATCTCTGGGGAGACTATACCAGAAGCATGACAACGACATACAGCACTAATACATCTAACAGTCTGACAAAGATCCATACAGCGGATATTACAAACTACAAACTGGACTTCGGTGTGCAGTATGCCTACGAGCTGAACAAGAAGGACCTTTTGACTCTCGGTGTCACATACGGAGTAGGTCATGATCTTCACAGCGACCCAGAACTTATGTATATCAGCGCTAACACATCGACAGCCGTAGTAGATACAACCAACTACATAGCAAACAATGCTATCTCGATGCCAACGCAGATTGGCATAGGCGTTTCTTACATCCATGACAACAAATGGACACTTGCTGCTGACTACACCCTTCAGAAATGGTCGGATGCTAAATTCCCAAAATATACCGACAATGGCAATGTGACATACGAGGGTGTAAAGGGAATGATGTCTGACAGACACAAGATAAACTTCGGTGGAGAATACTGCAAGAACGCAGAATCACGCTCGTTCGCGCAACGCATCCGCTATCGCTTCGGTGCGAGCTACACAACACCTTATATTAAAATAAACGGCCAGGACGGACCTAAGGAGATCAGCGTCAGTGCCGGTGTCGGTGTTCCTGTTATGAACGGATACAACAACCGTTCTGTGATAAATGTCAGCGCACAGTGGGTAAATCTCTCTGGCGCACCTATCAAAGAGAACATTTTCCGCATCAACGTAGGCATTACCTTCAACGAGAAATGGTTCGCTAAGTGGAAGTTTGATTAATGAAGAAACTTCTATACATATTATTATCTATAATAGCCGTGGCTGCGTGCAACAATCCCAAGGAGCACACAGCCCCGGCTATTTATGCACGAGACTCCGTGGCGATGCTTGTCACCAATGGAGTGAACACCCTCATCAGCGACTCCGGCGTGATGAAATACAGAATCGTCACTGAGCGTTGGGAGATGAACGAGAACGTAAATCCCCCAAGATGGATATTCCGCAGAGGACTTTTCCTCGAACAGTTTGACGAGAAATTCCATATCGAGGCACATATTCAGTCGGATACAGCTTATTACTATACAGAGCAGAAACTATGGCATCTCATCGGCAATGTCAGCATTCTCACCGTTGACGGAGTAAGATACAACAGCGAGGAACTGTACTGGGACCAGATGAAACACGAACTCTATTCCACTAAATTCTCACATCTCGTCACACCACAGCGCACTATGCAAGGTTCATACTTCCGTAGTGACGAGCGTATGACGCACTATTTCGTTACCAACTCCAAGGGATCGTTTGAGAAGGGTGACATCATCAAGGAAGATACCACCAGCAAACAACCTGCAGACTCTTCGCAGGCAACCTCACCACGCCGTTTGCCTACAACTCCACGAAGGAGCAACGTGATGAACTAATCTGAGCATAGGAACTGCGTGATGAACTAACACAATCCAGGAACAACAAGTCAGCAAAATGACATTACTCATAATATTGATATTCGCCACATTGATGTTCTCCGCCTTTTTCTCAGGCATGGAGATAGCCTTCGTGTCCAGCAACCGTATGCTGGCCGAGGTAAACAAAGAGGAGGACAGCATCAGCGACCGTATCGTCTCAAAATTCTATAGTCACCCAAACACTTTTGTCTCTACGATGCTCGTGGGCAACAACATCGCCCTCGTCATCTATGGCATACTCTTCGCAACCCTGTTTGACAAGACTCTCTTTGCAGACCTGTCAGAACCGGCAAAGGTGACCTGTGACACATTGTTGTCAACCGTCATAGTACTCTTTACCAGTGAGTTTCTCCCTAAGACACTTTTTGAGGCTAACGCGAATCGCCTCCTTACATTCTTTGCACCTCCAGCATATCTTTGCTACATCATTCTCTACCCTATCTCAAAGTTCTGCACTTTCCTGTCTAACACGATGTTACGTTTCCTTGGAGTAAACACCAAGAAAGAAGAAAGGAAGGATGAATTCTCAAAGATAGACCTTGACTATCTCGTACAGCAAAGCATCGACAAGGCGAGTGATGAGTCGGACATTACCGACGAGGTGAAGATATTCCAGAACGCACTGGACTTTAGCGACACGAAGGTCAGGGACTGTATGATTCCCCGTACGGAGATAGAAGCCGTACCTTCCGACTGCTCCATGGAGGAACTCCGACAGAAATTCATAGAAAGCGGACACTCGAAGATTATTGTCTATGAGGATGACATCGACAATATCATAGGCTATATCCATTCTTCCGAACTATTCCACGACGCCAAGGAATGGAAGGAACACATACGTCAGATGCCGTTTGTACCAGAAACAATGGCGGCAAAGAAACTGATGCATACATTCCTGCAACAGAAGAAGAGCATAGGAGTGGTAGTGGATGAATTTGGAGGTACGAGTGGTATCGTTTCCCTTGAAGACATAGTAGAAGAGATATTCGGAGACATCGAGGATGAGCATGACAACTCAAACTATATCTGTAAACCTACTGATGACGGACAGTTCATCATCTCCGCCCGTCTTGAGATAGACAAGGTGAATGACACACTTCATATCGACCTGCCAGAGAGCGACGACTACAAGACGGTAAGCGGGCTTATCCTCGATCGTTTCCAGAGTTTCCCAAAGCTCAACGAAGTTGTTGTCATCGATTCCAAGTTTGAATTTAAGATAATAAAAAACACGAAGACAAAGATAGAACTCGTGAAACTTCATATCAAGGAAGAGGAATAAAAAGACAAACTGCACCATTTTTCTCAACTTTTTTAGAGAAACATTGTGCAGTTTGCTTTTTTTTTACTACCTTTGTACGCAATTTGCACGCGAAACATAATAAAATATACGCGCGCATAAGTATTGATAACAATAAAAAACAAATAAAACAAAACAAAACAATGGCAGTATTAGGTAAAATCAGAAGCAAAGGCATCCTGCTGGTGAGCATCATCGGCCTTGGCCTTTTCGCTTTCATTGCCGAGGAAGCCTTCCGTTCATGCGAGGCTACAAAGTCTAACCAGAGTCAGCAGATCGGTGAAGTCCTCGGAGAGAAAATCAGTTATCAAGATTTCCAGAAGCTCGTTGACGAGTACACTGATGTCATGAAGATGACACAGGGCAAGGAAAACTTTACCGACCAGGAGCTTAACCAGATCCGTGACATGGTATGGAATTCCTACGTTCAGTCACAGCTCGTAGAGGCTGACGCAAAGAAACTCGGTCTCACAGTTACTGATGATGAGATTCGTGCTATCCTCAACGAGGGTACAAATCAGTTGCTCCTTCAGTCTCCTTTCGTAAACCAGCAGACTGGTCGCTTCGATGCTAACCAGCTCAAGCAGTTCATGAGCGAGTACAAGAAGAACGCTAACCCACAGCTTCAGGAGCAGTACACTCGCATCTACAACTACTGGACATTCATCGAGAAGACACTTCGCCAGCAGACTCTCGCTCAGAAGTACCAGGTTCTCCTTGCTAGCACATTCCTCTCAAACCCTGTAGAGGCAAAGCAGACCTTCAACGAGGAGAATGAAGAGGCTGACGTTCAGCTCGTAGCTATCCCTTACTCTTCTATCGAAGACAAGGACGCTGAGGTTTCAGAGTCAGAAATCAAGGCAAAGTATAACGAACTCAAGGAGCGCTTCAAGCAGTACGAGGAGACTCGTGACATCAAGTACGTTTCTGTAAAGGTGGCAGCTTCTAACACAGACAAGGCAGCTCTCCTCAAGCAGACAACAGACTTCGCTTCACAGCTCGCTTCTGCAGAGGATCCTTCTGAGATCATTCGCAAGTCAGGTTCTAGCGTTGCTTACCTCGGTGTTCCTGTAAGCAAGAACGCTTTCCCATACGACATCCAGAGCCGTCTTGACTCTATCGCAGTAGGTTCTACTACTTCTATCGTAGAGAACGCTCAGGACAATACTCTCAACGTTATCCGTCTTATCAGCAAGGCTGAGCTTCCTGACTCTATCGAGTATCAGGCTATTCAGGTTGGCGGTGAGACTGCAGAAGAAGCTCACAAGCGTGCAGACTCTATCTACTCTGCTCTTGCTGCTGACGCTTCACAGTGGGAGGCTATCGCTAAGAAGTACAACCAGACAGGTGCAAAGACATGGATTACAACACAGCAGTATCAGTACTCTCCTTCTATCGATAAGGATACAAAGACATACATCAACACTCTCAACTACGCTTCTGTTGGTGAGTTGAAGAACATCGAGATGACAAGCGGTAACATCATCCTCAAGGTGACAGACCGTAAGGCATTCAACACAAAGTATGTTGCTGCTGTAATCAAGAGCGATATCACCTTCTCTAAGGACACATACTCACAGGCTTACAACAAGTTCTCTCAGTATGTAAGCGAGAACCAGACTGTCGAAGGTCTTGAGAAGGCTGCTAAGAAGTATGGATATACAGTTGAGACAGCTCCTGACACACGTACATCACAGCACTACATCGCTGGCATCGGCGCTACACGCGACGCTCTCAAGTGGGTGTTCGACGCTAAGGAAGGTGAGGTTTCTCCTCTCTATGAGTGCGGCGAGAATGACAATCTCCTTGTTGTAGCTCTCACAAAGGTTCACAAGAAGGGTTATCGCGACATCGACGACGAGCAGGTTAAGGTAATGGTTAAGGCTGAGGCAATGAAGGACAAGAAGGCTGAGAAGATCATCGCTTCTGTTGCTAACGCTAAGAAGGTGGCAGACGTAAAGGTTAAGGGTGCACAGACAGCAGCTGTAAACCAGGTAACATTCGCTGCTCCAGTATTCGTACAGCAGACAGGTGCTTCTGAGCCAGCTCTCAGCGGTGCTATTGCAGCAACAAAGGCAGGTCAGTTCTCTTCACATCCTGTAAAGGGTAACGCAGGTGTTTACCTCTTCCAGGTTGCCAAGAAGGCTACTCGCAATGGTGTTAAGCTCGACGCTAAGGCACAGGAGGCTAAGCTTGCTCAGCGCAACATGCAGATGGCAGGCAACTTCATGCAGGAGCTCTACATCAACGCTGACGTTACAGACAACCGTTATCTCTTCTATTAAAATATAGAAAAGAACAGATTCATAAAGAGTGGGAGATGGAATTTCCATTTCCCATTTTTTATGAAGCTATAAACAATAAAAGACTTTCGCGCGTGTTATATAAATAAGGAATGCGTATTATATAATAAAGAACACGCGTTACACAATAAGGAGTAAGACGATTTCAAATCTCTTCCCTAACTGACCTATCAAATGATTTCCGCTTCAATAGTAACATACAATCATCATCTGCAAGATATCGAGCCAGCCTTAAGGAGTCTGGTGCTGTCTTCCGTTGATCGAATCTATATCATCGATCACACAGAGGAGGACAACAAGGAATTCCTTCAGAGCCTTCGATTGTATGGACATTCGCTGATGAAGACGAATAATGAGATAAGACAACGTGCCCTTAACGGAAAGTTATCAATAAGCTATCATAAGCATGAGAACCTGGGATACGGTTCCGGACATAATGCTGCGATAAACATTGCACGCCAACACGGAAGCAAATATCACGTCGTGGTCAATCCCGATGTATGGTATGAAGGGGATATTATCAGCACCATAGCTAAATACATGGATGAACATGAAGATGTAGGTCAGATAATGCCTCGCGTACTTTTCCCTGATGGAGAGTTACAGCGCCTTTGCAAGCTCCTCCCTACTCCATGGGATATGTTCATTCGTCTGTGTAATCCTTCATTCATTGAGAATGCAGACAACAGACGTTATGAGCTTCGCGGTTCGAACTACGACAAGATAATGAACGTCCCATACCTTTCAGGATGTTTCATGTTCCTTCGAATTTCAGCACTTGAGAAGGTAGGTCTCTTCGATGAGCATTTCTTCATGTATGCAGAAGACATTGACATGACACGAAGGATGCATGAGCAATACAAGACGCTTTTCTTCCCTGACGTGACTATCTACCATCGTTTCAGTCGAGCATCACGTCACAGTCTGCGTCTCTTCTTCATACACATCGCCAACATATTCATGTACTTCAACAAATATGGTTGGTTCTTCGATAAGAGACGAAGAGAAATAAACAAGAAGACGCTTCAGTCATTAGGACTAAAATAAATGCCACGTAACTCATTTGAGCGACGTGGCATTAATCTTTTAACTTGGCAAGATGTTTTTTTCTTCACCAATCTTGCAACTCCTCCACTCGGGGAGGCAGGGAGGGGACTTAATCTACATGCTTCTTCAGATATATTGAATTGGTGATGCAACGAGGAAGATTCTCCTTATAGTGAGTAACCATGATGAGAGTCTTGTTCTTTCTCTCGCAGAAGGCATCGATTATTTCCTTCACCATCTCACCCTGTTCGGCATCGAGTCCGTGAAGAGGCTCATCCAAAATAAGAAGTTCAGGATCCTTCACAAAGGCACGGGCAAGAAGGACAAGGCGCTGTTCACCACTTGACAACTTAAGGAAAGTGCGCTCAGCAAGATGCTCTATACCAAAGATACGCATCCATAGGCGACACTTGTCATAGTCTCCTTCGGATGGTTTCACATAAAGACCTACAGAATCTTTCAGACCACTCGCTACGATACGAATGGCAGGCATATCACGATTGTATGCACGATGCATCTCAGGAGACACATAACCGATATGCTTCTTTATGTCCCAGATAGTCTCACCTGTACCACGCTTCTGATCAAAGAGAACGATGTCGCAGGCATACGACTGAGGATTATCAGCGCAAACGAGACTGAGAAGCGTTGACTTACCAGCGCCATTCTGTCCACTCAAAGCCCAACGCTCACCATTATGAACTGTCCAGTCGAGAGTATCAAGGATAGTGCGCTTACCATAACGAATGGATACACCATTCATCTTCACCACCTCATGCGTATGATATTCCTTATCATTATAAGGCAAATCGATAATCTCCTGACGTAAAGAAGGCTCAAGAGGTGCCTTATCAGAAGCTGCCTTCATCTTCTCTGCGAGATATTCTTCACGTTCCACCTTTGGCAGAACCTTCATATCCTTCACCTCCACCACATGAGTAACGAAACGAGGGATATCCTCATCCTTTGAGAGAACAAGGACAATCTGCAACGAACGCTCACGGGACAGAGTCTCAAGGAGTTCGCGAAGCTGCTGACGAGTCTCCTTATCAAGACCGATGAAAGGATTGTCCATGATGAGAACACGAGGGTCACCCATCAAGGCACGGGCAAGCTGGAACTTTCTCAACTCTCCTGAGGAAAGGAGAATGATGTACTTATCGAGAAGATAACGGAGCGAGAAGATATCATACAGATGCTCACACATCTCGCGACGCTCAGGAGTATCCTCACCCGTAACGCGGAATGTATCCTCAAGCATCTTGCCCACAGTAGGCGTACTCTCATCTATATCATGCTGATTCCAACGCTGTTGCAGATAATAATTACGGTCACTATCACCTCCATAGCAGTCGCGGAAAGTGATATATTTCACGTTATCAGAAGCAAGATGACTCTTCTTAGGGGAAAAGTCATACTCCACATCGCGCATCAACAAAGGATGACTGCCTGTGATAATATCCACAAGCATCGACTTTCCCGCAGCATTGCTACCTGTTATGGCGATATGCTCACCATCACAGAGAGTGAAATCCACAGGAGCGGCCATACGCCATGCTGGCATACGCACCACTCCACCTTCTATATTTATGATTTTCTGCATATTATTATCTTCGCTTAAATCGTTGTTATCCATTATTTTTATCTATTCAACATCGAGATAGAATCTATTCAAAAACGAGATAGAATGACATTATTTCTTTTTAAGAATCTGCAGTAATTTCTCGTTTGGCGACATAGGAGCATCCTTGTCTTTTTTCGTATCACCCTTCACCTTCGATGAATTCTTCGATGCAAAATCCTTCCATGAAGAGTAACGAGTGGACGTCTCAGGTCTTCCGAGCTGCATGAAATGGCAATAGGCAGCACCAAGGGCATCCGTAGCATCCATAAACTTCGGCATCTCCTTCTCGTCAAGATGCAGAATGCGCTGAAGCATTCCCGCCACCTGTTCTTTCGAAGCCGTACCCGTTCCCGTAATCGCCATCTTTATCTTCATCGGAGCATACTCATGGATAGGTACGCTATGCTGTATGGCAGCAGCAATAGCAACACCCTGAGCGCGCCCCAACTTCAACATCGACTGCACATTCTTGCCGAAGAATGGAGCCTCAATAGCCATCTCATCAGGGAGATACTCATCTATGATACCCGTGACACGCTGAAAGATATGTCCAAGACGCAGATAAGGATCATCCTCTTTACGCATATCGATGACACCCATAGCCACCATCTCAGCCTTCTGCCCCACAGCCTTTATGACACCATATCCCATCACATTCGTGCCAGGATCGATGCCCAGGATTATCTTCTCAGCCTTCGTCTTCATCTACCTGTCAAGATACATATTCGTTGCCAATTCATAGCCTATGGTTGTCTCAGGACCATGACCGGAATACACCTTTGTATCGTCAGGATACTGAGTTATCATCCTCAGCGACTGAATAATCTGGAACATGCTGCCTCCAGGAAGGTCTGTTCTGCCTATGCTTCCACGGAAAAGAGTATCACCAGAGAACATCACCTTCTCCTCCTCGCAGTAATAGAAGATAGAACCGCGAGAGTGACCAGGAGTCTCTATCACGCGGAAAGCATGACTTCCGAACTTCACCTCATCGTTCTCCTCCACGAATACAGTCTCTGAAGGCATGGAATAATCAACATCCATACCGCACAACTGCTGTGCCTGAGTCTGGAAACCTTCATAAAGAGGCATATCCTTCTCACGAAGAACAGGTTTGAGATTATATCTGTCGCAGATGAAACGCACTCCAAAGATATGATCTACATGAGCATGAGTGAGGGCACATACTACAGGTTTCAACTCATTCTCACGGATATATGTCTCTATTGCATTCTGCTCAGCCTCATAGAGAGCGCCACAGTCAACGATCATACATTCCTTTGTCTCATCGCTGACTACATAGCAGTTCTCGCTGAACATGTTGCATTCGAATTTCTTTATTGTAAGCATAATTGTTTAACTTATTATTGTTTGCATAATCGTCAATTGTCAATTGTCCGCTCGGCACGCAGTGACGCTTGCCCAAGCAAGAATTGTCAATTATATTGGAAGATACACGAGATGCTTTTCCTTAAACCACTCTTCCTCGAAGATACCGCTGAGGTCGGTGATGTCAACAATCCTGTGGAAAGGTCTTGTCTCTGCCTGAAGGTCGCCTCCCTTGAGACAGAAGATACCATTAGGCATAGAGTTGCGCTGTTCCTTCGCCACATTCTTGCGAACAATCTTCACCATATCAGGCAATGGCATCACGGCACGCGAGACGATAAAGTCAAACTTTCCCTTCTCATCCTCTCCGCGAAGATGCTCAGCCACTACATTCTTCAGCCCTATAGCCTGAGATATTTCCTGACAAACCTTTATCTTCTTTCCCGTGCCGTCAATAAGCTTGAACTCACATTCTGGGAACATAATAGCGAGAGGAATACCAGGAAAGCCACCTCCGCAACCGAAATCCATAATCTTCGTACCCTCCCTGAAGCGCAATGCAGTAGCTATGGCAAGGGAATGAAGCACATGATGCTCATAGAGATTCTCTATATCCTTACGGGAAATGACGTTAATCTTTGAGTTCCAATCCTTATACAAGTCATAGAGCGCAGCATACTGTCGCTGCTGTTCCTCCGTCAGATTGGGGAAATATTTCAATATCTGTTCCATACATATCTTATTTAGTGGGCAAAGTTACAAAAAAATAAGCACAAAAAACAATCAATCTTCCTTTTTGTCAAAAATAATAAGTAAATTTGCAAACAAATCAATCATCAACTATGAATAACAAGTACAAAGCAGCACTTTTTGATCTTGACGGAGTGGTTTTCGATACTGAGCCACAATACTCCATCTTCTGGGGAAAGGAGTGCAGACATTACCATCCAGAGCAACCAGGACTGGAATACACGATAAAAGGTCAGACACTGACGGAAATCTTCGAGAATTTCTTCTCTGAAGAGCGTGATGAATGGGAAGAGATAACCAAACGTCTCAATGAATTTGAGGCTAACATGGACTATTGCTATGTCAGCAGTTTCGAGCGTTTCATCAATGAGGTAAAGCAGAACGGACTCAAGACAGCCGTTGTCACAAGCAGCAACAAGCCAAAGATGGAGTCTGTCTTTGCCAAGCGTCCTGAGTTGAAGGAGATGTTTGACGTTATACTTACATCAGAATATTTCGAGCATAGCAAGCCTCATCCCGACTGTTATCTGAAGGGTGCAGAAGTCTTTGGCGCAAAGCCAGAGGAATGCATTGTCTTCGAGGATAGTTTCAATGGCCTAAAGTCAGGTCGGGCAAGCGGAGCAAAGGTTGTAGGACTCTCCACTTCCAATCCTGCAGAGAAGATTTCCCACCTTTGCGACACAGTCATTCCTAACTATGACAACGTATCATTCGTTTCTTTAATAGAGAAGTTATAACAAACAATATACTAACCATTTATACAACTATGAAACATTTCATCATTACATCATTGATTGCATTGGCATCTCTCCCTGCCACAGCCCAGAAGGCAGACGGATATTACACCACAGCATACCCTGACGGAGAACTGAAAAACGATGCTACAGAGTGGACTTTCAAGAGTAAGAAATGGCAGGGAAACTTCAACAAGGCTGTATGTCACAAGAGTGTAAACCCTGTGGATTTCTATCTCCAATACAAGAAGAATCCGAAATGGAAAATCCTTTTCGAATGGTTGCAGAAAACTGACATGCTCACCATTCCTGGAGGCAAGCACACCATCGAGGGAACTGACATCGTTGTTAGTGTGGAGGATTCAGAAAACGGGCCTCTTGAGAAGCGCCGCAGCGAGAGCCATTACCAGAAGATTGACTTCCAATGGGTGGTGAAGGGAACAGAGCGTTTCGCCATTCTCGATCATTTCACCTCAACTCCTAACAGCGCATATCGCCCTGACGTAATCCATTATGACTACGACAAGGAGCGCACTATCTTCTATGACTCCACCCCATCAGAGTTCTTCATCTTCTTCCCTGGTGACTGGCACATTGCCAAAATCAACAACGACACCAATGACCAGACCATCCGCGTAATAGTGGCAAAGATGGACTATATTGAATAAAGCTATGCTTCTCGGGTGCTAAAGCATAGAAACAGACATTGAGTTTGGCCCAAACAGCAATCGCGTTTGAACCAAACTCAATTTTATTTCTTGAGCGAATCCATTGCGGAATTGAATTTCGCGAGGCCTTCATCCGTACAGATGCCACGGAGGAGGGCACAGATGAAACTATTGAAGATTTCATCAAAACGGAATTCCTGGTATTTTGGGGACACACGAAGGATTTCACCGAAGTCGGTACCAAGCATAGACAGGAAATCATAATTGACATCAGTACGGAAATAGCCCTGCTCCACTCCTCGTTTGAGGAACTCAGAACTATCATGCGACGCATGGGCACGATGCACTTCTTCCAACAGTTCGGGATAGCGACGGAAATCAGAGAAGAACTTTGGCGATATCTTTGCATAATCCTCCATCTGAAGACGGAAGAACTCAATGAGCAAGTCCATGATATTATCACAATCCTTGGCATACTCTTCCATAAGACGATGCTTTCTCATCATGGACTCCTCCACTACATCGCGGAGCAGTTCCATCTTATTCTCATACGTCTCATACAGAGTACGCTTGCTCATCTTCAGCATAGCGGCGATATCATCCATCTTCACTGCACGGATACCTTCTTTGTAAAATGCCTTTGTCGCAACCGGCAGAATAACATTGCGCAGGCATTCACGCTTTTCCTGTTTGCTAGGCTTTTCCGCTTTCTTCGACTTGCTGGACTTTCTAGGTTTCCTTGGTTTCTTCTGTGTCTCCATACTTAGTGATGATAAAAACAACTTACAAAATGTGGGCGCAAGAAAACACATTAACAGTTTTTCCTTACCCCCACATAATTAGTCTGTTATATAAGAAGTTTATTTAGAATGGCAGATCATCAGCACCCTGTTCTGGCTTGTCATCAGCAGGAGGGAATGGTGCTGTAGGATTCTGTGAATCGTTAGCTGCAGGACTAACGGCAGCATTCATAACAGGAGCCTGCTGTGCTGGCTGACCTTCTGCAGGGAACGGATTTGAAGCAGGAACAGCATTTGGATCAATCTGACGAACATCGAAAGCACGGATGTCAGTAAACCAACGACCATTCCAATCGTGTGCATCGATATCAAACGCAACGAGCACATACTGACCTATCTGTATGTTGAAACGCTGAAGTCGCTCCGCACCAAATACTGTGAAGCAGAGATGACGAGGATACTGTCCCTCCTGATACTGAATGACGAACTCCTGTGACTTCCATTCACCACGCTGGCTAACGCCGCTGCGCTCTGGCAGGGCTGCGATAACTTTACCTTGTAATTCCATATATTTTTCTTTATTCTTATTTTTTCAAAATAACTCTTTCACATTACACATAAATGTGATATTCGTCTGCGAAATTACTAAAATATTTTTAAATTCCACAACTTTCATCAAATATTTTTTCAAATACGACAAAATCTTTGTATCTTTGTAACCTATTTGTAAAAATGATAAACAATAACTAAAAATAAAAACCTATGAGATTCTCACTTTCGAGTACATTGCTTTCAAGCAGACTCAACACTCTTTCAAAAGTTATCAGTTCAAAGAACTCCATCAACATCCTCGAATGCTTCCTTTTTGAAGTGCAGGACGGCAAGTTGACCCTCACAGCATCGGACAACACCAACGTGATGAAATGCACCGTCGACCTCAACGAGAGCGACTCTAACGGTTCTTTCTGCGTACCAAATAAGATAATGCTCACTTCCGTAAAAGAACTGGCAGAGCAGCCACTCGTCTTCGACGTGAACCTTGAGGACAACAGCATACAGATTATCTACCAGAACGGTTCGTACCGCATCTTCGGTCAGAGCGCAGAGGAATACCCACGCATGAAGGGCCTTGAAGGTGAATATACCACCACTACAATCCCTGCAGGCGTACTGGCAAACAATATCAACCGCACCCTCTTTGCTACAGCTTCGGATGATCTCCGCATGGTGATGAATGGTCTTTACTTCGACCTTCGCGAGGACTACATGGCTATCGTTGCTACAGACGGTCACAAGCTCGTGCGCAACCGTATCTATGGTTGCAAGACAGAGGTGCCTAACTCATTCATCCTTCCTAAGAAGCCTGCAAACCTTCTCCGTTCTGTATTGTCGAGCGACGGTGATGATGTTACCATCAGCTTCAATCAGACCAACGCTGAGATTATCTTCACCGACGGTATTCTCTCATGCCGCCTCATCGAAGGACGCTACCCTAACTATGGAAGCGTAATCCCACAGGACAATCCTAACCGCCTCACAATTGACCGCAAGACCTTGGTAAGCGCTCTGCGTCGCGTGATGCCTTTCGCAAGTGAGAACACTCAGCTCATCAAGCTCCGCATAGAATACAATAACCTCGAGGTAAACGCAGAGGATATCGACTTCGCTACAAGTGCACGCGAGAGCATTATGTGTGAATACGGCGGTATGCCTATGAGCATCGGTTTCAAGGGAAGTGCTTTCTATGAAATATGCAACAACCTCACATCAGAAGACATCGTCATCGAACTTGCAGACCCAGGTCGCCCTGGCATCATCAGTCCTGCAGAGCAGCCTGAGGGCGAAGACATCCTCATGCTCATCATGCCAATGCTCCTGAGCGAATAGAAAGCCCCCTCCCAACCTCCCCCTAAAGGGGAGGAGTGGGAAGAATGTAATGAAGATATAAATATGTAATATATAATATTACGCAATTAAATGAAACTTAACTTAACAAGACCTCTCATCATCTTCGACCTTGAGACAACAGGTCTGGATATAAGCAAGGATCGCATCATACAGATATCTTATATAAAGGTGGAACTGAATGGCGAGGAGAAGCGTGCTAACCTCTTCGTTAATCCGGAATGCAAACTGCCCGCAGTCATCACAGAAATAACAAGCATCACGGATGATATGCTGGCAGACAAACCAACTTTCAAGCAGCTTGCCCCTGAACTGGCAAAGGAGTTTGAGGGCTGTGACTTTGCAGGATTCAACTCCAACCGTTTCGATGTGCCTATGCTGGCAGAGGAGATGATACGTGCAGGACAAAGCTTTGACTTCACTCGCTCGCGCCTTATTGACGTGCAGACCATATTCCACAAGATGGAACGTCGCAACCTCGCTGCTGCGTATAAGTTCTACTGTGGCAGAAAGATGGAGGAAGACTTCCAGGCTCACCTCGCTGACCAGGACACGGAGGCAACATATCGCGTACTTCAGGCACAGCTCGACATGTATGCTCCTGGCGTGCAGGAAGAGGAGGAGCGACAGTTGCCAAACGATATGGATGCGCTCGAGGCTTTCTCTAAGCAGAATGACAATGTGGACTTTGCAGGCAGAATGATATGGGCAGACATCAAGGGACCTGACGGGAACCCACTTCTCGACAAGGACGGAAATCCTCGCAAGCAGGAGGTATTCAACTTCGGCAAGTATAAGGGATATGCCGTGGCAGAGGTTCTTCGTCGCGACCCTGGATATTACAGTTGGATACAGACCAGCGACTTCCCTCTCGACACCAAGCAATGGCTCACAAGAATAAAGATGCGTTGCATTTAGCCCCACCCCTGCCCTCCCCAAAAGGGAGGGAGATGGAAGAATGTAATGAAGATTTCAAATCTGTTATACATAACAAGGATAATGCAGTTTAACAAGATAACAAAATGCCCACTCCGTTCCATCGTCATTATGATGATGGTATGGATGGGTATTATCTGTGTTAACGCGCAGGAGTTTACAGCCAAGTTCAACATAAACCACAATGCCATTCAAGGCACGGACAGGGCTGTATTCGACAAACTGAAAGAGACTCTGGAGCAGTTTTTCAACAACAAGCAATGGACAAACCTTCAGTTTAAGGAAAACGAGCGCATACCTTGCACTTTCTCCATCACGGTGAAGAAGTACGATGCCACGAGCAATATGTGGACATGCACGGCTCTCATACAGGCAAACCGCCCTGTGTTTAACAGTTCCTACACCACATCCTTCTACAACAATTCCGACAACGAATTCTCTTTCGAGTTCTCGCAGTATGATCAATTGGAGTTCAATGAGGACGTAATAGACAACCAGTTGACGGCTCTCCTCGCCTATTATGCCTATCTGCTCATCGGCATAGATCTCGATACGTTCTCGCCTATGGGCGGTGAAGATGTACTGCAACGCTGTATGAATCTCACGAACAATGCCCAGAACCTGAGTTTTCCTGGCTGGAAGGCATTTGACTCATCGCGCAATCGCTTCAGCATAATCAATGACTATCTCGACGGCGCAATGTCTCCTTTCCGTCAGTTGCAGTATGACTACTACCGCAAAGGACTGGACGAGATGGCAAACAACGTGGAGCGTGGACGAACAGAGATAAGTACGGCGTTAGAGAACGGACTGAAGAAGGCTCACGAAAACAGACCTCTTTCCTTGCTTCCACAGATCTGGACAGACTATAAGAAGGAGGAACTCGCTAATATATATAAAGGAAAAGGTACGCAGAAGGAAAAGGAGACGGTCTATGACATCCTTTTCTCGATAAATGCTTCACAGAACACTTCGTGGGAGAAGATAAAACAATAGCAGAAAAGCAACTGGAAAAGACAAAGAAAAAAAGAAATGCTTAAGCAACTTCAGATAACAAATTTCGCTCTTATTGATCATCTCGACATTACCTTTGACGCTGGTTTCTCTGTCGTCACGGGTGAGACAGGTGCGGGAAAGAGTATCATCCTTGGAGCTATCGGACTCCTGCTGGGCCAGCGCGCCGATACTAAATCCATAAAGACAGGAGCGCAGAAATGTACTATTGAGGCACATTTCAACCTTGCCAACTATGGAATGGCGCAATGGTTTGATGACAATGACCTCGACTGCGATGAGGATGACTGCGTTATACGTCGCGAACTGACTGCTACGGGTAAGAGTCGCGGATTCATAAACGATACTCCTGTATCGCTTCATCTTATGCGCGAATTGGGTGATATGCTCATGGATGTTCACTCTCAGCATCAGAATCTCCTGCTTCAGAAAGAGGATTTTCAGTTGAATACCGTTGACATCATCGCACAGAACACTCTCGAGCGCAACGATTATCAGAAGGCTTACGTCATTTATCAGGACGCACAAAAGAAGCTCTCGAAGCTCAAGGAGGACATAGAGAGCGCAAGGCAGAATGAGGAATTCATGCGTTTCCAGCTTGAGGAACTCACAAAGGCTGAGCTTTCCGAAGGTGAGCAGGAGGAACTGGAGCAGGAATCTGAAAGTGCTAACCATACCGAAGATATAAAATCAGCGCTCTATGAGGCAGACAACCTGCTCGGCGGGGAGGACAACAGCATCATCGACAACCTTCGTACGGTGGTGAATCGCATAGATAACATCTGTGATGTATTCCCTCGCGTCAACGAACTTGCAGAGCGTCTTAATTCAAGCTACATAGAACTGAAGGACATTTCATCGGAAATCAGCGATGCCCTTGAGGACGTTGACTTCGACCCTCGACGTCTTGAGTTCATCAATGATCGCCTTGATACAATCTATAGTCTTCAGCGAAAATATAATGTTGACACGGTAGAGGAACTTATAGCAGAGCGCGAAAGACTTCAGACGGCTATTGATGCCGTTGACAATTCTGAAGGAGAACTTGCAGAACAGGAGGCATTAGTTCTTTCCAGCAAGAAAGAAGCCGACAAGAAAGCAGAAGTTCTTTCCAAGTCGAGAAAGAAGGCAGCAAAGAAAGTTGAGGAGGAAATCCATCAGCGTCTCATCTCTCTCGGAATGCCAAACGTGCAGTTTAAGGTGGAGATAACTCCTTCCCCACTCTCTCGCGATGGTATGGACAGCATCTCATTCCTCTTCTCTGCAAATAAAGGTATGGCTCTTCGCCCTGTTGCTCAGGTGGCTTCCGGCGGTGAGATTGCCCGCGTTATGCTCTCTCTCAAGGCGATGCTGAGTGGTGCAGTAAAGCTTCCTACTATCATCTTCGATGAAATTGACACTGGTGTAAGCGGTAAGATGGCAGAGAAGATGGCAGAGATAATGAAGGAAATGGGTAATGCAGACCGTCAGGTAATAAGCATAACACACCTTCCTCAGATTGCCGCTATGGGTAATGCTCACTATAAGGTGGAGAAATACGACACCGAAGAGGGCACCAACTCCATGATGCGTCGCCTCACCGACGATGAACGTATCATAGAGATTGCCCAGATGATGAGCGGTGAGAATGTCTCCGAAGCTGCCATCAGTAATGCCAAGGAACTTTTAAGAAAGAAATAAACGTATGTGAGATGCAGATGACTGCATCAAAGAAGAAGGAAAAAAAAGTATGTACGATGCGTCGTCTGCATCGATAATAAGGAAAAATAACAATGAAGAAAAACTTTATATTCACTATCCTCGCCTCTTTTCTCTGCCTTACTACGGCAATGGCACAGCCAGCACCAGTAAAAAAGGCTGCAAAGAGCATGTTCAAGATTACAACCTTCGACGCAGAAGGTAAGCTTCTCAACACCGGATATGGTGCTTTCATAGGCACTAATGGTGAATGTCTCTCTACGTGGACTCCATTTGTTGGTGCATCATCAGCCACCGTCATTGATGCACAGGGACGCAAATACGATGTTGATTGCATCGTTGGTGCCAATGAGATTTATAATGTCTCTAAGTTTCGCGTAAAGGTAAGCGATGATAAGAAAATGGCTATCACACCTTTGACAATAGCAACAACAACTGTCAGCGAAGGTGGAGAGACATGGCTCGTATCATACGACGTAAAGTCTCCTACGGCAAAGAAATACTCTCCTTCAAAGGTTGAGACCTTCCAGGACAACCTACCTTATTATATATATGAGGAGACAGCAGACGATGAGATGGCAGGTTCACCATTCCTCACCCCTATGGGAGAACTCATCGGACTTATGGAACCAGCAAAGAAGCGCACAGATATCTATTGTGCAAGTTCTCAATATGCAGCAAAGATGGAGCCTTCCGGACTTACTGCCAACGAGGCAACCATGCGCCAGACCAATATTCGCATCGCTCTACCATCAGAGAAGAATCAGGCTCTCCTTGCCCTCGTCATGGCACAGAGCAATGTTACCTCGCCAAAGTTCCTCGCAGCATCAGAGGAGTTCATCTCTCTCTTTCCTAATTCATACGAGGGATACAATGCCAAGGCAGAATACTATATGCAGCAAGGCGACTTCGCCACTACTGACAACATCATGAAAGAGGCTGTTGAGAAGAGTGAACAGAAGGATGAGGCGCACTATGCCTACTCAAAACTCATCTTCACCAAGATGGCTTCAGGCAATGATTCCACCTTCACGGAATGGAACTATGCCAAGGCAATGGAAGAGATAGATGCCGCATACGCAGCCAATCCTCTGCCTATCTACACGATGCATAAGGCAAAGATTCTATATGGTGAACAGAAGTATCAGGAGGCATACGACACATTCATCGCCGTAACAAAGACCAACATGCGTGGCGGAGAGTGTTTCTACGATGCGTCGCTCTGTCTTCAGGCTTTGAAAGAACCAGAAGAGAAGGTTCTTGCTATGCTTGATAGTGCTGTTGCCTGTTATCCAGCAGATGCATACCCTACAGATGCAGCTCCATACCTTCTCATCAGAGCACGACAGCTTGACCTCATGGGACAGTCGCGCAAGGCCCTCAACGATATGCTTGCATACGAGAAGGTTGTCAATGGTCGTTGCAGTGCAGAGTTCTACTTTGAGCGTGAACAGGTAGCTGCGAAAGCAAAGGTATATCAGACAGCTCTCAACGATATTGCCCATGCTGCTGCTATTGCTCCACAGGAAAGAACATACCTCGCAGAATTGGCTTTGCTCAGCGTTAAGGTCAACAAATTGGAGGAAGGAGAATCGTTTGCAAGACTATGTATGGAACGATTCCCTGACTATGGCGACGGCTTCGCCATCTATGGCCTCGCTCTCATCCAGAAAGGCAATAAGAAAGAGGGACTCACCTATCTTGAGAAGGCAAAGGAAATGGGAGCGGAAATGGCAGAGCCTCTTATCGCAAAATTCAGTAAATAAACCCAATACAAAGAATGGAAATAAAGAAATCAGAATTCATCATAAGTTCAGCAAAACTTGCTCAATGTCCTAAGGATGACAAGATGGAGTTTGCCTTCATCGGCAGGAGTAACGTAGGTAAGTCAAGTCTTATCAACGCTCTCTGCAATCATAAGAATCTGGCAAAGACATCTGCAACTCCAGGTAAGACACTCCTTATCAATCACTTCCGCATCAATGACTCCTGGTATATCGTCGATCTTCCTGGTTATGGTTTCGCTAAGAGGTCAAAGAAAGTGCAGGATCAGATTACGGAGATGATTAATACATACATTCTCAATCGTGAACAGCTGGTGAATGTCTTTCTACTTATAGACATCCGTCATGATCCTCAAAAGATAGACAGAGAGTTCATGACATGGCTTGGGGAAAATGGTGTTCCATTCTCTATCGTGTTCACAAAGGCAGACAAACTCGGTCCTGTACGCGCGAAGCAGAATGCTCAAAAGTACATGAAGGCTCTCCTTGATGAGTGGGAAGAACTTCCTCCTTACTTTATCACAAGCTCGGAGAAGAAAACAGGACGAGAGGAAGTCCTTAACTACATCGACGCAATCCTAAATGAAACCCCTCCCCTCACCCTTTCCGATGGAGAGGGAGCCTGAAGACCAATAAGATATCACGCAATACTAATAAACCTGTTTCAAAAAAATAATGGGCGTATTACTTGACGTACAGAATGTCAGCAAGCGATTCGGAGAGCGAATACTCTTCGACAAGATTTCATTCTCTGTGGCAGAGGGACAGCGCGTGGGACTTATAGCACAAAACGGAACGGGTAAGTCCACTCTTCTCTCTATGCTTACAGGTGATGAGAGTTGCGACGAGGGCGATATAATATATCGTTCTGGCATTCGCATTGGCTATCTACGTCAGGAACCTCGTTTTACGGAAGGTTTATCTGTCATTGATGCTTGCTTTGAGGGAATAAAATATGACGAGGAAACACAGTTGAAGGCGCGTCAGATTCTGACTCAACTGCGCCTCAACGATCTCAACCAGCCAATAGAACAACTTAGCGGTGGACAACGTAAACGAGTAGCACTTGCACAGGTTCTCATATCCAATCCAGACCTTCTCATACTCGATGAGCCTACCAACCATCTTGATTTGCAAATGGTGGAATGGCTTGAAGGATTCCTTTCCAGAGGCAACCGTTCGCTACTTATGGTCACTCATGACCGTTTCTTCCTCGACAACGTATGCTCTCTCATCCTCGAACTGGACAACAAGACCATATATTCATACAAAGGATCTTACTCCTACTATCTTGAGAAGCGACAGCAGCGTATAGATGCAATGGCGGCAAACATCGTTCACGCCAATAACCTCTATCGTCGCGAACTGGAATGGATGCGTCGTCAACCACAAGCTCGCGGACATAAGGCTCGCTATCGTGAGGAGGCATTCTATGAACTTGAGAAGGTTGCAAAGCAAAGGATAGAGGAAAGGCAGATGCGCCTGAAGGCAAGCAATGTATATATTGGCTCAAAGATTTTTGAATGTCAATATGTCAGCAAACGATTTGACGGCAATGATGGCAGGGAGCCTCTCACAATTCTCGACAATTTCTACTATAACTTTGCCCGCTTTGAGAAGATGGGCATCGTAGGAAACAACGGTACGGGAAAGTCCACGTTCCTTAAGCTGCTCCTTGGTATCATTCCTGCAGACAAAGGAAAGTTTGATATTGGTGAGACAGTTCGCTTCGGTTATTTCTCTCAGGATGGCTTGCAGTTTGATGAGAGTCAGAAGGTCATTGACATCGTTCGTGACATAGCCGACTATATCGACCTTGGACAAGGTCGCCATCTCTCTGCATCACAGTTCCTGCAGCATTTCCTTTTCACACCAGAGCAACAGTACAACTATGTATATAAACTTTCTGGCGGTGAGAAGCGCAAACTGTACCTCTGCACGGTACTGATGAAGAATCCTAACTTCCTCGTTCTCGATGAGCCTACTAATGACCTTGATATCAAAACTTTGCAGATACTGGAGGAATATCTGCAGGATTTCCCTGGCTGTGTAATCGTAGTGAGCCATGACCGATATTTCATGGATAAGGTTGTTGACCATCTTCTCGTTTTCAAAGGAGACGGAAAGGTAAAGGACTTCCCTGGCAACTACACACAATATCGCGAATGGGCAAAGATGGAGACAAAGGAAAATGCACAGGAGAAAGCCTCAAGCAGTAATAACGCAGGAGGAAATACTTCACAGCAACGCACTTCCGGTCCTCGTGATCCTAACGCAGCTCCTCAGAAACGCAAGATGACATTCAAGGAAAAGCAGGAGTTTGTACAACTTGAAAAGGATATTGAACGCCTTACAAAAGAAAAAGAAGACATTGAGACAGCATTGAGTAGCGGAAACATCAGCGTGGATCAAATAACGGAGATGAGCAAACGCCTACCTCTGCTTAATAATGAGCTGGATGAGAAAGAGATGCGATGGTTGGAGCTTTCCGAAATATAGACGCCATCACTCTGCATCCAATTCTATCTCTATTGTCAAGCCACCACCAGGAGTTGCCGATGCTATGGCACTACCACCATACTGCACAGCAATATTCTTCACTATGGCAAGACCTAACCCCGTACCTCCAAGTCTGCGACTTCGCCCTTTGTCCGTTCTGTAGAAGCGTTCAAAAAGATGTGGCAAATGCGCAGGAGACACCCCTACTCCATTGTCTGCAAGTGTAAAGACATACTTGTTCTTAAATTGTCTGACCTTTACATCAAAATAGGTAGCGTCCGTGGCATAGGCAATAACATTGCTGAAGAGATTACGGAAAAGCGAATATATCAGTGACGAATCTCCTCGCATTGGCAGTTTATCTGGAATTGACATTTTCAGTTCTATTCGGCATTCCTCAAACTGCGCCCTTGTCTCATCCTCTATCTGTCGTAGTATTTTCACCACATCTATCTCCGTTACAGGACGCGAGATATATGCCTCATCCAGTTGTGTGAGCATACTCATATCAGACAGCAGGCGAGTCATCCTACGACTCTGAGTATAACATCTCCCAATAAATTCATCCTTCTTCTCTTCCGATATTCCAGGATTGTCAATCAAAGTCTCAAGGTATCCGTGTATAGTAGCAGCAGGAGTCTTTAATTCATGAGCCGCATTTTCCGTCAACTGTCGCTTGATACGTAGTTTGTCCGCCTCACTCCTACGAAGTCGAAACCTTAGATATAGCACTATTATTATAAGCGAGAGAATACCCACGGTATAATAGAAGAAGGTATAATCGCGCTCAAGACTTGAGGTCAAAGGTGTGGAATAAGGTACTGCAGAACGCACTATCCTGTCTTCGAAGCGTGTGGCAGAATAGAAATACTTCTCACCATCTGTTTCCGAAGCACGCTTTATGGCATATCCCTCACCATCTATCATCGCCTTTTGTATCTCCTCACGATGAAGATGATTGCCCATCTTGCTCACATCCTTCTGCTGGGTATCGTACACAACATTGCCCAAGGTATCAAGCACCGTCACACGAATGTTTGCATCTCCCTCACCCACAACATAGTGATAATTATTCAACTGCAATTGCGAATGAAGGATATCCACACGGAAAGCATGTTCACGATTATTCTCGTATATGCCGAAACTAATCGTAAACGCAGCAACGAGTATTGCCGCCATGAATATCAGATAGTTCGTTATCTCTTTCTTGACCATCAGCCAGACATCAAATTATATATTAAAGGAATATCCGTATCCGAATTTTGTCTTTATATTCTCCCCATACCTTCCTATCTTCTTACGTATGCGAGTGATGTTCACATCCACAGTCCTGTCAAGAACAATCGTATCATCAGGCCATACAGCCTGAAGTATTTTCTCTCTCGAAAAGACCTGTCCCGGCTTGTTCAGCAAAAGAGCGAGCAACTCAAACTCCAGCTTTGTAAAGGCGACGTCATTGCCGTCAACCTTGCATTCCTTACGGTCAAGGTCGAGGAACAATCCTTCGTATTCAAGAGTATTTGCTATATCCTTGCGCAGTTCTGTAACGTTTCCAATAGGATTATGGACGGGACTTCTTCTCAGCACTGCCTTCACTCTCGCCTTCACCTCGCTGACACGGAAAGGCTTGCAGATATAGTCATCACTACCAAGACCGAATCCCGTGAGAAGATCATTCTCTGTAGTCTTCGCCGTACAGAATATGATAGGTATCTCCATTGTGCGCTCATCACTCTTCAACTCCCTCGCCCACTCAAAACCTGATATTGGTTCCATCATCACATCGGCGATGATGAGGTCAGGGAAAAACTCAGCACTTATTGGCATCGGCTGCAGTGATGTCATCACTTCATAGCCTTCCACTTCCATATTGAAGCGCAATATCTCCAATATATCAGGTTCGTCATCTACGATAAGGATCTTCTTCGCCATAGGCTTGTCTGTCATAAATATATAATGTGTAATACGATTGATGTATAATCTCATTGCAAAGTTAACAATATTTTCCTTTTTAGGGAAAGAAAGGAAACATATTTAATGAAAATGTAACAAATACATAGACTATTCCTGCACCTTTGATGCAATCATATCACCCATACAGCAACACTAAAACACCGCCTTTACCTACCAAAGTAAAAGCTGTGCTTTAGCATACCTAACACAGCCAAATACGATGCCTATTTGGCCCAAACAGGACATGAGTTTCATAGAAACTGTTTTTACGACCTCGTCTGCCTTGCCTTGCTCTGCACTACGTTGAGCACATAGTCGGCAAGTTTCTCATTGCCATTGATGAAGTCAATATAGAAGGCACCGAGCTGATAGTCATACACTCCTTGCTGAACCTGCATGAGGTTATCATCGCGAAGGGCTGTACGGAACTTATTAATCTCGAACTCCTGACGAATGCTTCTGCTTATTTCGTGTCCTTCGCCTTCAGGCTCATTAAGTGTATCAATCATCATCTTAAGTGCCTGGGCAGTCATATTCTCCATAGTCTTGATGTTCTCAAGTTGCTTCTCAGTAAAATGCTCCTTGCAGTTCTGACGCTTACGACTGAGGGTGCGGGCAAGATTGAAACAGCAGTCGCCGATACTTTCAAGATCATCCACCTCGCGAAGCATTCGTTGTATCTGTCTCTTGGCATCGTCGGAGAGGCGACCCTCGCTCACTTTCTGCAGATAGTGTGCTATCTCATACTCCATGTTATCCGTGATGCCCTCGTATTTCTCCACCTTTTTATATAAAGCATCAAACTCATCATCCTTTTCGATACCATGCATCTGCACTACGAGGTTGAATGCCTTCAAACATCTTTCACCAAAGAGTGCAATCTCCTTACGTGCCTCAAGGAGAGAGAGCTCAGCAGTAGAGAGGAGTCCGGCAGAGATAAACTGCAGACGTTCTGGTTCTTCCTTCTCCTTCATAGGAAGCACGCGACATACGAGTTGCTCTATCTGACGCACAAAGCCTATGAGCAATAATGTATTGAAAATGTTGAATGCTGTATGGAAAGTAGAGAGTTTGAAGAGGTCATTGCTACCTGCTCCCATTATTTCCTCCACCATCCAGCTCACTATATTGCAGAATGGATAGAACATAATAAGCACTACGATTACGCCGAAGACATTGAAGAACATGTGAGCAAGGGCTGCACGACGTGCCTGAGTGCCTGCGGTGATTGATGCCATAACGGCTGTAATGGTGGTACCAATGTTCTGTCCCATTGCAAGGGCTGCAGCCTGCTCAAGTCCGAAACCAGGAATGTGCATATCAAAGAGCATCAGCGTGATAGCCATCGTAGCGGCAGAAGCCTGTACGAGCATTGTGACCAGAGCACCAACAATGACAAACAGGATGATGGTGAAGAATCCACCATCAGCCACATTGGCAAGCATCGTTGCCACCAATGCACCGATGTTGAGGTCGGTTGCAGATTGCTGAAGATAGCTCAATCCCATAAACAGGAAAGAGAAACCGAATACGAACTCACCTATCGACTTTTTCTTAGAACTGCCACTGAATATAAGAGGAATGCCAATAGCAAGCAGAGGCAGCGACATTGCAGCAATATTTACCTTGAAACCAATGGCAGAAATAATCCAAGCCGTTACGGTTGTACCCACATTGGCACCCATTATCACGCCTATTGCCTGTACGAGATTCATCAAGCCTGCATTAACGAATGATACTACCATAACCGTCGTAGCAGACGAAGACTGAATGAGAGCCGTCACTGTGATACCTGTCAGCACTCCCATAAAACGATTTCTCGTCATGGCAGCGAGAATGTTACGCAGACGATCGCCTGCAAACTTTTCAAGACCTTCACTCATCGTTTTCATTCCGAAGAGGAAAAGACCAAGCGATCCGATGAGGGAAAGGAGATTTAGAAATGTGTCCATCAATTAGTTGTATGTTTAATTTTGTAACTTGAATACTCTATTATATAAGTAATGTACATTATAAATAAATATACCTATTCTATTTGTTTGCAAAGTTATTAAGAAGA
Organism: Prevotella sp.; assembly: GCA_045627725.1. Taxonomy (GTDB): domain Bacteria; phylum Bacteroidota; class Bacteroidia; order Bacteroidales; family Bacteroidaceae; genus Prevotella. The sequence continues at coordinate 56,060 of JAZQOH010000002.1, read as the reverse complement.
TGTTACAAAGTTGTTACAAACCTGTTAAAATAACGTTAAAAGCAAAAGAAAAAAAGAATTTGTATTTACCTCACTATTACTGATACTAAATCAAACTTAACAAAAATGACACATTGTTGTAATGACATTGAAATGTCCTCAATATAACTTTGCACCCGAAATCAGTGGACAAACATTCCCCACTCTTTTCGAATTATTTATATGGATTTACTGAAAATAAAAATCTCATCTTGTTTAAGTAAGAAGAAAGTATTCACAATGTTAGCATTTCTCTGCCTATATGTAGCAGAAGCCAATGCACAGGAACTTAGCATCGAAGAACGCCTTGCTCAGATGGAGCAAAAATTTCAGGATGAGTTCTTCAGAAAAGCTATTCTAGTGAGTGAATAATTCCCAGACATTTTATTTATCAATTAATATCATACAATAATGAACATTCAAAAAGCAGAAAAGATTCAGCGCTATTATGACTATAGCCGCCTGGCAGTTATAATCGCAGTATTGGCAGCATTGATATATGCTACACAATTCTAGAAAGTTAACAGTTAACAATTAACAGTTAACAGTTAACAACGATGCCACGAATAACTTTTGTTATATAGAAGCGTAATTAAAAAAATAGCATAATTGCTTAATTATCAAATAGTATATGGAATGGATTTTTATTGGAATCGTAGTATTCCTGATTGTGCTGGCAGTTTTCGACCTCGTAGTCGGAGTCAGCAATGATGCGGTAAACTTCCTCAACTCGGCTATTGGTGCCAAGGTGGCAAAGTTCCGCACGATAGTATTGATTGCCGCTGTCGGTGTGTTTGCCGGTGCAGCAATGAGTAATGGTATGATGGATGTGGCTCGTCATGGCATCATGACACCGGAATATTTCTCCTTCTACGATGTGATGTGTGTGTTCCTTGCCGTAATGGTGACAGACGTTATCCTTCTCGACATCTTCAATACTCTGGGCATGCCTACATCTACTACCGTGAGTATGGTATTCGAACTGCTCGGCGGTGCCTTTGCCATTGCCCTTCTGAAGATTATCGCTGGAGAAACATCTGCCGACGACACACTCCTTTCACTTGGTGATTTGCTGAACACAGAGAAAGCCATGAGTGTCATAATGGGCATCTTCCTGAGTGTAGCAATTGCCTTTGTTCTGGGTACGATAGTACAGTGGATTGCCAGAATGGTATTCACCTTCACCTATCGTGTCAACGGCAGAACAACATCGTTTGATGGGGAAATGGGCGGATTGACAAGCAGCAGTCTCAAGATTGGCATCTTTGGAGGTATTGCTGTGACTAGCATCATCTGGTTCCTCTTAATCAACGGACTCAAAGGCAGCAGCTTTATGACCGCAGATGTTAAAGAGGCTATCAATGAGAACACTTGGTACATCATTGGTGGAGGCATGTTGGTATTCTCCATATTGATGACAGCAGCGAGTGCATTGAAACTCCCCGTACTGAAATTTATTGTCTTGCTCGGCACCTTTGCCCTGGCTATGGCATTTGCAGGAAACGACCTCGTAAACTTCGTTGGCGTACCTCTCACAGGCCTGGAGGCTTATCAGGACTATGCTGCCAATGGTGGAGGCAATCCGGAAGGCTTCCTGATGACTTCATTAATGGAGAGCGCACATACTCCAACTATCTTCCTTGTCATTGCAGGTTTCATAATGGTGTTGTCGCTTATCTTCTCAAAGAAGGCACAGAACGTAGTGAAGACTAGTGTTGACCTTTCAAGGCAGGATGAAGGCGATGAGATGTTCGGTTCGTCAGGCGTGGCTCGCACTATTGTTCGTACTTCTTCAAAAATGGCAAACAACATTGTAAAGGTGATTCCTGCACCTATTGGCAAATGGGTTGACTCTCGCTTCAACAGCGACGCAATGGTGTTGCCTGAGGATGCAGCCTTCGACCAGATACGAGCAGCAGTCAATCTCGTACTTGCAGGACTCCTCGTTGCTCTCGGCACAAGCATGAAGCTTCCTCTTTCCACCACTTATGTCACCTTCATGGTGGCAATGGGTACAAGTCTTGCCGACCGTGCCTGGAGCAGGGAGAGTGCCGTGTTCCGCATCACTGGCGTATTGAGTGTCATCGGTGGTTGGTTTATTACTGCCGGTGTTGCCTTCATCGCCTGCTACCTTGTGACCAATGGTCTCTATTTCGGTGGCTACATCGCAATGGCAGGTGCTATCATCCTTGCTATCTTCTTCCTGATACGAAGCAATATGAAGTTCAAGAATGCTATTACAGAAGAAGATTCTATTTTCAAGAAGATAATGAGATCACGAAACAAATACGAGATATGGCAGTTGCTTTGCGAACACATTCGCAAGGGAAACAGCCAGCGACTGGAGTTTGTGATAGAAACATATCACAACGCCACCGATAGCTTCCTCACAGAAGAATATCGTCCTCTGCGACGCGGCACATCACTCATCGATGATGAGCGCAAGGAACTCAAGCGCCAACGCAGACGCGAGATAATCACTATGCGCCGACTTGATCCTATCACAGTAATGCAGCGCAATACCTGGTACTTCCTCGGTATCAACTCCTGCCAGCAGATGCTATACTGCCTGAAGCGTATAAACGATCCTCTGCGTGAGCACATTGGAAACAACTTCGCACCTCTGCCACTTGCCTATCACGAGCGATTCATCAGCACGAGGGATAGCATCATCGTACTCTTCGAAGCCGCTTTGCAGATGCTTCACACCGGCGACTTCACAAATGCAGAGAATCTACGTGAGAAATGTTTGACTGTTCAGGAGCAGATATCCAGCGACAGAAAGAAAGTTCTCGATACTCTTCAGGACAACACAAAGAACATCAACACCATTCTCCTAACCGTTCATATCCTCCAGGAGTCACAGGAACTCCTTGGCTCACTCCGTCACATGATTCGCGGAATGAACAAGTTTGCTGGCACGGATGCATAATACACGGACTTTTCTCGTTCGATATTGCCTTTTCGCAATATCACAATAAATAATTCTATTAGGAAAAGGTCCTGAATCACTTTGGAAACAAAGTAGTTCAGGACCGATTCTTGTGAGATATAAGCACAAAAAATGTCGCTGGGCGATTCAACATCGTGCCAGCGACAATAGCTTTTACTGTTCGCAAAGAGTAACTAATATTACTCAGCAGCAGCTGTATCAGCAGCAACAGTGTCAGCAGCAACTGTATCAACAGCTGTTGTGTCAACTGTATCCTCAGCAGGAGCCTGCTCAGTCTTCTGACCACATGATGCGAAAGAGATAGCTGCGATAGCTACGAACATAAATACTAACTTCTTCATTTTTCTAAGCTTTTAAATCTGTAAAACAATCTTTGTTTATTAAAACCGATGCAAAGGTACGCATTTTTTTTATTCTACAATCATTTTTTTCAACTTTTTTTTAGCCCTTTTTGTAACCTTTTTGCAAGTTATTAAATTTCAACAACTTACAAACTGCTAACAAATGTTAAAGTTTTTGTGTGCCCACACAATTTATTTTTATTAACGCTTTTGAGGCTATTTTTGACGATTGTTGATAGAAGAAAAACAGATTGCCAGACACCTTATTATATAATAGAGGTTATCTTTCTACGGTCATCCAACCGTCTTTGCCGAAAATCAACTTATGCATGAATAGCTTTGCACGTCCATCCTTCTTCACATCGTATGCATGGGAGACAAACCACCACTGACCGTCAAATTCATAGGCAGAGCAATGTCCGATGCCGAAGAAGTCATCATCAGGTCCAACGAGGAGTGTTCCACCACCATAAGCCATATCCCTACCCTCTTTATCAAGATAAGGACCTTCCACGCAACGGCTGCGGCCATATACAGTCTTATATGTAGAATTACGTCCACGGCAGCAGTAATCCCAACTTACCAAAAGATAATACCATCCGTCACGCTGTATGATGAACGGAGCCTCAATGGCATTCTCACCTGCTTCAATGGTATCACCGCCCTCAATAGTGAATGCAGCAACGTCATCAATCTCAGAGAGAGAAAGTTTACGACCAACGCGACGAGCTATGGTGCGAGGCTTGCTGACAGGAGTCTTCATGTCCTGTGCAAGTTGGATGAGCTGTAATCCATCCCAAAACGAACCATACACCAGCCAGTTGGCACGACGACCATCGCGATCAGGAGCAGCGATAAAATTCGGATCAATGGCATTCCAGTTGTCCTTATGCTGATGAGACACTACGACAGGTCCGAGATCCTTCCATTTGAAGTCCTTCGATTTAGGGTCCAGAGTCTTGTTCACAGCCACTCCAATGGCACTTCTATTCTTTCCGAAAGTGGAGCAAGAATAGTAAAGATACCACTTGCCATTACGATAGGCAATATCTGGAGCCCACGTATGACCAGTATAACCGCGAACCGAGTCAACAGCCCAATGAGGTATTGTGCTTTTCTTCCAATCTATCTGAAAGTTACGCCTATCTTCTTTACCTTCTTGTTTAAGTGAAACAAGAGAGAAAACACCTGGTTCCGGACGCCATGTTTTCATATCAGCAGAAGACATTACGCCGACTCCCATACCTGTGGAGAAGATATAGAAACGACCATCATCGCCTTTCGCCATTACAGGGTCATGAACATCGGGATAAGAAGCATCAAAACCATGCCTCTGAGCATAGCTTTCCAAGACAAAAAGGGAGATAATAATAGTTAGTAAAGGTTTCATAAATGTAGTTATAATATTTAAGGTTTGTGAAAATCTTCTGCAAAAATAATGTTTTCTCGCGAAAAAAGTGTATCTTTGCATGATTATTTATCAAAACAATGCAAACTAAATTCGCGGAGCACCCTTAAAAGGGTTGTTTCCAAAGAAAACAAAACAAAAAGATTAAAACAATGAAAATCGGATTTGACAACGACAAATACTGCCGCATACAGTCAGAGCACATTCGCGAGCGTATCTCAAAGTTTGATGGCAAACTCTATCTCGAACTCGGAGGCAAGCTCTTCGATGACCATCACGCAAGCCGTGTATTGCCAGGTTTCCAGCCTGACTCAAAACTTCGTATGTTTGCCCAGCTGGCAGACAGCATTGAGATAGTCATTGTAATCAGCGCTGAGGATATCGAGAAGAACAAGGTTCGTGCTGACTTAGGTATCACCTACGACGAGGATGTACTCCGTCTTCGCAGCGAGTTCCAAGGTCGCGGCTTCTTCGTAGGCTCCGTTGTCATCACCCACTATGATGGTCAGCGTGCAGCAGAGGCATTCGCAAAGCGCCTTGGCAACATGGGCATCAAGTCATACTTCCACTATCTCATCGATGGATATCCACATAACGTTCAGCTCATTGCATCGGATGATGGTTTCGGCAAGAACGACTATGTAGAGACAGAGCGTCCTCTCGTAATCGTTACAGCACCTGGTCCTGGTTCTGGTAAGATGGCTGTTTGCCTCTCACAGCTCTACAATGAGAACAAACGCGGTGTACGTGCCGGCTATGCTAAGTTTGAGACCTTCCCAGTATGGAACCTCCCATTGAAGCACCCTGTGAACATTGCCTATGAGGCTGCTACAGCCGACCTCAACGACATCAACATGATTGACCCATTCCATTATGATGCATACGGAAAGGTGGCTATCAACTACAACCGAGACATCGAGATTTTCCCTGTGCTGAATGCTCTCTTTGAGGGTATCTATGGTGAGAACCCATACAAGTCGCCAACGGATATGGGCGTGAACATGGTGGGCTTCTGCATCTGTGATGATGAGGTATGCCATCAGGCTTCCAAGGAAGAAATCATCCGTCGTTACTATGAGGCAACAAACAAGAAGGTGGAAGGTGCCGGCAACGATGCTGAGATAAGCAAGATACAGTTGCTCTTCAATCAGGCTGGCGTTACCACTGCATCCCGCAAGACCACCACGGCAGCTAATCAGCGTAAGGCAGAATGCGGTCATACATCTGCAGCAATCGAACTCAGCGACGGAACTATAATCACTTCACAGTCAAGTGAGTTGCTCGGTTGCTCTGCTGCTCTTCTCCTCAATGCCACAAAGCATCTGGCTGGCATCGACCACGAGGTGAAGCTTATCCCACAGAGCATGATAGAGCCAATACAGAAGACAAAGGTGGAGTATCTTGGCAAGCGCAATCCACGTCTGCATACCGATGAGGTACTTGTTGCACTTTCCGTATTGAGCGACACCGACGACAACTGCCGCAAGGCTCTCGAACAGCTCCCTGCACTCCGTGGTTGTCAGGTGCATGCCACCGTTATGCTTAGCGAGGTTGACCGCAAGATATTCAAGAAGCTCGGTATCGGTCTCTCTTGCGAGCCAATAAGAAAGAAGTAAAAAGACCACAGCCCCCCTCTGACTCCCCCGAGGGGGAGGACTTTTTAAATAGGTAAAAATAGATTTAAAAAAGATATAAAGCATCTCCCCATCATATTCACTCCCCTCGGGGAGAAGGAGGGGGCCATAGATTTATGAAACAAGAAATACCAGTTCTTCTGCTCACAGGTTATCTGGGCAGCGGAAAGACTACTCTACTCAATCGCATCCTTGCCAATGAGCGCGGCATTAAGTTTGCCGTGATAGTGAATGACATCGGCGAGGTGAACATTGATGCTGACCTTATACAGAAGGGCGGCATCGTTGATCAACAAGACGATTCGCTCGTGGCATTGCAGAACGGATGTATCTGCTGCACACTCAAGATGGACCTCGTTCAGCAACTTGCAGACATCACGGCGATGCAGAAGTTTGACTACATCGTTATCGAAGCAAGTGGCATCTGTGAACCGGCACCTATCGCCCAGACCATCTGCTCCATTCCTATGATGGAAGAGAAATATACGGAGAACGGTGTGGCAAGACTCGACTGCGTAGTTACCGTCGTTGACGCATTACGAATGAAGGATGAGTTTGAAGGCGGTCTCGACCTTCTGCGTCAGGATATCGCAGAGGACGACATCGAGAATCTCGTCATCCAGCAGATTGAGTTCTGTAACATCATCCTGCTCAACAAGGCTGCAGAGGTTTCTCCTGAGGAACTGGGAAGGGTTAAGGGCATCATCCGTGCCCTTCAGCCAAAGGCAGAGATTATAGAATGCAACTATGGCGATGTAGAACTCTCAAAGATTCTCAACACCAATATGTTCGACTTCAACGATGTCGTTGCATCAGCAACATGGGTGACGGAGGTGGAGAAACATCTCGATGAAATAGAGGAAGAGGAAGAACATCACCACCATCATCATCACCATGAGCACGATGAGCATGACCACGAGCATGAATGTGAATGCGAGCATCATCATCACGAGCACAATGAACATGAGCACGAACATGAACATCATCATGACGAGCATGAGCATGAGCATCATCACCACCACCATCATCATGATCATCCGGAAGGTTGCACCTGCGGACATTGCCATCACAATGAGGAAACAGGAGAGGCTGAGGAATATGGTATCGGCACATACGTCTATGTTGCTCGCCGTCCTATGAGGATAGACCTCTTTGATGATTTCGTGGCACGTCGCTGGCCTAAGAGCATCATCCGAGCTAAGGGACTTTGCTATTTCCATGACGAGCAGCATAAGTGCTACGTCTTCGAGCAGGCAGGCAAGCAGGTTTCCATGCGTGATGCCGGACAATGGTACGCAACAATGCCTCCTCAGGAGTTTGAGCAGTTCGTGAGTCAGAATCCAGACATTCTCCGCGACTGGGATGAGAAATACGGCGACCGTATGCAGAAGCTTGTCTTCATCGGACAGCATCTCGACAGGGCAGCCATTAAGGAAGCACTCGATGCTTGCCTGGTATAGCCCCCTCCTAACCTCCCCGAGGGGAGGAATCCCAGATAGATTTGAGAAACTAACAAAGTATATAAAAAAATATAACAAACAGAACAAATCCCCGTATATAAAGACTCCTCCCCTCGGGGAGGCAGGAAGGGGGCCTATTATTATGAACACAGCAAAAGAACTTGTTGAAACAGCCGTAAAGGGAATACAAGAGAAAAAGGGAAAGAAGATTAAGATTGTAGATCTCACAGGAATCGACGGCGGCATCTGTCAGTATTTCGTCATCTGCGAGGGCAACAGTCCTTCTCAGGTTGACGCAATTGCAGAATCCGTAGAGGATATGCTTCGTATCGAACTGAAGGAGAAGCCAGTACACACAGTAGGAAAGGAGAACTCCCTCTGGGTGGCAATGGACTATGTTGACATCATGGTGCATATCTTCATGCCGGAAGCACACGAGTTCTACAACCTCGAAAACCTTTGGCAGGATGCTCCTATCGAAGAGATAGAAGACCTCGATTAATCTCATAGAATTAGATTCGTAATAAAAAGAATAATGAGTCAAAACACACCAAACAACCAGCAACAGCCGAAGATGCCACGCTTCAATATGAACTGGCTCTACTTCATCATCATATCGGTGCTTGGTTTTATGTTCCTCACCGACGGAGGTTCGCTGTTCGACACTTCATCTACCAATAAGGTGACATACACCACGTTCAAGTCATACATTGACAAGGGGTATGCCAGTCGTGTTGTCATCAATAAGGATGAGAGCAAACTAAAGATGTATGTCTATGGCAAGAACGTCCGCGAGGTGTTCCATAAGTCAATGAAAGAACTTGGCAATGACCCTTACGTTCTCGTTGAGATAGGCAGCATCGACCAGGTGGAGGCATTCCTCAATGAGGAAAGGGCAGCAGGAAAGTTCAATGGCGACCTCGACTATAAGAACGAGAAACCATCGAGCGGCTTTATGAATCTGCTCTTCAATCTTGCACCACTTGTCTTCATCTTCTTCCTATGGATGTTCTTCATGGGCCGAATGGGCGGAGGAGGAATGGGCGGAGGAGTCTTCTCCGTTGGAAAATCCAAGGCAAAGGTATATGAGAAGGGCGGCGAGATGGATGTCACATTCAAGGATGTGGCAGGACAGGTAGGCGCAAAGCAGGAGGTAGAGGAAATCGTTGAGTTCCTCAAGAATCCTGCGAAATATACTGACCTCGGCGGTAAGATACCAAAGGGTGCTCTTCTCGTTGGTCCTCCAGGAACAGGTAAGACCCTTCTTGCCAAGGCTGTGGCAGGCGAGGCAGGCGTTCCATTCTTCTCGATGTCGGGTAGTGACTTCGTTGAGATGTTCGTCGGCGTAGGTGCCAGCCGTGTGAGAGACACCTTCCGTCAGGCAAAGGAGAAGAGTCCTTGCATCATCTTCATTGATGAGATTGATGCCGTAGGCCGTGCCCGTAGCCATAACCCAGCGATGGGTGGCAATGACGAGCGTGAGAACACTCTGAATGCCCTTCTCACCGAGATGGACGGCTTCGGAACCAACAGCGGTGTCATCATCCTTGCCGCAACCAACCGTGTGGATATGCTCGACAAGGCATTGCTTCGTGCAGGTCGTTTCGATCGTCAGATACACGTTGACCTCCCAGACCTTACAGAGAGAAAAGAGATATTCATCGTTCATCTGAAGCCTATCAAGGTGGCAGAGGATGTGGATATTGACCTCCTCGCACGTCAGACACCGGGCTTCTCTGGTGCCGACATCGCCAACGTATGTAATGAAGCTGCCCTCATCGCTGCCCGTCATGACTCAAAGGAGGTATGCAAGCAGGACTTCCTCGATGCCGTTGACCGTATCATCGGTGGTCTTGAGAAGAAGACAAAGGTGATGACAGCCGAGGAGAAGCGCTCCATAGCACTTCATGAGGCAGGTCATGCCACTATCTCATGGTTCTGCCAGTATGCAAATCCTCTCATCAAAGTAACCATCGTGCCTCGTGGTCGCGCCCTCGGTGCTGCCTGGTATCTGCCAGAGGAGCGCCAGCTTACCACCAAGGAACAGATGCTCGACGAGATGTGCTCACTTCTCGGCGGTCGTGCTGCTGAGGAACTCTTCACAGGTCATATCTCAACAGGTGCTATGAACGACCTTGAACGCGCAACAAAGAGCGCCTTTGGCATGATAGCATACGCTGGTATGAGCGAGAGACTTCCTAACATCTGCTATTATAATAATAATGAGTATCAGTTCCAGCGTCCTTATTCCGAGACAACAGCGAAGATTATCGACGATGAAGTCTTGAAGATGATCAACGAGCAGTATGCCCGCGCCAAGCAGATTCTCACAGAGAACAAGGAAGGTCACAATAAGCTTGCCGAAATCCTCATCGAGCGCGAGGTCATCTTCGCCGAGGACGTAGAGAATATCTTCGGCAAGCGTCCATGGACCAGTCGTGCTCAGGAGATTATCGATGCCAATGAGGCTGAGGCAGAGAAATATGCCAAGGCAATAGCTGAGGCACGTGCTGCAAGAGAGGCTGACGCAGAGAACCAGGCAGATGCCACGGAAAGCGAACAAGCAACTGATTAATTCGTAATTCGCAATTCGTAACTAAGTAATTTGTAATTCGTAATTAATATCAACGATGAAGAACTTTATAGTAAGAGCCATCACAGGCATACTGTTTGTGGCAATAGTAGTGACTTGCTTTCTCAATCCCACCGCAATGGTGGCATTGTTCGCCCTTGTCACAGGTATGACGATATGGGAGTTTACAGGTCTCGTAAATGATCGCGAGGGAGTGAAGATAAATCGTTTTATCTGTACTGCGGCAGGTGTATATTTCTTCCTTGCCGTGGCAGGATTCTGCTCTGGCATCACACCTTCGGCAGTCTTCATCCCATACCTTCTCACCGTCGTATATCTCTTCATCAGCGAACTATATCTTCGCAATGAAGATGCCATCAACGACTGGGCTTACACTATGATGTCGCAGATGTATATCGCCCTACCCTTCTCATGCATCAATGTCCTTGCATTCAGGGAGGCATCAGGCTCTATGGCTTCATCAGAGGTAGCATCCTTCCCTATCCTCTATGGTATGCTCCTCCCTCTCAGCATCTACGTATTCCTTTGGATAAACGATACTGGCGCTTATCTCAGCGGCTCCCTCCTCGGCAGACACAAGCTTTTCCCACGCATCAGCCCGGGAAAGTCTTGGGAAGGCAGCATAGGTGGAGGCATCCTCGTGGTAGCTGTTTCGCAGCTCATCGCTTGGGTAGATGAGTCGCGCCTGCTTTCATCGCTTGGTCTTTCTGACGTGCAGAGCGGTCTCACCGCCATGCAGTGGGCAGGTCTCGGCATCGTTGTCGTATTCTTCGGCACATGGGGTGACCTTGTTGAGAGTCTCTTCAAGCGCACACTCGGCGTGAAGGACAGCGGAGCGATACTTCCAGGTCATGGCGGTATGCTCGACCGCTTCGACTCCTCCCTGATGGCTATCCCTGCATCTGTGGTTTATATCTACACCATAACAAACTGCGGACTATAAAGTAAAGTCAAAATATTCACATAAAGCCAACGTGCAGTCTCGTGCTATCATTTCACGAAACTGCACGTTTTCTTATATCTCCTATCAGGATAACTATGGATTTCATTTACTGAGTATCACATAATATGCATATCTTTGCAACCGATAATATCAAAACATTAACTTTGAAAATTATTTGGTTATGAAAACATGGAATTGCAAAGTGTGTGGCTATACACATCAAGGAAACGAAGCTCCATCGCGCTGTCCTAAGTGCGGTGCTTCAAGTTCGGATTTCAATCAGCAAAACGGCAAGGGTTGTAGCTTTACTGCAGTCTTGGGTGTTGTTGCTGCCGTAGCGGTAATATCGGCAATATGCATACTTGCCTGCAGTGCCAGCCGACCAGTAGATAACTCTGCGGTCAAGACTGTAGATATCAACAAATATCTGGGCAGATGGTATGAGATAGCCCGATTTGACCATCTCTTCGAGCGTGGCATGGACCAATGCATCGCGACCTATTCGTTACAGGACAATGGTATGATAAAAGTTACCAACCAAGGCAAGAAAGAGGGCAAGTGGAAGACTTCTGAAGGTAAGGCAAAACTGACGGAGGAGCCTGGCGTTCTGAGAGTCTCATTCTGGGGACCGTTCTATTCCGACTATCGCATTCTCGTGTTGGCTCCCGACTATTCCTATGCCCTTGTAGGTGGTTCAGACGCTGATTATCTTTGGATTCTCTCCCGCACTCCTAATCTGAAGAAGGATGTGCTTGACCGTCTCATCAACGAAGCTCAAAGGCGCGGCTATGACACTGACCAACTCATTTGGGTAAAGCAAAGCGAAGCATAGCTTCACACATCCTAAAGCATAGCTTCTCGATGTCTAAAGCATAGCTTTAGCACCCATAACAGCCCCATTTAGGATGCCTAACTCAATGCTTTAGGGGTCCTAACTCAATGCTTTACACCTTGAGTTTGCCCCAAACAGGAAAAGGCTTTCTAATTCCTGAAATTCAAACGAAATTAAAAACACTCTTCACTCTTCATAATGCATATATAACATTTTGATTCACAAGTTGATACATATATGAAGAGTGAATGAAGAGTTATGCATAGATCTAAACACCTATGAAGAGTGAATGAAGAGTCGTTTACCACTCTTCATTCACTTAATTATCTTATAACCAATAAGATACAGTGCATTTATGAAGAGTGAAGAGTTAAAGCATAAATTCATAAAGATTCAGTCAACACGACACTCTTGTTGTCCAAATAATACGGAATGGTTATTTTGCCTACGCCATACCACCAAGCGCTATCAAACGCCCTGATTCTTAGAATCTTATTTATTGTAGGGTTGTCTTGTCCTATCACAAAGTTGTTATTTTATTCCACTTTTTTTCAGGGCAAGACAAAAACTAAAGGCATAAAAACACTTGATTATTTTTCTTGGTTGTTTTAGGAAGAATAAGACATTCTGTAGAACTTTCACTAAGGAATAGAGTAAATATTCATCCCTGAAAGAACCCTTCTTTGCTCATACTTGACCACTTGAGATACATTTCCTTATAGTTAGTCTTTATAAACTCACGAATGATTCGTAGTTCTTTGTCTGTGAGTTTTCCTTGTACCCTTACTTCTGTCTCACCGTTACTTTTTACGAAGAGTTTTGCCGAGCCACCTTCGGTAAGATGTCTATCACTTGCATGGACATGCATTGCCTCGATTATACAATGGGACGTGAAATAAAGATAGTACCCACAAATCATGAAGTCATAATACTTAGGCATATGATTCCTCCATGTGTTTTTTGTTCTTTATCCAATAGTCCTTCACGATATCCAACTCTACATCATCCATTGATGTTTCTAAAATTTCATCTTTAGGAGAGAGGATTAATGCATGATTAGGTGCTTGAAGCTGTAGAATGCGGATATTCAAATCATCCATTCTTTTGAAAGCATAACCGCAAACTATCATATCTGCGTTTGAACTAACGTTTACGATCTCATTATGACTCATAGTTACCAATTTTTACGGTTTGAATATTCCTGAGAAAAGTATCAGGATTAATATAGAGGTTCTTAAGTATTGGAACAATATCTATGTAGTCTTCCATAATGCCGATACCCTCATAGTCTGCCATAACAACAAGATACCCCTTATCCCACTCCTTCACCTCTGTATATCTTTTCAGAATGGAAGGAGTGCGAAAGCGTATATTATAACCGCCATATCTAAATGACGTCATATCATGCTGATTGGATAATATTGCTTCTGATCTCATCTTTACGAATGTATGAGTATACGAGCGCACTCAAAGAATAGGGTTTGTCGAGTTTGCTCGATGCTCGTTTCTTATTCTATGAATGCAAAGTTACGTCTTTTTCTTCATTCCCACAAATAAAAGATTGGTATTTAACAATCTTTTTGCAGAAATTCGAACAAAGCGTGAACTATAAAATGCTATATAATATTAGGACTCGATGACATAATAGTCACCGAGTCCTCATTAAACTTATTCTATAAATTGGGATTGTATGCGATTAATTCGTCTCCTCAAGAATTATCTTATGCATTTTGTCAAGTAGTTCCTGTCGTTTACTCAATATGAGTTTCATCTGTTGTCTGAAGGTTTCTCTGACGTCGGTGGCTACCGTACTGTTATATCTAGTTTGGAGTTCATTCAATTCATTTGAATAGGTGTCTACCATTGCACCCAACACCTTTATTCTATTCTGTGCGTCTTGAGGCAATGAAGACAGTACATCTTCTTCGTTTTCATCATCTGCTTTCTTATCAGCTTCACTAAGGATAAGGTCTGGACGCTTCGAGGTAATCAAGTACAACGAACCGCTTGTCTCTTCGCCCAATTTCATCCATTTCACACCATAGAACGTGCGCATCTGAGGATTATCGGCACACTTTACTTCCAGATAAATAAAATTTGTAGCAGAGCCTTCCGATTTATTCATTAAAGTGATAAAACTATTCATGTCATCACCCCTTAATGTACCGAAATTTTCAGCATTGATGGTGGCGCCGTTGAATTTTTTGAAGTTGTAACCCTTCTCACTGTCTTTATCGAATGCTTCGATTGCTTTGTTTATGCTTAGACTTAGACTTACTGTCTTGCCACGGAAAGGAATTATTTCTACAGAAGAATTTACATTGCCGGATTCAGGACTACGCATCAGTTCGAATATCTTCTCATCTTCTTTTCCATAGTTTTTCCTAATCTCCATCATTGCCCTATAAACATTCTCTGCTGCGGTCTTCGCACTATTATCCTGCGCACTAATGTTACCGATGGCAATCGCGAGGATTACAAGGATTGATATTACTCTTCTCATAATTGTTATGTTTTTATTGTTCGACTTCATTTATTAATGCAGATATGCTTCTGGTGTCATACTCAATTATTTCCCGTTCAAGCTGTAACCACTCTTCGTATTTCCTGCGGGCTTGCCGTTTCAATGCAGCTATCTCTTCTGGAGTATATTTCAGTCGTTCAGGGTTGCTTACGCTATAGGAAAATGTATTGCCTTGAGGAGCAGACGTAGCTTCACTTTGCGTTTCTGCTAAGAGGGTTTCTGGCTCTCTATTTTCTTCCTTTACGGATTGCTTCGGTTTTGAGATTCTTACCTTCGGAACGGAAGGAGCCTCTGCAACAGCAATCTGCTTTTCCTCCGTTACAGGCTTAGTATCTTTTACTTCTATCGGTTTAGGCAGGAGCTCAGCAATCTGAGGTTTCTCTTCTTCCTTATTATTATAAAGGAAACCAATACCGAAGGCAAAGAGAATGGCGATGCTTGCTGCTACAGCCCATCTCCACATAATGCGAGGCGGCAGCTTGGGTTTCTGCTTTTCGCCATCTTGCACGTTTTGAACAGGAATCATTTCCACTGCATCTTCCTCTTGTGATGGTTGGAGAGAAGCTACCTCTCCATAGTCAAGAAACATCTCGCGATACTGCTCCAAGTCTTCAGGAATATCTGCCCCACGGAAATACTCTATCAGCGTTTGCTCTTCCTGCAGAGTGGTCTCTGCGTCAAGGAATCGCTCTATGAGGTTATGTATATCTTTCTGTTTCATTGTCTGTGATTTTGTTTGTTATAACTTGCCAGCACAGCCCTTCGTGCTCTGCTCAGCGACTGACGTATTGCCTGTTCCGTAGTACCTATCAGTTCGGCTATCTCGCTCATCTCTTTACCTTCCATGTGTCGAAGGCGAAGAACCGTCTGCTGCATAGTTGGTAGGTTCTCTATGAGAGCCATCATCCTCTCTATTCGCTCGTCGTGTTCATCCGTAGGAGCAATGTCATTAGTTTCTTTCAGTTCTACGAGAACGTGTTTTTGTCGTTTCCTAACAACATCCAGACTTCTGTTCCTCACCAGAATCCTTGCAAAACCTCTGACGTTCTGCACCTCCTCTTTCAGCAGCCAAAGACGCAGCAGACTATCCTGTACAACGTCCTTAGCCTCCTCTTCATCGCCGATTATTTTTCGGGCAATAAGTAGCAAGTCAGGTTGCAGCTCGTGGGTTATATGTTTGAATTCTTGTTCGTTCACAAAGTTTTAATTTTTGTTTTCTATACTAATGACGCAAAGGTAATCATTTTGTGACATCAAAAAAACAAAAAAATCATATTTTTATTCAAAAACTTGTTGACTTAAATATTAAAAAACAGCTACTGACAAATAAAAACTTACATTGTCAATAGCTGTTTATTATAAAGTTGCATTCAATTTATTATACCATTTCATGACCATACTTTTGGTAATCACCAAGTATTTGCTCTACGTGGATTACGTTACGTCTTTTTCTTCATTCCCACAAATAAAAGATGTGTATTTAACAATCTTTTTGCAGTTTGATTATCTCGTTCATGTATTTCTCCATGAGCTTGTTGATGTGCTTCTGACACTTCGTGGCTTTCTTTGAGAGACCTCCGAAATGCTTGTATAGCTCGTTGAACATCTTGTTCTGTTTGGATAATTCATCCAACAGTTCCTTGTAAGCTTCTGGAAGCTTGCTCTGCGGAAAACCATACGACATGGCAGTGTTTACTACGTCCATTGCCTGTTTGTCGAACTGAGTGTTCAGTTTCATCAGTTCCTCGAAGTAGTTATCCAGCGATTCCATGGCTTTACGCTGCTCATGGAGTTGAAGCATTTGCGGAATAATACTGATGCGATTACCTATACCTTCTAATATACCTTTTATCTTTTCTTCGGTGTTTTGCACAATCTCGCCCTTACGTTCAAGATCTGCCTTCTGTACCGGAGTGAGTTTATCGAAATGATTACCTGCCGCTACTGCCTGATGCATTTCATCATCCTCAGTCCAAACAGCGACAGTATCAGCAACAACTGTGTCATTGTATCCTCCTGTCAGTTCCACATCGTCATTATCATGCCCCGTAAACATGCTCTTGCCAGAGTAAAGTCCTACACGACGTTCGTAGTCAGAATCAGGCGTGTAGTAACTGTTATGAGTCGTGATATGGTAAGTTTCGCCCGGAACGATGTCGATGTTTGTCCATAGTTTGCAGAGCGAACCGTCAGGCATCACAGTACGGATACGTCCGCCCATGCGTTTGGCTGTATCTACAGTGATGCCAAATCTCCTGTCTTTGGACACTGGCATCAGGAGAATGTTACCGTTAGTCTGCATATACTCCCTCAGCTGCTCGTATGAATCGGTCATCATTGTTAGGCGGTTCAGTTCATCGTAAGTGTCTGCCACATAGAATACATAGAGTGAATCGGAAATGTCATCGCCCATACGACCATCCAGCGTGAAGGTCTTTGTTTGGATTCTCTCCATATCCTTCTCATAAATATCCGGACGAAGAGAGGTAATCATGTAGATCATTCCTTCCACATTCTCTGGGTCTCCCTTGTTTTCCCACACGATGGCATATACATCGCGAAGTTGTGGATTCTCTGGATTCTTCACTGCCATATACCACATCTCCTGGTTCGAACGTGTACGTATATTGACATTCTTGATGGCATTGCCAGTTGCCACGCTTATTCTGAAATATTCGTTATTACCATTAGCGAGGTGCATAAGCTGATAGCTCACAGGCTCGTCTTGATGAAAGATATCAGCAATCATGGTGAGTTGAGGCTCTGTCTTCTTACATTTGAAAGGCGTGATAACTTCCTTCGACTCTATAATGCCGGTGTTGGGATTCTTGTTTACGGAATACACCTGACTGTTCTTCTGACCATAGAGATCGCAGATGAAGTTAAAGGTTTTTATTACGTTTGTCGGGGTGTTGATTTGCTGCTTGCGCTGTGCGCTGATGGTTGTTGCCGCCGTAAGGGCTATCAACAACATAATGAATATCTTTCTCATAACTATGAACTAAGAATTATGAATTATGAACTATTTAAGTGCTGTTTGTTCTTGATTATATCTTGCTATTTCGAGTTCCAGTTCTATCCATTTAAGGTAGGCCTCATTGGCTTGTTTCTTCATGAGAGCCAGTTCCTCTTTAGTATATTTAAGATTCTCAGGTCGAGTGATAGGAATATCTCGTTCAGTGAGAACTTTTGGTTTGGGGCTGACTGTATGATTGAGCGGTTTTTCTGCTTCCGCAAGTAGTAGTTCTTGCTTAACGGAATCTTCTGACTGCCCTGTAACTTTCGGCTCATATTCCTCCATATTTGCTTTTATAACCGGAGGTGTAAATATAACAGTCGCAGGAGTTTGAATTACCTTGTTGTCTTGCTGTTCATTCTCTACGCTGGCAACGAGAGATCGCCTATCCTTTGTTTCCGCATTATCCTGCATCACAGAATCTTCAACGATATGAGCAATTGAAGACTCCCCCTTCGGGGGCTGGGGGGCTTGTTGGGTAACTACCATGATCATTGCTGCCACACAAGCTGCAGCAATCCATGGCCATACGATATGCTTGCGTTTTGGCTTGCTATTCACCTCCTTCTCCACTCGCTGCATTAGTCGGGCATTGAGATCTTTAGGCATAGGAGGACGTGACAGTTCCTCACGATGGATTGCCTCGTGGATATTATGTGTTATGTTCTTGTCCTCTGTCATGATTGTAGTTTGTTAATTAGTTTACAAAGTTTCTTTCTCGTTCTACTGAGTTTCGATGCTATGGTAGTCGGGATTGATTCCGTAACGAATGCTATCTCCTTCAGGCTCATCTCTTCATAGTAGAACATTGTGATGATGGCTTGCTCTTCAGGAGACAGATGCTGTATGGCTGTTTGTATCAGTTGCACCGTTTCTTCGTTGGGATGTCCGAGTGTTTCTTCCACTTCTGCTTCCGATAAAGCCTCTGCTTTCCCTTCATTATCTTCAAAGTAGATCAGCGACCGTGGTCTTCTTCGGAGGAAGGAGATGGACTCATTATATGCTATTCGTGATATCCAGGTCTTCAGCGATGCCTTCTCTGCATCATACCTATCTATATTATTGAAGGCTTTGATAAACACATCCTGATAGACTTCCTCTGCATCCTCGATACGAGATACCAACCTCACCACCTGAGCCCATACGTAGTTGCCGTATTGCTCAAGTGCCTGCTGTTGCACTTTGGGATTTCGTTGCCTTAATCCCTCTATGATATGCATCTCTATTTCTTCCATGTTTGATGTCTTCTACTTATATATACGCAGAACATAGACAAAACATTGCAAACAAGTGATGATTTTTTAAGAGTATTCGTTAACAATGTACTCTTAAAACAAGAAAAACAGCTACTGACAAGTACGAAGCGTACATTATCAATAGCTGTTCTTTATAATATTCTTTGGCGATACGTAGTACAACTATGCAACTATGCCGAGCATCTCTGCAGGAGTAATTCCTAAAATCTGGCATAATTGACGAGCGATGCGTAGCGTTGGTTCACAACGATTGTGTATGTAGTCACTGATACGACTTGGACTTACACCTATCTTATCTGCCAACTGTTTAGAAGTCATACCAGCAGTGTCAAGAGCATCAAGGATTATCTCTCCAAGCGTTGGTACTGGAATCTTGCAATGAACCTCCTCATACGCCTCAACAATATCCGTTACAATCATCAATTCCATCATCAGCGGATCATCTGCGGATGTATTCTCTGTTATCTGTGGTAGCAGTGCATCAATGCGAGCCTGTGCATATTCATATTTCTCCTTTGTAATTATTCTCATGCTTCATATTTTTCTCTAGGGCAAAGATATATATATTATTCGGAATATCAAAACAATATTACCAAAAACTTTTGAAAAGCAAACATTTTTTTTGTAATATAGTAGAGTTTATATGCAGCGAAACTTGGCGGCTTCACAGTCACCAAGTCCCTGATTTAATTTATGAAACAAAAACTTTGTGTAAAGTTTTTGAGTGTCATTTTAACTTAATTTGTATGAGATGCTCCAATGAAAGTTTTCATCTTTACAATATCAAGGGCATTACTGATGATGCTGACGATTCCGGAACAAAGGAGCAATGACAGAGCTGCTGTAGCAAACATTCGCGAATGTTGCTCAAGAAATAGCAGAATGCCGGAACTTGCGTTGAAAGCAATCAATGGAACATCCTGAGGCATCTGCAAGACAAAGGCAAGGAATACTCCACCGACAACAATGCCCAGAACGAATGTTGCCACCATGGCATATTTGTAGCGACGGAGATTAGCCTCTTCATACTGACGAAGGTATTCCACAGCATCAAGCTTCCGTTCGAGTCGCATCATAAACTCATCCTTGTCGTCAAACGATGGACGTTGAGCAAGAAACAGCTGTTCAAGTTCTTTATCTTTCATCATAACTTCAATCTTGTTTTTAGTTTGTCGCGACCTCGCGAGAGTTGTTTCTTTACGGCATCTTCCGATGTGTCAGTTATCTGCGAAATCTCCTTTATGGAATGTCCGTCAAGATAGAACAGCACGATGGCAGAGCGTTCTTTTGGCGGTAAGGTAGAGAGGGCGAGATACAAATCCTGGTGGGCGTAATTAGCATCTGCGTTACTATCTCCTGCAACAAGCCTTGCCTCCTCTATATCGGAAAAATATCTTTGCGAAGCCTTGTGGTTAAGGAAAGTATTATGCGCTATCTTGAACAGCCACGATCGGAAGCGTCCTTTGTCCTGATAGCCAGCCGAAGCAAGATATGCCTTGACCAGCGCATCCTGAGCAATGTCGTCAGCATCATCCTTGCGACCACAGCAGAGGGCGAGCAGGAAACCACGAAGTGCTTCCTGCTCGTCGCTGACGAGTTGTATGAACTGTTCGCGTGTCATTGCTTACTATGCCTGACGCAAATTATGTTCCTCTGCTTCCATTTCCTTGGCTAGCATCTTCTTGCCGATGTGGTAGTTGGCAAGGAAGCCTATGCCTATACCAGATAATGCCAATCCTCCGCATATTATTTCTAACGAATTGTACTTTCCATCCATTGGGTTACAGTTCAGATAGGTACCGTAGCCAATCATTCCTACGCCCAGGAAGAATGCGAGCATTCCCCACTGAAGTTTTTTCAACAGTTTCTCCTTCAGCAACTTTTCTGGTTTATTCATCTTCTTCACCAGATCCTCAATATCGATGTCTGCATTCTTTTCGAGTGCTGCCAGGATGATTTCTTTTCGCATATCATCACTATGCATTTTCTTACGAATGCTCAACCACACCACCATGAGAGGTAGAAAAACACAGATACCTAATGGTACAAGAATACCTTCTAATCCATCAAAAAACAATTCCATATCTTTTTCTTATTTATTTGTTAAACTTTCTGTTTGTTGAACCGATTCACTATAATAACAAGTAAAAGTAGAAAAAGGTGACATCAAAAATCAAAAATATCACATATAAATACAAAAACACATTGACAACATAGAAACTTGGCGGCTTCACAGCCACCAAGTTCCTGATAGTAATCTATGTATGAAAAAACGCTTTGTGCGTTAATATTCTATGACCTTTATTCATAGATTGTGCATTACGAAAGACGGAAGGTGATAGGTATCACATACTTTACGCGAACAGCCTTGCCGCTTTGTGTGCCTGGTATCCACTTAGGCATGGAAGCAACAACGCGCTGTGCCTCTGTAGTTAACGCAGAGGTTATTTCTTTAGCAAGGCGAGCTTCATCAGAATCAGCCTTTACAGCTTGTACGAACTCTTCTGAAGAGTTATTCTCTGAAGCAGGTTTATTGTCCTCCAACTTCTTGAAGTTGACGGTCTTTACGTTACTGATAGAGCCGTCTTTCTCTACGATGAACTGAACAAGTACTCGTGCGGCAACACCATTCTCGAAGGCTATCTTTGGATACCTTACGTTTGCCATGAGGTATTGCATCAGTTCCTTCATGCCTCCAGGATATTCTGGCATATGCTCTACGACATCAAACGCCTTTTCTTCTTCGTCGTCTTTTGACTTCAAATTAGCATCAGCATCCTGGGAATATTCCACGGTGCCATAGAACACTTTCTGCATTCCAGTGGTATCATTCTCTTCCGTCACGCTTTCCTGTTCAACAAGAGGGGCATCAATTTTCTGCAGATTTTCTTGCACAGGTGCAGAATTTGCGTTACCTTTGCTGGCGATAACTGATGGAGTTTTCTCCGTGATAGCATCTACGCGGTTGTTTAACTCTGGTGTGGCAAAGGCGCTGAGCGCAATGACTGCCACTGGGATGATGTACAAACCTTTTGTACGCATCCATGGATTTGATTCTTTACGAAACATCATAGTGAAACGTTTTTTAAGTTGACTGTGATTAAAGCTGTTGGCAAAGGAGTAGGAGCTGGCGCCAACGGCTTTTCTAATTAATAATGTTTGATATTGACGGGCATTGACACCGCTGCGCAGTACGGCATCGTCTGCTTCGTATTCATGTACGTTGCGAAGGGATGAGGCAAGTATCCATGCCAGAGGATTCATCCATTGTATCACCTCCACGATATTCACAAGGCATATATCCCACGAATGATGATGGCGAATGTGCCCCATCTCATGACCTATTATCTCCTTGGCATTCAGGCGATAATCCTGTTCGCTGATTACGATAGTGCTAAACCAACTGAACGGCACTATATTGTTGGCATGGCAGTAGATGGTAACTCCTTCTTTCTCGTCTTTCCACAAGACACCTCTTCGTATTGTGAAATACAGCATCGACAACTGATACAGCTTCACCAAAGCCGTAACGATGACACCTATTATATATATGTAGGCGATGACGAGCTGCCAATTTATGCCGACACTTACATTGTGGGGAGCTGGTGCTTGTCCCTCTACTATCGCCATTGGCATACCAATCTCTATCATTCCCCGATGAAGCGGATTTCCCTCTACGGCAAGAGAGTGGAAGTCGCAGAAAGGGAGAATGAGCGACAACAGCATGATGCACAAAAGCAATAGTCGGTTGAAACGGAAGAAAGATTCGTTCCTTAGCATCAGCATGTATGGTATATACATCATGCTGAGATATATGGCTGATTTTATGGCGTATGCGAGCATAGTGAAGACCCTCCCCACCCCTCCCATTAAAGGGAGGGAGAAATTTTATTGTTTTTGAATTAATGCTATCAGTTCCTGCAACTCTGCATCGGCGATTTTCTCTTCCTTTACGAAGTAGCGAACGAGAGAACTTACAGATCCACCGAAGAATGTGTCTTTAACTTCTGACATCACCCTGCGGCGATATTCCTCTTGCGAGATAAGTGGGCGGAAGAAATAAGTCTTTCCGTCATCCTTATGTTTCTCTGGAATAACAAAACCTTTCTGCGTGAGTATCTTCATATAGGTGCCAATGGTCGTGTATGCAGGTTTTGGCTCATCGTAGGTCTCAAGAAGTTCGCGCACACTTGTTGGCTTCTTCATTTCCCACAGATGGTTCATTATCTCCATCTCCACCCGAGTCAGCGTCTGATTATCTTTATTCTTATTCATAATCTACTAAAGTTTTAATTTTCTTGATGCAAAAGTATAACTAATAATTTAGTAACGAAAGTTTTAGTAGATTAAATTTCCCTTTTCCCCTTATCTTTTAACTTCAGTTTTTAGTTATTTGTGCCGCATTTTTAGTTATTAACATAATCACGAAATCAAATCGACTCAGTATTCCGCAATTAACTCTTTAGCCCGCTTCTGTCTATTGCGTTTCTTGCGAGTAAGGAGTTTCTTTATGCCACCTATGATATCCAGGTTGATGCCTTGCTTGTCGCAATACATCATGGCAATTTCCTCTTTGGTTATTGGCTTTAGAGTCCATCCGAATTTGCGAGGCTTGTACTTACCGATTACTACCACCTCGCCGAGTTTATTGAATGTGGGCAGTATTCCTATTGTGTCAGTCAGTTCCTCTGGATTCATGATGCGAGTCATATAGCCTGGTTTGAATACCTCCACATCATCCTTAACGTCATCCATATAGAACGAACCATCCCAGATGGAGTGTGTCTCATGTTTCTTATCCCACCTTACCCTGACTTCTCTCTGTGGCACACCAGTTTCCATATCAATCACAACAAATCGCTTCTGTGCATCAACGGTAATGATGCACAGAAGCGCAAAGATGAATGATATGGATATTCGTTTCATATCCATACTTATCGTGTAAGATAGATTGTGGAACCAATCTGGACAGTCTTTGAGTCGATGAATGTGATGCTTGCTTTGAAAGGCATTGCCTTGTATATATCATCTTTTAGTGATTCTTCCTGCATGTTGCCTTGATCTTTGGCGGTTTCATATCGTCTGTCTGCAGCATCCCAGGTGGTATGCTCTTGCTGTTGTTTATATGCTGGAGTTTGATCAAGTTTCGGATCATTGTCCATGACCTCATCACTGATGTGGCATTTGATGTTGTCTCTTTTAAGATTGAATGAAATGCTGTCGCCTTTCATGGAATATGTTCCGTTAAGCTTCACACTTACAGTACGATGAGGCCAGAAATTATGTCCTCCTATCCCACTGCCTTTTGCGGTCATTGTGAAAGTAGAGTCAGCCTTCAACTCTATCTTACCACTCATCTTGTCATACTCAACACCAAGGTTACGGAGTGTCTGGTCGGAACAATTCCATTTTCCTATGATGTTGCCAGCCGTTGCCTTATTAGTATGTTTACTATGCTCCACGGTTGTCCAATCAAGTGGTAGCCAGAGGTCGCCGTTTGTTTTTAAAAATGCGAAGTAACAGGCATCCTTGCCTGATTCTTTGTACACTACAATATGAAAGTTTTGAGGCACCGCGCCTTTGCTATTAGAAGCAGAAGCAAACTGTATTATTTCACTTACTGATGATTCGTTGAATTTTGCAAATGGTTGGAACTCATAATAACGTACGTCCTTATGCTTATCAGTATATTGCCAGATAAGGTCAATGAGTTGTTTTAAGATTTTATCAGCTATGTTCTGCCGATTAGCAATCTTGTAAATAGTTGCCTCGGTACGAGAATCGTACGGTGCATCACCATCCAAGTGGTTGATTCTTAATGCAAAGAGGTCATTTGTTTCAGGTTTGTAGCCTCTATCATGCTCATAGACAGCCTTGTGCCACGACCATACGTTCGATTTCTCAAAGATCGCCTTTGCTTTTGTCATGAAATCTTCGGCATCAATGAACTTGTATGCCTTGGCATCATCATTGAGAATGCAATTGTATTCGAATAATGGAAAAGCACGGAGCGTATTGTAAATTTCTGAACGGGAGCTGAACGAACTGAGCCTGTATTCAAGATATTCGTTATTTTCCTTGCTTAACATCATTGATACGTCTATCGTGTCCATACCATTCTTGTGTACCTCGTAATGGTTGGTCATCTCACTCTCCGGTGCAAGGTACTTTATCGTCTTCATTATTGCCTCATGGGCAAGACGGTTGTCTCTCCATGTCTTACGAATAGCATCAGCCTGTTTCTTTTCCATAGGTTTCAGTATTCCGTCGCCAACGAAATGCTCCTTGCCATTGGTATCAACGATGCGCTTCATTCCTTCCTGCTTTATGGTGTCATCGGTTTCCACGTAAAGCATAGGTTCAGCCCTGTATCTTATTGCTCGCTTCGCATCGCGATTAAAGAGCAATTCGCTTTCGATGCCTAACGAGTCAATGCGGCTTATCAATGTCCTAATCTCAGGATTTATCTTCTCATAGCCAGGAAGGCTGCGTTGCGCCAATGCCATCAATGAGCAGAGGCATGATAATATTATAATGTATGTCTTCCTCATTTTACATACTCCTTCTTACCGTTATTGAAACTTTTGAGCACAGCCCACTCCTTTGGTATGCAGAAGTTGTATTCTGTCTCAGCTACTGCCACATAATACCCTTTCTGAGTTATACCGAAGAGTACACGAATTGAGGGACCACTATCTTCTGCCATTCCATAAAAAAGTTGAGTGATAGAACTGCTCTCCTTATATTGCATAACGTGCTCCTTCACGTTATATGCATACCTAAACATCTGTTCTGGATATATCTCCGTGTGATTCAGCGTTATACTATCAATCTCCGTGAAGATTGCATCTGCAAGCTTTTCCTTCTCACGTGGAATAAAATACATCGTACCTAAGACTTTACCAGCATTTGAAATCTTTCCGTCTTTTGTCCTGATTTTAGCAGTTTCTCCACTATGGAACTCCTCGTTCCAGTGAGCATCGAGATCATAGTCCTCGCTTTGTGTCCAACTGAACTTCCATGATTTCACGCCCTTGCGCTTTAATATCGGCAATATCTTCGGCAAGTATAGCGCCTTGTCGAATGTATAACTCTTCCGTCCAGGAAGGAATACATTCTTATTATAGCTCAGTATTCCAAATCCACGTGTATGTTTGCCACATGCTTTCTTGTCTGCGGTATAGTTTAAGGACACTGTTTCAACGGCATCTGGGTAAATCATGGAACCATCAATTGCCTTTATCTTTCTGAGTTTATCCGCTCCGTTCTTCATGCAGATGGAATACTTTATGGTGTCTTTACCATCCTTGTGCGTCTCGTAATGATAACTCTCATCCGACATTTCCATCAAAGAATCAAGGTTGTGACCTACGGCGTGGAAGATTCCATCAAATATCTTTTTGTTATGTTCGTTTGACAGTCTTGCCTCTTCATCTGTCATGTTTCCGATGTAAGAGGAACCGCACTCTTTCGAACAGAGAATTTCTTTACCTATTGGATGATTGTGAACATACATTACCACACCATCCCCATGGTTTATCTTCTGTTTTATATCACTACGAGGTACAGAGGTAATTACAGATATTTCGTCGAATATCTTATCTAAAGGTGTGATATCCTGAGCAGACAAAGACAGTACGAAGGACATCAAAAGTATTATAATAGTATTCTTTTTCATGCGTTTCAAAGATTTGTATATTGATTGTTATTAGATGGAAGTGAACTATTCATTGATACACGATATATCAGTTCCTGTCCACGTCTTTGTATGTTTGCCGAGTTAGCATAAAACTCTTCCATCATCTCATCTGAAACAGATTGAATATCTTCCGTAGATACCTCTGTGGCGGTTATATCCTCTGCCATTGCGAAGTCGTTGGTTGTGACAACTGGCTCTGCGGATGATGCCTTTGCATTTCGCTTCGGTTGAGTGTTTGTGGCTTTGCTCTTTGCTGTTTGGGCAATATGCTTTTCTTCTGTGATAGGCTTTTGTGTTTTCTCTATCTTCACAGAATCCTTTGTATTTTCTTTTACTACTACTGGCTGAGTAACCTTAGCCACTAGCTTTGCTTCCTCTCTTGGTGGTGCAAGGAAGACAATGAGCAGTGCTGCCACGCAAGCTGCAGCGAGCCACGGCCACAAACGGATTGGTCGCGATGGTCGAACATGTTTGTCATATTCTTCTGTATAATCAACGGCAAAGATATCTTCTTCCACCTCCTCACTTTCTGAAAAGGAAAGCAATTCAAGGATGGAACGCTCTGCCTTTGAATGTTGAGCTGCAGGGATGTCAAGAAGCAGTTGCTTTAACTCACGCTCCTCGCTGATGGTTGTCTCGCCAGCCAAATATCTGTTTATTAATGTCTGCTTCATACGCTTAATTGTTCTATTAGTTTCTTTCTCGCCATTGACAGCATACTTCTTACCGAAGGTAGCTTTATACCTGTGACTATGGCTATTTCTTCTGCATTGAGTCCTTTGTCTTGTGTAAGGCGGATGATTCGCTGCTCCGACCTTGACAGGTTGTTGATGGCTTTTTCTATTATCTGACGTCGCTCGTGAGTGAGAATGCCTTGGTCTGCCTCATTGGTGCTTGTCAAACTCCTTGCTTCATTTTCAATAGGAAGATGTAATCGCAGGCGTTGTTTCCTTGCCATACTTACGCATTCATTCTTTGTTGCCCTGATAGCAAGGGCAGTAACGTCATCATCAGGCTTCCATTCACGCTTCCACATCTTGAACAATACATCCTGGACAGCATCCTCGGCATCTTCCTCGTTATGGAAGAAATCGAGTGCCACCCTCACCATCTGGGGGCGTATCTTTAGGACTATATGTTCAAATTCTGCTGTCGTCATGTATATAGTAAACGCACAAAGGCAAAATAATTAAGTTGAAAAATGATTTTTTTTTGATTATTCTATAATTTTCATGTTCTCAGGCTGAAAATGTTTTTATTTCTTTGGTTTCTTGGTAAAACGATATGCCATTGAGAACATTACGTAGCGAGGGATGCTGTTGTAACGGCGCTCGGTGTAGCCCTGTGCGTTGACGGAGTAGCCGATGTTGCTGACTTGATGAAGAATGTCGTAGGCAGAGAGCTTTGCTACGAGCGAGCCCTTCAGGAATGCTTTGGAGATGGAAGCATTCCACGCATTGGTAACTTTGTTGATCTCCGATGACTGATAACCACGGCGCACGAAGATGTTATAGTCCGTTGCAATGGTGAAGGAACCGAGAGGTTTCGGCGTGGTATAGGTGCAGTTCACACCATATTTATATTCGTAGGCATCAAGATCCTGATAGTCCTCACGGTCACTGCGGCTGTGACGACCGTCAACTCTGCCAAGCAGTCCTGCGGTGAAGAGTTTGAACTTATAGTTAAGCATCAGGCGCAGGTTTGTGTTAAGGCTGTTCACCGTTGAGAGTTCCGGCGAAGGAGTGAGTGCGTGAAGCTGCTCAAGTGTAGGTGTGCCATCAAACTCTACTGTCTGCAATGCGAAGTCAACGCTACGAACATACTGCAGGGAACCGTCCATCGTCAGTCGCCAACGCTTCTGCTTGTCGAACTGCCAGTTGAGTCCACCACTCGCCTTGCCATTCCAGTTGCCATCAACATTATCCGTCATTGACACATAACCACCCGTCTTTGAGTTGTACCAACGGCGATAACCGACATAGTCTGTATTATAGACGTAATCCAGTTTTGCCCAATAGGTCAGAGGAATGGAGTCGCACTTCACGTCAAGGCGCACGTTGGCGTTGTATTGGCAGGTTTTCTTTATCGAAGGATTGTTGAATGTGAAGTACAGCGGACTGCTCGTATTGCTCATATCCACAAGGTTCGTCAGCGAACTGGCATATTCATAACGTTGCATATTGGTCTCCCACTTCGTGCGCTTCGTCTTCCATCTGAAATATATAAACGGATTGAAGGTTCGCAGAGTCCTGTTGGCTGTTTGCTGATCGACATGCATTTTCGTTTTAGTCGGTCGCCATAATTCTATGCGTTCGTTGGAAATTTCAAGCGGAAGACTTACAGACAAAAAACCCATGTCACGCACATTTATTTCACCATTGGCATTCGTTGTCTTCTTTTCAAAATGCTTGGTGAACGAGAGTTCTGTTGTATATTTCCTGCTGAGCGTGTTGAACTGGTAACTGTTGTTTATGTCCGTAGCAACGGCGAGGGAGTCGTACGTAGATGGCAGTATGAACGGATCGGTAGCATAGCGACCGCCAAGAGAGTCAAGACGATAACTCAGATTATCGCTGTGCTGCATGTCCTGGGAATAAGTGAAATATAAGGAAGGATGGAAATATGCCTTGTGGAAATCATGGCTGTAGCTTGCTCGTGCCCCATAGTGATATTGCCATGACGCATTGTTGCCGAATCTGTTGCGCAGATCTAACTTATCACCATCAGTAGAGAATATGTTTGTCCTACCGAAATCGAAACTTTCCGCAGGATTCTTTTTTTCGTATGCACCAGTCAACATGAAACTATAGTCAGCATTGCTCCATGGTGTACGATTGCGGAAATAGACGTTTGATGCAGCATGAAATGTCTTTTCTAATAATTTTGCAAGGGACTCATTGCTGTTCATCAGTATAATCTGCCTTGTAGAGTCAGCCGAAGCACTATTGTTGTCACGAGTGTTATATTTAAGTTCTACATCAGTTCTAAGAACGTATGGTTTGTTCAGACGGAACATATTGCTGATATTGAAGTCGTTGTTCTTGCTCTTGTTCCTGTTGAATCCAGCGGAGTAGATGTTTCCTTCTGTGCGATATTTTTCACTATGGTATGTCTGCTCATTGTTAGTGTCCTGCCATGAAACCTTTGCCTCAAGTTGATTAGACCACTTATCAAACTTATCACTGATCTCATGGTGCAGACCGGCCTTACGTGTCGTTATCAATCCTCGGCTCGTCTTGCTCGGATTCCAGTCTCCATTCTCGCCTGGCTCGCGTTCCTCGTTTACGTTGTTTGCATTGCCGAAGGTAGCAAGGCGGTATCTCTCGCCGTACATCAGTCCGAACAACTTCGCCATCCAACGGTTCTCAGTGCCTGCGCCGACTTCGGAGTTTACGATATAACCGCGCTGATATTCCTTCTTCAGCACCACGTCGAGCGTAAACACCTTCTTCTGTCGCTCAACGGGAAGTCCAAGGGCAACACTCTCTTCATCAGCCTTATCGTAAGCCTTTAGCTCTTTTACTGTGAAGTAAGGCAGATTCTCCAACATAACCTTGTTGTCACCCTTGAAGAAATCCTTTCCGTTAAGCGTGAGGTTATCAACATGCTTTCCGTTGATAGTTATCTCTCCATCACTCGATAGTTCTGCCCCTGGCAACTGACGGATGAGCCCATCAAGCATACTGCCCTCAGGAAGCACGAAAGCCGTGGCATCATACACAAGTGTATCACCACGATAAACCATTTGCACCTTTGTAGCCTTCACCACTACCTCGTCCAGTTCTGCTGTCTTATGAATCACACGTTTCATCTTCAAGTCGGGTCCTTCGATGTAGGTTGCTCTTATTTTATTTACGGTGAAAGGCACAAAGAGAGTCTCGTAGTCTTCATGCTCAGCCTTTAGGATGTAGTTGCCCTTCTGTTTTGGCATTCTGCCATAGTATCTCGTCATCTGACGCTTCGTCTGCCAGTCCTCGTCTTGTATTACCTCCAGCGTATCTACAAGCACATCTTTCTTTTGCGAAGCTTGTTTCACTTTCACGATTGTAGAGTCTTCACGCAGCAGATACAATTTAGCTTTTACAGGCGCGCCAGTGAAAGAGTCAAAGACACCGCCAGTCAAGCCCATCAGCGAGTCTGCATGTTCTGCTGCCATCGCTTTGCCTAGAATGCAAAGCAGGAATAAGAGGGATAATGTTGTTCGTTTCATACTTGCCTTTATAATCAGTTGAATTTTTACACAAAGTTATCCCGACTTCTTAAGTCTCGCAATACTTTACCCCCGATATTTTGGTTAAATAAACTTAACCACACACTATAGTGTAAATATTTCAAGTTTGATTTAATAGTTATTAAGGGAAAATTGCATACTTTTGCAGAGGAATTGAAACATATATACTCATGAAAGCGAACATTGACAAATACTTTATCTCTGCCAATGCGGTGGATGACATACCGGAGAGCTACTATCAGAAACTTGAACCTGTGCTGCAGACGATAGAGGCTTTCACGCGTAATACTGATAAGGTGGTGTATGTGGTGGATTATCTGAAGAAGAACTTCCTGTATTCTTCTGATAACATAGAGGAACTGTGCGGAATAACAAAGGAGGAAATGCTGGAGATGGGGTATCTGTTTCATGCCAACTATGTGCCGAGGGAGGAACAACAGATGCTGCTGGAACTGAACAAGGCTGGCTTTGAGTTCTATGAGAATCTGCCGATGAAAGAACGAGATGGTTACTCTATATCATACGATTTCCATGTGAAGAAGGGCGACAGGGTGACGATGATACACCACGACTTGACGTATCTCGTAACGACAAGGAAGGGAAGAATATGGCTTGCGCTATGTACCATGTCGCCATCATCATCGATGACTCCCGGCAATATAATAATGAGAAAGAAAGGAAGCCGTACGATTCATGAATACGACCTTGAGACTCACAAGTGGATTGAACGTAAACTTCCGAAACTCAACCCAACGGAAAAGATTATCCTCACAAGACTGATGCAAGGCTACACGATGGAGGATATTTCGAAGAATGAAGGCATTTCGCTCAATACACTAAAAGCCAGCAAACGCCTTCTCTTCGTAAAACTTAATGTAAACAATATCTCTCAGGCAATAACATTTTGCATGAACTATAAGTTGCTGTAAGGCAGCTTAGAACTGTTCGAGAATAGCGATTCTCTTAGCTGGATCAGGATGAGTGGAGAAGAGACTTGAGAAAAGAGATGTTATGCCACTAGAGAAATTCTGCGGATGGATGATAAACAGTTGGGCAACATCCTCACGATCCACATCTCCTAAACCTGGTTCACGGCATATCTTCCTCAATGCAGAAGCAAGTGCACGTGGGTTTCCACACATCTCGGCACCACCAGCATCAGCCATATATTCACGACGACGAGAGATAGCGAAGCGTGTTATCATAGTGAAGAAATAACCCACGAAACATATTACGGCAGCAATGGCAAGCATAGCCACCATGCCAAGTCCCTGACTGCGCCCTTCCCTATCGCGACTGCTCGACATAGAGCCATAGATGAATGTGCGATAGAGCACGTTGACCACTATGGATGTCAATGTGGAGAGTATGCCCACAAAGATGATGGAGGTGATGAGAAGTCGGGTATCACGATTGCGGATATGAGTGAGCTCATGACCGATAACACCAGCAAGTTCCTCATCATCGAGAAGCTGGAGCAATCCTGTAGTTACGGTGACGGTATATGATGACCTGTCAATACCAGAGGCAAAGGCATTGAGCTGAGGATCATCCACAATGTTTATCTTCGGCATATCCATACCACATGTCATCGTGAGGTTCTCCACGATGTTATACACACGAGGATTCTCACGACGCTCGAGGGTGCGAGCACCTGTGGCTGACTTCACCATCGAAGCATTGTTGAAATAGGCAAAGATAAACCAGATGCCTACTCCACCGACTACCCAGGGAATAGTCTGCGCAAATAAGTAATTGACAGTATCGGTATCCATCCAATGAACAGGATTGCCATAGCCATCGTAATCGGTATTACCAAAATAGTTTGTGGCAGCAAGGAATACCCATACCATGCCCAAAAGAATAACGGGGAATGCTATGAGAAGCATTATGCTCAACATATTATTCCTCGTTATCTGGGTTTGCATTCCTACATATTTCATTCTAATAGAAATGAGTTCTTTATAACTTAAATGTTATCTTTATACAAATCTTTCTCTCCCACACTATAAGAGGGAATATTCTTTAGATAGAGATTTCAGGAGCCTTATCGTATATAGCACGCTCCTCCTGAGGAATCTCGAACATAGGCTCTTTGTGATAGCCGAACATACCAGCAACGAGATTGCCAGGGAATGTCTGAACGGCATTGTTGAACTCCCTTGTTGTAGCATTGAAGAAACGACGGGTAGCAGCAAGTTTGTTCTCAATATCAGAGAGCTCGCCCTGGAGCTGGAGGAAGTTCTGATTTGCCTTCAGGTCTGGATAAGCCTCAACAGCCACCTTCAAACCTGCGAGAGCACTACCAAGCTGGTTGTTAGCCTCAATCTTATCATTGATAGTCGTTGCACTCATAGCAGCAGAACGCGCCATAGTAATCTTCTCGAGGAGTTCACGCTCGTGAGTAGCATAACTTCTAACAGCACCAACGAGCTGAGGAACGAGGTCATAGCGCTGCTTGAGCTGAACGTCAATATTAGCGAAAGCATTCTCACGGTTGTTGTGAAGCTTTACGAGGTTGTTGTACATTCCGATGAGAATCAGAGCAAGAACAACGATAACGACAATTGCAATAATCATAGTCTTTCTTTTTTTAGTAGTTAATAAAATGAGCGCAAAGTACTCGGAATCGCGATTTCCTCATAGCATTGCGCTCAATGTCTTTTTCTTTAGTGGCCAATGCCACATGAATGCAAATTGATTAGTTTGCAGGTGCCTCTTCTGCAGCAGCAGGAGCTGGTGTCTCTGCAGGAGCAGCCTTAGTGTCAGTAGCCTGCTGAGTAGCACCGAATCCCTGAACGTTGTTAGGGTTTGTTGTGCTCTGCTCTGTAGCAGCCTTCTCGATAACACTGCCTTCAGCATTTGCTGTTGGTGCTACGTATGCACAAACGATGCTGATAACAACCATTGCGATAGCGAGACCCCAAGTCGTTTTCTCAACGAAGTTAGTGGTCTGGCGAACGCCCATTACTGAATTTGCACTACCAAAGGCGCTGGCAAGACCACCACCCTTAGACTCCTGGATAAGTACGATACCAATCATACAAAGAGATGCCAGGACGATTAAAATTACGAATAAAGTGTACATCTTTTTTGATAATTTTGTTTATGTATTATTTGATTTTTTTCTTTTCTGTTGCTTGTCAATAATATGACCTTACTTACTCTTTTCCTTGATTGCTGATGAGTATCAGTTTCTCTAAGAAACGTATTTGGTCTGCAAAGTAAGCATTTTTTTTTGGATAATTCAAATTTAAACGCTTAATAATCTCTAAAGCCTTCAAATATCTGCCTTGTTTTATGTAAATTCCGGCTAAAGTCTCGGTAAAATACTCTTCTTCGGTGTCTTTTTTGCCCGTAATGTCATTTTCCTCAATCTGCGGAACATACTCCGGATTCTCCTTCAAAGAGATGCGACCACCCTCATTATAGATGAAGTCATCGATGAGATTCTGACCTTTCATCTCAGGAGCAGAAGGAGCGACTGATGAAGTCTCCCCTATCGCATTTCCCTCACCCTCCAAAGTATCGTCCTCTTCGAAGTCGGTGGCGAGAAGATAGGCAACATAGTCAACCGTGGCGTCAGCGGCAGTAGGTTTTCTGCGACGTGGCTTTTCGCTATTCTCATCTTCGTGTTTTTCCTCCTCTTCCTTTGGTATGGAAGAAAGGAAATTATCGATGAGCGATACCGTTCTATCGCCAGTAGGCAATGTCACCGTAGGTTTCTTTATCTTATAGTGAGCAGCCTCAACAAGATCGAAGATTACACGGCGATCCGTGATATACACGGCAGCTCTGCGCAATTCCTCATCAAACGTAGGATCGTGGAGCAAGAACAGATTCTTCAACATCAGCAGACGAGCAGGCTGATAGTAGGGATACAAGGCTATCAGGCTTCGTAGGTCATACAAAGTCTCCTTGTTCAGTTGCTCAGGATGTTTTATCAGTTCTGTTATGTTCACTTTTTGAGGTTATTTATTCGAGGTTTCGATGATTCGATATTACGAAGTTTCGAGGTTTCGATGATTCGATATTTCATTTTTCCCTTGCATGAGGAAAGGGCTCTTACCAGTTCGCTACAGCCGCATTGAAAATCTGATCACAGATATCCTTACACATCTGGGTTACGAGTTCTTCCTGTACGGATGAGAGACTCTGCGTTGTCTCATACGATGACGTTGCCGTGAATTGCTTCTCGAAGTCATCATTATGATTCACATTATTGGTGAAACGCACGTTGACGGTGATGGAAAGCTCGGTCTGTGCAGAGTACCCCTCGGCACTCACCGACTTGTTTCGTTGCTGATACTGCGTTATCTCGCCCTCAAGTTTCAGGTCGCCGTTACGCTTCACCAAACTCAGGCGGGTATGGTTGGCAAACTGATCCTTCAACTGATTGTTGAAGATAGGTCCCATAGGTCCCCAGACGTATGATGCACGTATTGGGAAATCTGCTATCTGTATTGTCTTCGTCTTGGTGTAGTCGATGCTCGCACCATTGAACTTATACGAGACAGAGCATGCCGTGATTGCCGTAAGCGTTATGATAGCGCACACAACGGCACATATACCATATATATAATAATGTGATATTGACTTCTTCATCTTAATCGTAGTCCTCCTCGTCAAGGTTATACTGTTTTATCTTCCTATACAGCGTACGATCTGAGATTCCCAGTTCCAAGGCAGCCTTATGCCTGTTGCCACCATTCATCTTCAGAGCACGCCTTACGAGTTCCTTATGCACATCGCTCAGCTTTATCGTCTCAGGCTCGGAGATTTCCTCTGCCACGGCATATTCCAGATTACCATGCATAGGCTTCACACTCTGCTGAGTCATATCCTGAATGCCCTGGGAATAGTTGCTTGACACCATAGAAGGAGCATACTGCGACACACGGGCACTATCAAGCTGTTCGCGGAGACTGTTCACCTCACGACGCAAATCGCTGACATTTCCCTTCAGGTCATACAGTATCTTATACAGCATCTCGCGCTCGCTCTCGTAGGTATGGCTTCCACCATTGGAAACGAGCGTCAAGGAAGTGCTCTCAGGATCTACAGGGATGAAATTCTTAAGAATATCCTCATCTATCAAGCGCTCACGGCTCAACACAGAAATCTGCTCCGTGATATTCTTCAACTGCCTTACGTTTCCAGGCCACTTATACTTCAGGAGCATCATCTTTGCACCATCAGACAGTTCCACCCTTGGCAGTCTGTATTTCTCAGCCATCTGCATGGCGAAGAGACGGAAGAGCAGAAGGATATCCTCGCCACGGTCTCTGAGCGGTGGCATCTGGATAGGGATGGTGTTGAGACGATAGTAGAGATCCTCGCGGAACTTTCCTTCGCTCACAGCCTTACGCATATTGACATTGGTGGCAGCCACGATACGCACATCTGTTTTTCTCACTTCCTGACCTCCCACACGGATATACTCGCCATTCTCAAGCACACGAAGCAGTCTTGCCTGTGTAGCCAAAGGAAGTTCGCCTACCTCATCGAGGAAGATAGTGCCCTTATCGGCAATACCGAAATATCCTGCACTCTCGCCCACGGCACCTGTGAATGCACCTTTCTCATGTCCGAAGAGTTCCGAATCGATAGTGCCCTCAGGAATGGAACCGCAGTTGATGGCGAAATACTTCTCCCTCCTGCGTGGAGAGAGGTCATGTATCACTCGAGGAATTATCTCCTTACCAACACCACTCTCACCTATTATCAGCACGGAAAGATCTGTGGGTGCGACCTGAAGAGCCACATCCAACGCGCGATTCAGCGAGTCGTTATTACCCACTATGCCATACTTACGCTTTATATCCTGTAATTCCGTTGTCTTCATATATGTCGAATGCCGTTAATAAAAATAGGCCTTACTTATTCTCTACACCTTCCTGCTTTGTCTCAAGCTCCTTCTTCTTGACAGAGAATCTTACCTTCTCACCATCCTCACGGCGCTCGTGGTAGATTTTCTGCAGCGGATTAGCGAGAGGGATATCATAGTTCTCCCTGTTACGGAGCACGTCGATAGCACCAAAGATTGCATTACGGAACGATGTTACATCTGCCATTCCCTGCCCGCATATATCATATAAAGGAGAATGTACTGGCGACGTTACAACAATATCCATGCCAGAGATGAGCACGAAACCGCTATCGTCGAAGAGTTGCTGGCTTATCGTCCTGCATTGATCCTCATACATACCCAGTATGCCGTCAAAATGCGTATAGGCGAAATTCTCCATCAAGTCCTTGCCGGTATATGGTCCGAAAGCCTGCACACCAGAATTGACCAATGTACTTATGGCAGGAGCGATGATCGACATTTCAGCAGAGTTCTCATCCGTCGCAATCTCATTATTGAGAGCCATCACGGCAATACGCGGATTATTCTCTCTCAAATCGCGCTTCAACACAGAGAAAAGAGCCTTGGCACGTTCCACGACCTTATCAACAGAGATAGCCTCTGCAGCCTTACCAGCATTTAGTCCATCAGTTGCCGAAGCGAAATGAACACAATTATTCACCGCCACGGCAATCTTTCCCTCAGCAGTCAGTTCATTATTGGAGGCTGGTGCCATAACGAGAGCATCGAAGAGTCCTTCCTCATAATCCTTCATCGCACGGTCAAGTGCCTGACGCGAAGCATTATCCGACTCATCACTATGCTTTCCCATATCCACTCTCGCTCCACCCTGCACGGCTGTGATGAGATTCACCTGACCATCACGGGCATCACGGGCATCACGGATAACGTTGCACGCAACCTTCACTCCGAGCATATTGGAATAGTATGCCCACGCCTTTTCCGAGCCATACACGATAGGTGTAAACAACTCAAGAATCTCCGCATCCTCAAAGGTGCGAAGCATCAACTCGTATCCTACGCCGTTGATATCTCCGTGGGTTATCGCTATTCTAATATTTTTTTCTGTATCTTGCATTTTTATCGTTCTTGTTTATTTTATTTGTTCTGCAGCCATTCTCGTCTTCTCCTTCGTTGACAAAAGACCGCAGGCTGCATATATATCCTGCCCTCTTGAGGCACGTATCGTAGTCGTTATTCCATGCTGATTGAGGTAGTCCCTCAAGCTTTCCATCTTCTTCTCATCACTCGTCTTGAGAGGAACATCAGGAATCTTATGGAAACGTATAAGGTTTATCCTACAGTCAAGTCCGCGAAGCAGTCTGACAAGTTCCCTGGCATGAGTCATCGAATCATTTAGACCGTCGAAGACGATATATTCAAACGAGAGGCGGCGCTGGTGGGAGCCTTCCCTGACACCATTCAGCGTCGTATATTTATCACTACAGAAATCGTAAGTCTTGAGAAGTTCTACGAGTTCTTCTATCGGCATTCCCTTCTCCGCAGGCATCAGCATAGCTCTCTGCTCAGGTATTGGCGAGTGGAGGCTTATTGCCACATGGCATTCGCTCTCATCGAGGAAGCGCTTCAGTTTTCCCTTCACGCCAACACTACTTACCGTTATTCGTTTCGGACTCCATGCATAGCCCCATTTGCTCGTCAGCACCTCCGTAGCCTTCAGCACATTGTCGAGATTATCCATAGGCTCCCCCTGCCCCATGAAGACGATGTTCGTCAGTCTCTCTGCTTCAGGAAGGGAATAGATCTGATTGATGATATCCGCAACGGTCAAAGAGCCCTCAAAGCCTTGCTTTCCCGTATGGCAGAAAAGGCAGTTCATCTTGCATCCCACTTGACACGATACGCAAAGCGTAGCCCTGTCCCTGTCTGGAATAAAAACCGTCTCCACGAACTTTCCCGAAGCAACCGGGAAGAGATACTTGATAGTGCCATCAACGGAATACTGGGCATCGATATGCTCCATCGTTCCGATGCAGTAGTTCTCTGCCAGTTTTTCCCTGTTCGCCTTGGAAATGTTTGTCATCGCGTCGATGTCCTTCACATGGCTGACATATATCCACTTCGCCATCTGCCCACCAGTAAAGGCAGGCATACCGAGAGAACGAGCGACGTCCTTCAGTTCGTCAAGTGTCATTCCGAGCAATGGAGTTTTCATTTCTTTTTACGATTTTATTTTGCAAAGGTACTACTTTTTTATCTATAAAACAAGCGCAACGTCTCCTTTTTGACTTTTTCCATATCTTTTTCGCCCTTTTCCTTGTCTTTTCTGTAAGAAAATATTAACTTTGTGGCAATTTTAAGTGTAGCATACAAGCTATCCACTTCTTTTTTCAATACTATACACAAGTACTATGCAACAAACAATAGACATTTTCTTTCCTGTTGAGGACATGGAGGCAATACGCCCTTTCATCACTCAGGCAAGAAAGGAAAATTCGATACGTGAGATATTCCTGCTGACCACACAGGAGAATATTGACATTCCGGAGGGGTGCAAGATTATAAAGCACAACAACATCACCTCTTCCGATTCCCTCAAGGCAATCGCATCAGCCTCACACTCCGACTTCATCCTACTCTCGCAAAAGACAACTCCCGTCACTCTCGGTATGCGTTCTCTCCAACGTATGCTTCGAGTTGCCAATGACACAGATGCGTCAATCGTATATTCCGACCATTATTCCATCGTTGGCGGAAAGACAGAGAAGCATCCTGTGATAGACTATCAGACAGGCAGTATCCGCGACGACTTCGACTTCGGACAGCTGCTCTTTATCCGCACCTCTTGCATTCGCGAATGGATCTCCAGCGATAAGGCAGAATACAAGTTCGCAGGCCTCTATTCCATGCGACTCCACCTCTCCACTCTCGCCCCAATATTCCATCTCAACGAATACCTCTATACCGAGGAAGAGATGGACACGAGAAAGAGTGGCGAGAAGCAGTTTGACTATGTAAACCCTCGCAACCGTGATGTGCAGATAGAGATGGAGAAGGCAGCTACCAGACACCTTGACCGCATCAACGCAAAGATAGATACATCCATCAGGATAGAGCCAGATTTCAACGAGCAGGAATTTCCTGTCGAGGCTTCTGTAGTAATACCTGTCTTCAATCGTGAAAAGACTATTGCCGATGCTGTAAATAGTGCCTTGAATCAGGTGACAGAATTTCCATTCAACGTAATTGTAGTAGATAATCATTCAACTGACGATACCACAAAGATTCTCAACAAGATATCATCATCGATAGAAGATGGTTCCATCACTTGCAACGGTTCCCTCATTCATATCATCCCTGAGCGCAACGACCTCGGCATTGGAGGATGCTGGAACGAGGCAATAAACAGCAGTTATTGCGGTCGTTTTGCCGTGCAACTCGACTCTGACGACCTATACTCCGGCACAGACACTCTCCAGCGCATAGTGGATGCTTTCCATAAGCAAAAGGCAGCGATGGTAATAGGTGCATATCGTATGTGCGACTTCGACCTCAACACCTTGCCTCCTGGCATCATCGACCATAAGGAATGGACTGACGAGAATGGTCCTAACAACGCTCTTCGCATCAACGGTCTCGGCGCTCCTCGCGCTTTCTTCACGCCTCTCGTTCGCGAAATAGGATTCCCTAACACAAGCTATGGCGAGGATTACGCTCTCGGACTCGCCTTCAGCCGCAACTATCGCATTGGCCGCATCTATGATGAACTCTACCTCTGCCGCAGATGGGGAGGCAATAGTGATGCCGCTCTTTCTATTGACCGCGTGAATGCCAACAATACATATAAGGACCAGCTCCGCACCATGGAGATAATAGCTCGACAGAAGAAGAATGAACAAGGATGCGATCCCGGAAAGAGTTCTGCCTTGAACAGATTCTTCAATCGTCAGCTGGAGGTATGGGATGACACCCATTCCCGATACCATAACCTTCTCTCCGTACAGACAAAGCAGGCAGGAGACCTTAAGGTGCAGTTCAATCCTTCAAGAATCGTATCTACAGGTGCAAAGATGGACAAGGCAACGATAGCTAAGCGTCCTTGTTTCCTCTGCAAGAATAATCGTCCGAAGGAGCAGATGAGGAGAATCATCAACGACAGGAATGGCAATCCGTTCCTCGAACTTCTCGTCAACCCCTTCCCTATCCTTCCGCAGCATTTCACCCTGCCTTCCGTGAATCACGAGCCACAGTCTATCTGCAGATGCTATGCTGAGATACACAGTCTTCTGAAATCATACCCTTCGCTGATGTTCTTCTATAACGGTCCGCGTTGCGGAGCCTCTGCGCCTGACCATCTTCATCTTCAGGCCGGCACATCAGGAATAGCACCTTTGCAGACCATCTGGAAAAGACTAAAGCAGAACGCCGTGACATTATTCTCCATTTCTGAGAATGAGAATATTGCGATGTCAACGGAATATGCCTGCCCTATCTTCGTCATCACAAGCAGGAATGTGGAAAACGATAGCAATATGTTCTCGCGCATATATAGGGCTATGACAGAGAAATGCCTCTCTTCCGAAACTGAGGCTCTCCCTGGCGAGGAACCTATGATGAATATCCTTGCATGGAGGGAAGGCATCGACCATATCTCCATTATCATTCCTCGCAGGAAGCATCGACCAGAATGCTACACAGCGAACGGTAGCGAGCAATATATCATCTCGCCAGGGGCTCTCGACATGGCTGGGCTTATCATCACTCC
Source organism: Prevotella sp. (assembly GCA_045627725.1). GTDB lineage: Bacteria > Bacteroidota > Bacteroidia > Bacteroidales > Bacteroidaceae > Prevotella. The sequence continues at coordinate 14,557 of JAZQOH010000002.1, read as the reverse complement.
TCGCGAAGAAGACTTCAACCGTCTCACCCCTGAGAAGGCTGCATCCATCATCGCCGAGGTAGGCATAGGCGAAAGACTCGCACAGGATATCGCCAGCGAAATCACAAATCCTTCCTCTTCTCCTGCTGAAACGAAGAAATGCTGCCCTGTGCAAAGTTCCGTACCAAATGTGAAGGTGGGAATCATCAGCGCAAGCAAGATAGAGTTCTCCCTCAATGCTCCATATACGGCAAAAGGCAATGAGGTGACGGGAAAGCAGGTTGTGGAGGTCTCTGAGGGTGCTATCATCTGGGAGGGAAAGCAGTATCGCGAACTGTCCTTCAAACCCGTAAAGGCTGATGCGTCGTTCTCCATATCCGATGTTATAATCGGTGTAAACTTCCATTGGGAGAGGAAGCAGACACAGACCTTCCTCGGCACTTTGCGTCTCGTTGTTGAGGAAGACAGGATATGCGCCATCAACGAACTTTCCGTAGAACGCTATCTGGAGAGTGTCATCTCCAGCGAGATGTCTGCTACGTCAAGTCTCGAACTCCTTAAGGCTCATGCCGTAATATCACGCTCATGGCTCCTTGCCCAGATAGAGAAGCGCAAGCAACTCAACAACGGGGCTGGCAGTTTCTTCTCTTTCATCAAGAAGGACGATTCTCTCATCCGTTGGTATGACCGTGAGGACCACACCATCTTCGACGTATGTGCCGATGACCATTGCCAGCGCTATCAGGGCATCACGAATGCTGCCAACCCTCACGTGACGGAGGCTATCAGGGCCACTCGCGGACTGATTCTCGCCTATGATGGTGAGATATGCGACACACGATTCTCTAAGTGCTGTGGCGGTGTCACCGAGGAATATCAGTATTGCTGGGAGAATATAAAGAAGCCATACCTTGTAAGCGTGGCAGACCCATATTGCAACACTTCCGACAAGAAGATTCTCTCGCAGGTTCTCAACGATTACGACCAGGAGACCCGCAACTTCTACACATGGAACGAGACAATCTCTCAGGATAAAGTGTGCCGTCTTCTCAAGGAGAAACTCAACCTCGACCTCGGCTATATCCTCGACCTCATCCCTGTGGAGACAGGCGAGAGTGGCAGAATCAGTATGCTGAAGATTGTAGGCACGGAGAAGACTTTCACCATTGGCAAGGAACTTGAGATACGCCGCGCCCTTTCCGATACGCATCTCTACAGTTCTGCCTTCACGGTTGAGAAGGGTGACCTCCTCGAAACTGGCGTTTCCCGCAACGACATCCCTTCATGCTTCGTCCTCCATGGTCGCGGCTGGGGACATGGCGTAGGTCTCTGTCAGATAGGTGCCGCCGTCATGGGCGAACAGGGCTTCAACTATGATGCCATCCTCCTGCATTATTATCAGAATGCCGAAATCGCAAAAGCATATTAAAAAAGAAATATCGAAATATCGATCCATCGAATTATCGAGCAATCGATCCATCGAAAAATCGAATAACAAAAAAACAAAAAGAATGAAATCCCCTTGGTCATGGGTTCCTTCCCTCTACTTCGCAGAAGGACTCCCTTACGTTGCCGTGATGACGGTTTCGCTCATCCTATACAAGCAACTCGGTCTCTCAAATGCCGACATAACATTCTATACCTCATGGCTATATCTCCCTTGGGTCATCAAGCCCCTGTGGAGCCCATTCATAGACCTCTTCCGCACTAAACGCTGGTGGATAACAACCATGCAGCTGCTCATCGGAGCTGCCTTCGGTGGTGTTGCCTTCACCATCCCTACTTCCTTATGGCTGCAAGGCTCTTTGTTCTTCTTCTGGATAATGGCTTTCGCCAGCGCCACTCACGACATTGCCGCTGACGGTTTCTATATGCTCGGTCTCACCCAGCACGACCAGGCTATGTTCGTAGGAATAAGAAGCACGTTCTATCGCCTTGCCACCATCATCGGACAAGGCATTCTCGTAATGATAGCAGGCAACCTGCAAGTCATATTCCGCAACTCCATCCCTTATTCCTGGAGCCTCATGTTCTATGGCGTAACAGGTGTCTTCATCGGTCTGTGGCTATGGCATTCATACATCCTGCCCCACCCTTCTGAGGATGAACCTAACGTGCATGTTACCGACATCGAAGGCGATGGCATAAGCGATGATGTCAACAGCGTCACAGCATCTTCCGTAATTAGGGATTTCATCAATACCGTACGCACTTTCTTCTGCAAGGAACAGGTCATCATCGGCATTCTCTTCATGCTTCTCTACCGTATGCCAGAAGGTCTTCTCGCCAAGGTGTCTGCTCTCTTCCTCATCGACGCAGGACACAATGGCGGTCTCGGCCTTTCGCCTCAGGAATACGGTCTCGTACAAGGTACCATAGGCGTCATAGGCCTCACCCTCGGCGGTATTCTCGGAGGCATGTGTGCCGGTCACGACGGTCTCAAGAAATGGCTCTGGCCTATGGTATGCGCCATCACCCTCCCTGATGTAGTATATGTATATATGGCTTACGCTCTGCCTTCCGACCTCCTCATCGTCAACATCTGCGTCTTTATAGAGCAGTTCGGCTATGGCTTCGGATTCACAGCCTATATGCTCTACCTTATATATTACTCACGAGGCAACTACAAGACTTCCCACTATGCTCTCTGCACAGCCTTCATGGCTCTGTCGATGATGATACCAGGACTCTTCGCAGGTGCCCTTCAGGAGACTGTAGGCTATCGCAACTTCTTCCTCATCGTCATGGCTTGCTGCTCGGTAACATTCATCATCACGGCATTCCTCAAGATAGACGAATCCTTCGGAAAGAAGGAGAAAATTAATGGCATAGAGGAGAAAGAATAATAGCATATAGAGGAAATCATTAGTATTGAGGAGAAAATCAACAGTTTAGAAATGAGAAAGACAACACTATTCCTTTTCTTGTTTTACACAACAAATTTATTATCTTCTTTACATTCTTCCAGTCCCTCCACTTGGGGGAGGTTAGGAGGGGTTTTCTCTGTCCAAGCATCTGACTTTCAATGGAAAGCCATGCCTATCCCTGATGATGTATGGCAGAGGATGCAGGGCGTTTCCATACCAAAGGATTGCTCCGTGAAGAGAAGCGAACTGCGCTATCTCAAGATTCTCCACGTCACTACTGATGGCACGACGAAGACAGGCGAGATGATATGCAACAAGAGCATCGCCAATGACCTCATCGATATCTTTCGCGAACTCTACAAAGCTCGCTATGTCATCGAGCGTATCGAACTCATCGACAACTATGGTGCCTCTGATGCGAAATCTATGGAGGCAAACAATACCTCGTGCTTCTGCTATAGGATGATGACGGGCTCGAAGAACAAAGTATCAAAGCATGGGCTCGGTCTCGCCATAGATATAAACCCTCTCTACAATCCTTACGTAAAGCCAGCAAATGGCGGCGACACTCCATCTACTAAGGTGGAGCCAAAGACTGGAAGGAAATATGCCTTCAATCGTTCCAAGCGTAAGGATATCCCGATGAAGATTGACCGCAACGACCTCTGCTACAAGCTTTTCATCAAGTATGGATTCCGTTGGGGTGGCGACTTCAAATACAACAGAGACTATCAGCATTTCGAAAAATAAATAATGACAGGAAAGTTAGTAAAAAACATAGTATCAGGACTCTTTGTCATCTCTCTCGCTCCATTTTCCGCACACGCCCAGAGCGCAGATGAACTCTATCCGAAGAAGGATATCACGGCATCCATAGGAAGTAGCCTATCCATCTCCGGAAACGACTCTTCCATCCCTTCTGGCAACTATAGCGGTATTGCTTGGATAGGTGGCGACAGATATATCGTCATAAGCGACAAGAAGGTTGGCACAGAAACGGAAAACACCAACAGCTGGCAGACCATCTCCATAAAGACCAACGAGAAAGGGGCTCCGCAGAGTGCATCCTTTGAAGGTTCCACGACGTTGAAGTCGAAGGATGGAACAGAGGTATCCAGGAATGATGCTGAGGGTATCGTCTTCGTTCCAAAGGCCAACAGCCTCCTCGGTCTCAACGCTTCCGAAGGCGGCACGGTATTCATATCTGCCGAGAGCGACCAGAAGATTGTGGAGTATAACCTCGACGGTAAGATGACAGGTCGTCAGCTTGCCATTCCTGAGCAGATGGGAAGCGATAAGATATTCCCTAACTACGGTTTTGAGGCTCTCACCTATTCGCCGGAGAGACGGAAGTTCTGGACAACGACGGAGCAAGGTCTGAAGGCTGACGTGACAGCTGTTTCCTCAGCCGCTAATGCCGTTCCTACATACCTCAGGATGGTTCGCTTCGGCGAGAACATGCAGATGGAGAAGCAATATGCCTATAAGACAGACGCCCCAACAGCCAAAAAGGAGACATCGAAATATGCCTTTGGCGTTCCCGAACTGACAGCCCTCCCTGATGGAACTTTACTCGTTTGCGAGAGGGAATTCTTCGTCGGCGATGGTCTTAGCATCCTCAACAGTTTCGTCAACATAAAACTCTATCGCGCCTTCCCCGACGAAGCTGCCGAGACGCAGTTTTCCGAGTCACTCAAGAATCTTCCCGAAGAGCGCTTCATGAAGAAGGAACTGCTCATTTCTCACACCACGGGAATCTTCTCCGGCATCGCCAATTACGAGGGTATGTGCCTCGCTCCGAAGACTCAGGACGGCAGCATGAACCTCCTTCTGATAAATGATTCACAGAATAGATACAAGGATGCTCTTGGCGAATATATCATGAACATCACGCTATCGGAGAGCGAAAGCCCTTCAACAAACATAAAGGAAAGAACATCAGCAACTTCCGACTCTTTGATAAAATATGACATTAACGGTTTACCTCTCATCGGAAATGCCTTGAACAAAGCTACTATTGTAATAGCAAAAGGAAAGAAATATGCAAACTTCTAAGGAAAATATCTGGCAGGAAATCATCAATCATTACTACGCCGAGGGAAAGCTTCGCGACATACTCCTCGTTCATAGTCGAGGCGTGGCGCAGATGGCGCTTGAAGTCTGTGATGCTCATCCCGAGCTACACCTCGACAGGCAGTTCGTGGAGAATGCTGCCATGCTCCATGATATCGGCATCATCAACTGCGACGCTGCGGGAATAGAATGCTATGGCAACGAGCCATACATCACCCATGGACGTCTTGGTGCTGAGATGCTCAGGCGTGATGCTGCCATTTTCCATCTCTCTGCAGAGGAAGTGGAGCGATATGCAAGGGTATGCGAGCGCCATACCGGAACAGGTCTAACCTGCAAGGCGATAATAGAGCGCAACCTTCCCCTCCCCCATCAGGATTTCGTTCCTGAGACTCTTGAGGAACAGCTCGTCTGCTATGCCGACAAGTTCTTCTCAAAGACGCATCCCGAAAGGAAAAAGACCATAGAGAATGCCCTTCGCAGTTTGGAGAAATTTGGCTCGGAAGGTGTGGAGCAGATGAAGCGCTGGCACGCATTCTTCGGATGATTTAAGAATGCGAAAAATCAAAAAATACTAAAATAATCTCTGCAAAGCTACATTTTCATCATTTTTTTAGTAACTTTGCACCCTAAATGCGCACGCGAACCATTATATTCCTCTTTTTCTTCGCTATCATCTTCATGGTAGCAGGGGTTCGCACACCATTTTCCTTCAGTTCCATTTTCTCTGGTAACATTCAGGAAGACAGCCTCTCCAACAATCATTCGGCAGATAGTCTTGCCCTTCCCGACAGCAATAAGGTTGGGGACATTCTGGACTCTCTCGCTTTCAATCCTCTCGACACTCTCGACTCGCTCCATCGCGCCATAGCCCTACGCAACAAGGCGATAGACGACTCCATACATCTCGATTCCATCAATCGCTCGAAGAAGAACGGCATCGATGCTCCTGTAGTCTATACAGCTAACGACTCCCTCGTATATATCGCATCCACGAAGACGGCGCATCTCTATGGCGAGTCAAACGTGAAATATCAGGATATGGACCTTACGAGTGAGAAAATCTACATGACTCTCGACTCCAGCCTCGTTCATGCCACAGGCATAATGGACAGCGTCGAAGGTCTTGTAGGCACTCCTCTCTTCAAGATGGGCTCTGATCAGTATGAGAGTGACACGATGTCCTTCAACTTCAAGACGAAGAAAGGTCTCATCCGCAACGTATATACCGAGCAGGAAGATGGTTTCCTCACCTCTGAGCGTTCGAAGCGCGACAAGGAAGGCAACCTCTATCTGCAGCATGGACGCTACACCACCTGCGACGACGAGCATCCTGACTTCTATCTCGCTCTCTCACGCGCCAAAGTGCGCCCTGGCAAGGATGTGGTCTTCGGTCCTGCCTATCTCGTCGTTCAGGATGTCCCACTTCCTTTCGCCATCCCTTACGGCTTCTTCCCATTCTCAAAGAGCTATTCAAGCGGTTTCATCATGCCAACGTATGGTGATGAGACTGCCCGCGGATTCTACCTCCGCGATGGCGGATACTATTTCGCCATCTCCGACAGGATAGACCTTAAGGTGCTCGCCGAGATATACACCAAGGGCTCATGGGGATTCTCCGCAGCCAGCAACTACCGCACTCGCTATAAGTATAGCGGCTCGTTCCATTTCAGTTATCAGGACACGCGAAACGGCGACAAGGGCATGCCTGACTATACCAAGCAGACGAGCTTCAAACTTCAATGGAGCCATCGCCAGGACGCCAAGGCGAACCCATTCAGCACACTCTCTGCCAGCGTCAACTTCGCTACGTCGAGCTATGAGAGAAACAACCTCACATCGCTCTACAACCCGCAGTCGATGACGCAATCCACGAGAACATCTTCCGTATCATGGAGCACGGCCTTCTCAAGCATAGGCCTGAACCTCTCTGCCACGGCAAACCTCGCACAGAACATGCGCGATACCACCATCGACATGACCATGCCCGACCTCAACATTTCCCTCTCGCGCTTCTATCCTTTCAAGCGCAAGCACATGGCGGGCAAGGAGCAATGGTATGAGAAAATCTCCATGTCATATACAGGACATATCTCCAACTCCATCAGGACAAAGGAAGACAAGCTCCTCAAGTCAAGTCTCGTGAAGGATTGGAAGAACGAATGGTCCCACTCCATTCCTATCTCCGGTTCATTCACACTTGGTAACTATCTCAATGTCAGCCCTTCGTTTAACTTCACCGACCACACCTATACCAACCGTATAAAGAAGTCGTGGGACGATAAGGAGCATAAGGAAGTGGTAGATACCACATACGGTTTCTATAATGTATATAACTGGAACATGTCCGTCTCTGCCAACACGAAGATGTACGGTTTCTGGGTGCCAAGCCGCAAGCTCTTCGGCGATAAGATACAGGCCATTCGCCACGTCTTCACGCCTTCTGTCAGCTTCTCCTACGCCCCTGACTTCGGCGCAGCAAGCTATGGCTACTATAAGACCTATATGCGACCTGACGAGGAAGGCAAGATGATTCCTGTGGAATATACACCTTACCGCAGCGCTCCTGGCAAGGGAAAGACGGGTAGCATCAGCTTCTCCATCGACAACAATATCGAGATGAAGATACGCTCAGAGAAAGACTCCACAGGCTTCAAGAAGATAAGCATCATCGACCAGCTTGCTGCCTCCATGTCATACAATATGGCTGCAAAGGAACGCCCTCTCTCCGACCTTATGACAAACATCCGCCTGAAATGGTGGAAGAACTATACGTTTAATCTCAACGCCGTCTTTGCCACCTACGCCTATGAGCTCGATGACAACGGACGTCCATACGTCGGCACACATACCGAGTATAGCAAGGGACGCTTCGGTCGATTCCAGGGCATGTCGCAAAACATTTCCTACACGCTCAGCCCTGAGAAGCTTCGCAAGCTCTTCGGCGGAGGTAAGGATGATGACGACAAGAAGAAGAAAGATGGCGACGATGATGATGACGATACAGGTGTAGAGACCAACGTGGACCCTACCTTGCAGAAGGGACAGAATGGCGCACGTAAGGAGAACGCAGGCATGGCAGAGACAGATGATGACGGATATATGAAGTTCTCTATGCCATGGAGCCTCACCTTCAGCTATGGTGTCACCATGCGCGAGAACACAGGCGGAGAGTTCAACAAGAGGACGATGCGCTATCCGTATAAGTTTACGCAGAATCTCAACTTCTCCGGAAACATACGCCTCTCTGATGGATGGAACATATCCTTCTCTTCTGGCTATGACTTCGACTTCAAGAAGCTCTCCATGACCACCGCATCACTCTCTCGCGACCTCCATTGCTTCAGCATGTCCTGCTCTATGGTTCTCGCACCATACACCAGCTACAACTTCTCATTCCGATGCAATGCCGCCACTCTTACCGACGCGCTCAAATACGACAAGCGCTCCGGTTACTCCAACTCCGTGAAGTGGTACTAAAATAATTGAAAATTGTATGTTGTAAGTTGTAAATTTATTGTTAGTATTATGCTGCAACCTTTTTATTTAGGGTTTAAAACAAACAATAAACTTACAACATACAAGATAAAACTTACAACAAAAAAAGGCCCGGTAGTTCAGTTGAATAGAACGTCAGATTCCGGTTCTGAAAGTCATGGGTTTGAGCCCCATCCGGGTCACAAAGAGAAAACCTCCAGAAATCATTGATTATCTGGAGGTTTTTAAATTGTAGAGGTTCAATACATATTTTGATATATTGGGTTAAATCATGTCTAAATCCAGAGTATATAAGCCAATGATACACAACTGATGGTAATCCAAAGAAGTACGCCTTGAATGAGTGGTCGTATGCCTACGGCTTTAAGCGTCTTGCGTGTCAATCCAGCTCCGATGAAGAAGAGGGAAAGCGTAATGATATGCTTGGCAAGCTGGTTGACAGCACCACTTATTGCAGAACCTGTATTCGCAGCACTTTCGCCAATAAGCGAGGCATTTGACAGCAGATAGGTGTTCACAAGTATAGCTACGACAAACCAGATGATAAAGCGAGGAATCGTCTGATACCATGGTTTTCCTCCCTTTTCGCTTCCATCGTTATCTCGCATAATGAACGGAGTAACAAGCACCAAAGCAACAATCCACAGGGCACGTGTGAGTTTGATGGTAGTGGCAACTTCGAGTGCCGAAACTCCTTCGCTCGCCATCATCTCAGGGTGCATGGCATCGTATGCCGAACCTGCTCCAACTACAGAACTTGTATCGTGAATGGCTATGGCTGCCCACATGCCAAACTCCTTCATCGTCATGCCTATGGCATCACCGATGTATGGGAAGATGAAGAGTGCCACGGCATTCAGCACGAATACAACTCCGAGTGCCACGGACATAGATTCTGCCTTTGCCTTGATGGTTGGACCAACAGCAGCAATGGCAGAACCACCGCAGATAGCAGTACCTGAAGAAATTAGGTAACTTGTCTCGCGGTCAACCTTCAGCAGTTTCCTACCTATAAACCAACCGATGGCAAGTGTACCAAACACGCTGACGATGGTAAACAGCATACCTTCCTTGCCCGATGCAAGAGCCTGGTTCACATTCATGCCAAAGCCCAATCCGATGACAGAGTATTGCAGCATCTTCTTTGACATCAGCTTAGTGAATTTCTCGAAGGTAGCACCGAATGTAAGGGCAAACACTATACCCAACAGCAAAGCTACAGGCGATGACACCCAACATGCAAGCCATTCCATAGCACCCAAATTGATGCCAAATTGCTTTGTGACAAAGGCTGCAAGCAATGAGATTCCCAATGCTGCAACTATTACGATGTAGATGATTTTCTTAATCATATATGTAACTGCTCAAAATAATAATTATTATCGCAAATTATTTATCATCTGATAAATCGAGTATGTTTTATCGTAGTTCCCTGATTACTCTTGCAGGATTACCTGCTACCATAGTATCCGACTCTACATCATGAGTCACTACGCTTCCGGCTCCAACGATGCAACGCTCTCCGATTGTTACTCCTGGGCAAATGGTCACGTTTCCACCTATCCATGTGTCTGCGCCAATCTTTATCGGAAGAGATTTCTCAATTGGCTTGCGTCTCTGCTCATAATCAAACGGATGCTGGGGAGTATAGAAATGACAATCAGGTCCTATCAGGCAGTTGTCGCCAATCTCTATGGGAGCATTGTCAAGGAATGTGCAATTCTGGTTGACCGTAACATTCTTTCCTATCTTGATTCTGAATCCAAGATCGCAACGGAACGGAGGCAAAACGGTGGATGATTCGTCCATATTCGGCAACAGTTCCTTTTGCAACATCTTCATCTCCTCCAGATTATCGAAAGACAAATTGTTGTTAATCTTCATCGAAAGGTAGTAAGCCTTTCCATGTAACTGTGCTATCTCTGCGTCCGAGTAGTCGTATAGTTCTCCTGCAAGGAGTTTTTCAAGTTCTGTCATGATTGTTTTGGATATTTCTATGCGTAATTCATTTATTATGACATTCAGAATCTCATTCCGATGAAAGTGTTCCAAAAATATTTGGTATTGCTGATTCGCAAAACGTCTGTATGGCCATTCCCGGAATAATTGAATAGCATCGAGATACCAAGGAAATACCTATTCATATTATAAAGGACTGCACCACGAGATGTGATGTGGACTTCCGGAAACTGCATCTTGGTGCTTATACTTTCCTCATTCAATTTTAGTTGGCTGTAGCTGTAAACGATGAAGTTTGGGGTGCAGGAGATGTGAAGCAACCAGCGTTTGGATGGTACCAAATTGTAGCCATAGCCGCCTCCCAGGGTGACGTTTATGTTGTAAAACCTACCGATATTACTATGTATTTCGCTGTCTATTATATTCCCATATAAGGAAGTGGTCAGAAGCCATGAGCCGGCACTGCGTTTTTGAATATACGACTGAGTAAACGCTGCTGGATATGAAAACTTATGGTGGTTGAATGCATAGTATCCATTAAGGTATATGGAGTTTTGCTGTATTGCATCGGTTCCCAACTTGCAGTCTATTCCATTCAGGTTCATATTTCCCGTCATTGTCTTGGCTGACAAAGCCATGATGTCTGCACCTATCGTGTTTCCGTATGAAATAAGGTTTATCCCCCAGTCATATTGCTTGCCTGAGAGTTTAGCCGGATTAGCTGAAAACGACAAAGAGAGGCCACTATAGGCAACACTGAGGGACGCTGTAGTTTTGAAGTTTGACCTCATGTCCAGAGTACACTCATTGCCGTAAGTCTTCGAGACAATGTTTACTCCCGATGTGCTGACTTTAGTACTTAGTTTTGCCGTCCAGCACAAATCGGGTCTTTTAAGGTAATTAGTATCACCCTTGACATTATAATATCGGTTTTCAAGGATACGATCTATTCGCTTGAACAAATTGTCTTGTGCAAGCGCATCAACATTCCACAAAAGCGTAATCATCAGCGGAATCCAATGTATCTTTATATGGTTGATGTTCATGAAAATAACCTTATATGCGCCAATGACGCGTTGTAGCCTTCATTTTATTCTTTATCTCTGTCAAATACAGGCCTCTCTTCTGGCAGGTCAATAGCTAGTTCGATCAATCCTGCAACATTGCCAACTTCATCATACCAAGGTGTCTGATGCAGGAGCTTATGCTTGCCGTGACGGATAATCTGGTAGGTATTGCTTTCGCCCGATTCTATCATGTGACGAATCATAGCACCTGCTTTCTCACCATGACAATTATAGAGATTCTTGCCAACAACATTGCCATCACGATCAATGGCACGTTTGTTTTGATAGAGTACGATACCTTCCTTATCGCATACAGTTGCTGCTATGTTCGGCACGTTTTCAAGATAGTCAAATGTCTGTTTCATATTCTTATACGTTCTTGATGAATTTTGCAGGTACACCACCTGTTACTTCTTTTACTTTTGATGTCCCCGAACATGCCATTGACACCAAAGCAGTCATGGCTGAGAGGATGATAGTGAGATACTTTTTCATATTTTCGTCTTATGTAAAAGAAGCTTGCCTAGGTCAGAATAATCATATCCGCCCTTTAAGACGTGTTAACTGTCTTACCTATAGCTAGTTTTGTTGGATTCTATTGTAAGTAATTGTAAATTAATTAGTTAGCTCATTTCCCGATGCACTGTACTTAACAGATTGAGAATCAATCTTATCCACTTACGCCACATTCTTTTGGGGTGTTAACACCGCTCACAAAAGCGCAACATTTCCGGACGGTTTCCGACAACCGCTGGTGGACATCACAAAGATATGCAAAATGTTGGAAAGGCAACAGGCTGTGTCGATAATTATTTTCACTACTTACGCATTTACTGTCATAGTGAGAGTTGTCGTGCATTTTCTTAATACGCTAAATTTCAATATTTTAAATTTACACATTAATTTTTGCTCGTAAATTGTACTGTCATAGTGAAAAAGCATTATCTTTGTCGACAAAGAAAATAGATATGGCATTACCTGTAAACATTGACCAACTCTTGGGAGGGCATTCCGTTGAATGGGAAAGGATAGAATTCAAGAAAGGTTGGAATCCTGAAGATATTGTACACTCATTGTGCGCATTTGCAAATGACATTAACAACTGGGGCGGAGGGTACATTGTTGTTGGCGTTGAGTCAATCGACGGTACTCCTATATTACCGCCAGCAGGGATAGACATTAGAAAAATTGATGATTACCAGAAGGAACTGCTTAATATCTGCCATAGATGTGAGCCTTTTATACAAGTCGTACCATGCCCGGTAGTCTATCAAGACAAAGATATCTTGATAATATGGGTTCCTGGTGGTAGCGAGCGTCCTTACAAAGCGCCGGTTACTCTGGGCGATAAGTCTCCAAAATATTACTACGTACGTCATGGTTCTGTCTCGGCAAAGGCTACTCCCGTCGAGGAGAATACTTTAATAAGTCTTGCTGCAAAAATACCATTTGACGACAGGATCAATCATCAAGCCGATATAGATAAACTGGACCTTGGCTTGATCAGGGAGTATTTGAAGAGCGTCGGCAGTGATCTATATGAAGACTCTGCGACAACTCCTTTCAAGGATTTATGCGCTCAAATGCAAATCATAGGCGGGACTCCGGAGTATGTCAGGCCAAAGAATGTCGGATTGCTCTTTTTTACAGAAAATCCAGAGGAGTTTATTTCTTGTGCGCGGATAGAAGTTGTTCATTTTATTGATGAAGCCGGAGATCGCTTCGTTGAGAAGCCATTTAATGGGCCTTTGCACAAGCAGGTCAAGGACGTCCTAAATTATATCAAGACGCAGGTGATAGAGACTCGTGTGTTTAAGATTGCAGAAATGGAGGACGCATTGAGGGTGACGAACTATCCTTATGATGCACTTGAAGAAATAATTTGTAATGCTGCTTTCCACAAATCATATGATGTTCAGAACCCTATCGAAATAAGAATCAACCCATCCAGCATAGATGTGCTGAGCTTTGAGGGGCCTATGCCACCTATAACTCAAGCTGATTTGTCAAAGGAAAGAATCATCAATAGGTTTTATCGAAACCGACGAATTGGCGATTTCTTCAAAGAACTTCGATTGACAGAAGGAAGATCCACGGGATTTCCCAAGGTTTATAAAAGCGTCCGCTTGAATGGCTCCCCAATACCAAAATTCGAAACGGATGAGCATAATGGATATTTCCTTGCCACGCTGAATATTCACCCGGCTTTCATCAAACCAGATGCTAACGAACAAAAAGTCATGGCATTTTGTTCGACTCCCAAGAGCAGCCGTGAGATTTTGGAATATCTTGGTAAAACATACCATAGTTATAACTTGAAGAAATTCATCCAACCGTTGGTGGATAAATATTGTCTGATTCCTACGGCGACATCAGAACAGAACAGCAATAGGAAATTCATCTCCAGAGAAGTTGCGCAGACAAAAGATTAATACTACTGTCATAGCGAGATAATCAAAAATATGACTCCAGTGTGTCTGGGACCATGTTGTTTTCACGCTACTGTCATAGTGAATTGATAGCAATGGCAATTTTGTTGTATAATAGATGGCGTGGTTACGAATCATTGAAGCAAAACCTTGAGTTGAGCTACTGTTCAATGATTTCATGGCGGCTGAACTAGAGGCTCGGCCGTTCTTGTTTTCAATGATATCAGTTACGGCAAAATAATTCCCATATGATTTCCTATGATGAACTGCTAGCAGAAAACGCTCGACTTCTTCAGATAATAAAGGCGCTGGAGGAGGAAAATGCTTGGTTGCGTGAGTCTTTTGGTTCGCCGCAGGAAACAAGTGTCAATATTACGCAGGTTCAGGTTGTTACCAGACAGGCGACAAGCCGTGAGACTATTATTGCAGAACGAATTGCTCTTTATCGGTCGCTGTTCCATGGACGTGAAGACGTATATGCGCGCAGATGGCATAATGAAAAGACTGGCCATTCTGGATACAAGCCCGTATGCGACCATGAAAACAGCAGGGGATTCTGTACAAAGTTTGATTTCGGTAAGGCCAATTGTCATAATTGTGCCGATAGAAAATACCGAATACTCAGTGATGAAACTATCTACCGTCACCTTGACAAGAAAGCTTCTGAATCTGACGTGGTGGGTGT
>JAZQOH010000001.1:0-42512 GCA_045627725.1 Prevotella sp. | reverse complement strand
CGTATCGAGTTCAAGGACGCAGAGGGTAACGGTATCGGCGTAGGTTCTCTCAACGCTGAGGCAAAGACAATCTCGTTCATGAGCTTCGGTGAGAACGGTTACACAACTCCAGGTGCTTACACACTCGTAATCCCTGCAGGTGCAATCGTTGACGCAGAGGGCAACCCATGCAATGAGCTCACTGCAACATGGACAGTAAAGGAACAGTCAGAGAAGACTCCATTCGACCTCGCAGGTGTTGTAATGAACTGGAAGGGCGAGGAGATCGCAGCAGGTTCTGAGGTTGACGCACTCTCATATTCTTATGCAATCTCTACAGACAAGGCAATCGCAGCAGGCGAGGGCCATATCGAGTTCAAGGACGCAGAGGGTAACGGTATCGGCGTAGGTTCTCTCAACGCTGAGGCAAAGACAATCTCGTTCATGAGCTTCGGTGAGAACGGTTACACAACTCCAGGTGCTTACACTCTCGTAATCCCTGCAGGTGCAATCGTTGACGCAGAGGGCAACCCATGCAACGAACTCACTGCTACATGGACAGTAAAGGCTCAGGCTGAGGCTGGTTCATTCGCTATCGAGTCTGTAACAAATGGTAGCAATGAAGGTTCTGACGTAGAGACTCTCTCTTACATGTTCACTATCAACGCTGCAAACGCTATTACAGCTCTTAACGAGGGCAACATTACTCTCACAGACGCTGAGGGCAACAACGTTGGTGGTAACGCTTATGTATATGGCTACGAAGGTGAAGGCGGTGCCAAGACTGTTTACGCTCGCTTCGCATTCGATACAGAGGATCACAACCTCCACACTGCAGGCACTTACACATTGAACATTCCTGCAGGCATGTTCGTTGATGCTGAGGGCAACAAGAACGAGGCATTCTCTGCACAGTGGGTTGTTAAGGAACAGAAGGAAACTTCTACATTCGCTATCGAGTCGGCAACTAATGCTGCTGGCGAAGGTGAGGTAGAGGCACTCTCTTATATGTTCACTATCAATGCAGCAAACGCTATCACTGGTCTCTTCGAGGGTAATATCACTCTTACTGACGCTGAGGGCAACCGTGTTGGTGGCAATGCTCGCGTAATGGGTTACGAAGGTGAAGGCGGTGCAAAGACTGTTTACGCTCAGTTCACATTCGACTCAGAGGATCACCTCCTCCACACTGCAGGCACTTACACATTGAACATCCCTGCTGGCATGTTCGTTGATGCTGAGGGCAACAAGAATGAGGCATTCGAGGCACAGTGGATTGTTAAGGAGCAGAAGGAAACTTCTACATTCGCTATTGAGTCTGTAACTAATGCTGCTGGCGAAGGTGAAGTAGAGGCTCTCTCTTACATGTTCACTATCAACGCAGCAAACGCTATCACTGGTCTCTTCGAGGGTAATATCACTCTTACTGACGCAGAGGGCAACCGTGTTGGTGGCAATGCTCGTGTAATGGGTTACGAAGGTGAAGGCGGTGCAAAGACTGTTTATGCTCAGTTCACATTCGACTCTGAGGATCACCTCCTCCACACTGCTGGCACTTACACATTGAACATCCCTGCTGGTATGTTTGTTGATGCTGAGGGCAACAAGAATGAGGCATTCGAGGCACAGTGGACAGTTGCTCCAGTTGCTCGCGCTATCGATACAGAGATCGTTGAGACAGAAGGTGTTTACACACTCTCTGGCACATGGGCATCTCTTGGCACAGGTAAGGCTTATCTTGACACAGAGGATAACGAAGCTACTATTACTCTCGAGGATGGTGTTGCAACAATCAGCTTCACAATGCCAACAGAGGCTGGTAACCACTACCTCTACGTTCAGGAGAATGCTGTTGTAAATGCAGAGGGCAACTACAACGCTGCTACAAGCAATGTAATCATCGTTGAGGGTCCAAAGGTTGAAGACACAGAGCTTTCAAAGGATATGTTCTGCAAGTGGGATAGCTTTGGTGCTAATGCAAATGTTGAAGCAACAGGTGTAGGTGCATGCGAATGGGGTGTTTCTACCGGTCTTCCTTACGGTGACGGCAGCGTCTTTGGTTGTAACTATGCAGACCTGAAGGATTATGATGTTCTTGCTCTTACTGTAACAGAGGGTACTCCACGTCTCCTCTTCAATCGTCAGAGCTTGGACGGTAGTAGCAGTGACTTCCTTGAGATTAAGGATGCTGACAACCAGTACGTAATTGGTGTTAAGGATAATGTATGGTACATCAACCTTGCAATGATCGAAAGAAACACTGGTCTCGTTCACTTGAACTGTATCAAGGGTGCTAATTGGGCGAACACAACTATCACTGAGGCTAAGCTCATCGTTGATGGTTCTGAGATCGTTACAGGCATTGAGAATGTTGTAACAAATGCTGCTAAGGCTAACGGCAAGTACCTCATCAATGGTAAGGTTGTTATCGTTAAGAATGGCAAGATGTACAACATGTCAGGTTCTATCATCAAGTAATCAAAGGATAATGCCTTTATTGCAATAACTCAAGAGGGAGTGTCACGCATGACACTCCCTCTTTTGGTGGTAGGATATTTCGTTATTCGTTACAAGTTCTAATAATAAAATTGCGTGTAATGCAAACAATGTGAAGCATTGAGTGCATTACACGCAATTTTATTGCTTCTAAATTATTGTCCGACCACATATTTTGTTAGCAAACAATGCTTGAGACAATAAAAAACCTCGCTAAAATATCAGTGAGATTTAGGTGCTGAAATAAGTCAAGGTTCAATGGAATTTTATTCATAATTTTGCAGCGATTTCAGATAACAGGAAGCTCAGCGGCCGTAGAGTAACCATATTTGAGTATCACGAATTTATTAACGACATAAGCACAAAGAAGGTTATGAATCTTGTAACAGTTGAGCAGTTGCTCGCAAAGCCTGTCTGTATGATGACAGGCGAGGAACTTTCCCTACTCCTCCAGCATTCGGGTAAGGTGAACATTGGTAGTCATCTTGCGTTAGCTGACGATGGGACGGCTAAGGTGTCCGCCGAGGAGACACCAGAGTATAAGAAACGTTACGTGTATGGAGTGCAAGGTATTGCTGACACCTTCGGTTGCAGTATACCAACAGCAAATCGTATCAAGGCAAGTGGTGTGATAGATGAAGCTATCACTCAGGTTGGACGCAAAATCATTGTTGATCCCGAACTTGCCTTACGACTTGCTAAGGAAGCTAAGGCAAAAGGTGTTGACCTAACGAAAGGTTATAACCCTAAAAAATAGTAACGTTATCTAACCATGATGTCTGATAGGTAATGTAACATAGCGGAGCGCTACGTTATGTTACAATATCTAAGACATCGCAAACGAATGAACAATATGAATAAGAGCATAAACAACGCTAAGGCAGTGGATATGACTGCTATCAACGCAAAGGATATGAAGGCTATAACGCTTTCGTTTGAGAAGTTCGGTTTCTTGCGCAATGTATCGGCAGAGGAAGCAGGTGAGTTCCTGCAAGTAATCCTCAACTACGCTATGACTGGTAATATGCCTGAATTCAAGGACAAATATCAGAAAATGTATTACCAAGGTTACCTTGACGTGATAACCGATCAAATGGTTACCGCTACGAAGCGTGCAGATAATCTTCGTAAGAATGCTAAGGAACGTGCAGATGCCGTAAAGGAAGCAAAGAAGATTATCGCTAAGCAAGGTCGTGAGGTGAAAGGTGTGATTCCTTCTAACGTTTCTGTGGATGAAGATTCCGTAACCGTGCCTCAAACAGAGTCAGATAACAAACGTGACGTTACAACTCGTTCGTTGTTTGACGA
This sequence comes from Prevotella sp., assembly GCA_045627725.1. GTDB lineage: Bacteria > Bacteroidota > Bacteroidia > Bacteroidales > Bacteroidaceae > Prevotella. The sequence goes on along the minus strand of JAZQOH010000001.1, from coordinate 38,729 downwards.
TGAGGCTGGAACCGACAATGCAGAGAAGGTATCTACAGGCAATACAGATGTCGCAGAAGACCTCACGTATGCCTACCTTCTCTCACTTGGAGTAAAGAAAGATACTGGCAACTTCAATGGAGAAGAGACATGGAACGCAATGTCTGATGACGCAAAGAGATCTGCGATAGCATACGCAAAGGCACATTTCTTAGGTAACGGAACGTATGCTAACATGCCTTACGCAAGTCAGTTCCTGAAGTCAAAGCCATGGCTCAACACTTCCAAGTAGTACGTAAAAACTTACATTGATAACAAGATTGAAGGGGAAGGGAATGCAATGTACTTTCCCGAAATCTAACGAGTAGTGTCTTTATGGTCATGTTTTGAGGCAGAGCCTACAATCCATAGAACCGACAAGACAAACGGGTTGGAATGCTCGCAGGCTCGCATATCCCTTTCCTTCAATCTATAAAACCTGTATTGTATGAACAAGAAAAACGATACCAATAAAAAAGAAAAGTACATCAAAGTACTGTGCACCGAAGAGCAGAAAGAAGAGATTCTTGTCACCGCAAAGAAGTGCAATAAGAGCGCATCAAAGTTCCTTTTGGAACGCGGTCTCGGCTATAAACCAAAGCACTATCTCACAGAAAAAGAGCTCTCATTACTAGAGTCAATACAAGAGTTTCTGGTGAATGTATCTCGATTCACAAACCTTATCTCTGGCAGAGCAAAAGGATTCAAGACAAAGGAACAGCGACTAAGCTTCCTGATGAGCATTGGCGTGATAAAGTCATGGAAGGAGAAACTTGACATTGTCATCGATTACCTTCATGCTTTCCTCTGTAACGTAAACTTCAAACACCACTACAACTATGATCGCTAAAGGTAAATCTATCTCACACGGAGCTGCTATGACGGAATACGCAAAGAATCGTGATAAGGCAGAGTTTCTCACCTCCAAGTTCATGAACCTGGAGTTTGAAGAGACGTTCGGCATCATGCCTGATAATGTATGGGATGCTTTCAAACTTCATGCTATGCGTCATTCGCCTATTGACAATTCCCTTATGCGTTTCGAACTTGCACCTGCAAAGGAGGAATGCAAGGGATGGACGCACGATGATTGGAAAGCGTTCCTTGATGAGTTTATTGCGGTGATGGATAGTATCAAGCGTGTCCGTTATCGTGATAAGAAAGGTAAGTGGAAGGAGGTTGATGTGAAACCAACGAACCTCAATCGTAGTCAGGCGATAGCATATCTGCATCTCAATACAGATGACAACCATCTGCATTTTCTGGTCAATCGCATAGACGAAGATGACAATCTCAATGATGATACCTTCCTTCTCAATCGTGCTTTCATGGCAGCACAGATAATCAATCAGCGTCGTGGTTGGAAGAGTACACTTAACAGAAGCGAAGAGATAAAGAAGACCATTCGTGAGACTATCTTTGATGTGCTCAAAAAAATTCCAGAGTTCTCATGGGATAAATTCAAAGATGAAATGCTGAAAGAAGGATTGGTTGTCAAGACTAAGGAATCAAACGGAGATGTTGTAAGTTACAAGGTGCATTATCAAGGTCAGAAGAATGCCTACACCGCTTCACAGATAGAGCGTAGTCTTACGGCTGCCCACATTGCAGACACATGCCAGAAGGTTTGGCGTCAGAATGCTATTGAAGAAGCAAAACTCTATATGCGGGAGTATGCACGACAGCATCCTGAGGTGCAGTTTGTTGAAGCGGAGGATCATACAGAAGAGATTGAAATGTTTAAGCAAAGTGACAGAGAGAGTCGAGCATCCTACGATGACAGGCAAGAAGATGGAGATACTATCCATCATCATTATCAGTTCGGATTCTACAAGTGCGATTTCAGCCTTAAACGTGTCATAGAGTCTCTACTTGCCAGTGAGATCAAACAGACTATCACGGAAGAAAAACGTGACGTTGATGATGATTATCGTGAAGTTCTCAACAAGAATTTCGACTTTGACTCCACCTTCAAGGTTGCTGCCATGCTCTTCATCGGCTATGTCGATGCTGCCACATCAATGTCCGAAAGCATCGGTGGCGGAGGCTCTTCTTGTACCTCAGGTTGGGGAAAGAAGGACGATGACGAAGAGGAATGGGCTCGCAAATGCGCACGTCAGGCTGTAAAAATGTGTAAACCGCAGATGGTTAAACTGACTGAGAAAAGAAGCGGAGGACGTAAGAGATAATATGTGTGGAGTTAAACATGTAACATGTTCATTTTATGAATAACCTATTAGATGACCTCGAACTCCCAGAAGGAGTGGTAGAGGTGACTGCATCAGTAGCTGATGGCAGTCAGAAAGCAGGAGCAACAGGCACTCCTGTCAGTGTAGATAACGAAGCAGAGTCTGCTCCTGCTTCAAGTGATTCACCCTTGGAAGAGGATGCTCGCGTAGATGAAGCATACCGTAAACTGGAGATTCTTGCGAAGATAGAGCCTGCGCTTAATGACTTCTATGTTCGCTTAGGCAGCATGGTTGAAGTGACTGAGGACATCAAACTGATTGTTGGTTCCACTGTTGCTCGCTACCTTGTCACCGAAGAACAGGTCAAGAATTTCGAGAACGGCTTTGTTGACCACTTCGACAAGGCACTTCTGGCAAAGGCTAAAACAGAATTGCAGTCATTTGCCTTTGATCTTGAGCATACTCGTAAAGAAGAGGTACAGAAGTTCAACCAGGAACTTAAGAACGGTTGGTGGTTCTCAAACAAGGTGGGCTGGTTCCTCTATATGAGCAACCTCATTACTCTTCTTGGAGCAATCCTCTATTGCTCTTACAAGTAATCAGTATCGAACTAACTGCGTAAAAGGAGTTCAGCCAAGATAATCCGTTATGATTTCATCTTGGCTGAGTTTGTTATAATTGTAATAGCAATTTGTGTAGTCCCGAAGCACAATCGTCAACTTTGCAAATTTATAAAATTCTGGGCTTTTCAAACATCAACTTACTCATTGTTGCAATATCATATTCAATAATTCGATAGCAAGTTTGGCATCTTTCAGTTTAATCATGTTGTCTTCTTCTGAGGGATAGCCAAAAACATTTACACTGCCATACCAAACTAATGATTTGTCTATGATAACTGTACAAATGGATAGACCAGAATACGCAATGACATGCAATCCTGAAGATGCAAGATCGTTATATTGTTCATCTTCTTTTGATGTTATGACAGTGATGTCAATGCCATTCGCACTTTGTTCCTTAAGCAACGTCAGGAGCCTGTTGTTATTCACCCGATACAATTTTGGAGAGGATATGATGATAGAATGCTTTGCTTCTCTTATATCCTTCCCCAATGATTTGTAATACGTCTTTCCGTTGTAAATCTGGTTGTCCTCTGAAGTTGTAGGCAATTCACTAATCTCATCAAATAATGATGGTTGCCCCAACTGAATTGTCTGATATCCTATTGCAACGTATGCCCTCAATCGCTTGTGGTACATGCTGTTGCATATAGGTTCATGAATATCAATATAGTCATAGATGCGAACATCTTTCTTTTCTTCATTCTCACGATGAAGGCGACCTGCATACTGTTCCAATCGTCCCTTCCACGAGATTGGCAAGGCAAGGAACAACGTATCAAGGCGAGGATAATCAAAACCTTCACCAACGTACTGTCCAGTTGCAACAATTACCAGAGGCTCATCTGCTGGAATTTCTTGGAGCCTTTGTAGTGTCTCACGCTTTTCCTTGGCTGTACCAGCTCCAGTCAACTGAATTACATTTTTTGCATAAGGTTTTAGCTTTTCTCCCAAAAGGTCCACATGTTGCTTGATGCCTGTAAGCACAATTGGTGTTCTACCACTCTCCACTGCTTTACGTACATCATCTACAATGAGAGAATTACGAACCTCATCTTCCGCAAGACTATTTTGTATAACTGGAAACGACAGTTTGTCGTCGGTGACGCTGCGATAAGATGTGAATCGTGGAATGAGGTATCTGCGGAACGACTGTTTCTGAATTTGACTCTTGGAGTCAGCAGAGAATCGTATGGGTCCACATTGCATAAAGATGATTGGCTGCTGACCATCCTTGCGGATTGGAGTAGCCGTTAAACCATGTACATATTGAGCCTTAACGGACTTAAGAACCTTTTCAAAGGTAATAGAAGACACATGATGACATTCATCCACAATGACCATACCATAATCTTGAACGAACGACTTTACTTCTCCATCCTCAAAGCATGACTGCATCAAAGCAATGTCAATAACTCCATGGACGGTGTTTGTTGTGGAATCAAGACAACCTATTGGTGAGAACGCTTTTCTGCGTCCTCTCTTATTAATAGGTTCTGGCTCATTATAGTCAATATCCAGAAACTCGCTTAATCGTTCATGCCACTGTGTAAGCAACGCCTTGGAGTGGACGAGAATAAGCGTGTTCACCTTCCTTCTTGCAATCAGAGATGCTGCCGTAACTGTCTTTCCGAAAGCTGTGGTGGCGTGAAGTACGCCATTATTGAAAGGAAGCAGTGATTCAATTGCGTCAAGTTGTTCCTCTCGTTCTGTTCCAAGAAAAGTAACATGTATTGACTTACCATGATTTGTTTCGTCAACGATAGTGTATTTGGCGCCATTTGAGTTAAGCAACTTCGTGATAGTCTCTTTACAACCTCTCGGCATCGCAAGATAATCATCTGTAATGTCAAAGCATGATATTATGCGTGGTATTCCGTATGTGGACATACGCATTGCCTGCTTCTTGTAGAATTCCGGATTGCGGAATGCTGCAATGCGTTTGATATGGTTGAGCACCTTAGCAGAAACAGAATTGAGGGGAATGTAGATTTTATCAGCTACTATGATGGTTATCGCTTTGGTAAAATCAGCGCTATTGATATTTTGAGGAATAGGAGTCACCCATGGCTTACTCTCGCTCGAGGTTGACAAGACTCCCAAGTCTTCATGGAAATGTTGTTGCAGTATGACATCAATCTTTTGTTCTTCAATCTTTTGAACTTGTGCAAGATAAGCCCATTGGTCTCTGTACGCAAGGAACTCATCATTAACAAATACGCTATTCAAGTCCTTACGTGCTTTACCTTGTAATGGCAATGCAACAAGATTTCCAAATCCTCCTTCTGGCATTCTGTCTTGGTTTGGAAAGAATCTGTCATAAGAGTCGAATGCCATTCTTCCGTCACGGCTCATTGCCTCTGTCAGAATCGCATTACCAAGTCTTCTTGCCTTGTAAGCAGGAATCACATCATCAAAGAATATCCAAACATGCGCTCCATTACCCGAGCGTGAGCGTTCAATAGAATAAGGAATGTCCCAATCACGGCAAACACCAACAAATGCAAGTACATCATCCTTGTATCCATGCTTACAGCTCTTGTCGTCAAAGTCAGTACACAGGAAGACACAATTGTTATCTGGCATGATGGCATAGATACCAACCACATCGCATCCGTTTTCGTCATTGCCAATAAGATGTCTGCAAATCTCATCATATCCAAGTGGCAAGAAATTACGGTTGGGACAATCTGCACATTTGACCGCTTTTTTGTCACAGATACCTCTTCTCCATTCATTTACACAAACAGGCTGGTATCCACCTTTGTTCGTTGCTTTGCTATACCATCTACGAGCGAACACATCTTCTCGTCCACGGAATAAACTACGGAACAACTCGACTCTCTCGTCTTTTCCTAGATGAACATCAGGGAACGAGATGTCAGAGTAAACCTTCTCTTCATCAACATCGGTACTAACAACATCATACGCTATCCCATTCGCATGAAGCAGTTCTTTCAAACGAGCATTCTCCAATTTCAATTGCTCCAATTCATGAATAAGAGAGTCATATTTCTGTTGCTTCTGTTGCATATTATAAAGGTGTGATTAGAACTTACGTTTGAATCCTCGGCATGTTTGTGCCAATTCTGGTGGGGTATTCTTAGGAACTCTCATGCTTGAATAGCATCCGCAATGAGCATATTTATCGCCTGGCCTGTACATCCAGCTGAGATTTCTCTGACAAATGAAACATGTTCTTTCACTTGGTTCCAAAGGTGGTGCATTGAGTTCTGCTTGTCTTCTTGCAACTTGCTGGGCTGCAATGAGTTTCCTCCGTTCTTCGATTTTTTCTGCCTCGTCCTGTTCTTGACGAAGTCTTTCCTGCTCGCGTTGTTGTTCTCGTTCTTGTCTTTCTCGTTCCCATTCTGCTTCTTGTAGGCGAAGACGTTCTGCCTCTTTCTTGCGAAATTCCTCTTCACGCTTCTTACGCTTCTCTTCTTCCTCCTGCCATTTGTGATACGTTTCAAGATCTTCCTGGTATTGCTCAGGTTTACATATACGATACTTGCGACCGCTATTCTCAATGACAAGAGGAGCATAAGAGCCTTTTAGCTTGACTCCAGAACAAGAATCTTTCAATTCGCATGACGCACAGAACTCCTCATCTTTCACATCTATCACCCTATTAGCCTTTTGGTAGCGAGGCACTATACCATCAAAATAACTTTGATTGTTTAGCCATTTTCTGTCGCTATTACTTTCCAAGAGAAACTTTTCTACTGTTTCAAGGCTCTGTCTTGATAGGTCTATCTCCAGACAGTTGAGGTTCTTGTAGTTTATGGATTGTTTGTGTTGCACCTTATAATCAAAGGTGAACTCTATGAGATACTGCGTGCCATCAACTGTTGTTGCTATTACATCTGGTTGTTTATCGTCCCTTTCATAGCTGCTATCCACTTTAACATCAACAAATTCAATACCCTTTTCTGGAAAGATGCCATAATACGAAGGAGCATGGATTCTTTTCTTTGTCTGTATAATCTGCTCTGCCAACTTATATAAAATGACCATGTAGCAAATCTTCAGGTTTGCACCACGAGTATCGCTATGATGTGCAAAACCATGTTCATTCTTTTCACCATGCCTTGCCAGTAATGGCTCATGGCAGTTTGGACATGTACAGCCACACTGAAGACCTCTTGGCACACTATCAACATGTACCATTCTGCCTTCTGCGTTCTCCGCCCATGAAAAGATTATGATATTCATTAGTATGCAAAAAATAACAGTTTCCTCTAATCTATAGTCTTAGTTTCGTTTAATGCATGTTTTTTCTATGGGATAACATGTTACAACATTAACATTGCTGCAGGACGTATATTTAGCCTGCGGCAAATACGTCCAGCAATACGCAACGAAGGTTCTGATTTGCCAGAGACAAAATCATTAACACGAGTGGTGCTTAGTCCCAGCTCTATTGCCAGTTGCTTTTGCGTTATGTTGTTTTCCTGCAAACCATTTGCGATAAGCTCTGCAACGGTTGGTTTCTCTATAGGATAATGCTCCTTCTCATAATCAATGACTATGTCGGACATCATCATCAGTTCTACAGCCTTCGGGTCATTGAGCGGGGTAGAATCGTCCACCTGTGGCAAAAGTACTTCCACTCTTTCAAGGGCAAACTTGTATTGATCTTCTGAAATCTTTCTCATAATTCACGTCGTTTAGATGGTTGAAGCATTAATCTTATTGTATTCTTTGTGAGTACCAACAAATCGTATAAATGCATATCCCATGACAAATTTCACCACGACAATGAGACGGTATTTATTACCTCCGATGTTAAACACATAGTGTTGATTCCCCACACTGTCAACAGAGCCGAAGTCTGCTTTCATCTCTGCAAAGTTCTTCCAGTTTGCGTCTTCTGCTGTATGATACCAATGTTCCAACGGTACCTTCGCATCTTCATGCCCTGGCTGTTCGTAGAATTCTTTGAGAGCCTTGTGTGATACTATTCTCATTATAAACTATTGTTTTATGTTTGCAAAAGTAATATAATTATTCCGTATATAAGAATATATCTGCATAATAATTCTTATATTAAGAATATTTAACCAAAATGTCTTTCGCTTTAGTTCTATGATTACGCACTCTTGCGATATTCTTTGAATCTATTAACCCAACTACTGATTTCCTTCGCCTTTCTCTTCTGTTGTGCTGTACCATGCTTCTCGAGAATCTCTTCGCTTATAGGAAAATTGTTATACACCTCTTGAGGATTGCGTAGATTGTATTTCTTTCCCTCCAGTTTCTCCATGGCATGATGGAACACTGTGTAGTAATGTTCCTTGACAAGTCCAGACTGATGAAGGATGATAAATAGATATGCCAAATCTACAGGACGATACATCTCTGCTCTGTATTTCTTTATAAGGGCAATGATAGAACGTACGTCCCCCTGCAAAAGAGAATTGAGTGTTATGATGTTCGTTGCTGTGCGTGGTCTGCCTGAGAGTCCCTTTGTTTCCTGAACTACCGATAACATTTCGTTGCGCAGCTTACCATTTGAGGTAGTCGAGATAATCTCCTTATTCCATGCAACCTTTGAGTCTTGTCCATGCTCAATGCTCGTAGCAATGAGACGTTTCAATGTTGGGAGTATGGTTTTCGTGAATATACCAAGATTCTGTTCCTGTTCAAAAGAACGCGCCAAAGCGTTGTATGCGGTCTTCAAACCATGGTCAAAGACAATGAAATAGAAAAGGCACATGACGAAAGCATCTCGTTTTTTGCCTATCATCTGTATGTTGTGCATTATCTCATCTTGCGTAAGACTAATCTTGAAGTAAAGACTTCTTGCCATTGTTGCCAGTTCTATATCGTTTGAATTGAGTGATAGAGTTCGCATGGTGCATTGCCAGTCCCATGGCAAACGATAGAAGAACTCCAGAGACGATGGTATTCTCTCATAGATGAATTTCTGTTCGTTGCCTTTCTCTGTTACGTTGTCAATATGCATGTCTTTTATTGGAATGTCAATATCGCATTCCATCTCAACTTTGTTGAACTCAAGATAGCCTTGCATGTTTACCAACTCAGAGATAAAGGAGTCAAGTTCTGGAGTTACGGATTGTATCTTCTCTCCAGTCATGATAAGATGAATATCCAGCAATACTGTTTGTGGAACACAGCTTACAGCAAGTTTGAACATCTTCGTGTATGCTGTATAGTCACCATAAGAAGCGTGCATCACCTCTGCCTTGAAGTGAGCATAATCCTTCTCGTGATTAAGTTTCCAACTGCGGATCATTTCCATGTCATCCTTGAGGCATTCCTTCCAAGAGTCGGTGTTTGCAGAAACCAAGTCCATGAAACTTGGCTTCTGCATGTAGAGTTTGAGTAGATTGATAATCTCTTTATTATCCATATTGTGTTTGTGCGTTAGATTGTTTACGATGCGAGTTTACTGAGCAGTTGAGTGAGTCCCTTTTTTGATACTCCCATCTTTTCCATCAGTAGTTGTGTAGCCTCTTCCTTAGTAAGATTGCCGACTTCTGCATCTGCTGTTTTGCTACCGAGATTAAGAAGCTTGTTGTTATACTCAAACTGTTTCTTTAGAGGGTAGTTGTCAAGATACAGTTCCGTAACGCTCTTGCCAAGCGAATGTCCCATACTCTCAGAGATGTATTCGCGCTCTACACCTGCATCCCTTAGGTTGTTGGCAAAGGAATGACGACACCATGTGCTTGAAGGGCGAACCTCCCAATGCAAGATATCCTGGCATATCTTTATTACTCTATCCTGCACGTTGGAGTTTGCCTGCGAAACATACTGTCTCACTTCCTTTGGAGTGGTGTGACCATTGAGAATGTCAGGGAAAACAAGTGCACCATTCTCTGGCTTTGCTGCTATCTCGTCAAGAACGTTGCGCAGAGCATCAATTATAGGAATTATGACTTCGGCCTCATTCTCAGAACGATTACGAGTCTTCTTGCGCTCAAAGCGGAAAGCCTTGCCGTCAGTAGCGTAATAGAAATCATCGTATGTGAGTTCTGCTGCATCTGCAAGATTGAAGCCATTGCAGAGATATTGTGCAAGAAAGAGACCAAGAGAGTAATGAACATTATCCCTATACTTCTTGCTCCACGATGCAGGGTAATGCTTCTCTATGAAGACACGATATAGCTCTGTCATCTTCTCAACATCAAGATGAAGTTTCTTGCGGTTGCCTCCCTTTGGAATATAGATTTTATCCGTTTCGCTCTTCTTGTTTGAGAAAGGGTAGGGCTGATTGAGAAGATAACCACGTCGGTTACATTCCTTCCATACCACACGAGCAGCACGGAGATAGATGCCACGCGTTGCATCGGCAATCTTGCATGCAAGTTTACCGTCAATCATGATGCCGTTCTTCATGCCATTGTCCCATTTGCGAAGGTCTTCAATGGTTATCTGCAGACCAATGATGCTGTTCTCGCCCATAATCTTCAAGAATGACTTCTTGGCACAAGTGTAACTCTCCGCAGTGGTGAAATGATTGTCAGCATCTTTCGCATCAATTATCTCTTGCCAAATGCCAAGGAACGAAACAGTGTCGTCCTCTGACTTGCCTGTGATAGCAGCACGAATCATGTCAAGAGTGAGTTCGCGACCTTTGCTTAGCTCCTTGAGCATGTCGGCATAGAAGTCAATGGTCTCTCGCCATTTCTTCTTCTCCTCGTACTTGTCCGAACGACTCTTCTGTGTGTTGGCAATCTCCGAAAAATCCATCTTCGTGTAATTGCCTCCAAGCTTGTGATAATACGACTTTCGGTCGATGATAAATCTGATACAAAGTGGGTACTTCGTAACATCCTTACGGTTGCTACGAATGTCAAGACAGATAGCAGCAGTACAGTTACGCTCTGCAAATCCGCCGAATGATGTAGTTAGTTTTTGTTGCATAGCATACAAATGTTTTTGATGAACGAATAATATCTACCTCAAAAACATAGCCACGTTCTGCGTTCAGAGGTTATAAACGCAAAAACCGCTATACATAGCCATTGCACCTTATTTTATAAGGCGATAGATGGTTATGTATAGCGGAGCGCAATCCTTCGACTTACCTTGTTGCTATGATGGGAGTGGGCGGTCGGCTGGTCACTATCCCACAAGGTAGTCTATACTGTCGGTATCCGAAGTGTGCCCTAACGCAGTTTCAGTCCGGCCTGCAACAGATTTGACCCTTCATCTGTGCACCACAAATTGGTGACTAACTTTTATTCGAGTGCAAAATTACTAATAACCTTCGGATTACGCAAGTTTTCTGTCAGATTATTTGTGTTTTAGTGAGATTTTAACTTTTTTTGAATATAAAATCACAAAAATGTGTTGTGTTTTATCACTTTATCTTCGTTTTAGTTGCATATAACGTAAAAAATTTATACCTTTGCCGTGAACTTTTAACGGAATCGCCATGTTACTTCGTTTTACATTAGAGAATTTTGGTTCGTTCAAGGATGCAGTGGAGTTTAACACTTTCCCTTCCAGCAAGAGCCATAGTCATGATAATCATAAGATGACGTGTAATCACGCCACCGCCCTTCGCATGAGTACTATTTATGGAGCCAATGGAGCTGGTAAGAGCAATCTGCTGATGGCAATGGGGTTCTTACGTAACCTTGTGGAGAAAGGTACTCTTACGCAAATAAACTTCACGGAGGATATTTTCTTCAAGTTTGATGACGCCTGTAAGGATGCTCCATCAGGAATGGCTGTAGAGTTTTTCTATAACGACACCGTGTTTTACTATCAGATAGAGTTTAATCAGAAGGAGATTCTGTTAGAGGAGTTATTCCTTAGCAAAAAGAGTACGGACGTTACTATATTCTCAAGGAAAGGAGCGAACATTCACATTAATCCTTCATGTGCATCAAAAGCTGTAGATGATAAGTTTGTTGATGTTCTGAACCGAATGCTGCGTACAGATATGCTGTTCCTTTCCTTCTTTGGACAGTACTATCCAAATGAGGTTCCTCTTATTACTGACGCATATCGTTGGTTTACAGAGAATCTTACTATTGTTGCACCAGATGCATATACTGGTGTAATTCCTCATTTGATGGATACTGATAATATGTTCTGTGAAATGGTAAACCAGACTATACCCGAGCTGAAGACTGGCATTGACAGCATCAAGGTAAAAAAGGAGGTTGTCTTAGAGAATGAACTTAAGGAGGATCCTGTCCTTGCACGTTTAGCGACAAGGGCAAAGTCTCACGAGGGTATTCCAGAGATCAAATCTACTGATAGTGGCAATGAATACGTAAATATCGTATTTGAGAATAACCAGTTGTGGAGGAAATACATCGTTTGTGTTCATAAGAATAGTGATGGAAGTGAGGTTGAGATGCCTTTGCGTGCAGAGTCTGATGGCACTAAACGATTGATCGAGTACATGCCTCTGTTCTATTCTATCACAAAAGAGACGCAGGTTTGTATTGTCGATGAGATTGAGCGTAGCATCCATCCTATCATGATAAAGGATCTCATGCGCAAGCTTTCTGACAGCGACACTTCACGTGGACAACTGATATTCAGCACCCATGAGTCGAGCCTTCTTGACCAAAGCATCTTCCGTCCTGATGAGATATGGTTTGCACAAAAGGATGTGGAGCAGGCTACACAACTCTATCCTCTGAGTGATTTTAAGATTCACAACACCGCAAATATCGAGAATGGTTATTTAGCAGGTCGCTACGGTGGTATTCCATTCTTGTCTAATCTCCAGGATCTCCATTGGTAAGTTATGATTAAGCGAATAAAGGAATACGGCAAGAAAGAACCTTGTCGTGATGCACATAAGATATACATTGTCTGTGAAGGAAAAGAAACAGAGCCAGCCTATTTCTCTTTCTTCAAGAATTGTTCATCCAATCTTGAAATCATTGCTATTCCACCAACGGTTGGGACTGATACACTCAAACTGTTGGATAATGCCAAGGAACAACTTCTTGGTGAGCACAAATCGTACAACGTGGATTATGCACATGGAGATACTGTATGGTTTACGTTTGATACAGACCTTAACGAAAAGGAGGGAAAGATTACTCCATTGCGTGCGTTCTGCAACTCGATGAACGCAGAGATCAAGTCTGCTGATAATGTAAAGCCGTATATCGCCTGGAACGTAGCAGAAAGCAATCCTTCTTTCGAGGTATGGTTATACTATCACTTCTATAACGAGAAACCTTCTGATGAAGAATTTGAAAAATACCAGTCGTTCAAAGATTTTGTAAATAGCAAGATTGTTGGCGGATTCAACTTTCAAAAAGATCCTGCTCACTTGGAAAGGGCGATAAACTATGCTGGTCCATTTATGCAGAAGAATGGAGATGCTTTGTCTAAGTATGCTACAGAGATGATCGCGCTGGGAACAGAGATTCTTGGATTCACCAAGAAAGAGTTGGACAAGATTAAGAACAAACTTGGATAATCCGAGCACCTTTTATTAGGATAGTTCCTTTTATCTTGCCAAGCTTGTTTTTCAAGAAGTTACCTATGCTATTTAAGGCAAAGATTGACATCTTGTTTTCGCATTGTTTTCGCAGAAATCATTCATGACGCTTATATGATGCAGAGTCTTTCTGAATTGTAAAAACTGGCATTATATTCCGTTTTATTGGTCTTTTTAACATCATAAAACCTACAGCATCGGATTATTTGTCCGGAGGTTTTATGAAAATACACAAAGTTGGTGTTTTGGTTCAATTTTTTGTTCATTTTTACAGTTTTCTAACTACTAAAAGGCATTTTTTTCATAAGTTTTCGCGAAAACAATGCGAAAACATTCGGTTTGAGTTATGGGGTTTTATGGCATATCAAGAAAAATCTTAAACTTCTAACTATCTGATTATCAGTACTAATTAAAAATGGTAAAATATCACAAAGTACCTATCTGCATCCTTCATAATCCGGAGGTCGTGGGATCGTGCCCCACTCTCGCTACATTGAAAATCAAGGACTTACGAGAAATCGCAAGTCCTTTTATTTATCGTGATATTATTTAGTCGAAGGTCATAGCAGTTTTGTTATATAGGAGTTATTTCTGGTTTTCCAAATCAACCATCATGAGTGTGAGGCGCTTGCCGTCGCTGAAACGTCCTGACTGGAAGCAGAGCTTGGTGCCATCGGGAGAGAAGAATGGCTGGGCATGGTCTGGCTTCATGCGGCAGTCAGAGGCTATCTGGCGACGCTCTCCTGTCTCGGTGTTTATAATCCAGACGCTGCCGGCAAAGGTGTCGCCGGTGGCCCATCTGCCATCGCGAGAGGCGTTGCAGTGCCAGAAGCCTTTGCCACCGAGCATCTTGTTGTCGATGGCTGCAGGGGTGGAGGTCTCTACCTGTCCTATTACGTCGATGTCGTTTGTGCGGAGATTGATGCGGAAGATGCCGTGAGCCTGCTTGCGAAGGCGGTCCTGAAAGCCGAGGACATTGAAATAGACGTAGTCTTCGGTGGCGAAGGTCTCATGTGTCACCCAGTCGAGAGGAGTCTCTTTATAGAGTGGACGGAGGTCTGTGCCATCGCTCTTCACATACCACATGCGCTGATAGGCATCGCCTCCAGTCTCGTTGCAGAAGACTATCTCGTCACCATGGAAACGGCTTGCCTGAATGTGTCCGACCTTAAACTCGACGTTGCACACCATGGACACCTCACCGGTCTTTAGATTCATCTTACGGATGCCACTGAGCGTAGGCTTTATCTTTATAGGCTGATTGCTCTCGGGAAGGAAGGCATTGGCATTCATGCGGTCGATTTCTTCCTGAGTGCCGTCACGCTCCACGGTGATATATGCATAGTCATCCTCGCTGTTCACGCAATAGCCTCCTGGGCGTCCCATGTCCTTAGGGAATGTTCCGATGAATGTCTCATACTTCTCAGGCTTCTTCGCCTTCCCAGCATGAACGTCGGCAAAGAACCTGTCGAGGTCGATGACATACATGTTCCATTTGTCATCCACCTTACGGTTGAGGAACAGCCTATTGCTCCTGTTGGCGAGGAAACCGCTGCCGGTGTTGTCACCCGTGGTTGCCTGTATGATGTTGCCTGTAGCCACTTCTATAAAGAACAGCTGTGTAGGTCTTCTCTTTTTCTTGTTTCCGTCCTTGTCGGTGTATTCCACCTCCTCACTTCTGCTTGACGAACGGAAAAGGAGATACTTGCCGTCAGGTGTCCACATGGGATCCGTCTGATAGAGGAAACGGTCGTTCTTCGTAGTGTCTGTCAGCATGGTCAGCGTAAGTCCTGTTACCGGATCCTTACATGTCTGCCATTCTGCCTTGCCCAACACGCCATACTGTGCAAATGTGACTGCAGCATTCAACAGGAATGCCATCATAAAGATAGCCTTTCTCATAGATTTTTGTTGTTAGAATTCAACGAGGATGCGGAATACCTTGCCTGGATTCTCGCTCCACCAGTGCATGGTGTCGAGAGCCTCTTCCGGTTTGATGACCTTGGTGATGAGTGCCTCGGTAGGGCAGGTGCCACGCTCGAGATAATGGATGACGGCGCGGAAATCACTTGGCTGGGCATTGCGGCTGCCACGGATGTCGAGTTCCTTCTGAACGAAATATTTGGTCTGGAACGATACCTCGCTCTTAGCATAGCCGATGCAGATGACACGACCGGTGAAGCATACTGCATCAACGGCAAGCTGATAGGTGGCAGGACTGCCTACTGCCTCGATGACTACGTCAGGACCGAAGCCACTTGTGATTTCGCGGAGACGCTTTACGACGTCCTCCGTCTTCGTGTTTACGGTGTAGGAAGCACCCATCTGCTTTGCGAGGGCGAGTTTCTCATCATCGATGTCGGCAGCAACAACGGTGGCACCACGGCTGGCGCTACGTACTACTGCACCCATGCCAACCATTCCGCAACCGATGACAAGGACAACGTCGATGTCAGTCACCTGTGCACGGCTGACAGCATGGAAGCCAACGGACATTGGCTCGATGAGGGCACAGGTCTTGGTGTCGAGGAGTCCTGCAGGGATAACCTTCTCCCAAGGCATGATGATATACTCTCTCATGGCACCATTGCGTTGCACGCCGAGAGTCTCGTTATGCTCGCAGGCGTTAACCCTACCATTACGGCAGCTGGCACACTTTCCGCAGTTGGTGTAAGGATTGCAGGTGACGGTCATGCCAGGCTTAAGACCTTCCGGTACTCCTTCGCCTACAGCCTCGATGATAGCACCTATCTCATGGCCAGGGATGACAGGGTTGAGGGCCATGGAGTTGCGGCCCATGAATGTGTTGATGTCGGATCCGCAGAAACCTACATAGTTTAACTTGAGGAGCACTTCGCCAGCGCCTGGAGCCTTAGGGGCTTCCATATCGATGATGTTAAGTTCCTGATTGTGGGAAATTTGTATTGCTTTCATGATGTCATTTACAATTTACCATTTACAATGTACAATTTAATTAGGCGATGTTTCGAATTATCGTATTTTCGAATTATCGATGTTTCAATTTTTCGATGTTTCGATGTTACGATGTTTCGAATTTACTATTCGGACATATTTTTTATGTATGGGAGATCGGGGAGGGGACCGAAGCCATAGAATGCTTTGGCGTTCTCGCCGAGGAAGAGAGCCTTCTCCTTTTCGGTGAATGCTGAGGACTTAGTGATGAAGTCGTAGGACATACGATAGGTGATGGCTGTGATTGTGCGAGGATAGTCGCTGCCCCACATCAGTTTTTCCATGCCTACCTCATCGGCAGCCTGACGGATAGCCTGTATCGCTCCAGGGAAAGGATAGAACTCGCTATTGAAGAGCCAGGTGATGCCACCAGATTCCACCATTATGTTTTCATGACGGGCGAGGCGAATCTGCTCCAGCCATCCATCTGTCGTCACCATGCCGAAATGGCCTATGGCAATCTTCAGGGAAGGACATTCGCTGATGATGGTTTCCACCTCACCGAGCTGATGGTTGTCCTCATGAAGACAGAGGGAGAGAATCATCTTCTTCTCCTCCATATAGCGGAACATAGGCAGAAGGTCGGTCAGTGGAGTAGAGAGTCTATGACCAGGGATAGCGATGCCACGGAACCCTTCAGCGAAGGCTTTCTCTGCCTCCTCCTTGCTGTTTGCCATTGCCATGCAGAAGAAGCGATGAGGATACTTTTCCTGCACCTCACGGAGATAGTCGTTCTGGTTGCCATCAATGACTTCCTGAACAACCACGGCACCTCCCACCTGAGCATAGTCCATGTTGGAGAGGAAAACCTCAGCGGTGTTCCTTCCATCTATCATAAACGGAGGAAGCATCTGCCTCTCCTCGCCGAAGAACATGGAACGGGAAGGGTTTTCCTCCATCGAATAGATATGGGAACCGTCAACGATGGTGTCCTGTTTCAGCCAGAGATGCGAGTGAGCATCTATAATTATGAATTTGCCCATGACACTCTCTTCTGATTGCCGATGATATCCTGTACTTCCTTGACGAGATTCTCGTCCATCTCAGCCTCTGCCCATGCAATGTTGCGCTTCACGTTCTCCGGATTAGCAGAAGAGAAGAGAGTGCTGGCAATGCGAGGATTGTTGACGGAATACTGCACGGCGAGCTTCTCTATGGCATAGCCTTGCTCCTCACAGAAAGCAGCAGCCTTTGTGCATACATCCTTCAATGCCTGTGGAGCAGGATGCCACGCTGGAGCACCACGCTTAGAGAGGAGTCCCATGCTGAGAGGCGAAGCGTTGATGACGCCGATGCCCTTGCTCTCGAAATAGTCGAGGAAGTCGGTGAGCTTGTCATCATTGAGGCAGTAGTGGCAGAAGTTGAGAACACTCTCCACGGTTCCTGCAGGTACGTTGTCGATAACCCATTTGAGGTTCTCGAGTTGCAGGTCGGTGATGCCCACATGTCCTACGATGCCTTTGTCGCGCAGTTCAACGAGGGCAGGGAGAGTCTCCTCGCACACCTTCTGGAGTCCACCAGGCAAGGCAGCCTGAAACTCTATGTCGTGTACGTTGATGATGTCGATATAGTCAACGTTGAGGCGCTCCATACTCTCATAGACGCTCTCTGTGGCGCGCTTTGCTGAGTAGTCCCAGGTATTCACGCCATCCTTGCCATATCGTCCCACCTTCGTGCTGAGATAATACTTATCGCGAGGGATGATTTTGAGAGCCTTGCCCAATACCGTTTCTGCCTTATAGTGACCGTAGTAAGGACTTACGTCGATGAAGTTGATGCCACCCTCGATGGCGGTCTCAACGGCGCAGATGCTCTCTGCCTCCTTTGTCTCATGGAAAACGCTTCCGAGAGACGATGCTCCGAAACTGAGGTTGCTTATCTTCAGTCCGGTCTTTCCGAGTTCGTTGTATTTCATAATTAGGCGATGATTCGATGTTTCGATTTTTCGATGATTCGTTTTTTCGATGTTTCGATTGGCGATTTTATAATTAAAAATTACGAATTACCAATCTTTGCAATTGGTAATTCGTAATTGATAGAAATCGCGCGAGCGATTTACAACTTAATCTTCAGCATTGTGAATGAGTAAGGAGCTATGTCGAGAGTCATTGTCTTTGCTACCTTGATGCTCTCAGACTGAGGAGCGATAGGCTGCTTGTCGTAGTTGTTCTCATCCTCAGGCTGTCCGCTGATAGTAACCTTTGTTGCGTTAGGCTTGATAGTCTTGAAGCGAGAGAGGTCGATGTTTGCCTTCTTTGCGTTGGCAGTAGCGTTAGCAACCTTCACGTAGAGATCGCCAGTCTTAGAGTTGAGCACTACCGACTGCTCCTGAAGCATACCCTCACCCTCAGACTTGTCAGGGTTCTCGATAGTCACGCAGTCGCCATAGAAATAATCACCTGATGACTGACCGAACATCTGCTGCACATAGTAGCTGCATGTAAGGAATGGACGCTCGTTGTCGAAATAAATCATATCAGGGTTCCAGTTCGTTGCGTTCTTGCGAGCGAAGAGAGGAGCGTATGAAGTCATGCAAACAACGTCAGCGTTGCGCTCAACGTGGATGAGATAGAGTGCCTCTGCGAGAGCATCGATAAGCTTCTTGTCCTTTGAAGCATACTCACCGAGATAAACCTTAGTCTTGCGGTCACGAGGATACTTGTCATACTGGCGAGTCTTGAGGAAGAAGTCGTGCTGCTCGTAGTAGTGCTCGTCGAGGATAGGAATCTCAAGCTCCTCAGCAAGCTTCCAACCATTCTCATAGTCAGGGTTGCCAGGGTGAGAACCAGGACCGTCAGTACCTACGATAACGATTTCTGGATGAGCCTCCATCACCTTCTCATACATATACTTGAAGCGTACGTTGAACTCTGGAGAAATCTTCTCCTCGTTACCGATGCCGAGATATTTCAGGTTGAATGGTTCTGGGTGACCAGCCTCTGCGCGTACCTTACCCCACTTTGTGTTCACGTCGCCGTTAGCCCACTCGATGAGGTCGAGAGCATCCTGTACCCACTCGTCCATATCGTTCATGGAAACAACATCCTGAGCCTGTACTGGCCACATGTTCCAACCACCGTTAGTGCCCTGACAGCTTACGCCACAAGGAAGGATTGGCACTGGCTGCATGCCCATATCCTCACACATCTGGAAGTACTCGAAGTAGCCGAGAGCCATTGACTGATGATAGCCCCATGTGTTCTTCTGCTGACGACGAGTCTCCTTAGGACCTACAGTCTCCTTCCAACGGTATGTATTCCAGAAACCGTCACCGCCACCATGCACTACGCAACCACCAGGGAAACGCATGAACTTAGGCTGGAGGTCAGCAAGAGCCTGAGCGAGGTCCTTGCGAAGACCATGTCCCTTATATGTATCCTGAGGAACGAGGGAAATCATATCCACATCCATTACGCCTGTTGTGAGGCAGATAACCTGAAGGATTGCATTCTTGCAGTCAGCGTTAGCCTCGAGGGTGCAAGAGTATTTCTTCCAGTCGTTCTCGTCCACCTTGATGGTCTGCTCAGCAATCACCTTTGGATCCTTGCCCCATCCCTGAGGCTCACCGAGCACTACGCGGATGGTCTTAGAGTCAACCTTCACGTTGCGGGCAAACATAGAGAAGTCATACTTAGCGCCAGCCTTCACGCTGATGCCGTCGAAGCCATCGTTCTGAAGTCCGAAACCAACCCATCCAGCATAGTCATGGAAATGACGTGTACGCTCCACGATGAGGCGCATATAGTTAGGGTTGTTAGGGTGTATAGGCTTCTGCTGCTTTACCTCGATGGTACCGAGCGAGTGGCCAGGACGTGTTATCTTCCATCCGGTGCCAGGTCCCCAACCGTCTTTCTCTGCAGGACTATACTCGAAAGAGCCGTTCTGTACGAGTTCTGCGTTGAGACCACCGTCAGCAGATGAGCTGATGTCCTCAAAGAAGATACCGATAAGTTCATTACTAATCTGCTTTCCGCCAGCAGGAGGTGTCATTGTCTTCTGTGCTGAAACGCTCAAAGACGATGCAATCAACAATGCTCCAAGAGCAGTGAATCTGTTCATGTCTATTATTGTTTAGAGTTAGATTTTGTGATTATAAAACAATAACGTGGTACGAAATTGTAATATTTTCTGCAAAGATAAATATTTTTTTCTTAATAGTGTAAAAAAACAATAATAATTAATCATTTTTTAGTATTCGTAGTCGAGACAGGTGCGTAGTACGGTGTATGGACGTACCTTGCCATCTGCAACGGCAACATGGTCTGGATGAACGGCATAGCCCTTCAATGCCTCAGGGCTCTCAAGTACGCTGTCGAGCATCACGTCGGCATTTGAGGAGTCGAGGCGACCATCGATGTGCACCTTTATCTCCATGAGTCCTGGCACCTTGCCGAGCAATCCTTCAAGTCCGCTCTTGATGCCTTCCTTAACTGTCTTCTTCTCTTCTGCGGTCAACTCATCATTGAGTTTCCAGAGTATCACGTGTCTTACCATTTTTTTTGTTGTATGATTAATGTTGTATGTTGTATGTTTATTTTTTGTTGTATGTTTATCTTACTTCTTTGGGAAGCCTACAGGGTTATTTAGGATAGGGAGCTGCTTCTCGTTGAGACCGAGGAGAGCGCTGATACCTTCTGCATCCATAGTGGCGCGAGGAACGGTGGCGAGGCCTACAGCCTGGCAATAGAGGTTGATGTTCTCGCAAACGATGCCGGCATCAACGATGCACATCTTCTGGGCGTGGTCGTTGGTGCTTCCGAAGAGCTCAAGGTCGGCAACCATAAGGAGGCTTACAGGAGCATCAACGACGAAGTCCTGCTTGAAACCACCCTTCGCTCCTGCCATGAGCTGACGATAGTCACCAGCCTTGATGAGCTTAAGGACGTTCTCATTTGCAAGATACTCGTAAGCACCATCAGCAGTGAAGGCATAGAGGCGTATTTCCTTGCGGTTCATTGCCGTAGGAGCTGTGCGATGTTCAGCATCACGACTCACTCCACATGCTGCCCAGCAGAGGTTGCTCATCTCCTGGTCGGAGAGCTTCTGACTGCTGTATTCACGAACGGAATGACGTGTAGCGAGAGCCTCTACCATATTCATAGACTTCTGCTTCATATCAGGAGCTGGGAGCTTGATGTCTTGTGCGCTTACATTCATAAAGCTGATTGCAGCGATTGCTGCCATAAAGAACTTTTTCATTTTTCTCTTGTATTATTTGTTACTTATTTTTTGGAAATATGTTACAAAAATAGATATTATTTTTCAAAAAGAAGAAAATTATCTTATTTTTCTCAGAAGAAATGGTTATATTTGCACCGTAAACAACAGATACTAACAACTATTTGATGCTAAAAGCCAGTCATTTGATGAGATATTTATATTTTTCTTTCGTTATGCTGCTGATGGGGATTATGTCTCTTTCGGCGCAGCCACTATATATAAATAAAGGTGGGAAGGTGAGCATTTCCCTGCCTAAGAATGCTGCTCCTGTCGTTACCTCTGCCTCTGAAATGCTGAGATATGACATGCAGAATGTGCTCAATGCCGACCTGTCTTTTGCGAAAAGTGCGAAACGAGGGAATATCATCTGCTCGATAGATAATACCCTGCCTCGCGAGGGATTCAGGATAAGCGTGGAGAAAGGCAGGATGTTGATTGTCGGAGCTGACGACCACGGACTTGCCTTTGGCATCCTTGAGGTGTCGAGAATGATGGGGGTGTCGCCTTGGGAATGGTGGGCTGACTGTGTTCCTGCTAAGAGAGACGAGTTCCGTGTTGAGGAGAATTTCCATGCAGAGCAGAGTCCTAAGGTGGCTTTCCGTGGCATTTTCATCAACGATGAGGACTGGGGAATGAACGTCTGGGCGCAGAGTCGCGAACCAGAGGCGCTCGTTGTGAATAAATATTTGGAAGGAACATCGGATAATGCAAATGCGAAGAAGAATCGTATCGTTGGGGCTATAGGTCCGAAGACGAATGAGAAACTGTTTCAGTTGATGCTCCGCCTTCGTTGCAACTACTATTGGCCTGCGATGCATGAGTGTACCCAACCATTTTTCCTGACTCCAGGCAATCGTGAGATAGCAAAGAAATATGGCATATATATCGGTGGATCGCATTGTGAGCCAATGGCTTGCTCTGCTGCTGCAGAATGGGGTTTGCGTGGTGAGGGTGAGTATAACTATGTAACTAACGCAGAGGGCGTTAGGCGCTTCTGGCAGGATAGGCTTGATGAGGTGAAGGATCAGGATATTGTCTATACCATAGGCATGAGAGGCGTTCATGATGGTGCCATGGAGGGAGTGAAGACTCGCGAGGACAAACTGAAATATCTGCAGATGGTGATAGATGATCAGCGCGAGATGCTTCAGAAGACATTGGGCAAGGATGCGAGGGATATTCCGCAGGTGTTCGTGCCTTATAAGGAGGTGCTGGAAACGTATCGCGACGGACTTCGAGTGCCTGATGATGTCACACTCATGTGGACCGATGATAACTATGGATATATTCGTCAGTTCCCTAACGCTGAGGAGCGCGAGAGAAAGGGAGGCAACGGACTTTATTATCACGCGAGCTATTGGGGCAGACCTCATGATTATCTCTGGCTTTCAACGCTTTCGCCATATCTTATGGAGCAGCAACTGACAGAGGCTTACAATCGCGGAATACAGCAGATGTGGATTCTCAACGTGGGCGATGTGAAGCCTGCCGAGTTTGAGATAGAGCTGTTTGCCGACCTTGCATGGCATGGTCCTGCTGCTGATGTTGTGAAGATGAATACGGCACAGAAACTGATGCATTCCTTCTATGCCCGCGAGTTCGGCGACGAGATGGCCAAAGACATTGCTCCTGTGATGAACAGGTTCTATCAACTGGCATGGGACAGAAAGCCTGAGCACATGGCTGGCACTCGTGTGGAGGAAAAGGACAAGGCATATTGGCAGAACACGATACATCCTATAGAATATTGGACGAAGGAGGATGTGGCTCATCGCATCAATGGATACAAAGAGATAAGCGATAGGGTAGAAGCGCTCTGGGAGGGTGTTTCGATGGAGAAGCGCGATGCCTTCTTCCAACTCGTGAAATATCCTGTGCAGGGAAGTGCCCAGATGAACTTCAAGTTCCTGTGCCCAGAGCTTTGCCTCGCAGCTTATGACTCTATCGCAAGTCTAACGAAGAGATACAACGAAGGTTTCTCAAACAACGGAAAATGGAATAAGATGATGAGCCGCAGTCCTCGCTCCCTCCTTGTCTTCGACAAGATTTCTCCCGAGCAACTCCCTTCTTATGATAAGGACAGCGAATGGACAGCCATCACTCCCGTTTTCTCTTCTTCACGCTATCCCAACACGATTAACGGACTTGGCACCTCCGGCTCCATGCTCAAGGTGGAGAAGGGCGAGTCATACACATTCTCAATGTATAGAATATCGGCTTGCGACACCATCACTCTCCGCATCCGTCTCTTGCCCAACCTCCCTGTTGACGGCAAGAAACTCACCTTCTCCATCAGCGTTGACGGTGGCGAAGCGAAGCAAGTAAACTACGAAACCTACGACCGTTCTGAGGAATGGAAGCAGAACGTCTTCCGCAACTATGCCGAGCGCGTCCTTTCCCTCCCCATGGATATATCATCTGCAAAGCACACTATCACCTTCAAGGCACTCACCGAAGGCGTTGTGCTGAGCAGTATAGATATGAGATAATTTGACGAGACAGATGAACATGAATCCTATAAAACCGCTCTTTACGCTTGTCCTCGCTGCAATGACGCTTGAAGCAGGGGCAAGGGTGATGTGTGCGATAGAGAAAGATACCCTCGACATACACGCTTCAAAGGAGTTGCAGGAAGTGAATATCGTCAGCAATCGTCAGGGAACGAGAAACCTGTCTGGCGTTGCCATAGGTACAGAGATTGACAAATCGGAACTCTTCCGCGCTGCTTGCTGCAATCTTGGCGAGAGCTTCACCACCAACCCAAGTGTTGACGTAAACTATAGTGATGCTGCCACAGGAGCACGACAGATTAAGCTCCTTGGACTTTCAGGCACATACGTGCAGATGCTCACGGAGAACATCCCTAATTTCCGCGGCGCAGCACTTCCTTTTGCCCTCGGCTATGTGCCTGGCACGTGGATGAAGAGCATTCAGGTGTCCAAAGGAGCATCGTCGGTGCGCAACGGATATGAGTCCATCACAGGACAGATAAACGTGCAGTATCTTCAGCCCGAAGATGAGCAAGGGGTAACAGTAAACCTCTATGGCGACATCGAATCGCGCTTTGAGGCAAATGCCGATGCCAACGTACACATCAATCCCCGACTCTCTACCGAGCTTCTCCTTCATTATGAAGACCGCTATGCAGAGCATGACAAGAACGGGGATGGCTTCATGGATATGCCTGACAAGCGCCAGTATAACATGCAGAATCGCTGGGCATACCTTGGCGATAAGTATATCTTCCATGGCGGTTTGTCGTTGCTTGGCGAGAATACCAAAGGCGGACAGACGACTCATGGTCATCATGCTGTGATAGACCCTGTGCATGGCTTGTACAGGATAGGCATAGACACCAAGCGCTATGAGATGTATATGAAGCATGCCCTGGTGCTTGACAAGGAGCATGGCACCAACCTCGCTCTCATGCTTTCCGGCTCTATCCACGACATGGATGCCAGCTATGGTCTGGCAAAGTATGATGTCAACCAGAAGAATCTATACGGACAGCTGATGTATGAGACCAACTTCACGAAGAAGCACAATCTCTCCACAGGTCTTTCCTTCAATCATGACTATTTCAAGGAGACATTGCCTGGCTCGCAATATTGCGACGTTGCAAAGCCTTTCAACAAGGAAAGCGTCTCTGGCATCTATGCTCAATATACCTTCAACCTCAACGACAGGTTTATTGCCATGGCAGGTCTGCGCGGCGATATCAGTTCGGAATATGATGGCTTCATCACTCCCCGTATGCATCTGAAGTGGATGCCATCAGATGTCGTAACCCTGCGCACAGAGATAGGAAAGGGCTATCGTTCGGCACATATCATGGCAGAGAACCATAACCTCATGGCTTCCACCCGCAGGATTATCGATGAGCATAGTCGTATGGAAGAGGCATGGAACTACGGTTTCAGCGCTGGTTTCGTCATCCCTGTTGCCAGCAAGCGCATCAAGCTTAACGCCGAGTATTACTACACCGACTTCCGCAATCAGGCTGTTATCGACTTCGACAGCGATCATAATGCCGTGAAGGTGTATGACTCCTATGGCACAGACTGCTATTCCCATGTGTTCCAGATAGATGCTACATACCCTGTCTTCAACGGTTTCACCCTCACTGCTGCATATCGCCGCAACATTGTGAAGGCTACATACAACGGCGAACTCCTCACCAAGCCTCTCACAAACAAATACAAGGGACTCATCAGCATTGGCTATAAGACGCCCCTCGAGCTGTGGCAGTTCGATGTCACTTTGCAGTTGAACGGTGGTGGTCGTATGCCAAAGCCATATCAGATGGCTGATGGCAGCATGTCATGGAATGAGAACTTCCAAGCCTTCGAGCAGCTTAGCGCACAGGTGACCCGCTGGTTCCGCCATTTCTCCGTATATATTGGCGGTGAAAACCTCACAGGCTTCAAGCAGAAGAATCCTGTCATCGGTGCCGACACACCATTCAAGTCGTTCGACTCCACAATGATATGGGGACCTGTAAGCGGCGCAATGGTATATGCCGGAATACGCGTCAATATCGGAAAGATATAAGCAGAACACCGTTTCGTATATGCAAAAGAGGCACCCTTTGAGTGCCTCTTCTTTTTTTCCTGTCAAACAAAAATTTCAATCATATTGGGTGAGCCAATTGTCAATTGTCAATTGTCAATTGTCAATCGTCAATTGTCAATCGTCGATAGGATGGGTACCACCAGCGTCGCTGCCTACACCCCATACGCAATTCCTAACGAATAATTTTTTTGTAAATAAAACTACACGAATACTACTTATCAATCTTCCGACCTAAGACATCATATAGATGAGAGTTTTTCTGAATGATAAGTCTGGATTTATCATCATGATACTTTATTGTTTTTGCTTTGCGACCTTTATCTTCCACCTCCACTATAGATGCTGTAGGATTATAAGTGATGGCTTCAAGAGATGGGATGAACTTATACATACTGTTGTTGTCAATCTCTCCTGACGAGCCATTCTTCGACATAAGCTTATAATTCTCTGAAAAATAATCCTGACCGCGAAGGAACGCAGAATATCCACAGACTCCGGCGAAGCCACCATCGGTGGTGAGATCCATGAGATACCACTTGCCATCCACCTCTACGAAGTTCCACGCATGGTTGCCCCATTCATTATTCACAGAACTTGTACGCAGCTGCCCCTCTATGTAAATACACTTCAATCCTGCCCTTTGACAGAGGAAGAGTCCAGCACGCGCAAAGCCTTCACACACAGCCTTCTTATTGATTAGCGCCCCACGTATGTTTCCTGCGTCAGCACCTGTCATATCGCCATAATCACCCCAATTGATGAAACCATCGTGAATAATTTTCAGTTTCTCGTAATCACTCATTCCGTCCTTGATAGGTTCAAGAATCTTGTCTGCAATCTCATTGAGTTTCTCTAGTTCCTCAAGATACTTCTCCGGGGTATTTACGATGCCGATTCTCGCATAGAACATTCTTGTAACCTCATCCTGGCGCGGAATATAAGTAGAGAGAATATACATCTCCGGCATATCATGAATGATGCGATTCAAATCCGTCATCACCATATATATGCTTCTGCTCGTGGGTACACCGGTAAGGTCGCAACGATACTGAATGTTGAGATATTTCTCTTTTGTATTGAAATGATACAGCGACTCGACGATGCTGTTATACAAGGCTTTACCCTCATCATCGAGTTCATTGTACCCATGTCTGTAAACATTTTCACCAGTAGGAATAAGAGAAGAAATTTTATCGCCTATGCTTTGGGCCTTTACGCCCATCATTCCAGCTGCGATGAAGAGCATCGCCAAAAATAGTTTCTCTATCATTATATTATAATAAAAACAAAATAATCAGTAGCGAATCGCTAAATTTCCCACGAAGAGATATAATGCCATTCTTCACATGAGAGCGTACAGTCTCATAGCCAATACCAAGTGATTCTGCTATCTCAGCATCACTCATCCCCTGCAGTTTCATCTGCATCACACAGCGATTCTTGCGAGGAAGAGTTTCCACAGCTTTATAGAGGCGCTGGTACAGTTCAATCTCAAACACGGCATCTTCAATGGAAAACTCGTCGGGAGTTTCCTTAACAGGCTCAAGCTTACGGCGTTTATTCTGTCTTATAACATCGATAACCTGATTGCGCAACATAGTGAAAAGGAGATGCTTTGTCTTATTGCCAAGTTCGAAGTCTCGCCCTTTCTGTATCAATCTGCTAAACACATCCTGTACGACATCCTCAGCCAGTTGACGATCCTTAAGACTCTTGTCGGCATACAAGACCATTGGAGCATAGTAATCACGAAACAACATTTCATAGATTGCTGTTTCGTTATTCTTCTTTACTATTGTATCGGTCAACTTTTCCACCTGTTAGAGGTTCCCTATATTTCTAATAGAAAAACTATTTTTTGTCGTTCTCTGGTTAATTTTGGTTGCAAAGTTAACTATTTTTTTGTCTTTTTCTATCTATTTTTCTTTTTTTTTAACCAAAACAAAACATTTTATCGTTCTTCTAATAAAAGACACATTAATATATGGATATAAAAGACATAATAATAAAATCCCTTTACTCCACACTATCAATGAAGGAGCAAAAGGCATTTGACGAATGGATGTCTGAAGGG
This sequence comes from Prevotella sp., assembly GCA_045627725.1. Lineage (GTDB taxonomy): Bacteria > Bacteroidota > Bacteroidia > Bacteroidales > Bacteroidaceae > Prevotella. Next base: position 10,616 of record JAZQOH010000001.1, on the reverse strand, counting down.
AATAACAGGAAGCTCTACGAGAGCATAAAGCGAAATCTCATTGATGAGCGTGATGGTATTGCCTTTATGGATGACATTGACAATGCACTGGCTGAAGGAAACAAGGACAAGCGCATCATAAGGCTGAATCCTCTGTATGGAAAGATTGCTGCATGTATTGCCGCACTTCTTATTGCAGGAGCTACCTCGCTATGGTATCAGGATTATACCCGCGTTACTCCTCCCAACCTATCTTCAAACGTGATAGCAGCAATAGAAAAGAGTGTTGAGGGTGGTTATGCAGAGAATATGCTTGACACACATGCTGACCAGGTATCCGAAGATTCAATCATCACACCGACAGAAGTGACACGAGAGCATCTTGAGGAATACATGCTCGACCCGGATAAGGTGGAAGAGATGCTTGAGGCGCAGCAGATAGAGACACGACGCGACCGTGAGTCATGGCTGCGTCTTGACGATGGCACCATAGTACACATGAGTGCAAACACACGAATCATATACCCTGAGCATTTCGCTATGCCTACGCTTTTCCATCCTAATCCTAAGCGAGAGGTAATAGTAGATGGCGAGGCATATTTCATGGTGGCACACGATAAAAGCAGGCCTTTCGTGGTGCATGCTCCCAATACCATCATTACGGACTATGGAACGGAGTTCTACGTGTCAACAAGAAAGAATACTGAAGTTGCACTCGTGACTGGAAAGGTAGGAGTATCGACTGGAGTATCTTCGGCAGAGACAATCCTCAATCCTGGAGAGATGGCAAAAACTGTTAATAACGGCGCGCTGACAACGAGCAAGATAGACGTAGAGCAATATAAAGCATGGAACACAGGTAAATTCTCATTCCATGAGCAGACACTTGAGAAGTCAATGCAAGTAGTGGCTCGATGGTATGGCTACAATGTGGACTATGCAGAGGAATGGATGAAGAATGTACAGGTGAGCGGAAATTTCAGCCGTTATGACAATGTGCAGACACTTCTCGATGCATTCAGTTTTGCAACAAACCTTCGATTCAATATCAGCAATCGCAAGATAATCATAGAGAAATAGATTTTTTCTATTATACGACACAACACCCTCATAAAAATATTTTTTTATATAACCAACTATTAATTACAAATGAAACAAACAAGAAAAGCGACAATGACAGTACGCGCCTTGTTCCTATTGTTTTTCATGACAATAAGCCTTATGGCGACAGCTCAGGGAAAACTTTCCAACAAGGTCAGCATCAATGTCAAATCTGCTAATGTAGAAAGCGTGTTTGCTGAAATAAAGAAGCAGACACAGCTTGAGTTTCTCTACAATGCCAATGCGGCAAAGCAGTGGCCAAAAGTCTCCATCAACGCAAAGGAGAAAAGCGCCAAGGAAGTGCTTGACGAAGTGATGAACCAGATTGCCTGCCAGTATGAGATGAAGGGCGACATCATCAGCATCAACAAGCAGAGTATCTCTACAGGTAATCGTATCATCACTGGTATCGTTTATGACGATGAGGGTTCCATCCTTCCTGGTGCCAGCGTTTACGTTAAGGGCAACACCTCACAGGGTACAGTTACCAACAATGATGGTAAGTTCACACTCAGCGTTCCTGCATCGGCAAAGGTTGTGACAATCTCTTGCGTAGGTTTTAAGGCAAAGGAAATAGCACTTGGTCGCGGCAACAGCATCCGCACCAGCCTCGAGTCAGACACTGAGATTCAGGAAGTTGTTGTCACAGGTATCGTAACAAAGAAGAAGGATACCTTCACCGGTTCTTCTGCAACCTTCTCTCAGGAAGACCTGAAGTCTATCGGCGTGCAGAACCCTCTTATGAGTTTGAAGGCCCTCGACCCTGCATTCAATATGCTCGACAACGACCTCTTCGGTTCTGACCCTAACCACATGCCAAACATCGAGATTCGTGGTAAGTCTTCAATGCTCGGTATGCGCGATGAGCTTTCTGAGGACCCTAACCAGCCTCTCTTCATCCTCGATGGTTTCGAGTCTTCACTCCAGGCTATCTACAATCTCGACATCAACCGTATCGAGTCGATGACCATCTTGAAGGATGCTGCTTCTACAGCAATCTACGGTTCAAAGGCTGCAAACGGTGTTGTAGTAGTTGAGACAGTGAAGCCAAAGGCTGGTCAGCTCCGCCTTAGCTACAACGGTTCCATGGATATCTCTATCCCTGACCTCACTTCATACAACCTGATGAACTCTGCTGAGAAGCTCGAATTCGAGAAACTCGCTGGCAAGTATGACGGTTCAGGCACTGGCGACGCTATCATCGCTCTTGACGACTTCTATCAGGAGCGTAAGGCTGCAGTTGCTTCAGGTGTTGACACTTACTGGCTCTCTGAACCACTTCGTACTGGTATCAACCATCGCCACAATGTATATCTCGATGGCGGTTCCAACGGATTCCTATTTGGTATCGGCCTTACATACAATGGTGTACAGGGCGTTATGAAGAAGTCTGACCGTGAAGTATATGGTGGCAACCTCGACCTCACATACCGTGTAAACAAGTTGCTCTTCACCAACAAGTTCACAGCACAGATAACAGACTACAACGATCCTATCGTTTCGTTTGACTCATACGCAAAAGCTAACCCATACTTCAAGAAATACAATGAGGATGGTCTTGTTGACAAGTTCCTTGCCAACAACAACTATGAGCCACGTCAAGGCAACCCTATCTACAATGATCAACTCAACAGCCGCAATCATACTCAGCAGCTGATGCTCTCCAACTACTTCTCTGCAGAGTACAATCCTCTCACAGAGCTTCGTCTTCGTGCTCGTGTAGGTATCACTCACACTACTTCCGAGAAGGATAACTTCATCTCTCCTGACGACACCCGTTTCGAGAGCTATGATATCCTGAAGCGTGGTTCTTATAATTACAACAACAACAAATCAACTCGCTACGAAGGTGAGTTCACAGCAATATACGCAAAGCTCTTCAACGATATCCATCGTGTAAACCTCGCTCTCGGTGGCAACATCTCTGAGTCGAAGACAACTCTCCAGGGCTATGCTGCACAGGGATTCCCAAGTGGTGACTTCACATATCCTTCATACTCTAACGGATATCAGGATGGTGGCCGTCCACAGTACAACGAGTCCGTAAGCCGCTCTGCAAGTGCATACTTCACTGGTGGTTACTCCCTCATGGACCGTTATCTGCTCGATGCCAGCGTGCGTCTGAGCGGCGCTTCAGTATTCGGTTCAAACCGTAATACTATCGGCACATGGTCACTCGGTCTTGGCTGGAATCTCCACAACGAGCAGTTCATCAAGGATAATGCTCCTTGGATTAACTACTTCAAGATTCGTGCTTCTATCGGTAACCCAGGTAACATGAACTACGACTCTGCTATGTCGCTCACCACATACGCTTATGCTATGAGTGCATACAACTATTTCGGTCTCGGTTCAGTACTTGGCACTCTTGGCAACGCTGACCTTAAGTGGCAGACAACTCTTGACAAGAACATCGGTCTTGACCTCACAGTTCTCAACAATCGTCTGAACATCACAGCCGACTACTATCACAAGAGCACCGACCCATTGCTCATCGCTGTAGGTCTTCCTTCTTCAAGCGGTGTTCCAAGTCTCACATACAACACAAACCTTGGTAAGCAGATTTTCCAGGGCTTCACAGCTACAGCACAGTACTACATCCTTCGCGACTTCCAGAAGCGCATCACATGGTCTGTACGTGCAAATATCCGTATGGAGAAGGCAAAGCTCGAAGGTATAGGAAACACTCTTGAATCGCTCAATAGCTATGGCAAGAGCCGTACACTTACACGTTACTATGACGGTGCTGATCCTGACGCTATCTGGGCTGTTCGCTCTGCTGGTATCGACCCTGCAAACGGCCGTGAGATGTTTATCAAGAAGGATGGTACCTACACATACGACTTCACATACGATGATGAGGTCATTGTAGGTAACACACGTCCTGACGCAGAAGGCATACTCGGTTCTAACTTCAGCTACAAAGGCTTCAGCGTAGGTGCTACATTCCGTTATCGCTTCGGTGGTCAGTCATTCAACAATGCTGTATATAACAAAGTGGAGAACATCAGTGCTTCTGCTCTCAGCTACAACCAGGATAAGCGTGCTCTCTATGACCGCTGGCAGAAACCAGGTGACATCGCTCAGTTCAAGAACATCGCTTCATCTGCCAACACTCCAATGTCTTCACGCTTCGTACAGGATGAGAACACATTCTCACTTGAGTCGTTCCAGCTCGGCTATGAGTTTGATCCTACATTCGTAAAGACAAAGCTCGGCATCAACGGTCTGCGTCTCAATGCTTACATGAATGATATCTTCCGCATCTCTTCTATCAAGGAAGAGCGTGGTACAAGCTATCCATTCAGTCGTAGCGTTTCATTCGCACTGTCACTAACATTATAATAGAACATACATATTTAATAAATATATATGACAATGAAAAGAATAATAACAAAAGCGACCTTCCTGATTGTTGGTGCGTTGGCAATGACCAGTTGCTCTGACTGGCTCGACTATCAACCTAACGACAAACAGACAGAGAGTCAGCAGTTCAATACACGTGCAGGATTCTATTCTGCTGTGAACGGAACATACAACATACTTGCCAGCAACTCACTTTATGGCAAGAACCTTTCCTGGGGCGCCGTTGATCTTATGTCAAAGCGCTATCAGGTAGCATCAAGCTCTGCTTCAAACTATCCTTGGGCAGCATTCAAATATACTGATGATGTAGCAGTAAATGGTCTCAACTCAATCTGGACCTCTGCTTACAACGCTATCCTCAACGCCAACCTCATCATCGACAACGTAGATAAGAAGGGCAGCGTGCTTACTGACACTGACAAGGCTCTCATCAAAGGAGATATGCTCGCTCTCCGCGCTATGCTCCACCTTGACATGCTCCGCCTTTTTGGTCTTGAGCCTGTAACAGAGGCTGCAATCGAGACTCCTAGTATTCCTTACAACGACGCAGCAACAGCAAAAGTCTTTGAGAAACTCACAGCCAAGGAGGTTGTGGCAAAAATCATTACTGACCTCAATGCTGCAGAGACTCTTCTCGCTATCGACCCTGTCATCAAGGAAGGTCGTCTCTCTACAATTGATGAGGATGCTACTGACAACTATCAGCGCTATCGTCAGCTTCGCGTGAACTACTACGCTATCGCTGTGCTCAAGGCTCGTGCATACATGTGGATAGGCGATAAGGAGAAAGCTCTTGCTGAGGCTCAGAAAATCACTGACAATGCAAACGTGACAGAGAAATTCCCTTGGGTTGACTCTGCAAAACTTCTCGGTAACCAGGTAAATCCTGACCGTGTATTCTCCACAGAGGTGCTCTTCGGTATCTACAACAAGGATCGTGCTGATATCTTCACATACAACTTCGACGCTCAGGGACTCAACTATGGTTCTTCATTCCTCGGTCCTCGTGCCAACTACATCAAAAATTACATCTTCAAGACTGAGCAGCAGGGTGACTATCGCTATCAGTCACAGTGGTACGATGATGCTGGCTACGACGTGCTGACAAAGTTCAAGGCTATCTCATACAACGCAAGCAACCCTCCTCTGTACGCATTCCTCATGCCTCTCATTCGCGTTTCAGAAGCATACTACATCGCTGCTGAGTGTCTTCTCAAGACTAATATGCCAAAGGCCGTGGAATATCTCAACGTAGTGAAGAAGGCTCGCGGTACACTGCTTATCGATCCAGAAACAGCAACATCTGCAACAATGATGGCTGACCTCGGCTATGAATATATCCGTGAGTTCATCGCAGAGGGTCAGGTGCTCTATTTCTTCAAACGTGCAAACAACTGGAAGTATGGTGCCGACGTAGTCCTCAACTCTGAGTACAACGGCTACAACGCTGCTATGATTTACTTCCGCGACGCAGAGACAACACCACCTCTGCCAGCTTCTGAATTGTCAAGCCGTTAAGATTCATTAGACATTTACAAATATTTAAGACTATATTTTATTATGAAAATAACAAAATATGCAATAGCAATGCTTGCTGCCTTGTCGCTCTGGAGCTGCTCAGAAGAGGATTTCTCCATCTATGAGCCAGGCACAAAGGCAGGCATCTTCATCCAGCGTGTAGCTTCCACTACATACGACAACACTGGTAGCACGAAGATTTCTGAGACATATACAGACTCTACTGCTGTTTCATTCGCTTCAGTACGCGCTGACATCATGGAGCAGAATGATGCTATCACCGTACGTCTCATGGGCGACACTGTGGGTTATGACCGCGAGTTCATCCTCAAGGTTGACGAATCTAAGTCAACAGCTGTTCGTGGCACTCACTTCGACTTCGATGTGAAGGACTGCGTTATCAAAGCTGGTCAGGCTTCTGCCAAAGTACCTGTGAAGTTCTATCGCCACAATGACCTGGTCACAAAGACTCTCGTCGTAGTGTTCAAACTCGAAGCTAACAATAACTTTACACTCGAACTGGAGCAGTTCCGCAACTCTTCCCTCTGGAACAGCATCTCAGGCAAGATGCTCTGCGGTAGTGTTTACAAATATTCCATGAGCGAGAAGTATTCCGAGCCAAGCTATTGGGGCTCATTCGGTGAGGACTACTGGGGCAAATGGTCTGCAACAAAGGAGAAGATGGTCAACGCTATCATGGGTTGGTCACACTCTGACTGGAGCAATGCAGGCTTCTCTGGCGCTAAGATTGCACTCGGTAAGTTTGCATACGCAGCTCGTAAGCTTCATGATCAGCTTCAGGAAGCAGCAGACAAAGGCACTCCTGTCTATGACGAGGATGGCGAGTATATGCAGCTTTCCGACTCATACGCAGTTGATTACTCACACTTAAAATAGTAAAAAGGTAACATCTTATGAAACATTTATCATTTAAGAATATCATTGCTGCTACCGTTGCGGTGTTTGCTCTCTCTGCCTGCTATGAGGACAAGGGTAACTACGATTACTCTGAGGTTCCTGAAATCAGCATCGAGGGTATTCCTGAGAACATAACAGCAATACAGAAGGTTGATGAAATTGAAATTAAGCCTGTCATCAAGTCTTCAATCGAAGGTGTCATCGATGCAAACAACCCAAACTATGAGTTCGGATGTTCTATCCTCACACAGTCTGGCGTTTTCTCCGATAACACTCGTAAGCATGACATCAACCCTGAGGGTAAGAAGGACTTCACTTACACTCCAACAGAGAATCAAGGCACATACCTTCTCTGGTACACAGTGAAGGACAAGCGCACCGACGTTACTAAAAACTTCTCTGCAAAGCTCGTAGTCACTTCTGCAACCTATAAGGGATGGCTCGTTCTCTGCGATGAGGGAAACGAGAATAAGGTTCGCCTTGATCTTCTCTCTGACCTTGGCAATGGTCGTGAGGCTATCGTTCGCGATGTAATGGGCGAGGATGCTCCTCTCCGTCACAATGCTAATCGTGTTTCGATGTATGACTACTACACATCTTATCAGGCTATCGTTGTAAGTACTGGTGAGGGCGCTTCATACCTCGACATCAACACTCTTGCAACAAACGAGTCGCTGGATGCCAAGTATCAGTTCATCGCTGAGCCAAAGGATGAAACCGTTGTTCTTGCTCAGACTCACGGTTACTATGTGAATGATATGATTACAGACAAGGGCAATCTATATTCAAGAGGCTATTCCTATGGTTCTGTCTTTGAGTCTCCTATCAACACAACAACTGCATACGGTGCACCAGAGTTTGAGGTTGCACCATTCGTTGGTTCCGTACCAGGTAGCGTTGCAGGTGTATACATGATCATATACTATGACAAGACAAATGGTCGCTACATGGGTCGCTATATCTATGCGGCTCCAAGCAAGCTTGATGTTGTAACGGGGCAGCCTGATCCTGCTATCTCAGGTAAGAAACTCATCACCATGCAGGGTTGCTGGTTCTCTAATGGTACAGTATATTCCGTTCTTGAGAATGAATCCGGCGAACGTTCTGTATTCGGTCTCGGTGTAGGTGGCGCTGTATATAATGCAGCTGCTGTAAATACTACTTATGAGAAGAAGATTGACGCTGAGGGATTCAACAAGGCTAAGTTCTATGCTTTCCACTCACAGTATCCATACTGCTTCTATGAGATTGGTAATGACATCAAGAACTACAACCTCATGACAGGAACGCTTTCCAATGGTATCTCTATCCCTTCTAACGAGGAGATAACAATGGTAAAATGCAATCTTCTCGTAAAGGACTTCTCTACTACTGATCCTGATCTCGCTGCAACCGACTATGCTCTCATGATTGGTTCATACGACAAGAGTGATCCAGTGAAAGGCGGTGTTCTCCGTATCTACAACGTGGACAACGATGGTAAGTTCACTCTTCTCAAGGAGCAGAAAGGATTTGCTAAGATTCGCGACGTAATCTATCGTGAGAGATAATTTTTTGAACTGAATAATATTTCCTGATTTATCAAGTTACCATGTTGATGCAAAAGCGCAGGCATGGTAACTTGATTTCTTTTGGATATTAAAATGTTTTTTGTATATTTGCACTCAAAATAGATATTGCTATGAAGAGAATTATTTCAATTTTATTATTCGTTTCCTGTTTCCTGCCACTGATGGCACAGGAAAACGTGGGTGTTAATTTCAATGAGGGAAAGACTTTTGACGAACTATTGCAGATGGCAAAGGAGCAGAATAAGCCTCTGTTTATCGACTGCTACACGGAATGGTGCGGTCCATGCAAGATGATGGCACAGAAGGAGTTCCCAAAGAAGGAAGCTGGTGATTATTTCAACAGCAAATTCGTGTGCGGCACTTTCGACATGGAAAAAGGTGAAGGTATAGAACTGAGAAAGCGTTATGACGTGAATGTTTACCCTACTTTCCTGATGATTAAGAATGACGGTGAACTGATAAACCGCAGTGCTGGTGCTTGCGATATAACGAGATTCATCGGAATCATAGAGAAGGCTATGGTTACGGAGAATCCTCTCAAGGCTATGGAGAAGCGTTTCCAGAACGGTGAACGCGATGAGGAATTCATCAAGGAGTATGTGAAACTTCTTGATGACAATTATATGCGTAAAGAGAAGAAGAACGTGATAGTAACAGTATTGAGTTCACATACTCCAGAAGAGGTGGCTGCTGATACAGCACTGTTCAAGACTTTCATCTACAATAACTTCACACCAGCAGATGACTATTTCCTTACCATATACAAGCATCGCGATATCGTAGTTGCTCATCAGGGAAAGAAGATGGCGAGCGACTTTGACGGACTATGGCTTAACTATGCTATGCGTTTCCTTGTATATGACAACCATGAGTTTAAGAAACTTGACGAAAAGGGACTTAACGAGTTTGTGGCAAAGGCTGAGGAATACAATGTACCTATTGCAAAAGATATCAAAACCACTCTTATCCGCAACGCTGCCTTTTATGGTAAGGACTATCCTGCTCTATATCAGTATACTCTGGATTATGTAAACAATCCAGCAGGATACAACTTCAGCGACAACAGCATAGTGAATTATCTCACTGCTCTTGCCGAAAATTATTCCTCTGATAAGAAGGTAAGAAAACAGTTGGTTAAGATTGCTTCTTCGCGCATTGAGGCTGTTAAGAAGATGCCATCAGGAAAACGCACAGTTAAGGTAAAAGGAGTGGATATGCCTATTAACGAGTATTACATCTCTTCATACGAAGAGATAATCTCAAAGCTAAAATAGTCAGTCTCATATACACAACTTATTAATAACATCAAGACTCTTCATTCTGATAAACAAAAATCGCCCATTCCTTAGGTATAAACCTGAAGGGATGGGCGATTTAGTATAATTATCAATTGTCAATCGTCAATTGTCAATTGAATCAAATGCAGCTGGTCACTCCCAGCGTAGTGCCCACTGCCGTCAGTATGCTTATCAGCAACTGCAGGATGAATTTCCAAGTGTCTTTCTTCATAATCAGCCCCTCTCCCCAGCCCTCCCCACGAGGGGGAGGGAGTGGTTAGCGCTTGAGGGGTAAAGCGGTTAGATTAATAATCGGGTTAATTAGAGGGGTGTAAAAATGTCTATAAAGATTTTTATCCTGATTATTCTTCGATTTTTATCAGATTTCTGAGCGTAGCGAAATCATAATAGTTTTCCATTTAATATTTTAAGCAAAGATTATTTCTTGATTTTTATATGAGATTTTTTAAAATCTGAGCTATAAATCTGGATGAAAATACAATCTAAAATAACTGAAGGCTTTCTTTTTTAAGATTCGGCTAATGCCGAGATATCAGGTGAAAATAGGAAAAAAAAATCTATAGAAAATTTTACACCATAGTTAATTGATTTGAAGTTTGAGCGATGCCCCCTATTTACTCCCTCCCCCTCGGGGGAGGGTAAGGGGAGAGGGGCTTATTTGCCCGAGGTGTACTCCCCAACCTCCTGGAATCGTACCGTGGTGTCGAGTTCCTTCTTCGAGAACGAGCCGGTGCCGAGAGCGTTGATGTGAGCCGACTTGATGTTTGAGCTGACGGAGAACTTCTCCACTGACTCTGCGCCGGTGCCCTTGAGGCCGAGCGAGAAGATAGCGAGGTTGTCGAGCTTCACCTTCTTCGACTCGAGG